>PASO01000001.1 GCA_002712135.1 Gammaproteobacteria bacterium
AGCCGCTTACGAAGTCTTTTAATCTTGCCATGACTAAACTACAAATACGCTACAGATCGCCTTACAACGCGAGACACACGTGCGCAACAATGATGCTGGAATCAGGTATGGAACCTGCCTACTGCGCTCACGTATTGGGGCATTCATTAGAGGAATTTTTGCGTACTTATGCACGCTGGATTGATGCAGATAGGAGCGCAGCACAGGCAAAAATTTGGGCAACGATAAAATAAAACCCTGTCTAAACCCTGTCTGAAAAAATTTACATAACAAANAACCTATATNTTTCAATAGGTTAGATGGTGCGAAAGGAGAGACTCGAACTCTCACATCTTTCGATACTGGAACCTAAATCCAGCGCGTCTACCAATTCCGCCACTTTCGCACTGTTATGCTAATAATTTTACCATTAAAACAAAGACTTACGGCGACAAACTACGGGTCCNGAAGGGCGCGAATTATAGAGTTTTNTCCCTGGTGAAACAACTAGGTAGTNATAGNCTAGATGTACCTCAGGTTTACGCNACACATAAATGATNAAATTTGGAACCCACAACTCGACCACTAGCTCCGGGTATTTCTCCAATTGCTCCTGTCCTCGATAAAGCCTAGGTCCTGCGCGTCAGCAACTCCGTAGCTATCCTGTTCGGTTTCCAGCTCCTCAGCCTTGCGTATCATCGGTTCATACAGATCGAAACCANGGCAGCACGCACACCTTTCCACCACCATGCGACCGAAATGGACGGTACTGCGACCATAGTCAAGAACTATTAATTCTCCCACATCCTCACAGGAATCTGCATAAAGTCATCAAACAAGCCATTCCAGCTAGGATCATCAGCCGCCAAACTTATTTTTATTTCCCATAATTCATCTTTGTAGGTTACTCAACGATGCCTTTTGTCCGCAGGTCTTCTAACTGTAGATGGTCAAAACCTAAAGAAACGAGAATCTCGTCCGTATGCTCACCCAGTCTTGGTGCTGGCGCTCCAATTTCCGAGGGTGTTTCACTAAAGCGTGCTGCCGGCCGCGCCTGTCGCACTTCGCCAAATCCTTCAATTTCCTGACGTAACACTGTGTCATTGGCAAGGATCTGCTCATGGTCGAGTAATTCAGTTCTCTTTAGCAACGGAGCACTTGGCACAGTTTCACGATCAAGACGTCCCAGTATTTCGGCCGAATTCCATTTAGCGATCTCATCAGCGGTAATCTGCTTGCGCAATTCACTATTGCGTACCCGGTCAAGGGACGTTGCAAACCTTTCGTCTTCAATGAGATCTTCTCGGCCAACCGCATTGCACATGCCCCGCCATTCAGAATCTGTAATTGCTCCCGCGGTGATAAACCCATCTTTCGTTTGATAAATAAGATCCATCGCACCAGTAGCCCTGGCTGGATCGAATTCACGCTCCGCGTAAACCAGTCCTGACATCCCTTCAGGCCAAAGAAATCCGACCATGGTTTCCAGCATCGACAAGCGAATATGCTGTCCCCTACCAGACTTCTCACGGGAAAAAAGAGCAGCGGTAATCGCTTGCGATGCAGTCAGTGAAGTCACCTTATCAGCAATGATTACCCTGAACATCTTCGGCCTCCCCGTTTCCTTATCTGTCTGAATATCTGTAGCGCCGGAAAGGGCCTGTATTACGGGATCATAAACACGCTGATGAGCATAGGGTCCTTCTTCACCAAACCCGCTAATAGATACATAAATTATTTTTTTATTCAGCTCTCGGACAACATCCTCGCCAAACCCCATACGTTCAATTGCTCCCGGACGAAAGTTCTGAATCAGCACATCGCTTTCCGCAATGAGCTTACGCAATATTGCCTTCCCTTCCTCAGACTTGAGATTNAGCGCCAGTGATTTTTTGCCGCGATTAACCGAATAGAATGTAGACGGCACGCCATTATATGGTCGTCCCATATGACGCATCTGCTCACCACCCAGAGGCTCTACTTTAATTACCTCCGCGCCCTGATCCGCTAGCATCGTCGCCGCAAGCGGGCCCGATACCATCGCGCACAAATCAATGATTTTGATCCCTTCAAGGGGCCCCATTGTGATCTTCCTCAGCTCTCGAATTCACTTACCATTTCCAGACCTAACCCACTACAGACTAGAGACTCCCAGCTTCGCAACGGCAATGTTTCTAGTAGAGCCGCAACCACTCGCTCCAGTTCCGGAAAGTGGTAAGAAAGTCTTTGCAACGCGTCCAGTGCCAAGCCGACGCAAAATACGTTTTCTTCGTCTTGGGCAATCGAAGTCAGCAGTTCCACCAACGGTTCCTGCATAGCACCAAGAACCTCACCTCGATGCGTGCATATGACCACCATGGACCAGAGTGCATTCTCACGCGCTACCGAGCGAACTGGTTTAAACCGCTCAACACCATAGTCGATTCCTATACCTTCACATACGTCACTCTCATCGGTAGGCCTCACAAATTTGATGGAGCGGCCCTGGGCTCGATCCATTCCCAAGCGGTTTTTTTCCTGCAGCAGACTATCCAACAACAACCTAACTGCCTGAGGAATCAGTTCAATTCGTTCTTCCCGACTAACCGCGCGACGCACAATACATCCTATCGAAATCGCTGCTGCAGAACGCACATATAGCGACTCATCGTACAACAAACATTTTCCTATAGCGCTTAACACCTCACTTGATAGCACACCAATATCACCTAGGCCACTGATCGCAGCGCGACGCACCCATTTTCTTGAGGAACCGGCCGCACAAAGTAACGTTTCTGCAGCTTCGTCGCCCACGGCAATAAGGCCATAGAGTGCCGCACGACGCACGTTCTCACGCTCGCTGGCTAGTGCTTTTGCTAGATACTCTATAGCAATCTTGCTTTCTCCAAGAGCAGCCAGGCGGTAGCCAGCACCAATTCTAAGGGGTTCACTTGCATCCCCAGTTGTTTGTATCTGATCCAACAGTCGCGTCGCCTCACCTAGAACAGAACCCTGCGATGAGACCCGATGTGCTTCACCATATCGGATCCAATCGAACTGATGACGCCAGACAGACTTAACGTCTTCCGCAACATCCTTGATATCGGCATTCAGCTCATTTTGCAAAGACGAGTCAGAACCCAAAGATGTCCGCGCCTGACCCGGATGAGTAGTTCGATAAAGGTAAAAACGCCACATGAAACGAGGATTACTTTCCCAAGTATGCCAGTCATCGCGTCGATGGTTTCCACGATGAAACAGGTTATGTGAATAAAGCACCACACTACCTGCCCGCAGCGGAGCAGCCTCGCAAGAAGTAACCAGTGGCCACCGGGTATTCTCAACGGCGCTTCTCATTCGAACATCGTGCGCTGTGGCACGAGCTGCAATCTCCTCTTTCGCGTAACTTGTGTTAGGTCCACTTACAGCAATCTTTTCCATGCCACTAATGTGGTAACCAAAATCCAGATGATCAGCGCCAGCGAAATTGTCGTGGTTTTCTTCGTGATTAAAGGTCCAGTAATGAGAATACGGAATAGTAGCGGTCGGCCCCATGTCTTCACGGACCTCTCCTGGGTAATACAGCATCTCTACCTGGACTGCCTGATGATGACGATGTCTGCGTTGATTGTAGGGCCCGTTATCATCCTTGTGCCAATGTTGATCCCGTGCACCACTAAGAAAAGGTGTAGCGTGAGCATAGGGTACNATCGCCCAGTTCTCTCCAAGTAGTTGATCGCATGCACTCACTACTCCGGGTGATCGTATAACGGAGAGCATGTCTGGGACATTCGCACAGGTTATCCTTACCTTATCGCGAAATAACTTTGTTTGCTTCTCATAGATCCTAGCATGAATGCTCTCATCGACACCCAGCGTCTGAGGATCGAGAACAACAATACCTCGCGATACAAAGTCAAACNGNAAATCCTGTGCTTTCTTATAGTTCATGATATGACTAGATAATTGATTNCCATTTAGTTCCAGAAATACGTTATGCCTACCGGGAAAAGCTAATAAGAGNNTGAGATAATACGTCAAAAAAAATCCTGACGGGAANAACCCGTCAGGATTTAGCTGCTCCTAAAGCTAGGGGGGATAGGAGCAGGTACCACTGAAGATTTTTATCATGCAAATAATCATAAATCAACCGATTTAACCAAATGATTTAATTTTATCTGATAGACTGCTACAAATTACCTGGAAGGGGCAGAAAAACGAGTACAGTAGTCGCCCAAAACGAAGATACTCAGCACTCAATTATGATGACTGCTATGGCAATGTTTGCCAAAGAAGGTGTTGAAGCTGTCACGTTAAGGAGTATTAATACCGAAGCCGGCTCTAGTAACACCGGTGCTGTCCATTATTACTTCCGCAACAAAGACGGCCTGGTCCAAGCGATCATTGATTTTCTCGATGAGACAGTGTGGAAACCTGCGGTTGAAGAATTGAAAGCTGAGTTGGAAAACAATCCGGACCTTTGGCACCTGCTATATGCCGGACTATGGCCCAGAAAAAGAATTCTGTTCGATTACCCTTGGGGCGCTGATGCTCAAGCCTTCAGTTTTGAATTGGTGACCGGCGCGAGCGAGGAGCATCGACAATCATTCCGCAAAGTGATCCAACCTCACAATGACCTGCTACGAACCTCATTAAGAAAATTACTCCCCGATCTACCCGAAGAGATTTTTATGCTTCGTTGGCGCTCTGTAGCCTTAGAGGCCACTGTTGGCGAGTGGGGCCGCACCAAAATGTTACGGGTAATAGAGGAACCGAACTGGAGTCTGCCGTCAGAAAAGTTGTATATTGAGCGATATATCGACTACGTCTCCGGTGGATTATCTGCCCCGGCAAATCACTGAATTTATCCAGCCTGACACCTGCAACTGGAGATCAACCCTAGGCAAATGCGCTCAGGTAGATGCCATCATTCTCAGCACATCACAAACACGATTCGAGTAGCCCCACTCGTTATCGTACCAGCTGAGCGCTTTTAGAAACCTACCCCCGGTAACCTGAGTGAACGACGCATCAAAGATCGATGAATGTGCATTGCCAATAATATCCGAAGAAACAATCGGTTCTTCCGTATACTCCAGCACACCATTCATCCGCTCAGATTGTGCTGCACTCCGAATCGCAGCATGCACAGCATTAACATCTACGTCATGCTCCAGTTCAACGAACAAATCGACCACAGATCCATCAGGCACTGGAACGCGGGAAGCAATTCCATCCAATTTTCCTTTTAACTCTGGCAACACCTCTCCCACAGCCTTCGCCGCACCCGTTGACGTTGGAATAATATTTTCAGCGGCCGCTCGGCTCCGTCGCCAATCTGAATGAGGCACGTCCGCCAGACTTTGATCATTGGTATAAGCGTGGACAGTATTGATTACCCCTTCTCGAATACCAAATGAATCGTTCAGCACTTTGGCTACCGGCGCGAGACAATTAGTGGTGCAGCTCGCGTTGGATATAATTCGGTGCTCGGCGCTTAATCCATCTTCATTCACGCCAAGTACCACGGTGTAATCAATGGCATCCTTGGCAGGCACGGTGAGCAGCACACGTTTGGAACCTGCATCCATATGCTTTCCTAGCTCATCGCGACTGCGGAATACGCCAGTAGATTCAACTACCGCGTCAACCCCGAGTTCACTCCAGGGAAGATTTGCCGGGTCTCTTTCTTCAAACATACGAACACGTGACCGTGACGTGACCATTTCATCATTCTCAACAGAGACCTCACCATCGAAACGCCCCATAACCGTGTCATACATCAACAAGTAGCGTAATGCTTCGTTGTCGAACAGGTCATTGACGGCAACAATTTCGATATCTTCCAGTCCCTCCGCAATCCGGAATACGGCCCGACCAATACGTCCAAACCCGTTAATAGCTACCCGCATCACGAAACCTCCTTTTGCGCATTGCCGTCAAAATCGGCATAAATTCCCGCCACATCCAGAATACGCTGTGAATGCCCCAATGTTTCATGCCACGCGATCAACTTCATCATGCGTTTTCCTGCCTTCATGGTGCCCTGAAGGTCAAACAACAGCGACTGAGACCGTCCTTTGACATCTGACGAAACAATGGGGTCATCAGTCGTATCGATCAATAGTGGTTGTCTTGCGGCAGCTACAATAAACAGTTCGTTGATCATCTCGGCATCAATATCAGGTTCGGAGAAGGCGACCGTGAGATCAAGCATTGAGCCGACCTGCACGGGAACGTTAAGCGCATACGCGCTAAGTTTGCCGGCTACAGAAGGCAACACCTCCTGAACCCACTCAAGCGCGGGGGTCTGATTGGGAATAATATTCTCAGCACCAGAACGACTACGTCTATAGTCGGGTCCTGCGTAGTCCTGGAGACTCTGATCGCTCGTATATGCATGCACCGACGTCATGGTCGCTTGCTCAATCCTGTATTCATCAGCAATCGTTTTTAGCAAGAGCGCCGCAGCCGTGGTCGAAGCGGACCCTGCAGATACAATCCTATCGGTAGCTACAGCACTACTTTCGTTAACACCATATAACACAACACGATCTATTCGCTCCTCGGGCAGCGCGGACAAAATAACCCGCGGGGCTCCATTATCGAGATGTGGGGTAAGATCTGCCAAAGAACGAAAACGCCCTGTGGCTTCGATCACAACATCCACATCGAAGACATCCCAGGGAGTTTCTGTTGGACGGTCAACCGACATCACACGGGTGCGCCCTCCTTCACTGACTAGGTATTTGTCCTCCAGTCGCACATCAAGGTCATGATCCGTTCTGGTCAGCAGATTATGTAGGATACCTGCATCACCGATATCGGAAACGGCTACAACATCGAATCGATCGTCCTGTAACGCCAATTGATAGAGCTGACGGCCTACCCGGCCAAAGCCCATTATTCCTACTCTAATTGGTTGCATATATATCTCCTAATCCCTAATAGTCCTACAGAATTTGAGTTAACCAAAAGGGATCCATGTCAGGATTAGGTTAAATCATTGGATGCTAGAGGTGGCGGGCGACTAAACGGGCCGCTTTCCGTTCAAATGCGTTGGCGAAATCACGATCATAGCAAGTATTGAAGACCCTGAGGTATCGAAAAGATATACTGCGGGCAAACCACAACTGTTCATCCAAAATCTTTCACATTAGCCCCTATGAAAAGAGACAATCTGAGGCGGTAGTCCTTTACAATAGCCAGCATGAAAGAACGGTAGACGAACGCAAGCTTATGAAGGAAAAATCATGACGAACCCCACCCCCGCGCGCAGACTTGTCGAAGCATTCGGCGACCTTAATACCCTGGCAAACATGTACACTGCCGATGTCACCTGGCGCCTCAACCACTCGCTCGCTCCGAATATTGCCGGACCCCATGTCGGTAAAGATGCAGTCTGCGCCTTCAATGAAGCGGTCTTTACAAAATTCTACGAGCCCGGATCGGTAACAGTCGAAATTCTCGACGAAATTGGTGACGAGTCATCTAGCGTGGTCCGCTTCGTGTTTCGCGCAATGAGTCGTCGTGGTAACCCCTACAACGTTGAATACGTGCTGTTTGCGAAGACGACGGACGGTCTCGTTCACGAGGTCGTCGAACTGCTCGATTCACTTGCGTCGAATGAGCAGCATCAGGGCAATGCCGTGGGCGTTCCACCAGCGGTATGAAGGTTACGTAGAGAACCTATACTCGTTCCATATTGATCATCACGCCGCCGTTCTGCCGGTGTTTTTAACACGTGAATTTCTGCCATGATGAGAACGGGCTTTACTATAGAGTGCAGTCTCTTTTCTTGCATCCGGATGAACAGGGTGATGAAGCGAAGGAAGGCATGAATAGTCTTGAACAATAAAAGGGTTCACGACATTACCGGAAGATTTACGAACAAATCGAAACTCTCGGACTCGTTGAACACATCAATCATCTGGATGAAAATGTAGCTTAATCGTACTCTTCTCACCCTAACGGAAGGTTTAAAGAAAATAAAGAGTTCATGATGCGCTCCACTTTCCGTATCGCTCCTGATTAAACCAGCGCTGCCCGACGTCCAGAAATCCCCTGGGGCCGCGTTTGCCATATTCAAATGGATCTTCCGTACTTTCCATCCAGCGATGCAGGCGTTCTTCCATTTCCTGTACTGCAGGCCTAGCTTCATCTGAATAAGCGATGTTTCTGGTCTCCAATGGATCTTCTTGGCGATCAAATAACCAGGGATGACGCTCATTGTTATACCAGCGCGCATAGGTGTAACGTTCAGTTCGAACACCCCGCCAGCGGCCAACCCATTCTTCTCTATTAGGCCAGCCAGGACCCATATTCATGAGATAAACGGATTCGTTGGCACGAGGCGTATGTTCGGGTTCCACCGGAGATTCCTCGCCTTGCCATATCGGTGAGATGTCCCTGCCCTGAAAACCTTCCGGCGCTTCAACGCCACAAGCCCCAAGTAATCCGGGAACAATATCAATGGCCCCCATAAAAGTGCTTGTGCGGGTACCGGGCGTCGTTCCGCCTGGCCAGCGAATAATGAACGGAATATGGGCCGATTCATCGTAGGGTGTGGCTTTGGACGCTCTCATGTGTGGATGCAGCCACATGTCACCAGGCTTGCCATAGCCATGGCTCGATAAATGATCGCCATGGTCCGATGAATAACAAACGATGGTATCGTCGGCCAGATCGAGGTCCTTGAGCGCACTCAGCAGCCTGCCCATCTCGGCATCCAGGCCGGTACAGCTGGCGTAGTAGTCCGTGAGTTCCTGACGAGCGAAGTCTGCCATCTGGGGTGGGACATTGCCTGGCAGATCCATGTTTGCCGGATCATATACCTCAAACTCCTTCGGATGTGCGGGATAAGGCCAATGAGGAGGCCGCCAGGAAACAAACAGTGCAAAAGGATCATCTCCTCGCGTCTCCTTGTGGTCCTTCATGAAATCTATGGCGAAACTGGTCTCTGCAGTAGGAGACCATCCTTCGGTCTGAATTGGCGCCTTGTCATTCTCGTGATAGGACTGGTCATAATAGTTGCCACCGATCCCATGAACCGCCTTCAGCAGATCCAGACCATAACGGTTTTCTTCCGGATAGGGAGGCATTCCAAGATGCCAGACCCCGATATGACCTGTATGGTAGCCAGCGTCCCTGAGAACACTCGGTAATGTGGGAATATCCCGAAAGGGCTCCATTTCATTACAGATAACGCCATTTTTCCAGCCATAGCGACCGGTCAGGAGAATCCCGCGAAATGGTGTACACAACGGATTGTTCGAAAACATGTTGTCGCACACCATACCCTCAGATGCCATCTGGTCCAGATTCGGTGTCTGTACCACCTTGTTACCATTGGCACCGAGCGCCGTATAGCGCTGCTGGTCTGAGAATACAAAAAGAATATTCATTTACAATCTCTGGCAACTAAAAAATAACCATATATAAGTCGTCAGCCCATAGCAATTCTACCCAGCCGTGCGCGGGCATGGTTGCACTCGGTACTCAAGACGTACCGAATTCTGTACCAGGGGTATCACGCCCTTTGTCGTGCCCAAAACTGGCTTCCCAGTCGTTTTTCGAGATAGTCTGCACAAGGCTCAAGCAGGCGAGCCAGAATTTAAAATGAACTTGGATGCTATCTAATGCCCAGACGTAGAACAAAAGACTTTGATTTACCGCCGCGATGCGAGCGCAGAGGGAAAAATAAACGTATATCTTATCGATCTCGGACGAACCAAAGAATACCGCTTGATCTGCCACCAAATCCAACAGTCGGACAGATATGGGAGGAGTATGAGCGCATCACTCAGCAGCACAATCCATTGAGCATTCAAAGTTTNTTTGATGAGTACGAGCGCAGCATCAACTATAAAAAATATGCAGACGCGACAAAAAAAGATCACCAGGTTTACATGAAGCAACTGAATGAGGTTTTTGGAANCANCGATATGTCTGCTGCCCAGCCAAAGCACATTACTCAGTGGCGNGACAAGAAGGCTGNGAGCGCAAAGCCACAAGCCAATAAACAACTCAGTTTGTTACGAATGATCTTTCAACATGCTGTGTCAGTTGGNTTGATGAAAAGCAATCCNGCNAAAGANGTNCCTGCACTGTCTCTNACANGACAGGAGAAGATTCAAAAGAAAGAAGATAAATATGCGCTGACTAATGTGGCTACTCAAGAAAAGATGGTTGCGATGTACGAGTTGCTAGAGCGTCATCTGGATGATTACGCACCGCCAATGCTGCAATGCTATATGGAGTTGCAGTATTGCATNGGNGAGNGNGTAGGAGATGGCNTGAGTNTGGAGTGGTCACANATTGATGAAAAAGAAGGTCGCATTTTGATTAAGCAATCAAANACNCTNCANTGGCACAACAAAATCATNACNCCAAGAGTNNCNGCTGTGNTGCATCGTGCNAGAAGNATNCAACCNATATCNAANTANGTGATCCACAATCAACATGGCAAAAAATATACGGTNNGNGGNATGAGAGCNAATTGGAATCGTTACAAGAACCGACTACCAAAGCATCTNTGGTTNACATCNAGTTCGANCAGAAAAATGGCAATTAGTGATGCTGACGATAAGCAATTGTTCTCACAACANGCNTCGTTNGCGATGGCNAAACACTACGATTACANCATCCCAGATGCACCATCTCACTAACATGNAAACTACTGTATATTACCTGTTTTATTACCTGTTACATGGNTATACNTACAGTAGTTNCACGNAAGTNATTGATNTAATTGGGGTGGACGATGGGGTTTGAACCCACGACCGCTGGAATCACAATCCAAAAGCCAAACCAGTGTTTATGCTGCCTACAGGCTATTTTAGGTAATATAAATCGCGCCAGATACCTACTGTATATTACCTGCTATTTTTTAATAAATCGACCACGCTTGTCACGCTTGGGCTTGGGTGGTGGTGAAAAGAAAGCAATGATTTTTTGCCACAGAGACATAGGAGTTACTCTTGTACAGAGGTTACGAGTGGTGTACTAGCACTAACAGTTGCACCTGCCAAATAAGGACTGATGACTTCATCATAGTCGTCCCCAAGAGCGCGACGTATGGGAGAGCCTTGGAGGATGTTTCTGATCTGTTTATCGGTATACCCTTGTCCAAGGAGGATGTTACCTATCTGATCAATCACTTCCGAAGAAGGCTTTCGCCTGGTCAGTACATTGATTACTTTTCCAATGACGTTGGTTGGATTCAAATCAGCCATCTCCCTAACAATCCCAGGATCAACTATTTCGTCAAGTTTCTCTTGAAACTTCTGTTGCATTGCTGTCGTAGAATTACCTGATACCGCTTGTCTTGTGGCTGCGAATTCTTCCTCAATATCTACTCGTTTAAGAAAGTCGTCAGCTTTATCACCTAGCACGATTTTTAATTTATCTTGGTAGTCTGCTCTGTTACGGAAAACCCTTGATTTATCAACAGCAGGAGATTGTTCGATTCTCCTTGCAACATCTCCAATCGCGCCAGCCTGAAACATCTCTTTTTCACCAGGCGACATCTCTCGCAAAAAATCTCTGATATCTTCGGTTTGATATTTGTTGGATAAAAAATCATTCCCTAATTTATGAGCGTCCTTGAATGCACTTTCGTCTGAAAATATAGAATTAGCTTTTAAGTAATCAGGATTTTGCTCACCCATTGCTTGCAGCAGATTATTTTTTGTCTCTAATAAGTTACGAGCAGCTTTTTTACCAGGGGCATCTGGGCTGAATTTACCTTCTATTCGGTCATCAAGCCCCTGCTTTGCTCCTTGCAAAACGTCATAACGCATTTGCGGAGTTAAGTTATCAAAGGGCGTGGCTTTCGCTGCTAATGCTTCTGCTTCCTCAAGATTACCGCCCGTTTGTTGTAGGAAATCTTTTGCGGTCGGTTTTTTTAGTTTCGGCAGCCCTTTTGAATCCAGAATTTTGTTAGCTGCTCGAAGTACATTTATATTCGATAGCAATGGTTTTAAGCTAGGGGTGATCTCAATACCTTGCGCTTCCGCTGCATCATAAAAAGGTTTAGCTTCTCTGCTTCTACGCTCAACAATCTCTCGTTCTGCTTGTGCAAAAGTGCGATTGGGGCCTGCTGTTGAGTTTATTTGCGTCAAAAGTCTGTCGCGTTGTTGTCGGTTTCTTGCATCAACAACATCTAGCCCTTGATCTCTTGATCTCCCTGGGCGATTCATAACAGACCTCGCTGTGCTTCGTAACGCTTCTGAGGTGTCGGCTAGTGTAGCCTCTGGCCCAAGTTTACGCATGGTGTCAATTGCGCCCTCTGCCGTCACACCACCTTCATCTGCCATCTGTCTAACGACACGCAAGGCATCCAATGTGGGTGATGACTCTGCCGCTTTTAACGCACGATCCGCACCACCGCTTACGAGTCTTCCTAAAACATTTGTAACAGGTGCTAATACAGGAGCCGCTACCGCACCAATGGCTGCGCCTTCAGCCCCTTTTTGCAATCGCTCACCTGCGTCTGCTGTACCTACGCCATAAAGCCCCCCTTCAACCGCGCCTGTCCCAGCGAGGGCTGTACCGCGTAACAAACGAGGAGCGTTGCGAATTGCCTGTGATGCAAGAACTCTGCCTGCCCCTGCTCCACCTGTAGCTATACCGCCAAGCAACTCTGCGCCAATAGCTGCGCCAGGGTTTTCAGTCGTGAAGGCTTCGCTCAATTCTTTTTTTCTTTGGTGAGCTTCTGAAAATACTTCATCAAATGTTCTATCAGAGCCTACTGAACCAATTAAGGCTTCTACGCCACTCGTAATTTCATCACCGAAACCAAAGGTTAATCCCTGTCCCACTTTCGCAGCTAACTCTGCGCCATAATTATAATCTGGCGTTTGAGCAGCAAAAATTTCAGCAGCATCCTCTTGCGTAGGAGGAGTATCCCCCGTAACCGTTAATGTTTTACCAGTATCAGGATCAGTAATTTCATAAGTAGGCATTACTCATCCCCCTCAGTCGGCTTTTGTTTAACCGTATAAGATTTGCCACGACCAGTCGTGACTTTCTTACCTTTCTGCTTATTCACATTGTGATAAATCGCATTAGGTCTTGTTGGAATTTCTACTGCTTGTTTTTGTAATCCCTTTATCAATTTATTTTTTATGGTTTCCAACTGTTGTATGTAGTTTCCCTCTGTCCCTTCCAAACTCAAGCGACCTGTTCCGATATTTAACAATAGTTTTATATCGTTATCTGATAGTACGCCCTTCATTATTCCAAAATTATCTTTGCTAAGACGTGACTTAAGTTGATTATGTGCAAGCTCAAAATTAGCGGTAGCACCCATAAAGGTAGGAGACAAGATACTACCTTCTATCGGCCCGACTGCACGATTTAATCCTTGGCCTACGCCTGTTGTGTCTAACATATCAAGAACAATGTCCAAGGTTTCTAAATTGAAATCTATTTTGTCTTGAGGTGTTTGTGTGTCACCCACTAACTGTTGTGCAATAAACTCATTACGTTCCTCTCCCTTCAAGCCTAAAACTGTTGCTGCTGCCTCTGCTTCTTTAATTTTATTGGTTTTTTCTTCGCCTTTTTGCAATGGATTCACAGCATCGCTTTGTTGACTTCGCTTAGCATCGGTTGACGTTCCATCAGTAGTGACTTGCTTTGGTTGTGCTGTAACTGGCGTTTGTGTCATGTTTTGATTTGAGAGATCAGTGGAATCAAAAATCAGTCTTTGATTACTGTCAAACACTTTCAAAGTTTCATTACCGTTTTGATCTGTTCCTGTAACTTTGAATCCTTGATCTCCATTGGCGAGTGTTATCAATTCAGCTTTTGATTGATCCCTTGGAGGAACAACAAAACCTCGTTGCGTTAATTGTTCATTCAATGTTGGGCCTTGTCCTTGCTGACGCTGCATTACCCCATTGAGTCTATTGGTTTGTGATGTATCACCCTTCAATATGCCGCCTAACAAATTTTGAGAACTGAAAGGCTCGTAAGTTGTCTGTCTGGTTACAGGATCATAAACCTGTATCGCACTAATCGTCCCACCTCCCGAATGGGGAACTTGTACCAAAGTTCTTGTTGGTTGGTTCTTCGTAAAAAGTTCGCTCTGTTTGGAAAGCAATTCTGCGTCTTGTAATTGCTGTGCAGTTTGCTGTTTACGCAACTCCATCATGCCTGCATCTGTTTCAGGCAATGGGCGACCTAATACGTCAGTGCCGCGTCTTGCTCGTTCTAATAAATAACGGTCTACATAGCTTGCCATGATTTTTCCTACCTAAACAAATTCGTAAAACGATTGCCCAAAACTCGACCATAAACATTTTCTCTATTTACAGCATCTCTTATTGAATTATCAGCTAAAAAAGAATACGGACTATTAGCACTAGAGCTATATCCAGCACCCAAGTATCCTGTTTCTCCTCCCGTCAATCCCGTTGCGCCTCGATTGGCTAACTCTATTAAATTAGCAAGATTGTCCATTGGTAGTTGATTCCGTCTGAAATCTTGATCTGCAACTGTCGCTGCTTGATCAAATACTTGTTGTCCTAACTGCTGACCGCTTTCAAACCTAGCAGCGTCAGCTTCAAGCTGCATACGATCTTGTGCGTCTTGGGCAGACTGAATCCCAGCTAACTGCTCCAGGTCTTGTCCGAATCGTTGCTCTTGCGTTCCAAAAAGCTGATTATAAAATTGTTGATCACGTCCCAAGCGTGAGGTGTCTTGAGTTCTTCCAATATCCGCGAGATTCCCAGCATATTGAGCAGCAGTTCCAATAGCTTGATTCTGCAACTCTTGGAGTGTGCCACCCGTATTTAAACGACCTTGTGCCGCAGCACTAGCCTCTATTGCCCTGCGCCCTTCGTCCTGCAAGAATCTCAGCCCGGGATCGTCAGGATTGAAAGGGTTGATTTGATTGACTTGCGTAAACATCGCATCAGGAACCGCGCCTCTGCCAATCTCAGAAACCATCTGTGCAATATCAAATCGATTAGGTTGGACATCGACAAGCTCTCCGACACCCCGTTCATCCATTAGATCAATGCGTGGCTCGAATGGCTCTGTCGCTGCTGTGCGATAATCGTCTAATGTGGCATCAAGAAAGCTAACATCGTCTGCCGTATTGAATACCCCATCTGGCCCCGGGGCTGTGCCACCTAAAGAATAGAATGGTGCGTATACATCCTCTCTCGTTCCCATCAATTCGCGCAATAAGGCAAGTTCAGCATCACTCGCGTCTTTTAACTGGTCAGCTTCATACCTTCGTATAGCTTCCTCAATGAGAGCAGCACCGACGACATCAACGGGGTTTTCGATAATGTTTGTAACGGTATCAAGAATGGTATCGCCAATGGATTGAGAACCTGTCGTGACACCACTGACAGAACCACCTTGCCCTATTCCACCTGCCCCACCTTGACCAATTCCGCCTTGCCCTCCAGCACCTCCAGCACCTCCAGCACCACCTTGAGAGGTAACTGTAGTATCAACCGCAGTGGTTTGATCACCTCCTTGGACATTGGTGGTTTGATCACCTCCTTGGACATTGGTGGTTTGATCGACATTTTGGTTTTGTGTCGTGTCTCCCGTCGTTTGTGTGGTGTCTCCGAGAATAAGTTGAATCAAATCAGTGGCATCAGCCTCACCTAATAAAATCTTAGAAATGATCTCAGCAATGTCACCACTTCGATCGAATGGATTGTCTCCTGCAACTAAACCATCGAGTATGCTTCTCAAAAAATCATTTTCTTGTTGGCTCATGCCGTTACCTTGATTGTCAGTGGTATTGGTGTTTGTGTTTGGGTCTGTGGTGTTTGTGTTTGTGTTTGGGTCTGTGGTGTTATTGTCATCAGTGGTATTGGTGTTGTCCTCAACAACTTTTAAATCTTCTTGGAAGTCATCATAATTTTTATCAAACACCCCGAGCAGGATGTTGACCAAATCACTATCGAGCGAACCTACGTCAAAGTCTGCACCGAAAATACTGCCAAGGATTCCAATGGTTGATAGTCCTGTATCAACTCCTGCACGTTCAGCATTTTCTAAATCTTGTTGTAGCGTCTCCCAAACGCCAAGATTGACAGCAGCTTCTTGGTCGCTTATCTCACCGTCTTGATTTAAGTCTTGTGGATCAAAAGTGGTGGTTTCATCATCAGTGGTAGTATCGGTGCTTGTGGTAT
>PASO01000002.1 GCA_002712135.1 Gammaproteobacteria bacterium
TCTCCCTACGACTTAAACGACCCTGTTCGGAATGAAATAATTCGGCCATTACAAAAGCAGGTACAGGACCGAGAGTTGTGGGCCTGCCACCTAGGCCCCGAGCTAGGTGGGCCTGGATATGGGCAGGTCAAGCTTGCCCTAATGAACGAAATTCTCGGTCGAGCTCGCTGCGCTTCGACAGTGTTCGGTACTCAAGCTCCCGACACTGGGAACAGTGAGATACTTGCCCATTTCGGAACACCGGAACAAAAAGAAGAGTTCCTGGAACCTTTGCTTCGAAATGAGATTGTGTCTTGTTATTCCATGACCGAGCCCCAAGGAGGTGCCGACCCCAAGGTATTTGCAACCACCGCTGTTCAAGATGGTGATGAGTGGATTATCAACGGTGAGAAGTGGTTCTCTTCTAATGCCCGGTATTCGACGTTCCTGATTGTGATGGTGGTCACGGATCCCGATAATCCTCCATATCAGCAACAGTCAATGTTTCTCGTGCCAACCGACACGCCCGGTGTAGAGATTGTTCGAAATGTTGGCTTGGGATATGAATCTGAAAATGACGACCACGGATCTCACGCATATGTGCGTTACGACAACGTACGGGTACCGAAAGAAAATCTTTTAGGCCCTCGAGGCGGGGGCTTTATTGTCGCCCAAACTCGTTTGGGTGGGGGTCGCATCCACCACGCAATGCGAACGAGTGGTCGGGTGCAACGAATTTTCGACATGATGTGCGAAAGGGCTATTAGCCGCACCACCCAAGGCGAGCTCTTGTCTAAAAAACAAATGGTCCAGGAGATGATCGCTGATTCTTGGTTAGAAATGGAGATGTTCAGGCTTTTTGTGTTGCGGACTGCTTGGCGGATTGACAAGTATCAGGACTATAAGAAGGTTCGTAAAGATATTTCTGGGGTGAAAGCAGCGATGCCTGGTGTGTACAGAAATATCGCAACTCGGGCACTGCAAATTCATGGATCGCTGGGTGTTTCGTGGGAAATGCCCTTCACCAAAGAAGTTATGGAGTCTTTTCATATGGGTTTGGCTGATGGCCCTACGGAAGTACACAAAGTGCAGGTAGCACGCAGAGTGCTAGATGACTATGTGCCTTGCGATGACTTGTTTCCTAGTGCTCACCTACCGAAAAAACGCGAAGCGGCGTTGACCAAATATGCGGACGTTCTCGAACGTCACCTTGAAACTCAGTGAACAACATCTGATGTCGAGAACTCCACTGGGCAACGCACCGGCTATACAAGCTAACTTCGGCACAAGAAAACATAAAAGGGGTAGTTTTGGCTCGTTTAACTGAATTGAGTAGATCTGTTGAAGGCAGAGTGGTGTTGGTCACCGGTGCCGGTGGCGGACAGGGACGTTCCACAGCTCATCTTTTCGCAGATGAGGGAGCTCATGTCGCGGTGACAGATCTGGGGCAAGCAGAGGTTGACGCAGTGGTAGCAGAGATTGTCGCTGCAGGAGGGTCCGCTGCAGGGTGGACGATGGACGTGGCCAACGCTGACCGAGTGCAGCAAGTGACCGATGAGGTTGCGGAGAAGTTCGGAGGTCTTGATTACCTGATTAACAATGCGGGCATTTCGCGGTTCGCCCCCATTGACGCAGAAAACTACGAAGACGAATGGGCTATCTCAGTCGAGGTACTTCTAACAGCTCACACTCGCACTATCAGGGCGGCGTTACCGTATCTTCGGCAGAGCGATGCTGGACGCATCGTCAACATTGCCTCCACTGAGGGCTGGGGCGCCACCAAGTTTGGTTCGCCTTATACAGCATCAAAACATGGCGTGGTCGGGTTGACCAAGTCCCTCGCCGTTGAGTTAGGTCGAGAGGCGATAACGGTGAATTGCATCTGCCCAGGGCCCATTGATACGCCTATGACGGCCGATTTTCCTGAGGAAGACAAAGTTATCTTCGCGAAACGTCGGACCGCCCTGGGGCGTTACGCTCAGCCTGAGGAGGTTGCTCACGCAACACTCAACTTTTGTCTACCTGCTAGCCGCTATATGACNGGGGCTATTCTTCCGGTGGATGGTGGACTTTTAATAAAGAATGCTTAGCTGCAAGTATTAGTTGCGTAGCGCCATAAACCCCANTTGCCGCGGGGCTCTTTACCTATCAGTTCAGCGTGTTCGCAGACAACATTGTNGTCGGTCGCAGCGATCACGTACTGCCCACACGGGCGGCCTCCGGACGCTAAATCAACTCGTTCGTGAGACAGACGCGGAAGCTCTAGCCGGTATAACCACATTGCATAGCTTTTTGCAGAGACATCGTGAGCCAGACAATCAATGTCATCGGGGACGAGCTGAGAGGTTGCTGCTTGACCATCGGCGATTTGTCCGACCTTGTGCAAATTCCGATGGGCGATCAATAGCGAAGGGACCGCCACACAGGCAAGGAGCAACAGCGCAACCGCTGGAGTTTTCTTGATCGTTACAAGCGACAGCAAACTAAGAGCCATAGCGACGAGAGCAGTTGTTGCTAGCCGTCCGTTAGNTAATGACCAGAGCGCTGAGATGTCGAGAGTCATAATTGTCCGGGGTNAGCCAGCTACTAAGTGTGAGTTCGCAAGAACAAAAACCGAAGCAACAGCAACGAACGAAAGCGANATGTAGATCGTTCGGCGACTAACGGTTTGGGTAGACAAGGCGGCGAGTGCCACGACGACAAGAGGAATTGCCCATGGCGCGGCATAGCGACTGTATAAAAGTGTGTCTACGCGGTCACTACCGGCAAGAACCCAACCCCCCATCAATATAATTCCGATGCCGCTGATCGCAAGAAATAGTCCCGCCGGGTTTGCTGTTGGGTTGCGGATCAGGGCAACACCGATAAGCAGCCCGCTGATGGCTAGGCCTGCGGTGCCAGCCGAAAGAGCTAGGAGTTGACCTGCGATCGTGCCTACCGGGGCTGTGACATCGTTGGCAGAAATGGCTGCATCTATGCGGGCCGATGGCCACGAGTTTGTGAAATACAACCCTGCCGCGCTGACAAGAATTGCTGGGGCTAAGCCTTTAACGACCGGCAGGATTTTCTTTATTGCGACCGACACCGCCAAGGCCGCGATTGTGACCACAATCATCCGGGGGTGAATGACAACAGCAATGCCGCAAACTGCTCCGAACAACGTCCACTGCCCCCGAGCGGCCAAGATGCCAGCTGCGAGAAGAACAGCGACCAGGAGCGGTTCAGGCCATCCGATCCGCGAACTAACCGCCAACGAGGGGTGAAACGCCGCGACGATAGACGCAGTGGTCCACACCCAAGGGGACGTTGACATCGTTTTGGCGAAACAACCTGCAAGCCAGACGCACAGTCCCGCGACGATCCCGTTGAGCATTAAAGCAGCAGTGTGTAGCGAGCCGCCGTCAAGCCAGCCAACGGGAATAAGAAGAATGCCGTAGGCAGGGTGAAACGCCAACTCAGGAAGTAGCACACCACCGTAGGGCCACTGCGCAACACTCAGATACGCCGAGACATCCGGAACCGCTACCGGACCGCCATGGAGCAATGCTACGACGGCGTGTGCAATTGCTACACCAGCGCCAAGCGTCCAGTTACGCGTTTGGCTCAACAGTATCGATTGGAGGAGGACCACTCGACGGCTCTACGGTGATCACTTCAAAGGTTGTTGGCGGAGCAATCGTGGTTGTTGGAGCAACTGTCGTTTCAGGGGGGCTGATGGTCGTCGTGGTTCCAGAGTTAGACACAACGCCAGTTGTGGTCGTCACTGTGTCTTGGGCCGCTGTGGTGTCTATCTCAACTGCATCATCTTCTGATGTTCCGTCAATTGCTGCAGTAGGCGCATCGGTTGTGTCGGTGGGACTATCCACGACAATCGAAGTCGAGGTTGGAGCGTCGCCCGAACCTGTGTCGGTCGGTGATTGAACGGTCGAACCGCCGCAACCCGCAATGGAGAGGGCTGTCACGACGCCTAAAGCGACTATACGAATTTGAGCAAAAGCCACAGCCGGCACAGTACCGAAATCGCGGATCGGTTGCGCGGACTAATCGAAGGAATTTTCGTTCATAGACGCGAGTTGGCCCCGAGGCTCTGCCTCGGGGCCAACATCAAATTACTAGCTATTAACTATTTGGGGCTGAATCAGCCAACCAAAGCCGCTTTGTTAGCTACAGCTGCCATGGCGTTACCGACAAGGTCGGTAGTTGTGTTGGCATAGTCAATGGTTGATGTACCAGGCACGAAGACCTGCGCATCAGCGGAGATGCTGTGCGAAGTGGTAACAACTGCACCGACCACCGAAAGCTTGGTAGTGGTGTTGTTGGCCACAGCGCCATTGGCTCCGTCACCGTCATACTGGATACCGGCTGCTGCAACACTGGACTTCAGTATCGCTTCGCTGAACGTTGTAGTAACGGTCATCACGTGGGTACCACCACCGAAGGAGGCGGCGTTACCAGCNGCTTGAGCGGTAGCTGACATCGCAGTCGTTAGAGCACCGCCGAGTCCTTNGACTGACGCTGTNACNANAGCGCTACAGGTTGCTGAAGCGTTGATCGTCGCAGCNATTGTCGCAGCGGTACTGGTTGTGTTANCCGAGTTGGCTGCTGTGGTGAAGNCAAGAGTGATGTTTTCACCAGCAGCGGTGCAAGCTTCGGTTGTTGCAGCGTTATTCGCATGTGCCGCCCAGAGCACGTCATAGTCGTTACCTTGCGAGCCAAGAGTAGCGCTCTTAAGGGTAAGGAGAACCTTGCCATCAAGAACGTAGGTGGCGGCATCTCCAACGCTTTGGACAACTGTTGGGTTACCAACAATTGTCGGTACCGTCGTGTCGCTGCTCACAACGCCGGAACCGGCGGTGTTGGTGTTGGCGTTAAGGTCCTGGACTGCTCCAGCCTTGAACTTCACAGTCGTACCAACTGAGAAGGCAGTTGCCTTCGTGATGGTCATGCTGTCGAAGATATCGTTTGCACCAACAGCGGTGATTTCAGTACCGGCAGCATTAACAGCTGTCGTTCCGAGCTTGGTAGCAACGGTGAGGTTCGCTGCGTTGTCCACACCACTGATTTGGATATCGCCATCGACGAATGCGTCGACTCGCTTCACAGGTTCACTGAACGTGAAGGTCATGGCGGTTCCGGTGCCGTTGATCTTGGCAGTGGTTGAAACGGTCGGCTTGGCGGTGTCACCAGCGACAGTTGCAGTTGTCAGAGCGTTGGTCCGGCCGTCAGCTGTGCCGAGCACAGCCTTAGGTAGACGAATCTCATATCCCTTGGTAAGGGCAGCAACCGTGAAGACTGCTGTTGAACCAGTCGTAGCAGTACTCGGGACAGTTGTCATGGTGCAAGCGGTTGAAGCCACAGAAGCACCAGTTGCTGAGTTGATGACTACCANGTCACCAGCCGCACAAGTTGACTTCAGGACAGGTTCGCTAAAGGTCACAGTGACCGACGTTTGTCCGGCACGTCCAGCAATCGCAGCAGTCCAACCGGTAGCAGTGCCACCAGCAGCAGTCTTGATTGTGGCCTCAGTAGCAGCTGGGACCACGCCAGTGCCACCAATGATGGTGACAGTCAGGCCTGAAGTGCCAGCTGGGTTTGCGGTAAGCCAAGCGCTTGAAGCAGTTGGAAGGGCACCGCCATTTGTTCCGAGAAGAACTGATCCGTCAACATTGACGATTTGACCAGCTGCAAGAGCGTCAGCTCCGCCACTAGCTGGTCCCATCTCCGCAAAGTAGACCTCACGCTTGTTCATTCCGAAGCCACCAGNNGCAATGCTCTTGATAGCTAGGTCAGCGACCTTAGCGGCGGTGTCAAAACGGNCGGTTCCGGAAACACGGGTAACCGAGTATGAAGCCTTCAGTGTTGTTTCAACAGCCGCTGAGACAGCACCGGTACCACCGATGATGACAACTTGCTTTACACCAAGGTTGTTCAATGCAACCTCTGTGGCTGTTGGGAGCGAGTCTTTCTGGGTAAGAAGAATCGGGTGTGTAACCGTCGAGGCCTGGCCAAGAGGTCCACTTACCAACATTGACGCTGACACTGCATCGGCGAAACCTTCGCCGCTGACAATGATCGCAGTCTTCTTAGTGTTGTAAGTAGCTACGCTTGCGCCGGTGATTGCGTTCGCAACCATCGCGCATGTCGAGTAGCGGTCAGAACCGGCGTAACGAGTAATAGCAGTTGCTGCTTTACCCGCACCACCTGCGGTGGTTACGGTCTTTAGTTTGGTTTCTACCGCTGAGCTAACTGCGCTCGTGCCACCCACGATGTAAACGTGAGTTGCTGCAGTAGCTTTGGTTACGGCCGCTGCAGTCATGGTTCCCGCTTGAGGAAGCAGCAGGATACCTGCGTCTTCTTTCTCAGCAAGACCCAACGCGCAGAGGGCGTCTGGGTAGTTGTCACCGCTAGCAATCACCAAGTCGGTGACTGCGTCTATGGCGTTGGCTCCTGTGTGAACCTTTTCCGCGGTGTTGTATCGGTCAGTACCCGAATACGTTGCACGCGCCGTGATGGTGACCTGTGTTGCAGCACTTGCAGGTGCAGCAACTAAGGCCAGCACAGACGCGATCATTGCAGCGGCGATTACCGCTGCAAATGAACGTTTCGAGCTTCGCTTTGTGCGAGTACTCAAGGTCATTGCCTCCTGTTAGCAAATGTCCGTATGTTGATAATTCCGGGCCCGGGTAGACCCGGACATCGGCCAATGCGAACTGCGAACCCCGAAAGACTCACAAAACGCTTCATATATATAACCGTGCCACACACGAATATGTGACACAGAAACTTCAGATAAATGTACGGAACCTGACGCGAGATGGCAAGTGCCTTCCCAATTATTTAGAAAACGCCAAAAGATCGGGCTTTACCAGGAATAAGCGTCAAATCGCCATTCAACAAAGTCGTCTGCTAAACCGGGCTGAAGAACCTTGATATCAGCCGTAAATCCGCCACGACCTCTCAGTTCTGTCGCCGAACCCGAGGTTATATCGCTGAATCCGCGAAGTTTCCACACTCCGTCTTCATAAAGCGCTTCACCTTCTGCTATGCCTGAGATCGAACCTTCGGAAAGCTCCAGAATCCATGTCGCAGAAAATACGTCCGGTGCCAAGCCGTCGACGGAGTTACCTCGTTGGAGAGTTATAGAAATTTCGCTATCAACGGCAGTCAGTTCTCTTCCATCTGTGGCGACGCGAATTGGAGGAGCGTAGGCACGAAACCGCCAGAGAGAAGTCCCGCCAGTGATCGGATCCAATGAGCTGTTAATTCCTGAGGTCTCATAGGCGGGTCGAGCAGTAATCAGCCCGCTCAAACCAAGGTAATCAGCGGGATCAGATGCCACTGTTACGGGTTTGGAAGTTATGCCATCAAGCCCTACAGCTTTAATCCAAAGTTTTTCTTCTCCCGCGAAACTTCCTTTAATGCAGCCGGGAGAGCCAACACCAGGCGTACGGCCGACATTATCTCCATCGCGTAAATACCAATTTTGGGCCATTACATCGAGCGTGGTTAGCGCCGTCGATTGCTGTCCGACACCCATCAGAAGCCACCTAGCGTCGCTATAGCCACCTCGACTTGAGCACATTTGTAAATAGCCTGAGCCAAGTTCGCGAAATACGGGCGCCAGCACCAGTTTTGTTCCGAAAACACCGCTCACATCAGGTTTCGTCTGAAAACCAACGTTATCTACGGCTCCACCCACCGCTGAAGAAATTTCGTCCGCAAGTACATCAGAAATTACTGAAGTACCACCAAAGAACACCGAAAAGCCCGGTATTGCGCAGCCTGGACCGGCGGAAGCGCTAGAACACCAATATTGATTGGCATCAAAGCTTCTCGCTAGAAAGCTACTGACCGATGAGGGAAGCCGGTCAGAGCCCGCTCGCACCAAAATTACGGGAACTGCGTCTCTGCTAAGGCGCTCTTTGGGCACCGCATCAAACGGAGAAGTGCCGAAAGTCGGACCTAGACGTCTGAGTGGTGGTGTTCTATTCGCTGCGGCGCCGGAGGCCGCAGCGCACCATGCGCCCGCTCCTAGCGCGTCCGCCCATCCTCGGCTACTAGGTCCAGAGCCCGAGGAGCCAGCGAAACAAAGCACCGATGACGCAGTATCGGCGCTTGATGTGCTTCCCCACCAGCCCCCCAAGCGCTCAGCCATTTTGACGCTAGTTTCATAGCGATTCTGCCCCGCCACCCTCCAGGTTCTGGCCCCACTGAGTTCAGCCGCTTCCTGAGCAACGGTCTGAGGAATTCGCATTTCGCCGCCAAGAATCACCAAATTGCTGATATTTAAGGTTTGCAGGGCCTCAGCTGTTTCAAATGGAAGTACATCCGTACCGTTATGCAACAAAACGGGAACCTGCCAGAACGACGTCCACCACCCTGCGGCTATAGCATCTGCGCCAGTTAGGCCGTCAGCGAGCACGACAGTGCGGTTGAGGAGACGACAATCGGTTCCAGAAGGCCGCCACTCTACAACTGAGTTGTTATAGAACGTCATTCGAGTTGAACCATCGATGCTAGATCCATCGTTGCATCCGGTGACTCCGGTCGCAGCAGAAGCTGTACCNAGCGCTTGAGCGACTGCAGATGCTGTTCCGAAACGATTACCTCCAGCAACCCGATACACCGAATCTATGCCCATTCCTAGGAGTTCGTCTTCGACGGCTTTAGGCACGGCCGACACCCCGCCTACGATGATGGCCTCCCTAGCGGAAGCACAGCCTCCATTTCTGAGATCTTGAATCGCGAAACGACTCGCTGCGCTCAGTTTGACCGCTCCTCGTCGAGCGGCCGCAGTGACAATGACCGGTGCATAATCGGTATCGACTCTTTTATAAGCACCTACTGGATCAAAAAGCGGGTCTGCCGCCGCTGTGCGTCGTAGGTAAGGCTCAGACGAATCACCTGTTGGATCGGAGAGTGCGGTAGCAGCAAGTGCGTCAGCGGGGGAATCGCCCGAGACGACAATTACAGCTCGTGGACATTGATTGATCCCCCACCATCCGCTCGAATTAGATAAATCATTGCCCATATCAGGGTTCGGATTTGATGTTGAGAACGGAAATCCTCCCGATCCGCGCAACGCTAATGTCGTCGCAAGGCTTGTTTGGTAACGGTCTGGCCCATGAAAGCGAATCCCGTTGGGGTATCCCGATAACTTCGGTTGAATTGAGCGAGCATCCGGCCAGTACAAAGGTTGCACGGACTGAGGCTCATAGGCTGCGATCGGCAACGCAAAAGCGACGCCAAGTATTAGAGAAAAGAACGCTGCTAAGGATAGCTTCGCGCCACCTCGGGTCACGGAGTCAGAGAAATATCTAATAATCCTGCACCGGATACGAGGTCAATCGTGCCCGCAAAGCTGCCTTGTTTGGCTAGGTCAGTGCCTGGAACATCCGCTTTGAACAGCCCGCCAGCCTGTGCCGCATCATCTGAAGTATCAACGAAACCAACAAGCCGAACCTCAGCTTGGCTCCCGTTGTCCATATTTACTACTAACAAAGCGTCCAGTCTTTGACGACCATCTGCATCTGCTTCAGATGCCATACGAAGACGGCTGGTTGCTTCAAGACTTCCTTGGACGGCAACTGAATCAACGACCAAGCGAAGGTCTCCAACAAGTTCGAACTGGCCGCGACCGGCCGCGACTGCTAAGAGCGATTCTCCGCCCAACACTCCAGCCGAACCTTGTGCGATTTGGCTAACTGAGAGATCACCTTGCAGGCCACCACCCGATATATCTGATTCGGATTGGGCATTTGAATCCAACGATGGGGACAGGGTTTCAACGACAACCGTCATTGTCTCACCAAGGTCAGTAACACTTGCGCTTTCAGCCTCAACAATTTCGTTTCCGGAGACTCTTTCGGTCTCGGCAATGAGCACCCCNGCAGTTTCAGCAGTGAAGTTCTCAACAGCTTGATGAACAGCGCTGTCGTTAGTCGGCGTTAAGACAGCGGCCGCAAGGCCTATCCCAACTGCAGCTTTAGCGATAACCGGCACCGCCGCCGGCGCAGCTTGTGCTGCCGCAACGGTCGCCTCTGTGAGCGCAGGGAGCGATGCTGATACCGCTGTAGTTGCTTGAGATGCAGCGGTAACTGCTGTACCAGTCGCAGCCGAACCAGCAGCAGCTGTCACAGGAACCGACGTTGAAGTGGCCGCAGCAGCAGCTTTTTCGCCTTTTTTAAGAAATCCAATTACAAAGATTGGCAGTGCTGCCACGCCTTTCATAATTGATTTCATTGCGGTTCTGGCACGCGAAACACGAGCTCGAGCGTTTTGCTCAGAGACCCCGGCCGCGGCCGCGACCTCTTCATAGCCAAGTTCATCAACAAAACGCAGAACTAGGGCATCTCTGTAAGGGCCAGCTAGCTCATCAAGAGCCGAGTTCAGCTCATCATGGTTCAGATGAAGGCCCAATTCTTCATCAGCACTGGGAGCATTACGACGAGTAGCCGGCTGAGCNGAGAGAAGATCCTTTTTCTGGCCGTCACGTTGNCGCCGGTTNGCTTCATCAACGCATACATTCGCCAGAATTCGGTGAAGCCAAGGGCTCAAACGGTACTCNCCGTTGAACCTCGGTAAAGCCCGATATGCACGAACGAGCGTCTCTTGGACGGCGTCTTCAGCGGCGTCGTCACAAGCAAGTTTCCTGCGGGCATGACTGAACAACGAAGATCGGTGCTCGCGGACAAGNTCNTCAAACGCTTCGCTGTCACCCGCTTGGTGGGCCGCTACTAGTTCTCGATCATCTATGTAGATCGCCATCGTTGCCTTCGAACAAACTTGTTTAACGGTTGAATACCAACACGCTAAATGTATACCGCACCACTATCGCGCGACCGGCACTCGTGTGCCTGCCACTTGGCCTCCAATCTACGAAGTTACACGCATGAATACACTCTCAAGTATCTCGCTTGCAGAGATCTTCACACATCTGTCGCAAAAAAACTCCATGCTCGTGAGNTGAAAGATGGCGCACGCGAGCAGGACCATGAGACCCCCAAGACGGATCTACTTCCAAAAGAGCCTTCGCCAAAGCATCTGCGTTATCCGGTTCCACGATTAACCCATTCACCCCATCTTCAATTANCTCTGGAACTCCGCCAACTGACGTACCGATAACAACTCGCCCCATCGCGGCAGCTTCCGCAGCCACTAAGCCAAAACCTTCTCGNCGACTTGGAACAACCACCACTGANGATCGGCNANACCACTTCACCANTTNTTCTGGTGANACAGCTCCGGGAAGATATAGGTCNACACCAANCGCANTTGCTCTATCAAGGAGNNGTTGCCGNTCGGGNCCTGNGCCAATGATCACAANNTTNGGNCTNNTTTCAGGCTTAAGTTTCCCGACCGCCNCNACCAAGACATCAAANCCTTTTTCGTNNACNAANCGGCCCACTCCCAAAATCANCATTTCCTCNGATCTGGAAGGNTCTGAAGCTTNACGCGACCTAATCGGCATCGGAAGGAGATCTATCTTCCGGNTCACNAATTTTTTCGCCCCAATNNCCTAANGGCTNGCTCACNGCCANACANCGATCAGACTTNCNNATAACCCANCGAGCGATCATNCGAACAAATTTNGTCNGCGCGATTTCAGCATCGGACCCATGCAAGTGGACCACGCT
>PASO01000003.1 GCA_002712135.1 Gammaproteobacteria bacterium
TCGAATCGGGCTTTCTTGTTTTGGGCGATTGTTCCTGGGTTAGCTTTCTTGGCCATGATCATCCCCGCAGGGGCGCTATTATAGGCTGCAAGGCATCAATGTACAGAATGGCAGACCAACTAGTTGAGGCATAGCAATAAATCCACGACAATAAGATGATGACAAACGCACTGAAATTGGGAAAAAAATAAAGGAGCACTATGGTCAGGACTGACTCAATCCACGGTATGTGGTCCTCGCGCCTAATGTTTATCCTGGCCGCGTCAGGCTCCGCTGTCGGTCTTGGCAACATTTGGCGATTCCCTTACGTTGCAGGCGAAAATGGGGGTGGTGCCTTTGTTCTGGTTTACCTTGGGTGCATATTCCTTATTGGTATACCCATCATGGCCTCGGAGATTCTCTTGGGGCGAGCAGGGCGACAAAGCCCAATCAATACGATGCGTAGCGTTGCAATTGCCTCCGGTGCCAGTTCTCGGTGGCAGATTATTGGATGGATGGGTGCATTCGCTGGGTTCATGATTCTTTCCTTTTACGCGGTCATTGCGGGATGGGTGCTCTCCTATGTGATTCTGCTTGGCAGCGGCGTGTTCGTTGGCGCGGATGCGGATCTTGCAAATGACACTTTCTCCGGATTCATAGGTAATCCCTGGTCAGTGGTAGGGTGGTTCACTGGTTTCATGGTGCTTACAGTTTTTATTACGGCAAGGGGTGTTGGCAAAGGGCTTGAAACCACGGTGAAGTATCTAATGCCAACCTTGTTCGCACTGTTAATCATTCTCATGATATACGCAGCGGTCACGTCCGGCCACTTTATCGAGGGCGTAGTGTTCTTGTTCTCGTTCGAGCTTGAAAAGCTGACTTGGGATAGTGTGCTGATCGCTATGGGCCAGGCGTTCTTCACATTGAGTCTGGGGATGGGAGCGATAATGGCTTACGGTGCGTACATGCCTAAGAGTGCATCAATTATTGGTACAGCTACCACTATTGCATTAATGGACACGGGGGTTGCGCTAATGTCTGGGCTGGTCATATTCCCATTGGTATTTGCTAATGGCCTTGAGAGTAGTGCTGGTCCTGGGTTGATGTTTGTTACGCTACCGCTTGCGTTTGGTCAAATGGCCAGCGGTCAGTTCTTTGGTTGCGTATTCTTCATTCTCGTAGCCTTCGCGGCGATTACTTCAGCCATCTCATTGGTGGAACCCGCAGTCGCGTGGATTGTAGAAAGATTAAAGACGACGCGGGTGGTCGCAGCACTATTGGTTGGGACTCTGGTTTGGTTGCTTGGGCTGGGTAGTGCGTTTTCTACCAATGTTTTGTCAGATTTCTATATTGTTGGTGAGATGACATTTCTCGATACCATAGATTATGTAACCAACAATATTGTTTTGCCACTGGGTGGAATCTTTATCGCGTTGTTCGCCGGTTGGGTACTGGACAGCAAAATTCTTGATGAAGAAATGAAAAGGGACTTGTTTTACTTTCCTGCATGGCGATTCCTGACTCGATTCATGGCGCCGGTGGCTGTTGCTATTGTATTCGTCATGACAATCCTACAGAACTGATGCGAAGCATTGATCGGTCGGCGCTTGTACCCTATTCCGCCGAGATCGTTTTTGATGTCGTAAATGACGTGGAATCTTATCCATCTTTTTTGCCTTGGTGTTCTGGTAGCGAAGTGCTGTGTCGCTCGCCGCACGAAGTTGTTGCCAGGTTGTACATATCGGGTGCGGGGATGCAAAAGAGCTTCACTACAAGGAATAGGCTCTATTCGCCGGTTAGGATCGATCTGGCCCTGGTAGAAGGTCCTTTCACAGGCTTCGACGGCAGTTGGCTGTTTACCCCGATCAGTGATTTAGGATGCAAAATTGAGATGTCATTGACATTCGAATTGGATAGTTCTTTGCTCAATGCGGCATTTGCGAAGGTATTTAATCCAGCAGCAGACAAACTTGTAGATGCGTTTTGTGGTCGAGTGGAGCAGCTACATGGCTGAAGTAGAGGTGGCGTGTGTCATGGGTGGAAATACAGTGATCAAAAAGTTGTCCGTGGCAACGGGAACGACTCTTGGTAAGGCGATTATGCTCTCAGGAATAGAGAAGGACTTACCAGACCAAGATATCTCGGCTGCTGCGAAGGGAGTTTTTGGGGTGGTGCGCGATGAGAATTGGCAACTTGCAGATGGTGACCGCGTCGAAATCTACCAGCCTTTGAAGTTCGATCCGAGGGAGGCGCGAAGGCGGAGAGCAGCTAAGCAGGAGTAGATTGCTCATTCTCGGTAGGCAGCAAGTCGCTTTCAAAGTAACTTAGCTTATCATCGAGGAAAAATAGAATTAGCGCCTGACGCTGGGTTTCCCCGCCAGCAACCTGCACCGTGTAAATGTAGTCCCAACGGTTTTCGTTCAAGGAATCATCTATAACCGGATTTCCGAGTACAAATCTGACCTGACTTTTCGTCATTCCAGGCTTCAGTCGGTCGATCATCGATTGACTGATAACATTTCCTTGTTGCACATTAATCCGGTGTACACCAGGGAATCGAAGCGTTGAGCAGCTTGCAAGCACCAATAATGAGAGTATTACAAAATATTTCATAACTGCTATATGCTCACTCTGTGTTTAGGTAGAATGCGATTCTATCTTCCCTAATTCTTCATCACCAGATTTTTAATATTGAGATGAACGAGTCAAAAGAACTCAAAGAACATGGATTAAAAGCGACGGCTCCTAGGCTTAAAATCCTCGAACTGATGGAAAGTTCTCAGATACGCCATTTAAGTGCTGAGGATATCTATAAGCTTCTGATAAATAGTAAGTTCGAAATTGGTCTTGCGACCGTTTATCGAGTATTGACTCAATTTGAGTCGGCAGGAATCGTGATTCGACATCACTTTGAAGAGGGCCATTCGGTATTTGAGCTAGCCGGCGAAGCTCATCATGATCACATCGTTTGTGTTCGATGTGGCCGAGTTGAGGAATTTCACGATTATGAAATTGAGAACAGACAACGGATGGTTGCAGAAAGGTTAGGGTTTGAGTTAACTGATCACAATCTCAACATGTATGGCCTGTGTTTATCCTGCAAATCAGATTACTCCTGAGCGCTTGTCAACATCTGTTTTGCATGGGCCAGAGACTGGTCAGTCATCTCGATGCCGGCCAACATCCTCGCGATTTCGGCGACTCGCTCATCTCTAGCTAAAGCAACCACGTTAGTTGTGGCATTGTCTTTAATGACCTGAAGATGGTGGTGCCCTTGCACTGCGACTTGCGGGAGGTGAGTAACGCAGACGATCTGTGTTTTGGTACCCAGATTCTTAAGTAGCGAACCTACGACCTCCGCAATCGCACCTCCAATACCAACATCTACTTCATCGAAAACAAGAGTTGGCACTTGGGATGTATCCGCAGTAACTACTTGAATCGCGAGGCTAATGCGTGACAATTCACCCCCTGACACTATTTTCGCGAGAGATTGATTTGGCTGTTTATTGTTCGTGCTTACGAGGAATTCAACATCTTCAGCCCCACTCGCATAAGGGCGTTCTGGAGTTCTCGGCTTTAGTTGAACGCCAAAGTCGGACTCCGACATCCCAAGCTCCCTTAGCTTGTTGGTGACGGCCGACTCGAGTTTTTTTGCCGCACTTTGCCTTCTGTTAGTAAGCTGTTTGGCGGTTGCCAGATACTTTTCTCTTAAGCCTTCAAGGTCGACTTGTAAAGTGGCTACCTCAACGTCAGCGTTCTTCATGGTATCGATTTCTTTGGAAATTCCTTTGGTGAGTTCGGGTAGTTGGTCTATCTCTACGTGATGCTTTCTCGCGATATCGTAAATTGACGAAAGTCTAGCCTCCACTTTTTTGAGTTTTGCGGGGTCGACGATGAAGCTATCGACTGCGGACTGCAGCTCATTGATAGCCTCGTCAATCTGAATCTGGCTGCTACGCAATAGTTCGATAACGCTAGTCAGATTTTTATCGTCAATGATAGCGAGATGATCTATTGCATGAGCTAACATTGCGCTAACGTTATTGGAGTCATTATCTCTGCAAAGCTCGATGGCTTGGTTACATCTGAAGTGGATGTCTTCAGCATTCGATAACCGCTTTTGTTCTGCTTCTAGACCTTTTGCTTCGCCCGAGGTAACACTAATAGCTTGTAGTTCCTCCAGCTGATATTCTAGCAACTGAAGTTTTGAGCTTTCTTTCCCGGCGGTGCTGATTAGCTGCTGTAGTCTCGATTCCTTATCCTGGAATTCTCTGTGAAGTTCGCTGATCTCGGAGGTCAGGTCTTTGTGCATTCCGTACTCGTCTAAAAGCCGCCTATGCGTCTCCTGAGATAGCAGTGATTGATGTTCATGCTGGGAGTGGATATCTGCAAGCAGACTCCCGATTTGACGCATATCTGATAGGGTGCTTGGCGAACCATTAATAAATCCTCTGGATCGTCCATCTCGAGTTAGTACTCGGCGCAGGATACAGGTGTCTTCGTCCTGTAACTCGCGTTCTGATATCCATTGTCGGGCTGATTCGTTTCCATAGATGTCGAAAGTAGCAATGATTTCAGCGCGATCAGAGCCGGTTGAAATCAGTGAGGCATCTGCTCGGCTACCGAGTGTAAGTGCCAGAGCGTCCAGCATTATAGATTTTCCAGCGCCCGTCTCTCCTGTGACAACAGACATACCATCGTTTATCTCAATATCGAGTTCCCTGACGAGGGTGAAATTGTGAATGTTTAAGTTACGCAGCATGGTCGATTTCAGCAGTGGTTTATAGTTGCATTAAACTGAACCTTGTGGGCTCAGGCAATCATCTAAGACAAATTTGTTTGGGCCGCTATGCAAATTTGTTTTTGCGTTGAAAGCACTGTCGAATCCGTATATGTTGATCAGACGAGATAGCGACGGTATGTGATGAAAACCGAAATCAGTGAAAAGGCACAGTATCTCCTAAAGACCTTGGTCGAACACTATATAGAGGGTGGACAGCCTGTGGGCTCCAAGACACTTTCTGATCATTCGGGCTTGCCTGTTAGTCCCGCAACTGTCCGGAATATCATGTCTGATCTCGAGAATCTAGGGTTTGTCGCTTCGCCTCATACGTCCGCAGGAAGAGTACCTACTGCCCAAGGATATCGATTCTTTGTAGATAGCCTAATTACGGTGTCACCGTTGGCATCGTTTGATATAGAGAACCTGAATAAGAACCTCGATCCTGACATGTCGTCCCATGAATTGGTCGAGTCAGCATCTGGAATATTGTCTGAGATCACTCACATGGCGGGATTGGTGACGTTGCCGAAAAGGGACCAAACACAACTAAGACATGTTGAGTTTCTGAAACTTAACGACAATCGCGTGCTGGTTATTCTTGTGCTTGATGATCACGAAGTACAAAACAGAGTGATCTATACCAAGGAGTCTTACTCGGAAGTTCAATTGAAGGAAGCAGCAAACTTGATTAATCGGCACTTCATGGGGCATGCACTGAGTCTCATTCGTTCCAAACTGATCACCTCAATGAAAAGTGATCAGGAAAATATGAACTCCCTGATGCAGACCACACTCGAAGTCGCGGAGCAGGCATTTGACGCGAAACAGGAAGCAGATTTCGTGGTCGCAGGTCAGGAGAATCTCATAGAGATGGCCGAAGACCAGGCGCTTAATGACATTCGTGAACTGTTTAAAGCCTTCTCTCTCAAGGGCGACATTTTGCACCTGCTTGATCGATGTATTGACGTAGAGGGAGTTCAGTTGTTCATCGGCGCAGAATCGGGCTACCAACTGCTTGATGAATGTACCGTAGTCACTGCGCCATACCAGGCGGATGGGGAGCAAATTGGTGTGCTAGGTGTAATTGGACCCACACGCATGGCCTATGAAAGAGTGATACCGATAGTCGACGCAACGGCACGATTGTTGGGCGCAGCGATGGATTATTCTCGTCGATAGCACTTTACCAAAAAAAACCTTGAATGCTTATATCAAGTCCCCATATAGGGAGGACGAGATGTGGGTTGGAGTTAATTAGTAAATGTCCGGTGCAGAAGAAGAGACCAATACAGAGGTACCGATTGAAGAGGAAGAAACAGGGAGGGTAGAAGAATCTAAGGAGCCAGAGTCATACGAATTAAATCCAGCTAAGGAGATTGAGGGGCTGCTGGCGGAAGTAGAGTCGCTCAGAGATCAAGCGTTGCGCGCAGAAGCGGAAATGCAAAACGTTCGTCGTCGCGCCGAGCGGGATGTAGAAAATGCGCACAAATTTGGATTGGAGCGGCTCGTGCAGCATATACTGCCGGTGGTAGATAGCCTAGAAAAGGCGCTGGAAGCTAAAACCAGTGAAGATGATCCCGTAATTGAAGGTGTTAAGCTCACCTTCAAACTGCTGCAAGATCTACTAACAAAGGAATCCATTCAGGTAGTAGATCCATTAGGTGAACCGTTTGACCCCAACCTGCATGAAGCTATGTCGATAGTTGAGAATCCTGATATGGAAGCAAACTCAGTTTTTGCAGTTGTACAAAAAGGCTACACCCTCAACGAGCGACTGGTTCGTCCAGCGATGGTAATGGTAACCAAGATGCCGGATGACAAGGAAAACCCTTGAAATTCGTTGAATAAGGCCAATATACCTACCAGGTAGAAAATTTACCGAAACCTAGAGGGGTTTTGGTGTGAACGGAGAAATTAAAGATGGGCAAAATAATTGGTATCGACTTGGGAACGACCAACTCCTGTGTAGCGGTTATGGAGGGAAGAGACGCCAAGATTATCGAGAACGTAGAAGGTGATCGCACAACACCATCTGTTGTTGGCTATGCTGAAGACGACGAGGTCCTCGTTGGACAGTCTGCTAAACGGCAGGCGGTCAGCAATCCTCATAACACGTTGTTCGCAGTAAAACGACTCATTGGTCGCCAGTTCGAGGACGATGTAGTGCAGCGGGACATTAGTATGGTGCCGTACTCGATTACTAAGGCTGATAATGGAGACGCTTGGGTAGAGGTGAAGGGTAACAAGATGGCGCCGCCCCAGATCTCTGCCCAGGTTCTGGGTAAGATGAAAAAAACTGCTGAAGGTTATCTTGGAGAGGATATAACTGAAGCGGTGATTACGGTACCTGCTTATTTCAATGATTCACAGCGCCAGGCAACTAAAGATGCCGGTCGTATTGCAGGCCTTGATGTCAAACGAATCATCAATGAGCCAACTGCTGCGGCACTGGCCTATGGTATGGATAAGTCTGCCGGTGATTCTACGATAGCGGTATATGACTTAGGTGGCGGTACTTTTGATATCTCTATTATCGAGATCGCTGATGTAGATGGAGAGAAACAATTTGAGGTTCTATCTACTAACGGTGACACCTTCCTTGGCGGTGAGGACTTCGATTTGCGTGTTATCGACTATCTGGCAGACGAATTCAAGAAAGAGCATGGTATGGACTTACACAGCGACCCTCTGGCTCTGCAAAGGCTGAAAGAATCTGCCGAAAAGGCCAAGATTGAGTTGTCTAGCAGTAGTCAGACTGAAGTTAACCTGCCATACATTACCGCAGACCAGTCGGGACCAAAGCATCTGGTGATCAAGGTTACCCAAGCGAAGCTGGAGTCATTAGTAGAGGATCTGGTGGAGCGNACCTTGGAGCCCTTAAGGACAGCACTTAAGGACGCGGATGTCAGTGTCTCGGATGTAGATGATATTATTTTGGTAGGTGGACAAACCCGTATGCCGCTTGTCCAAAAAAAGGTTCGNGANTTCTTTGGGAAAGACCCCCGGCGAGATGTTAATCCGGACGAAGCCGTTGCCATGGGNGCNTCTATACAGGCAGCTGTTCTTTCAGGTGATGTCAAGGATGTCCTGTTGTTAGATGTGACGCCACTTTCTCTTGGAATCGAGACGATGGGTGGTGTAATGAGTGCGCTAATCGACAAAAACACCACGATTCCTACGAAAAAGGCGCAGGTGTTCTCGACGGCTGAGGACAATCAGCCGGCGGTGACGATTCACGTGCTGCAGGGTGAACGAAAGCAGTCTGCTCAGAATAAGTCACTCGGCAGGTTCGATTTGTCTGACATCCCGCCGGCACCTCGAGGCACCCCACAAATCGAAGTAAGTTTTGATCTGGACGCAAATGGTATTCTCAATGTGTCNGCCAAGGATAAGGCGACCGGGAAAGAGCAGTCAATTGTGATTAAAGCATCGAGCGGATTATCCGATGAAGAAATTGATTCGATGGTCGCTGATGCAGAATCTCATGCTGAGGAGGATCGTAAGTTTGAAGAACTGATTACTTCTAGAAATACCGCGGATAGCATGATTCATGCGGCCAGAAAAACTCTAGAAGAGGCCGGTGATAAGGTCACGGATGAGGAAAAATCCAGTATTGAAACGGTAATCACGGTATTNGAGGAGGCNCTCAAGGGAGATGATAAAGCCGAGATTGATGCGAAAACGCAGCAATTGACAGAAGCTTCTTCTTCATTGGCACAGCGTATGTATTCTGAGCAGGCGCAGGCGGCAGATGCGCAGGGTGATGGCGAAGAAGCAACGGCGGGCTCCGGACCAGATGCCGATGCGGTTGATGCGGAGTTTGAAGAGGTAAAGGACGACGATAAATAACTCGACGATTTAGTCCGGCAAATGTGTGTATAGCGGGTGCCGCTCGGGGGACTCACGGCGCATTCCCGTCGCGGCTAATAATGGATAGCGGAAGTGAGCTCTAAATAATAATGGCGACAAAACGAGACTACTACGAGATTCTAGGTGTATCCCGAGACGCTTCCGAACGCGATATAAAGAAAGCCTACCGTCGCCTTGCGATGAAGTACCATCCTGACCGAAATCCTGGTGATNCAGAAGCTGAAGAAAAATTTAAAGAGTTGAGCGAGGCGGCAGAGGTCTTATTGGATGAAGAGAGACGTTCGGCTTACAATCAGTTTGGTCACGCGGCNTTCGAAGGCGGTAGCGGTCGTGGATTCAGTAATTCTGGTAATTTTAGCTCTATTTTTGAGGATGTATTTGGGGATATCTTTAGCACGGGCCGAGCCGGCGGCCAAAGAGTTCATCGAGGGTCTGACCTAAAATACGTTCTTGATCTGACACTNGAAGATGCGGTCCGTGGAACTAATCCGAAAATCAAGGTCGCGACTCTGATTGAATGTATGGAGTGCCTTGGTTCAGGTGCGAAGAAAGGGTCGTCGCCCATTGACTGCGTGCAGTGTGGTGGCGCGGGCCAAGTCACAACCAGGCAGGGATTCTTTTCTATGCAGAGCACCTGTCCACGATGTCGAGGTGCCGGAAAAGTCATTTCTGACCCTTGTGAAAGATGTCATGGCCAGGGTCGACATCAGGAAGAGAAGACGCTTTCAGTAAAGGTTCCTCCTGGAGTTGATACCGGAGATCGAATTCGTTTATCGGGCCAGGGAGAGGCAGGTTCAAACGGCGGTCCATCCGGAGATTTGTACGTTGAGGTAAGTGTCAACGATCATTCAATTTTTACCCGCGAAGGCGAGCATCTCTATTGTGAGGTACCTATCGGATTTGTAGATGCCGCATTAGGTGGTGATGTGGAGGTCCCTACGCTTGAGGGGCGTGTGAATCTAAAGATTCCACCAGAGACACAAACCGGTAAGCCATTTCGTTTACGCGGTAAAGGGGTAGATGTTACTCAGGTTCGAGGGGGCGGAATTGGCGATCTCTATTGCCGCATCGTTGTTGAAACGCCCGTAAATTTGTCCAAAAAACAAAAAGACCTTTTACGAGAATTCGTTTGTGAGAGCAACGAGAAGCAATCACCAAAGCAGACGTCCTGGTTTGAAGGGGTCAAGCACTTCATCGATTCTTTGACAGACTAAGTCGTATAATCCATAGGCGATAACTCGATGGGTATGGACAATGATTGATGTGGCGATTACTGGTGCGGCAGGAAAGATGGGCAAAACCCTGATCGCGGCGTTGTCTGAATCGAAGGTACTTAATCTAGCTGCGGCAATAGAACAGCCAGGTCAACTCTCGATAGGTGTTGATGCGGGTGAGCTTGCAGGTGTTGGAAGCAATGGTGTTACCATTACTGATGATCTTAAGTCAGCCTGTGCCAGCTTCGAGGTATTGATCGACTTCACTATAGCAGCAGCGACATTGGAGAATGTGGCGATTTGCCAGGGTGAGAATCGCAAGATGGTGATTGGTACGACAGGCTTATTGGAGTCAGAGCGTGCTGGTCTGGCTACCGCTGCTAAAAAAATTCCTATTGTCCATGCTTCGAATTTTAGCGTCGGGGTTAATGTCACATTCAAACTGGCGGCAATCGCTGCATCAATCTTGGGTAACGACGCAGATATAGAGATTACTGAGGCACACCATCGTCATAAAGTGGATGCCCCATCTGGAACCGCGATAACTCTGGGTGAAGTGGTTGCTGCCCAGCTTGATAGAAAACTGGCTGATGTCGCTGTTTATGGGCGAGAAGGAACTGGAGGTGAGCGGGATCGTAAGACAATAGCCTTTCATTCTCTCAGGGCCGGCGATATTGTAGGTGATCATACTGTGACATTTGCTGGCGAAGGTGAACTAATTGAATTGACCCATCGCGCCCAAAGCCGGATGAATTTTGCGATGGGTGCCTTACGGGCAGCCGAATTTGTTTCAGCTCAAGCTTCGGGGTTGTTTGATATGCAGGATGTATTGGATTTGAAATCGATCCACGGATAACATTTTGTGGAAACCACGTTGCGCTTCTTTTAGAATGTCGCGCCAGTATGACACCTATGCGTATTGAGACTTGAAAGCGAGACGGAAGAGATTCCAGTCTCGCTTTTTTTCGATCCCTACATTTACTACTTGGAGGCTGATATTTGAGCAGTAGAGCTATACTCGCGCTGGAGAATGATATGGTTTTCGAAGGAGTGGCCATTGGTGCTGAGGGGGAAGCAGTTGGCGAAGTAGTATTCAACACTGCCATGACGGGGTATCAGGAAATACTCACAGACCCGTCGTATGCTCGTCAAATTGTTACGCTGACACACCCTCACATCGGTAACACTGGCGTCAACGAAGAAGATGATGAATCAGAGAGGGTTTGGGCGCAGGGGCTGGTGATTAGAGATTTGCCGCTCCAGGCCAGTAACTGGCGACAGCAGAAATCCCTGTCTGAGTATCTCAAAGAAAACAACGTTGTTGGGATTGCAGAGATTGATACCAGACAGTTGACGGGCGTATTGCGAGACCAGGGCTCCCTCAATGGATGCATTGTCGCTGCGCAGAGAATTGACGAGAAGAATCGCACAGAGGCTATCGCCAAGGCCAAGACCTTCCCGGGGCTAAAAGGCATGGATCTAGCGCGTGAGGTGTCGTCGCAGGAAACCTACACTTGGTCACAGGGAACATGGCAACTCGGGGTTGGATACAGCCAAATTGAAAAGCTGCGGTTTCAGGTGGTCGCATATGATTTTGGCGTCAAGAAAAACATACTAAGGATGCTTGTTGATCGTGGTTGCGAAGTCACCGTGGTTCCCGCTCAAACACCGGCAAGCGAAGTGTTGGCGCGTGAACCAGATGGCGTATTCCTGTCTAACGGTCCGGGAGATCCTGATCCATGTAACTATGCGATTGCTGCCATTGCGGAAATATTGAAAACTGATACTCCTGTCTTCGGTATTTGTCTGGGTCTTCAGTTGCTTGGTCTAGCAGCTGGTATGAATACACGGAAGATGGGCCACGGGCATCATGGTGCAAACCACCCGGTGAAGAATCTTACCGATGGAAGTGTCCTGATCACCAGTCAGAATCATGGATTCTGTATAGATGATAGCGAACTCCCGGAAAGTGTGACGGTGACCCATCGCTCCTTGTTCGATGAGTCATTGCAGGGTATTCAACTAAATCACAAACCGGCGTTCGGGTTTCAGGGGCATCCTGAAGCGAGTCCAGGACCGCACGACGCAGCACCACTTTTTGACCACTTTATTGAGCTGATGGGTGAACGCAAACATGCCTAGAAGGGATGATATTGAATGCATACTTATCATAGGAGCAGGGCCTATTGTCATAGGTCAGGCGTGTGAATTTGACTATTCTGGCGCTCAGGCCTGTAAAGCTTTGCGCGAGGAAGGTTTCCGAGTCGTTCTGGTAAATTCAAATCCGGCGACGATTATGACTGATCCGGCGATGGCGGATGCTACTTATATTGAACCAATTTTGTGGCGTAATGTGGCGAACATCATCGAGAAAGAAAGACCTGATGCGTTACTTCCTACTATGGGTGGTCAGACGGCCCTTAATTGTGCGCTCGATCTGGCTCGAGAGAGAGTACTTGAGAAGTTTGACGTAGAACTCATTGGGGCGACTAAGGACGCGATCGATAGGGCGGAAGATAGACAACTGTTTGATGATGTCATGAAGTCCATTGGACTTGAGACGCCGCGCAATGCTATTGCGCATACACTAGAGGATGCTAAGAAAGCGCAGAAATCGCTTGGGTTCCCCTGTGTTATACGACCATCTTTTACCATGGGTGGGACAGGTGGAGGTATTGCATACAATCACGAAGATTTTGAAGAAATATGCACTCGTGGACTTGATCTGTCACCAACGACTGAATTGTTGATAGATGAGTCTTTGCTTGGTTGGAAGGAATACGAGATGGAGGTTGTCAGAGACAAAAATGACAACTGCATCATCGTTTGCTCCATCGAAAACCTTGATCCCATGGGAGTTCATACAGGGGACTCCATAACCATAGCACCAGCACAGACCCTTACCGATAAAGAATACCAGATCATGCGTAACGCTTCGGTTGAAGTACTGCGAGCGATTGGAGTTGAGACCGGCGGATCCAATGTACAGTTTGCTGTTGAGCCAGATACAGGACGACTAGTGATAATCGAGATGAATCCACGCGTGTCTCGTTCTTCTGCGCTTGCCTCGAAGGCGACAGGGTTCCCGATAGCAAAAGTGGCGGCTAAGCTTGCTGTTGGATACACCCTGGATGAGCTTTCTAACGAAATCACAGGTGGTGTAACGCCGGCGTCGTTCGAACCATCGATTGACTATATTGTTACGAAGATTCCTCGTTTTACCTTCGAGAAATTTCCACAGGCAGAAGATGTTCTTACAACGCAGATGAAATCTGTTGGTGAGGTAATGGCTATCGGCAGAACCTTCCAGGAGTCGTTACAAAAGGCATTGAGAGGCCTAGAAACGGGAATTGATGGACTGACTCCCGTTGGCGCAGAGAGAAGTGAAGAAGCCATATTGCGAAAGGAGTTACGTACACCGAGTGCCGATCGGCTTCGGCACGTAGCTGACGCATTTCGTGATGGATTTGATCTTAAACAGATTCAGGAATTGACTGGGATTGATCCTTGGTTTCTTGTTCAGATAGAAAATATCGTGAAGGTTGAACAACTTATAGAAAAGTTGGAGCTTGTATCCATTTCCAGGGATGATCTGTTCAGATTCAAACAGCTTGGTTTTTCTGATGCCAGACTGGCCTCGTTACTTAAGGTATCTGAATCTGATGTACGTGAGAGAAGGCTCGCGCTAGATGTTCGGCCCGTTTTCCGGAGGGTGGATACCTGCGCAGCGGAATTCAAATCGACGACAGCCTACATGTATTCCACCTATGAGGATGAGTGTGAGGCACGCCCGAGTAATCGGGATAAGATTGTCGTTCTTGGCGGCGGACCCAATCGTATTGGCCAAGGTATCGAGTTTGATTACTGTTGTGTCCATGCAGCGCTAGCGATGCGTGAGGATGGCTATGAGACCATTATGGTGAACTGCAATCCTGAGACCGTATCGACGGATTACGATACCTCAGATCGCTTGTATTTTGAGCCGCTCACCTTTGAAGATGTTTTTGCCATTGTAGATCTAGAAAAGCCTAAGGGGGTGATCGTGCAATTTGGCGGGCAAACGCCGCTTAAGTTGGCCAAATTGCTGGAATCAGTAGGTGTTCCCATCATAGGAACTTCTCCTGATGCGATTGATCGAGCCGAGGACAGGGAGCGATTCCAGGTTATGATCAATCGATTGGGCTTGCGTCAACCACCCAATAAAACCGTAAAGCAGGCGGATCAGGGAATAGCGGCTGCTGCTGAAATTGGGTATCCGCTAGTAGTACGGCCATCCTACGTTCTTGGCGGTAGAGCTATGGAGATAGTCTATGATGACGCTGAGCTTATGACTTATATGCTTGAAGCCGTGCAGGTTTCCAACGAGTCTCCCGTGCTATTGGACCGTTTCCTTGATCAGGCTATTGAAGTAGATATTGATGCGGTTAGCGATGGTGAACAGGTGGTAATTGGNTCGATCATGGAGCACATAGAGCAGGCTGGTGTGCACTCAGGGGACTCCGCGTGCTCNTTGCCNCCATACAGCCTNCCANAGGATCAGCTGCAAGNAATGCGTCAGCAGGTGAGGACTATGGCGCTGGAACTTGGTGTCGTTGGCCTNATGAATGTGCAGCTNGCGGTTCAAAATGCTGATNTATTTGTGCTTGAGGTTAATCCTCGNGCTTCACGAACNGTACCATTCGTGTCTAAGTGTATTGGCNTATCTCTGGCTAAGATCGCGGCAAGGTGCATGGCTGGTACCAGTCTTGCTGACCAAGGCTTNNCTNAGGAGATCGTCCCNGAATTTTTCAACGTCAAAGAAGCGGTGTTCCCGTTTGGGCGTTTTCCGGGAGTTGATCCGATTTTGGGGCCAGAGATGAAATCGACTGGTGAGGTAATGGGAATCGGAAAGACGTTTGGCGAAGCATATTCCAAGGCTCAGGCAGCGGCAGGGGAAGCGATTCCGGAAAAGGGNCGGGTGTTCCTAAGTGTTCGCGATGCAGATAAGNAACAGTTACCAGCGCTTGCGCGAGATCTCCTGGATCTTGGNTTTTCTATCGTGGCGACACGTGGTAGCGCCGAGGTCATTGCTGAAGCCGGCATGGAGGTTGAGGTTGTCAATAAAGTGATGGAGGGACGCCCACATGTGGTCGACATGCTGAAAAACCAGCAGATAGATTTCATCGTTAATACCACTGAGGGAAAGCAGGCTACTGCAGATTCATTCACGATCCGCCGNACNGCCTTGCAGCAGAAGGTNTGCTATACCACTACGATGGCGGGNGGNCGAGCNAGTGTGGCNGCATTNCGGCATGGCGCTGATATTTCGGTTCATCGGTTGCAGGANTTGCACCTNAATATGTCTTGAAAGCTGGACAAATAGCTAATTCCAATCGACACTTGTAGCTAGTTTTGCCATAGAGATAGAAGATGGACAAGATTCCAATGACGGCGGATGGAGCGGAAGCTCTGCGNGAAGAGCTGGATAGACTAAAGTCGGTCGAGCGGCCTAGGATAATTCAGGCTATAGCAGAAGCTAGAGAGCAGGGTGATTTGCGCGAAAATGCCGAATTCCAGTATGCGAAAGAGGAGCAGGGTTTTATAGAAGGCCGGATCCTGGATATNGAAAATAAGCTATCAGTTGCCCAAGTGATCAATATTCGGGATATCCCTTCTAGCGGCCGCGTTATCTTTGGTGTGACTGTGACAGTTGTTAACTTGGAGGATGAAAAGGAATCNACCTACCANGTCGTTGGCGATGATGAGGCGGATCTAAAGTCGAATAAGTTGTCAGTATATTCACCTTTTGCTAGAGCTCTGGTTGGAAAGAAAATTGGCGATATTGCAGTGGTTAAGTCACCCAATGGAGAAATAGAGCTGGAGATATGCTCTATTGAGCACATNTGACNTATNAGAGTATGTTACTCCGGAGTATGTTTGAGAGAGTNGGGTCGGGTTTCGTTGCTGCTCGATAGATTAGTGCTACGCCGCCAATCGTTTGTACCGCCTCCGCGCCATGGGTTTCGCTAANTAGTTTGATAATTGCACGTTTNTCTGCGCGATCATCAGCGAGAATTTTCAATTTAATCAGCTCATGATCCTTTAATGCGCGTTCAATCTCGGCTTTAACGCCATCGCTAAAACCGTTACCGGCTATAGTAACGATAGGATTTAGTGTATGGCCAATCGCCCGCAAGCGTTTTTTTTCTTTTGAGCTTAACATTTGGATCGAGGTGCCTGAGCGGAGTATGGATTCTACAGTGTCCGTTGTAGTACTAACAAGGTGGATTACATGGCGAAGAAAAAAGACTCTAGTAAGCGCTGGCTAAGTCGACATGCAAAGGATATCTACGTCCGGTTGGCCAAAAATAGTGGATTTCGATCGCGTGCCAGCTATAAGTTAATCCAGGTGCAGCAGAAGTTTGATTTGTTACATGCCGGACAAACTATCGTTGATCTTGGAGCTGCTCCGGGTGGTTTCTCGCAAGTTGCGCAAGATTTGGTCGGTGAGACTGGTAGAGTTATAGCGCTAGACCAGCTGGATATGGATCCACTTGACGGGGTTGAGTTCATAAAAGGGGACTTCACTGAGGACGCCACGCTTCAGCAGTTACTCCAATTGCTTGATGGGCGGCCCGTAGACCTTGTAATTTCAGATATGGCCCCCAACTTAAGTGGAATGAAAGGCATTGATCAGCCTAGATCNATTTACCTNGNNGAGTTGGCGNTGGATGTTTCGGCTNGTGTCCTGGGGGCTGGGGGTTCGCTTTTGGTCAAATGCTTTGAAGGTTCAGGTATTGATGAAGTTCGTCAGTCATTTCGTGAGTCTTTTCGACAAGTTAATAACGTTAAGCCAGATGCATCACGAAGTCGTTCTCGAGAGATATACTTGCTTGGCAGGGGCTACAGNACTTAACNTGGCGGCTAGTTTTAGATGCCGCGGCCGATATGTCGGGAGTGACATGGCAGAAAAACTGATGAAGTATAGAATGTAACTATTAGATAACATCTTGAGGAAGTGGAATTGAACGATATGGGTAAGAATTTGCTGCTGTGNTTGATTATCGCGGCGGTGCTATTGACAGTATTCCAGAACTTCCAGGTTAAGAGTGGCCCGGAGGAAATCGACTACTCAACTTTCCTTGAACTAGTGAATAAGAGCCAGATTAGAGAAGTTGAGGTTGAAGGTCAGACCATTATTGGTACTCGCTATGATGGACAAACTTTTGAGACCATTCAGCCACAGATTTCTGACAACGCTTTAATCAATGATCTGCTGGATCATAATGTAAGTTTNAAAGGTAACAAGCCTGAACAGCAGAGCATTTGGACACAGTTACTCGTGGCCAGCTTTCCTATATTGGTCATCATCGCTGTGTTCATGTTCTTTATGCGGCAGATGCAGGGTGGTTCAGGTGGTCGTGGGGGGCCGCTGACTTTTGGTAAGAGCAAGGCGAAACTACTTGGTGAAGATCAGATCAAAACGACGTTTGCGGATGTCGCGGGTGTTGATGAGGCGAAAGAAGATGTTCAGGAGCTNGTAGAGTTTCTTCAAGATCCCGCGAAGTTCCAACGGCTTGGTGGAAGAATCCCCAGAGGAATACTGATGGTAGGCCAGCCCGGTACGGGTAAAACCCTTCTGGCCAGAGCGATAGCAGGTGAAGCGAGAGTGCCGTTTTTCTCCATCTCAGGATCCGATTTTGTTGAGATGTTTGTTGGTGTCGGTGCGTCCAGAGTAAGAGATATGTTTGACCAAGCGAAAAAGCAAACACCCTGCATCATATTCATTGACGAAATTGACGCGGTTGGACTACACAGGGGCGCTGGTCTGGGTGGCGGTCATGATGAGCGAGAACAGACCCTAAACCAGTTGCTGGTGGAAATGGACGGGTTTGATGGCAATGAAGGCATCATTGTTATTGCATCTACGAACAGACCTGATGTACTTGACCCTGCACTCTTGAGGCCCGGCAGGTTCGATCGACAGGTTGTTGTGTCATTGCCTGATATACGTGGGCGGGAGCAGATTTTGAAAGTTCATATGCGCAAAGTACCATTGGCCGGCGACGTGGAACCTGCCGTTATTGCGCGTGGAACTCCGGGCTTCTCCGGTGCTGACTTAGCCAACGTAGTGAATGAAGCCGCATTATTTGCTGCCCGAAAAGACAAAAGAACGGTAGCTATGGCTGAGTTTGATCAGGCCAAAGACAAGATCATGATGGGTGCAGAACGGAAAAGCATGGTCATGTCTGAGAAAGAAAAGCGGAATACGGCATACCATGAGGCTGGGCATTGTATTGTGGCTTATCTCGTTCCTGAGCATGATCCCAGCTACAAGGTAACGATTATTCCAAGAGGACGAGCGCTGGGTGTCACGATGTTTTTGCCGGAAGAAGATCGTTATTCGTTAAGTAAGCGATCAATTGTTAGTCAGATTTGCTCCCTATTTGGCGGAAGAATCGCAGAGGAACTCACGCTCGGTCTTGATGGTATTACGACAGGAGCCGCCAATGACATTGAGCGAGCAACCAAAATGGCACGTGCGATGGTGACCAAGTGGGGCTTATCGGAAGAGCTTGGCCCGCTGATGTATGACGAAGAAGATGAAGAGGTATTCCTGGGAAAATCGGCAGGAGCGACGAGATCAACTGTCTCGGTAGATACCGCAAGCAAAATTGATAGGGAAGTTAGGTCAATCATTGATGAGGCGTATGCAACTGCGAAGAGACTGTTGGAGGAGAATCGCGATAAGCTGGATATAATGGCTGAGACACTGCTTGAGTATGAAACCATTGATCGTGATCAGATCGATGACATTATGGATGGAAGAAAACCTCGACCTCCTGAAGATTGGGATGACAAGGGACCTGCATCACCCACTTCCGAGCAGCCCAAAACGCGCCCTCCCGGACCCGTTGGAGACCCTGCAGCAGATCACTAACGCATTTTTATGAATTCGAAACTCGCGACACTACTTGACCAGCGAAGGCCGCTGGTTATGGGGGTTCTTAATGTCACTCCAGATTCATTTTCTGATGGCGGTTGCTATCACGATCATCATGCAGCAATAGATCATGCGCGGGCTATGTTGGATCAGGGTGTGGACATTGTGGATATCGGCGGTGAGTCTACGCGGCCTGGCGCCGATCCGGTTTCGAAAGAGACGGAATTAGGAAGGGTAATGCCCGTTATTGAGAGTCTGAGAGGTCAGACTGACGCGTGTATTTCTGTAGATACGAGCACACCGGAGGTTATCGAACAGGCAGCGGCTGCTGGGTGCGATCTAATCAACGACGTTCGAAGTTTAACTCAAGGAGACGCCTTGTCGGTCGCCTCGTCTACTATGTTGCCTGTGTGTTTGATGCACATGCAGGGAGATCCAAAGACAATGCAGGACTACCCATCCTACGGGAACCTAATCGATGAAGTCTGTGCATACTTCAGTGAGCGTATTGCCGCTTGTGAACGCGCGGGAATATCAAGGGAAAGATTGATTCTTGATCCGGGATTTGGATTTGGCAAGACATCGGAGCACAACCTTACGTTGATCAATAGACTGAAACAGTTGGATTGTTTCGGATTGCCCATTCTGGTGGGGCTTTCGAGGAAGAGTACTATAAGTAAAATCGTCGGCAACTATGAATCGCTTATGGCAGGCAGTATAGCGGGTGCGTTACTTGCAGTCGCAAACGGCGCGACGATCGTACGTGTTCATGATGTAAGGGAGACGGTTGCTGCTTTGAAGATTGCGGCCTCAATACAAAGAGAGAGGCTAATATGAGCGGCAGCGAAGAAGATAAGCGCTATTTTGGAACTGATGGAATACGTGGCCACGTAGGCGAGCCACCGATTACCCCTGAGTTTATGCTCAAGTTGGGATGGGCAGTGGGACGGGTTTTTTCAAGAACTGGTCGGGGACATATTCTTATCGGTAAGGACACAAGAGTCTCCGGTTACATGTTCGAGTCCTCACTGGAAGCCGGTTTGGTGGCGGCGGGTGTTGATGTATCTCTTCTCGGACCGATGCCAACGCCTGCTATCGCTTATCTCACGCGGACATTCAAGGCAAAGGCGGGCATTGTTATCAGTGCTTCTCATAACCCGTTTTATGACAATGGTATTAAGTTTTTTTCTGGCAATGGCGAAAAACTTGACGACGCAGTAGAACTGGAAATCGAGAGTGAGCTAGACAGACCTATGCTGGTTGTTGAGTCAGATCAGATTGGAAAAGTGTCCCGCATCAAAGATGCCGCAGGTCGATATATTGAGTTCTGCAAGAGCTGCTTTCCCACTTCCTTCAATTTGGAAGGATTCAAAATCGTCGTTGATTGTGCTCATGGTGCGACGTATCACATTGCACCCGATGTGTTTAAGGAGCTAGGCGCGAAAGTAATAGAGATGGGTACAGCGCCGGACGGCTTCAATATTAATGACCAAGTTGGTTCTACTTCTCCTGGAAAATTGGTGGAAGCGGTCACTGGTAATAATGCTGATTTAGGAATTGCGCTTGATGGGGATGGTGATAGGGTCATCATGGTTGACGATCAGGGAGAGATAGTAGATGGAGACGAACTGCTACTTATTATTGCGCAGGCTAGGAGGTCAGCTGGTCGTTTAGTCGGAGGTGTTGTTGGTACGCTGATGAGTAACTTTGGGTTAGAGAAGGCGCTTGAGAGGGAAGCGATACCGTTTAAGAGGGCGCAAGTCGGTGATCGTTATGTGCTCTCGGAACTTTTGCGGAATCGTTGGGAGTTGGGTGGAGAATCGTCAGGGCACCTACTATGTCTTGACCTGACTTCTACGGGAGATGGCATTGTTTCAGCACTTCAAGTGGTTGGCGGGATGCTCCAGGAGAATAAATCTTTAAACGAACTTAAGCAGCTTATGATGAAGTATCCGCAGCATATGATAAATGTGAGGTGCCAGGAACGTATGGTGCTGGATGAGATCCCGCAGATTTGTGACGCTGTGAAGGCTGCGGAGATTGAACTTAAAGGCAAAGGTAGGGTGCTGTTACGTCCGTCAGGGACTGAACCTGTTGTGAGAGTGATGGTGGAAGGTGAAGATGTCGCCCAGGTCGAGAAACTCACCAATAAGTTGGCAGAAGTTGTAGAAGAATCAGTGGGATAGCGGGCGCTAACGTGGTTTGCATGTTCAAAATAAAGCCGTTACTATTTGCCGCCTTTTGCTGAGTGGCGCGGACTTAGAACAGTGAGAAAAGCATTCGTTGCTGGCAATTGGAAAATGAACGGCACTCGCGAAAGCGTGACGGAATTAGTTGCAACGGTTACTGAGAGTTCACCGTTTCAGTGTGAGACGCTGATATGCCCACCGACGATTTTTTTGCCGCACGTTTCGGGGTTGCTCGAAGGTAATTCAATAGTGCTTGGTGCACAGAACATTGACTCCCATCGAAGCGGCGCCTATACAGGCGAAGTATCCGCGTCGATGGTTAAAGAATTTGGTTGCGAGTATGTGTTGGTGGGTCATTCCGAACGTAGAACTATGTTCGGTGAAACTGACAAAGACGTTGTAGCCAAGTATGGTGCGGTGCTTGATGCTGGGTTGATACCGATTCTTTGTGTGGGTGAAACCCTAGACCAGCGTAACGCCGGAAAGACCCGAGAGGTAGTATCAGGCCAGTTGGACGCAGTAATGCAGGAGTTTTCGCCGCAGGAGTTTTTTGCAGGGATAATTGCATACGAGCCGGTATGGGCAATTGGTACAGGTGAGACAGCCACCCCGGAACTAGCGGGAGAGATCCACGGAAACATTCGAGCCATTCTTGGCGAGAAAGATGAGGATTTGGCTATACAAATGCGCGTTTTGTACGGTGGTAGTGTTAATCCGGCTAATGCGGCTGGATTGATGGCAGAGACGGATATAGATGGTGCCCTGGTAGGCGGGGCATCTCTGGTAGGTACTGATTTTGTTGCTATATGTAAGGCGACAGAGGCAAATTAATGGATTTGGACATAGTAGAAACTCTCATATTAGTAGCTCACGTATTGGCTGCGTTGGCTATTATTGGATTGATATTGATTCAGCATGGGAAGGGTGCAGATATGGGCGCTGGGTTTGGGGCGGGCGCATCTTCCACGGTATTTGGTAGCTCCGGTGCGGGTAATTTCCTAACCAAAGCAACGACCTGGATAGCAATAGGTTTTTTTCTGACTAGCTTTGCTCTGGCGTATTTCGCAAAGCAAAGGTCTGTTGAAGTCCGTGATTTAGGCATTCCGAAGATTATTCAGACTGAGGAGATCTCTACAGATTCCGTGGAAGTACCAGTCATCGAAACGACAGAGTCAGAGATTCCAGAGTTATAGTTTTGCCGAAGTGGTGAAATTGGTAGACACGCTACCTTGAGGGGGTAGTGGGGGAAACCCCGTGGAGGTTCAAGTCCTCTCTTCGGCACCAAATATTTACTGACTATCACCACAGTTAAAAAAGAGTTTTCGCTTTAGACAAAGTAGCTGATTCGCTTCCAATATTTCAAACCCAGCAGTATTCCCTTGCGCAGCAAACGTTAAATGGCATTCGTCATGTAAGAATTTTGTGTCACTGGTTTTACCTAATCTTTGATTGGTGGTACGACTGGTGACATGAAAACACTTTTACTTCTCCTAATACTGACAGCTTACCCAATAGCTTGGGCAGAGTGTGTCATTGTTGACTGCGAGAATGGAAAGGGTACATACACTTGCTCGGATGGCCACAAATACGTGGGTGGGTTTCGACAGTATTTATTCGACGGAGAAGGAACATTTCCTATTTCCTTCTATGTAAAGGAAGATAGAGAATATGACTGAAGCCTATATATTACCCTTGAATACAACAGAGGCCACATTGGAGGTGGTCGGCGGGAAGGGCCGATCACTGGCTGAGATGGCCAATGCCGGATTTGATGTTCCCGGCGGCTTCTACCTGACGACCACAGCGTATAGGAACTTCATAGAGGCGAATGATCTTCAAGCAAAGATCATCGAATTGGCAAGGCCGGAAATCGGTGAATACACCTTGTCATTCGACGCTGCATCAGAGTCCATTCAGGCCCTTATCGGGAAACCGGACCTGTCCGAGGAAATGAAGACTGAACTCCTTCAGTCCTATGCCGCGTTGGACGGCGAGAATCTGGCCGTAGCGGTCCGTTCATCAGCCAACGCGGAGGATTTGCCGAATCTGTCATTTGCGGGCCAGCAGGATACCTATCTAAACATTCGCGGGGAGGATGCGCTTATCGAAGCGATCCGAAATTGTTGGGCATCCCTTTGGACAGCGCGCGCTATCAGCTATCGACATGAGATGGGAGTCGAACAGGATGCTGTGGCCATGGCGGTCGTCGTTCAGCTTATGGTGCCATCTGATGTCTCCGGCATTCTCTTTACCGCTAATCCGCTCACCGGAGAACGTTCCGAGATCATTATCAACGCTAGCTTCGGTCTGGGCGAAGCGGTCGTTGGCGGCCACGTAACGCCGGACACCTATATCGTGGATCGTGAGACGCTGACAGCGAAAGAGACGACTATCGGCGCAAAAGAGCAGAAGATCGTGTCCGACGGCGATCAGGGAACCCGTCTGGAAGACATCTCCGACAGGGAACGCGGTCAGTTGTCCTTATCGGAAGATGGCTTGAAGCAATTGACGACGGTTGCTTTGGAGGTCGAGAAGCAGTACGACAATATACCCCAGGATATCGAATGGGGCATTTCAGGCGGCAGGCTCTTTCTGCTGCAGTCACGACCCATCACGAGTCTGCCACCCCAGCCGATAGAGGTCTCTTGGGAGCCTAGGCCACCTGCCGTGATCCTCTCCAGGCGGCAGATTATGGAAAATATCTCGGACCCGTGCGCGCCGCTGTTCGAAGAGCTGTACTTGGGTGAGGCCCTGGAAACCAGCCTGGACGGAACGAAGACATCAAGCTACATGGTTGGAGGCGGCCCTATGTTTGTGACACTGAACGGTTACGGTTATCAGCGCGTAGATCATCCATTCGTCCTTGAGGCGAGGGAGAAGCGGCTGGCCGGGAAGAGGCAGAATGCGGAAACGGACGCTCCCGAGACAGAGATGGACGCGGAGGCGCGGAAGAAGGATGCCGAGAAGATCGCCGAGGAAACTCTGAGCAAGTTCATGGCGCACCATCTAAAGAGCAACGCTGAAATGGCCGGGCCTGACCTAGAGTTGTTCTTGGCTGACCTTTCGCCGGAAGATCGTAAGGCCTTCGACCTTTGGTCAGAAAACTCAGGTCTGGAACACGTGGCAGATGCGGTGACTACCCCCGAGAGCAAGAACCCGAACCATCGCGCCACCTTCGCCTCCTACAACCGGACTCAGATCAACGAAATCCAGGTCCGAGGCTTTTACGACGAGGCAAAGCCCAGCATCACGGCGGCATCCGAGAAATGGCGGAAGGTGAATCCCAAAACGGCATCGGATGAAGAACTTTTAAGAGGGATCCATGAAACCGCCATCGCAGGAGGAGCCTACTGGGTTGGCAGCAACTGGGTACGCGGCGGGTGCTCGGCCTCTGGCGTTTCCAGAGCGACTGATGAGCAGCTTAACGCATTCCTGAAGGATGCGCTCCCGGACCATCACTTCACCAGTGGCCAGTTTCTCAGCGGTTTCGTGTCGAAGACAATGGAAATGAACGAACAACTTTTCGANATCGCCAAGAAGATCCGGGTCGATGATGCGCTCTCGGAATTGGTCATCATCACTCCTGCCACGCGGATGATCAAGGCGTTGGGGGCACATCCGGACGGNAAGCCGATTATCGAGGCGATCGACGAATACCTAGGCATCTATGGTCATCTCGGATACAACCTTGATTTTGCGGAACCTCTCCCCCTTGANGATCCTTCNGGACTGCTNTCNACGTTGAAAACGATGATTTCCAACAGGGACTACCANCCGAAGAACCACGAGATGGAAGCGAAGAAGAAGCGNGAAAAGGCGATGGATGAGATCGTGCAGCNTCTTGAGGGTCTGCAATACTGGCAGTTCCGCTTCCGCTTTTGGTTTACCTCTCGTTTCTACTACCTTCGTGAAGAGGTGATGTATTACTTGTATTTGGCCTGGCCACCCCTCAGAGCCCTGGCCCTNGAGCTCGGGCAGCGTCTGACGGATGCAGGCACGCTTTCCGAACGAGACCACGTCTTCTACCTCATGACAGACGAGTTGAAGAAGGCCATTGAAGCNCGCAAGGGAGGAACGTCAGTGCTGGAATACAAGCAACTGGCTGCCGAACGCTTCGAANTGAGAGAAGCTCGCAAGCACCTGCGACCGCCCGGAACGCTTCCCCNTGATGCNCTTGAGGANCCCAGTCTGAGGTTTAAGACGGTGGAGGCTGTCAACGATCCCAACTCCGATACGATGATGGGAGCTCCGGTCAGTCCCGGGACNGTTACCGCACCAGCCAGCGTGATCGAATCACCGGCGGAGTTCGACAAGATGCGNCCTGGCTCGATTCTGGTCTGCGTCATGACAAACCCGGCCTGGACGTCGTTATTCGCCCACGCGACNGGGNTGGTCACTGATATTGGCGGTGTTATCAGCCACGGTTCCATTGTNGCTAGGGAATACGGTATCCCGGCTGTCGTGGGGACGGGCGACAGCACCCAGCGGATCAAGCATGGGCAAATGATTNCCGTTGACGGTGATGNGGGCACAGTGGAGCTGCACGAAAATGAGTAACGAACAGGTTCAGAACCATTCTGGCACCNNGAGAGGATNCTATTCCTTACTAAGCGAGGCATTTGGTTTTGGTTTGGTACATAAGAAGATGTTTGATACGCTACAATTANGTTATAGAGCCATTGTAATTCGCTTACTAAGCCATCAGTCAAAATGTGTTCAGTGCCTGAACTGTGGCNGNAAATTAATTGAGAGTCTTGATCTTAATAACTTAAAATAANCAATTCCTAGAGGATCGNAACGCCAANTACTTAACCTAATATAAANGTGTCTTGCTGATACTGGCGTTAAGTANCGTTCTNGAGATACGTGATGNCCATAATTAGANGGAGTAGTTCTTGTGGTTCGTTTATCTGATCTACACCAAGCCGAAGCCGATCATATGCTGCATGCCACGGAAGGCATGCATGCGCAAAATCCCGCAACATGGATCAAACCAAAACCGCTAGCAGAATCTACTATTGCACTAATCTCGACTGCCGGGCTACATCGTCGTTCAGACCCACCCTTCAAGGCAGGTGCTATCGACTATCGGATACTTCCGGGTGACGTCGATTTCGCTGACGTAATCGCATCACATATAAGCAGCAACTTTGATCGCAGNGGCTTCCAAAGAGATCCNAATATCTGGTTACCTCTCGACCGATTGCGGGAAATGGCAGCCAATGGAGAAATCGGTGGAATTTCAAAATGGCATTACACTTTCATGGGTGGACAGAATAATCATGAAGCCCTGGCTGATGCAGGAGAAGAAGTTGGGAGGCTACTAGCAGCTGATGAAGTCGATGTTGCACTAATGATACCTGTCTGACCTGTGTGCACGGGCGCCGTNGGCGCTCTGGCAAACTATATAGAACGTGCTGGAGTCGCAACGGCTTCGATTAGCTTGATTCGAGAACAAAGCGAAGTGGTTCGACCACCACGCGCACTCTGGGTTCCCTTCGCCTTGGGTCGTCCATTAGGCAGTGCGGACGATCCCGACTTTCAGAAGCAGGTAATGCGCACAGCGCTTGGAATGCTGGCAACTGCTACTGAGCCCACCATTCAGGATTATCTAATCGAGGCGCCAGAGGAAGCCGAGTCCGGTGATGAATGGGCTTGTCCGGTAAGTTTTCCGCCGAAGCAAGATGGCTCCTACACTTCGCGACTGCTTGCAGAAGTTGCGCGCCTGGTGCCCTGGTCCNCAGAAACGCAGGCGGCCCGCGGAGGGAGAACNNTATTTGGCGCCTCTGGCGCCACGCCGGATCAGTTTGAATTGGTTGCTAGGGCGCTCGGGCGACTTGCCGACGAAGGCGATATGACTCAGGCACCAGATGAAGGAGTAGAATGGAATTTTGATATGCCGCTGCTGGTTCGGCATTTGGCAGATGATTTGCGCACGTTTTATCATGAAGCGATAGCGTCTCAACCAGGATCAGGAGCGCCGAGTCATAATGCATTGAACGACTGGATTTTCGGTACAGAGAACACGGAGGCAACGACGCTGGGTGACACGCTAATCAAGATCGCCGAGCACCTGACGAAAGATGGTCGACTTGTATCATTGATTGTGCGCGGCTGGATGATTCCGGAAGGCCGCTTTCATGGTGGTAGTGCGTTTCCCTCTGCCAAGGATATTGAGGCAAGTCCTGTTGGTATAGAGACTTTGGCGGATCTGTTTGACGCTAACATTTGACAACCAACGATCCATGCGGACGCAGGTTAATCACATTGACGGCAAAAAGACTAATAACAAGATTTGCAATCTTGAGTTTGTTTCGCCTAAAAAAAATCAGCAGAACTATATGAAGGTACTGTTGGACATTGTGTGTCACAAGACCAATATGAAATCGTCCTACTACTATGGGAAGATCGAGAAGTTAGCGGTGTTGCGAGAAAGCATAAACTCAGCTTAGCGGGACTTAAGAAGCCTGGTAGCCGGAGGTACTACGAAAATAAATTCAAACGCAGACTGAGGTCTCAAACGCTTGAGATATGAGCCTGTCCTAATTGGATTCTAAACATCAAAAACTGTGTTGAACACACTCTCGTCAGCAAGGAAAAAGCAATTCGGAGAAGATGAAGGATATAATAGGTTTTGGCAGCAGTAGAATTACTAAACGGCTGAAGCATGAAGATACTTTTATTCCTCCTAACACTCACAGCTTACTCAACAGCTTGGGTATATGAGTGCGTCAGATACAACTGCTAGTATTTTTTTGTCGCTACTCGTCTTGTGCTATACTATGTGACTAGGTGTTATTCCGGCCCCCGGAGATCGAAACGCGCACCGGCCGACACATAACCACCATCACAGGTAATCACTTCACCAACTATATAATCAGATGCATGTGACCCCAGGAATATGGCAAGACCGGCAATCTCCTCTGGTCGACCGACGCGCCCTCTGGGATTCAAATCGCGCGCCTTGCCCCAATCTGTATTCTCTACGTCGCCTCCACCACCGAACCCCCTGCTCAACATCACTGTCGGAAAGGGACCGGGTGCGATCGCGTTTACCAAGACATTTCGCTGGTTTAGATGTGCTGCCAAGACGCGAGTCAATTGGTGTAGCGCTGCCTTAGAAGGTCCATAGGAGGAGACAGAAGGAAACGGAGAGACTTTTACGCCATCAACTGACCCAATGTTGATGACCTTTGCCGGACTATCGTCGCTGGCTGCTGCCTCAAGATATGGTAGGAGACGCTGCGTCGTAAAGAATGGGCCTTTGACATTGCCTTCCATCACCCTATCCCAGCTTTCCTCGGGAAAATCCTCTAGGGCTCCTCCGGCTGCAACACCAGCATTGTTAACCAGCACATCGAGCCTATCCTCCCAACTAGAAAATTCGGCAACAAAGCCGTCAATACCCTCAAGGGCAGAAAGGTCTGCAGGTATCGACACGCATTGACTACCATAGTCCGCCTGTAATCTTTCTGCTGTAGCATTGCACACATCGGCAGTGCGGGAAGAGATATAAACTCTGGCGCCATTTGCCAAAAAGCCGCGAGCGATCATTTCACCAATACCCCGGGAACCTCCAGTCACAATGACAACTTTCCCTTCCACCGAGAAGAGGTCGTTCAGTTTCATTAGTAGTCCCCGTTAAATTCTTTTATAGGTAGGCACAATTATTGAATTCTACTTAATTCACTAGATGAAGCCAATAAAGTGCGGAGCAGCCCTGAAACCTTTCTTGCCAGGATAAAGCTGAAGGCTGACAGTGAGAGAGTCGATGTGAATATGTATAGCCATTGAAGTAATGGAGTTTTTACTCCCTTTTTAATTCAAGAACCTACGTTGAAACTGATTTCAGCGGTTTCCTAAGCCGCCATTTTTAGTTCACCAGCTACATCTTTTTCTTTCTCGAAATCAGCATCTTATGAAGATGCTCGAGAATCGACAACTTTAACCGCAGGTCACACCACCTCCGGGTCCATGTTTTGGACCAAATGCCAGCCTGTCAGTAATTTTGCTAAACAAGGTAACGGAAGCAGATGTATGGTGGTTACACCGATTGTGTTTCGGTAGATCAGTTCTTTCCATCGGCAGCAGCAACTCATTAATCTTTTTGCTGGGAACCCTGCGTCGAGCCCCGATTTCAGCGGTTTTTCACCGGTTTCAGCTTACTTAATTTGGTTGACCCTTTAACGTTGCGAACCTATAATCCTGCCCCTTGTTGTTGCGGGGTGGAGCAGTCTGGTAGCTCGACGGGCTCATAACCCGTAGGTCGTAGGTTCAAATCCTGCCCCCGCTACCACGATTTATAGCAATAGGCCCCTTTTTAGGGGCTTTTTATTAAACTTCGATAAATTGAAGTGTGGAGCGACGAGGTTGGACCCATCGTCTAGCCGTATTGAAAATGGGCATGTTGGCCCATTTTTATTTTTGGACGGTGGATTGTTCGGTAGAAGATATTGGAAGGGTCATTGAAAGAGTTAATTGAGCCGGTTGTCGAGGCNCTAGGGTGCAGACTTTGGGGGATTGAGCAAATGTCGCAGGGAAAGCGGGTGANGCTGAAGGTTTATATCGAAGGAGAAAGCAGGAACGTTGACNTTGAGGATTGTGCTCGGGTGAGTAGACAGTTGAGTAGTTTGCTGGATGTAGAGGATGTTGTTTCGGGTAAATACATCCTAGAGGTGTCCTCTCCGGGATTGGACAGACGGCTTTTTACTAGGGATCAGTTTGTTGAATGTACGGGGGAGAATATTAGGATTAGCTTGCGTAAACCCTATGAAGGACAGNTTAANTTTAAGGGACTTTTAGCGGGCTTGGAAGGCGACGAGGTAATTTTGCAGACAGGTGAGGAAGAGCAGGTCTTGTTTCCCCTTGAGCAGATAGACAGGGCGAACGTGGTTCCCAATATCTAATTATATGATTGGTCGAGCTTGAGGCGAGGACAATGAGTAAAGAAATACTGCTAGTCGTAGAAGCAGTTTCCAACGAAAAAGGGGTATCCGCAGATATCATTTTTGAGGCGTTGGAGCTTGCGCTTGCAACGGCGACNAAGAAGCGATACGAGGAAGAAGAAGTAGAGCTCAGGGTCGCGATGGACAAAGAAACTGGAGAATACGAGACCTTCAGACGCTGGGAGGTTGTGCCCGACGACGTTGAAATCGAGTTTTCAGAAGCACAGTTGACGTTGACTGAAGCCAAGGAGAAGGATGCGGCGTTAGAAATTGGTTCGTTTTACGAGATTCCTGTGGAGTCCATGGAATATGGCCGCATCGGTGCACAAACATCAAAACAGGTGATTGTGCAGAAGATTCGTGAAGCTGAACGAGCGCAGGTGGTAGATGCCTATCGTTCGAAGGTTGGTGAATTAGTAAGTGGCCAGGTCAAAAAAGTTTCCCGGGAAGCGGTTATCGTTGACTTGGGTAATAATGCGGAAGCCGCATTACCAAGAGAAGAATGGATACCGAGAGAAATGTTTCGAGTAGGTGATCGTCTGCGTGCCTTACTCAAAGAGATACGACCGGAAGCTAGGGGCCCGCAACTGGCATTGTCCCGTAAGTCTTCCGAAATGCTGGTCAAGCTTTTTACCCTTGAGGTCCCGGAGATATCGGATGGCATTATCGAGATACTGGCATCCGCGAGGGACCCTGGTTCGCGCGCAAAGATCGCTGTTAAGACCAACGATGGGCGTATTGATCCTGTTGGTTCNTGTGTTGGTATGCGTGGNTCGAGGGTACAGGCAGTGTCAAGCGAGTTAGCTGGTGAACGCATTGATGTTGTTCCCTGGGATGACAATATCGCACAGCTGGCGATAAACGCGATGTCGCCCGCGGAAGTTGTCAGGATTACTGTTGACGAAGAAACGCGAAGTATGGATATCGCTGTCGCTGAAGATAATCTCGCCCAGGCAATCGGGAAAGGTGGGCAGAACGTCAAACTTGCCAGTGAGCTTACGGGCTGGGAGTTGAATATTATGACGGAAGAGGACGCGGAACAAAAACAACAGCAGGAAGCTGGCTCAATAGTCGAGCGATTTATGGAGCAGCTGGATGTCTCTGAAGAAGTTGCAGTTGTGCTTGTGGAAGAGAATTTCACGACACTTGAGGAAATAGCTTACGTCCCAATCGAAGAAATGATNGCTATCGAAGGATTCGATGATGAAATTGTTGAAGAATTNCGCACCNGGGCGAAAAATGCCCTGNTGACAATGGAACTAGCGAGCGAAGAAGANCTAGGAGATACGGAGCCCGCTGAGGATCTGCTTAACATGGATGGGATGGATACTCGTCTGGCATACCAGCTGGTAGCAATAGGAATTGTTACGATGGAAGATCTGGCTGAGCAGGCTATCGATGATCTTATCGATATGGAAGATATGACGGAGGAGCGAGCCGGTGAACTGATCATGACCGCTAGGGCCCCTTGGTTTGAAGAAGAATCGGATGATNCGGAGTCTGAATAAAGTTAAACAGTGGCGAGGTCACTAGGAATATATATGGCAGAGAAATCGGTAGGACAGCTCGCAGAGACGCTTAGCGTAACGGTCGATCGACTGCTGCAGCAGATGCANGAGGCTGGGCTACCCCAAGACACTCGAGATGACATGGTGACTGATGATAACCAGCAGGAACTGTTGGCGTATCTGAAGCGTAGTCACGGCGAGTCCGACGGTGCGCCAAAGAAGATTACTTTGAAGCGTCGTACGACATCTACGCTTAAGACACCGGGTGGGGGTGGTCGCGGACGNATTGTTCCCGTAGAAGTTCGAAAGAAGCGTACCTACGTGCGCCGAAGTTCTGCTGAGGGAGAGGAAGCCGCACCATTCTCGATCAAACCATCTTCGTCAGATATCAATAAGGTTTCCGAGGATGAAGCAAGACGTCGCGAAGCTCATGCAGAGGCGGANGCAGAGGCAGAAAAAAGACGCGCAGAGGTNGCTAAGAAAGCTGCTGAACTGGCCGAGCAGAAGGCTAATCAGGAAAAGGAGCAGAAGGCAGGCCCGGCAAGTAAAGATGGAGCCAAGGTTCAGGCTGCGGTTGAATCAGAAGAAGGCAAAGTCAGCACTCGTAAGGACAAGCGCGATCGCCATGATTTAGACGATGATGATATCCAACAAAAGAAATCCAAGCACGGTAATCGTAAGCGTCGGGTAGAGGAACTGTTCGAGCACGAGGTGGAAGACATCCTCAATGAAGAGGTAACTGAAATAGTTGCAAAGGACGATTCTTCTACACTTGCTCTCAGTGAGGGGGCTAGACCAAAGCGTCCTCAANCTATGCGCGTCCCCAGTGGCCAGCACAAGTTCATGGCGCCGACGGAAGAAGTGAAGCGAGAGGTGGAGTTGGGTGAGTCGATTACTATCCAACAGNTGTCCCAGCGAATNTCCGAGAAAGCGAGTCAGGTAATTAAGACGCTATTCGACATGGGTATAGAGACGACCATTAANCAAGCTATCGACCAGGACACTGCTGTTTTGGTGGTGGAAGAGTTTGGTCACACGGTCAAGATCCTTGACGCTGATGAAGTGGAGAAGTCTCTCTCGGAAGAGTTGGTGTATGAGGAGGAAGCGCTACCGCGGGCTCCTGTAGTCACAGTTATGGGGCATGTGGATCATGGAAAGACTTCTCTACTGGATTACGTCAGAAAATCGACGGTGGTTGATGGTGAAGCTGGTGGCATTACGCAGCATATAGGCGCGTATAGAGTTAATACCGATCATGGTGAGATCTGCTTTATTGATACCCCCGGTCATGCAGCGTTTACTGCAATGCGCGCGCGCGGTGCCAACTGTACTGATATCGTTATTTTAGTGGTCGCGGCNGATGATGGGGTAATGCCACAGACAGAAGAAGCGATTGCACATAGTAAGGGCGCAGGTGTNCCTATAGTTGTTGCGATCAATAAGATTGATGTCGAGGGAGCCGATCCTGATCGNGTTAAAAATGAGTTGGCAGCTCGNGAAGTGATCCCTGATGACTGGGGTGGCGATACACAATTTNTATCTGCCTCAGCTATGACAGGTCAGGGTGTGGATGATTTGCTCGAGGCGGTAATACTTCAAGCTGAACTTCTGGAGTTAACCGCAGTTGAGGATGGTCCAGCCCACGGAGTAGTTGTTGAGTCGGAATTAGACAAAGGAAGAGGTCCAGTTGCTACGCTTCTCGTGCAAGAAGGCACGTTGTCTCATGGAGACATTGTGGTAGCGGGCGAACACTTTGGACGTGTTCGTGCGTTGAATGATGAGAATGGCAAAAAGATCAANAAAGTCGGGCCAGCGACACCAGTTGCAATATTAGGACTCGATGGTACACCAGCGGCTGGAGATAGCTTTATGGTGACTAAAGATGAAAAACGTGCGCGAGAAGTTGCAGGTTTCCGCAAGGAGAAAGCCAATGACGAGCGGCTTGCGAGCCCGATTGTTTCGCTGGATAACTTGCTNGAATCGTTTGGTGCTGATGAAACCAATCTGCTGAATATTGTTGTAAAAGCAGACGTTAGAGGNTCATTAGAAGCAATTGTTTCTGCGCTGAATGATCTAGGTAACGACGAAGTTAAGGTTAATGTGGTTTTGTCTGGNGTGGGGGCTATTGCCGAGTCTGATGCGACCTANGCGGTTGCTTCAGAGTCAGTNATTTTCGGTTTCAATGTGCGAGCAGACAATCCCGCCAAGAAGATCATCGAATCGGAAGGGTTAGATTTGCGTTANTACAAGGTTATTTACGACCTTGTGGATGACGTCAAGGCAGCTCTCTCTGGAATGCTNTCCCCAGAAGTTAGAGAAGAGATCTCAGGTATCGCAGAAGTAAAAGAGGTCTTCCAGTCGAAGAAGTATGGCGATATTGCGGGNTGTATGGTTACNGATGGCACTGTGTCCAGAAATAAAAGAATCAGAGTCCTACGTGATAATGTTGTGATTTACGAAGGCGAGCTNGAGTCTTTGCGGCGNGTCAAAGATGAAGTCGAGGATGTTCAGAGCGGCACCGAGTGTGGCATAGGTGTAAGAAACTACAATGATGTCAAAGTTGGTGATCAGATTGAAGTCTTTGATACGCGTGAAGTTGCGCGAGAGCTATAGCCCTATTCCCCTATGNCNAATGAATTCAATCGNGGCGACAAAGTCGCAGGTCTNATTGCGCGNGAGATCGCTGTGCTAGTTCAGCAAGATCTNCGAGACCCTCGATTGGATCTGGTGACGATTTGTGATGTTAGAGTTTCACGTGACCTTAGCTTTGCTGATGTGTANTTCACAGTTTTNCCAAAGGAGAAATGCACCGAGGCAGAACAGGTGCTTAGTGGNGCAGCTGGATTTNTGNGAAAGGAACTCTCCACNAGAATCAAATTAAGAAGGATCCCNAAGCTACGNTTNCACTACGATGAGACGATTGATAGTGGAGCNAGGTTGTCTGCGGCGATTGATAATGCAACAGCNAAGGATACNGGGAAAGAGAGTTCAANGTAGGAANGATGGGTCAACATAAGCGAAAAACCCGATACCCGAAACGAAAAGTGANTGGNNTATTNCTCTTGGANAAGCCTGCAGGATTNACCTCGAANGGNGTGCTACAGGAGGNTAAGAGGCTATTCTCCGCTGCCAAGGCNGGACACACGGGGAGTTTGGATCCACTTGCAACCGGAGTTTTGCCCCTGTGTTTTGGTGAGGCTACAAAGTTTTCGCAGTTTCTACTCGAGGCAAATAAGCGCTATACGGCAACGATAACACTGGGTGTTGCGACTAAAACGGGAGATGCTGACGGAGAAGTTATCGCCAAAGCGGACGTGCCGCAGATTCAGAATATTGAATCGGTACTTGCACAGTTCAGGGGCACTATTAGCCAGATACCATCTATGTACTCGGCACTAAAAGTCGATGGGAAACCTTTGTACAAACTCGCAAGGGCTGGGATTGAGGTTGAGCGTAAGGAGCGTGGAGTGACCATCTATGAGCTGGAACTTCTGCAGCAGACTAATACTGAGCTGGTACTCGACATACTTTGCTCAAAGGGTACCTATATAAGAACGCTAGCTGAGGATATAGGTGAGGTTATTGGATGTGGTGCGCATGTTTCCAGTTTGAGGCGTACCAGATCAGGTCCATATTCTATTGAAGAAACAATAACCTTAGATAAGTTGGAATGCTTGCGCGATGATGGTTATGATGCGCTCCACGAAACGCTGCTACCCATCAGTTCTGCGGTCAAGCAATGGCCTTCCGTTGAGCTAACTGAAATTACCGCTTCCTATTTTCAGCAAGGTCAGCCGGTGCAGGTGGCTAGCTCCCCTACAAATGGATGGGTGAGAGTTTTTGCCGAGGCCGCAGAAGACAAAAATTTTATTGGTGTAGGAGAAATCCTGGACGATGGAAAGGTGGCGCCGCGACGGTTAGTCGTAGCGCGTTGAAACGAATGGTACGTAATGCGTACTTAACGATTGAGCTATCTGTAAATATGCACGGATGAGCTTGTATATCTTAATCACCACGGTAACGTGGTTGGCATATTGGAGAAAGATTAATGGCGTTAACAACAGAGAGAAAAGCCGAGATAGTAAAGGAGTATGGACTATCGGAAGGTGATACTGGCTCCCCGGAGGTTCAAATAGCACTGTTAACAGCGAATATCGAAAGTTTGCAGGGACATCTGAATGATCATAATCATGATCATCATTCCAGAGTTGGTTTGTTGAGAATGGTAAGTCAGAGAAGAAAGTTACAGGACTATCTACGAAAGAAAGATACTGCGCGTTATACGACGTTAATAGATAGATTGGGGCTGCGACGATAAACATACGAAAGCATGTCAGAATTGGAGAATAAAGTGATAAGTAAAAAGTTTAAATATGGCGATCATGAAGTGGTCATCGAAACTGGCAAGGTCGCTAGACAGGCCACTGCGTCAGTAGTAGTTAATATGTCAGAGACGGTTGTGTTGGTGGCAGTGGTAGCACAAAAGGAGGGCCGGGCAGGCCAAGACTTCTTTCCATTGACGGTAAATTACGAAGAGAAAATGTATGCCGCAGGAAAGATCCCTGGCGGATTTCCACGACGTGAGACGCGACCAGGTGAGAAAGAAACGCTTACCTCTAGGTTAATCGACCGTCCCATTCGGCCTCTCTTTCCAAAAGGCTTTATGAATGAGGTTCAGATTACGTGCCAGGTAATGTCTGCGAATAAAGATATAGATCCGGATATTCCAGCGATGATAGGTGTATCAGCTGCGCTTGCGCTATCGGGCGTTCCTTTTGCCGGTCCTATTGGTGCCGCTCGAGTGGGCTTCACATCTGAAGGATACCTNTTAAATCCCGAGTATGATTCGCTGGAAGAATCGGACCTGGATATGGTGGTCGCCGGGACAGAATCGGCGGTCTTAATGGTCGAATCACAGGCGAATCAATTGACGGAAGATCAAATGTTGGGCGCAGTCTTGTTCGCGCACCAAGAAATGCAGACGGTAATCGCTGCGATCAATGAGCTTAAGTCAGAAGCTGGAAAACCTGCCTGGGATTGGCAGCCAGCAGAAGAAAATGAAGCATTACAACAGGCGATGNACGACGGCTATGCAAGTCAGATTGCCGCTGCCTATCAAATTGAAGAGAAAATGGCGCGCCAGGATGCGCTCGCCGATGCAAGAAACGCTGCGATTGAAGCGTTGTCTTCGGAGGATGGAGACAGTGCTGATGATGTATCAGACGCGTTTGGTAAGTTGGAGAAGAAGACAGTTCGTCGCGCAATTATTGATGGACAACCAAGAATTGACGGTCGTGATAGCCGAACTGTGCGCGATATCAATGTTGAGGTCGGTGTTCTACCCAAAGCGCATGGGTCAGCGTTGTTTACGCGTGGTGAAACTCAGGCGATTGTTACNACAACCCTGGGTTCTATGCGTGATGCTCAGATCGTGGANGCGTTACGTGGATCGTTTCGTGATCCTTTCTTCCTGCATTACAATTTTCCACACTATAGTGTTGGAGAAACGGGATTCTCGGGTGCACCTAAGCGACGTGAGATTGGTCATGGTCGATTGGCGCGACGTGGAATCACTGCGGTGNTACCAACGACCGAGGAGTGGCCATANACCGTTCGAGTTGTTTCTGAGATTACTGAATCAAATGGTTCCTCTTCGATGGCAAGTGTCTGCGGTGCTAGTCTGTCACTAATGGATGCGGGNGTGCCTTTGAAGGCGCCGGTTGCAGGTGTGGCTATGGGTCTCGTGAAAAATGATGACGGTTTTGCTGTACTAACTGATATTTTAGGTGACGAAGACCATCTAGGTGACATGGATTTCAAGGTCGCGGGTACAGAGACCGGCGTCACTGCGCTCCAGATGGATATTAAGATTCAGGGTATTACAGAGCAGATAATGGAAACTGCGCTTGAGCAAGCGAAAGAGGCTCGATTACATATTCTTGGAGAAATGAACAAGATACTNGGTCGATCGAGGGAAAATGTATCTGAGAATGCACCGGCTATGGTCACAATGAAAGTTGATTCAGACAAGATTCGTGATGTCATTGGTAAAGGTGGTGCAACCATTCGNGGTATNACTGAAGAGACGGGTGCGACCATTGATATTGAAGATGATGGCACNATCACNATTTTCGGTGAAGGAGCAGAGTCNNGAGATGCTGCGATTGCACAAATAGAATCGATAACCGCCGAAGCCGAAGTCGGTCAAATCTATACCGGGAAGGTAGCGAAGATCGCTGACTTTGGGGCTTTCGTGACTATTCTTCCAGGAAAGGATGGCCTAGTTCATATTTCTCAGATTGCGAAAGAGCGCGTGGAGAAGGTGTCCGACTATCTAAGCGAAGGCCAGGAAGTTCAGGTGAAGGTGCTAGATGTGGATCGTGGTCGAATTAAGCTGTCCATCAAAGAACTCATAGAAGACGACGAGGTTGAAGAAACCGAGCCTACTGAAAGTAGCGATTAGCTGTCTTCAACCACTTTCTTTAGCTCAGGGATGTAAAATCTTCTGCCTACCTGTCTGGGTGGGCCGGCTTTTCACATCCCCTTTGGATGAAAGGAAAGAAAATAAGATTGTAGAAGTTTTTTCGCGAGGTCGTAGTATGTGATTGCTGGTTACCACCAAAAATCAAGATATCGCTTAGTCGTGTTATGTGCCCGTTAAATCTTATTTCATCGCTCAGCCCTTTGACCGATTATTCGAGCAGATCTGGTTCGGTTCAGGCCACCACGTCAGATACTTAAATGGCCCATTGGTTCGATTGCACAATGCAAAACTCGACTGTCTATTTCGCGATAGAGCTATTCGCGATAAGGTCTTCAACGACACCGGGGTCAGCAAGTGTCGTGGTATCGCCAAGGTTTTCCAGTTCGTTCTCTGCGATCTTTCGCAGGATCCGTCTCATAATTTTTCCGGATCGCGTTTTGGGTAGCCCGGGAGCCCACTGCAATACGTCGGGCTTGGCGAATGCGCCGATCTCGGATCGAACAAGCGCGATAAGTTCTTCACGTAATACTTCAGTACCCTCGATGTCCTGCATGAGCGTCACATAAGCGTAAATTCCCTGTCCTTTAATTTCATGTGGGCAGCCAACCACAGCCGCTTCTGCGACCGCCTCATGCCGTACCAGGGCACTTTCAACTTCTGCTGTTCCCATTCGGTGTCCGGAAACATTTAATACGTCGTCTACTCTGCCAGTGATCCAGTAGTAGCCATCATCATCTCGTCTAGCCCCATCGCCAGTGAAGTAATAACCGCTATAGGTAGAGTAATAGGTATCAAAACAGCGTTGGTGGTCACCAAATACTGTCCGAATCTGACCGGGCCAGGATCCACTGATCGCGAGATTACCCGAGACAGCTCCTTCAAGTTCATTGCCGTTAGCATCCAGCAATACAGGTCTAACACCAAAAAAAGGTCGGGTCGCAGAACCCGGTTTCAGGGGCGTGGCGCCAGGTAANGGAGTAATCATGATGCCCCCGGTTTCGGTTTGCCACCAGGTATCAACCACCGGACAACGTTCCTCGCCAACCACATGGTAATACCACTCCCAGGCCTCGGGGTTGATGGGTTCGCCTACGGTTCCAAGTAGGTGCAATGTCTTCCGTGACGTTTTGCTAACGAATTTATTCCCTTCACCCATTAGTGCCCTAAGNGCAGTCGGGGCTGTATAGAAAATGTTAACCNTATGTTTGTCTACAACATNCCAGCAACGGGATGCATCAGGATATGTGGGGATACCTTCAAACATTAATGTTGTTGCGCCGTTAGCCAAGGGACCGTAGACGATATATGAGTGGCCGGTGACCCAACCAATNTCCGCAGTGCACCAATAGATGTCTCCATCGTGATAGTCAAAGACGTACTTGTGGGTCATGGCAGAGTAGAGCATGTAGCCACCAGTGGTATGCAGCACNCCCTTTGGCTTCCCCGTCGAACCAGACGTGTAGAGGATGAAAAGAGGATCTTCACTGCCCATGGGTTCCGGGTGGCAGTTTGCTTCAACTTCAGCAGTTGCCTCGTGGTACCAAACATCTCTAGACTCAACCCAGTTAATGGCGCCGGCGGTTCGTTTTACTACGATGACTGTGTGTACGTTGGGGCACAGCAGCAGGGCCTCGTCTGTGTTTCCCTTTAGAGGAACTGGTCTACCNCCGCGAACCCCTTCATCAGCAGTGATTACAGTTTGACAGTCGGAATCGAGTATCCGGTCCTGTAGTGATTGTGGTGAAAAGCCACCGAATACAACGGAATGCACTGCACCTATTCGAGCACANGCAAGCATTGCGTAGGCTGCTTCCGGTACCATGGGCATGTATACGCAAACCCGATCTCCTTTTTTGACTCCTCGATCCTTTAGGACGTTTGCGAGACGACAGACATTTTCGTGTAACTCCTGGTAGGTTACGTGCTTGTCTTCGTTTGGGTCATCCCCTTCCCAGATAATTGCTGTTTGATNGGNTCTAAGTGCAAGATGTCTGTCGATGCAATTCACAGTTGCATTTAATTCTGCACCGATAAACCACTTGACCTCACCTTTGGTGAAGTCTGATTCTGTTAACTTATCCCAAGGCTTAATCCACGTAAGGAACTCATCTGCTTTCTGGTTCCAGAACTCTTCAGGTCGTTCAATAGAAGCCTGGTACATGGCAATATACTGATCGTTGCGAATGTGAGCCCTAGATTCTAAATCCTTGTGAATGGGATAGACTTTTTCTTCACTCATTAGATTTCTCCTATCTCGTACCTTTTATCCTATCTAAAAAACAACTCGCCCGAGAAGATAGAAAGCAATTATGTTTAGAGCAGATTAGGTGCNGGATTNTAATAATGACGACCTTGCTTGATGGANACGATGAAGTCCACTAATGCCTTGTACTCGTTTTGATTGTTTACAGGATCAATCATTGAGGCGTTAACGATCAATAGTGGAGAATTTTCATAGTGATGAAAGAAGGACGTGTAGGCGTCAACGAGTTGCGTGATATAGTGCTGATCAATNTTCTGCTCTACTCTGNTTCCACTTTGCTTTATTCTTTCCATCAATACATCTGCAGGTGCCTGCAGATAAATGACTAGATCGGGAGCAGCGGTCTCGATTGATAAGTGTTGGTATATGTTGTGGTAAAGCATGAGTTCGTCAGCATCAAGGTTTACCTTCGCGAACAGTTGATCCTTCTCCATCAAAAAATCGGTGACCCTNAGGGGATTAAATAGTTGTGATTGCCGCATCTCTTGCGCTTGGCGNGCACGTTCNAAAAGAAAAAACAACTGCGTCTGTAAAGCAAACTGACGTTGGTTTTCGTAGAATCGTTTCAGGAATGGATTGGAGTCTGAGTATTCTAACCAGGGCTCGTAACCAAGTGTTTCAGCTAGCATAAGTGCCAAGTTTGTTTTGCCTACACCGATAGGTCCTTCTACGGCAATGAATTTTGGTAGGTCGTCGCTGTTGATATCCAGTTTCACATCCGTTTATATGCAGCGTNATCAGATTTGTTTTTCACGACGTGGCCTGCGGCGAGCTCTTCTTGGCTTGGGTTTCATTTTTTGTCTTTCAGTTTCATTGGCATCCTGATAATTGGTCCACCATTCTCCAAGATTGTTGAGTTTTTCACCGGCTAGTTCACGTAAAAGCAGAAAGTCGTAAGCGGCCCTGAATCGCTTGTGTCTGACCAAGGCATTCACTTTCTTTCCGTGTCTGTTAGAGAGTCGAAACTGAAGATGCCAAATGTCCCGGATTTGTCCTGAGAAACGACGTGGGATAGATGTGAACAGCTGTTGTTTGGCAATAATATTTGCGGCGGCTTCATTGCTCGCTTCGACGTAACTTACCCCTTCTTTTTCAAGGCGTTTCTTTTCTTCTATGAAGGGGTACCAAAATAAACTAGCGTAAATGAATGCAGGGGTAACGGGTAGGTCGACTGCTATTCTCTTGTCAGTGTTGTCGAGAGCGGCCCGAATAAGCTTTTCTGCTGGGGAGTTGTCCATGGATCTTCGACTATCTGGAAAAAGCCATCCAAAAAGTTCGTAGCGTAGGAGATCATCGAATACCTTTGCCGCGTATCCGGACATAAACAGCTTAAGTAGTTCTTCGAAAAGTCTGGCAGGGGAGATGTCTTGAAGTAGGTACCCGAGTTCATGCATTGGCTCGGTGGACGCTTCATCAATCTCGAAACCCAGCATGGCTTTGAAGCGAATAGCGCGCAGCATTCGAACAGGGTCTTCACGGTAGCGGCTTTCGGGTTCACCGATTAGCCTTATGATCTGTTTCTTCAGGTCTTCCCCTCCACCAACGAAATCGACAACTTTGTCTTCTTCAGGATCGTAGTAGAGTGCATTGATAGTGAAATCACGACGAAAGACATCCTCCTCGAATGCTCCGTATACGTTGTCCGCAAGTAACATTCCACTTTCTGTTTGGTTCAGCTGCTCCTTGTCTTCGATATCGATATTCTCTTCGGCTTCATCTCGTGCTGCCCTAAACGTAGCAACTTCTATGATATCTCGACCAAAGCGGACATGAACGATCTTGAAACGCTTTCCAACCATTCGTGAATTGCGAAACAGCTCATGTACCTCTTCCGGGTGTGCATTCGTTGTGACATCGAAGTCTTTGGGTGTACGACCAAGAATTAAGTCTCGAACGCCACCCCCTACTAAGTATGCTTCATAACCGTGTTCTATCAGACGTCGTATTACTTTAAGAGCATTAATACTGATCTGTTCTGAGGCAATGGATACTTCAGTTCGTTTATCGATGTTCATATAGAAATGGGGTTTTCATCGATGGTAAGCCATTAGATTGATAGCATACAAAAGAAAATGGGAAAAGCGAGGCTTTTCCCATTCAGCGAGCCAGTTTTTATTCTTGTTTTTTGTTCTTATTATTATTCTTATGTCACCAGAGGCGACACAGCTAGACTTATTATTATTTTGACTAGCCGTCGCAGAGTAACGAAAAGTAAAAATATCTGCAAGGGTGATGCCTAGTTGCCGTGCACATGGTTGTTGTTTGGAACGAGGCTTCTTTTCCACTTTCGCGACGCGTTGGATAATAGTTGTTTCGTATTGGTTGCGTGATCCTGAGTGTCCTGACCAAGAACACGAAGCGCGTGTCGAAGTGTGCTCAGAGGTGAGGAAGTGTCGATTGGCGCCGCATGTGTCTGCTTGCTTAGCTTATTTCCATTCCTGTCGACCACTAATGGCAGGTGACCGTAACGAGGAACTGGAAGTGAGAGCTGCGCCGCAATCAAAATTTGTCGCGGTGTTGAACTGAGGAGATCGTTCCCCCGGATTACATGGTTAACCTTCTGTTCGCAGTCATCAACAATTACTGCTAACTGATAGGCGAAAAGTTCATCTTTACGTTTGACGATAAAGTCTCCTATTTCCCTAGTCGTGTCATAGGATGCCTCTCCAACGAAGATGTCATTGAATTGTACTAGGGGATTATTAATCCTAAATCTGATGGCATATGGCTTTTCAGTTGATGAGTAGGTCCGATCTCTGCAGGTGCCGGAGTAAACACTAGGAATTTTCTTCCGAGCACAAACACACGGGTATAGCACGTTCTGTTCGGCAAGATTCTCAAGGTACCTTTCGTACACGTCAATTCTTGCGCTTTGGTAAGTGACTTCTTGATCCCATTCTAGGCCACAAGCGTGGAGTTGGGTCATTATCTCTTTGGGTGCCATTGATGATTCCCTGGGCGGATCAAGGTCCTCAATCCGGAGTAGCCATAGTCCATCATGGTTTCTGGCATCAAGGTAACTTGCCAATGCTGCGACAAGCGAGCCGAAATGCAAGGGGCCTGAGGGGGATGGTGCAAAACGCCCAATGTAGGATGCGTTTCCCATTGACAGCGCTAGCCGCGGATTTGCTTTTCCTTTATCTCCGCCAGCGTTTTGCAATCAATACATTGCGTTGCTGTAGGGCGAGCTTCCAATCTTCGAATGCCGATTTCAATGCCACATGATTCACAATACCCGTAGTCATCCTGGTCGATTAGCTCCATTGTACTATCAATCTTTCTAATGAGTCGGCGTTCTCGGTCTCGTGTCTTAAGCTCCAGATTGAATTCTTCTTCCTGGCTTGCGCGATCAGCCCAGTCGGGATAATTAGCTGCCTCTTCCTGCATGTGATTTACGGTGCGGTCAACCTCTTCCATAAGCTCGACTTTCCAAGAATCGAGAATTTCACGAAAGTGCTGTTTCTGTTGATTGTTCATATACTTTTCGTTCTTTCTGGCCCTATAGGGAACGAAACTAGTCTGGTCAGGATTGCCTTGTTGCTTCTTTCGTGGTGCGGTCTTACGTGGCTTTGCAGCAGCCGATTTTATACCTGCCGCTGTCTTGCGGGCAGTGGCTTTTTTCTTTGGCTGTTTTTTAACCTTAGCTTTCACGGATGGTTTTGCCTTCTTGGCGGTACCCCGTTTAACTGAAAATTTCTTAGCGGCCTTTAAAGTTTTTGCCTTGGTTTTCGTTTTAGCTTTGGCTTTAGTCTTGCTTTTACTTCCGGCTTTCGCCTTCATCTTGACTTTTGCCTTGGTCTTTGTTTTCGCTTTGACCTTTGCTTTTACTTTGGCTTTGGCTTTGGCTTTGGCTTTGGCTTTGGCTTTGGNTTTTGCCTTTGTCTTTGCTTTGGTCGTTTGCTTAGTCTTGGACCTGTTTGAGGTCTTTGCTTTGGTTTTGGCCCCACGCTTATTTTTTTTTATTGCCATACGTTGTCCGATCCATGTCACAAGATTGGGTTCGCAAATCGAGCCGCGAACATTACCAGATCATTCTCTAAACGCCAAGAGACAATTGAGCGGAGTATTTGCGATGTTATGATGAAGCGAAATTCGCAAAGTTAATCAATAGTGGCAAAAATTGGCGTTTCCCCACGGTTGTCGAGCATTGAACCATTTAAGGTTATGGAGGTGCTGCGGCGCGCTATTGAACTAAGCAGTGATGGTGCGGACATCGTGCATATGGCTGTTGGTGAACCAGACTTTCCAACGCCAGAACCAATTACGATAGCCGGCCGCGATGCTCTAATGAATGGCTCTACTAAGTACACAGATGCGAGAGGTTTGGCAGAGCTTCGACTAGCGGTCGCAAATTACTATGCAACAGATTATGGATTGGATGTTGATGAAAACCGCATCTTCATAACGCCAGGAGCATCTGGGGCACTGTTGTTAACGACTGCCTTACTGATGGAGCCGGGGGATGAAATCATCCTGTCTGATCCAGGCTACCCATGCAATCGTAACTTTCTGGCGGCGTTTTCGGGGACCGCCCATATGGTGCCTGTGGGAGATTCAGAGAATTACCAGCTTAACGGTTTGCTTGTTGATAAGAACTGGCGAGAAACAACACGAGGGGTCTTGCTTGCATCACCAGCCAATCCAACGGGCGCGGTGATCGGAGAGTCAGTCCTTGAAGAGATTTCGTTTTTGGTAGATAAAGAAAACGGTTGTCTGATTAGTGACGAAATCTACCATGGGTTGATCTACTCGGACGCCAAAAAGGTTTCTGCGTTGCAAGTCAGCCCAGATGCTTTTGTGCTCAACAGCTTCTCAAAATATTTCGGAATGACTGGGTGGCGCCTAGGATGGTTGATAGCTCCAGCTAGCGTTGCACCTTATTTAGAGAAGATGGCACAGAATTTTTTTATATGTCCCTCATCTATTTCCCAGCACGCAGCCCTTGCGGCGTTTACACCTGTTGCGCGAGATATTATGGAGGCGCAACGCGAGGAGTTTAAAACTCGACGAGACTTTTTGCTGCCAGCGTTGCGCGATATTGGTTTTGACGTGCCGATTGAACCGGAGGGCGCATTCTATATTTATGCCGGTCTTCCCGAAGGCTTTCTGGATAGTGAATCTTTCACGCAGTGGTTGTTAGAGGAGCATCATGTGGCGATTGCGCCGGGCACCGATTTTGGTTCCCATCTCGCCAATAGACACGTACGTTTTAGTTATGCACAGCCGCTAGATAGACTCCAACTTGGCGTCGAAAGACTCCAAAGGGCCATTCAGACAGGATGAAGGAACTGGTCAGGGCTAAACTCATTAGACGTTACAAGCGTTTCCTTGCGGACGTTTGCCTTGATGATGACCGGATAATTACCGTCCATTGCCCCAATACGGGCTCCATGAAAAACTGTATTGAGGAAGGGGCGATGATTTGGTTAAGTCGCTCGGACAACCCCAAACGAAAATATNTGTACACTTGGGAGTATTTGCAGACTCGTCGAGGNCACTACATTGGAATCAANACGAACCGCGCGAATCAATTAGTGANNGAAGGCATTGAATCGGGAGTTGTGACTGAGTTAGANGCGTANAAGGAGATTAAGACCGAGGTAAAATACGGTTTGGAGAAAAGTCGCATTGACATGCTTCTTTCTGCTAATGGGTTGCCAGATTGTTATGTTGAAGTGAAGAGTGTCACTTTGCTCGAAGAACCTGTAAAAAAAGGAAATGGCTATTTCCCAGATTCGGTTAGTGAGCGCGGAAGTAAGCATCTGCGAGAGTTGGCTTCGGTTGCCCAGTCTGGTGGCAGGGCTGTTCTGATATTTTGCGTACAACACTCTGGTATCCAAAGAGTTTCCAGTGCTTATCATATTGACGAGACTTATGGTGATACGCTTCTCATGGCGATAGACAGAGGGGTGGAGGTACTGGCCTATAAGGCCAGGTTCGGTCCATCGCATTTTAAACTATGGAGGCGGGTCCCGTTTAATGCTTTTCCGGTTTAGCATACTTGTTCTGGTATTGGTTCTTGCTTCAATGAGTTCGCTGGTTGTGGGGTCCGCGAATATATCGATCTCGGATGTCTTCAGTATTTTTGCTGGTGGGAACGTTCCTGCAATGGAGAGCACTATCATTTTTGACATTCGCTTGCCAAGAATCGTTCTTGCTGTTTTCGTTGGTGCCGGGATCGCGGCGAGTGGCGCGGCGATCCAGGGACTTTTCAGAAACCCGTTAGCCGATCCTGCATTGATCGGCGTATCTAGTGGCGCGGCGTTGTTTGCCGCGCTTTACCTAGTGCTGGGCGCGGGTATTTTATCTGCGCTGCCAGGACTCACTCTGAGTGCGTTTGTTGGTGGCCTGATTACAACCTGTTTAGTGCTGGAAGTTGGTCGTCGGGGAGGCACGATTTCAGCGATGCTTTTGGCTGGCGTTGCAATAAATGCTCTTGCCATCGCCTGCATCGGTCTGTTGTCATATGTATCTACCGATATGCAATTACGTAGCGTTACTTTTTGGGCACTGGGCAGTCTTGGAGGGTCAGACTGGGATGGGGTTTTGGTTGCGAGTGGGATACCCTTCGTGATTCTTCTTTTGTTTCTTGAGAGGACCCGGTTGAACGCTATTACTCTGGGAGATCAGGAGGCCAACTATTTAGGCATTTCTGTATCAGCGCTTCGCGTTCGGATCGTTTTGTTGACTGCGCTGGCGGTATCTATAGGGGTCGCGTTGACGGGTGTTATCGCATTTGTTGGGCTAGTGGTTCCACATTTGATTAGATTGACGATGGGATCATCACACCAAATTGTGATCCCTGCATCTGCATTGCTTGGAGGAATATTGCTGTTGATTGCAGACACCCTTAGCAGGACGTTGTTTGCTCCCGCGGAAGTCCCTGTGGGGATACTGACCGCGTTAATTGGTGGGCCGTTCTTTATCGTGCTAATCATGCGTCAAAAAGGAAAACTTGGTATATGAGCTTGCAGATCGTCGGGGCGAGTTATCAGATTGATGGAAACCATCTTCTACAGGAAATAAATCTATCACTTCAACCTTCGTCAATTAATGCGTTGATTGGCCCTAATGGTGCTGGCAAGACCACATTGCTTCGTGTGGCGAGCGGAGAATTGACTGCGGGTAAAGTAACACTGGATGACACTCCCTTAGCTGAGATTCTGCTAGAGGAACGTGCAAGAAGAATTGCATTTCTCACGCAGAGTTCTGCGCTAGATTTTCCCTTTAAAGGGTTTGAAGTTATTCAGATGGGCAGAATCCCGCACCTTACGGGACGTAAACACAATCAACGCGTAGTCGACGAGGTGGTGCGGAAATGTGGATTACAGTCATTAGTAGACCGTACTTATACCACAATGTCTGGGGGCGAGAAGCAACGGATCCAAATTGGTCGCGTACTGTGTCAGGTTTGGGATAACCTAGACACTGCATATGTCTTGTTTGATGAACCTACGGCGGCGCTTGATTTATCGCATCAACTGATCTTTTTCGAAGTAGTGCAGATGTTAGCCAGTATGGGGACGTCGGTTATCCTGGTTCTGCATGATATTAACCTAGCATCACGGTTTGCTGATAAGGTTACTTTGCTGACCAAGGGTCAGATCCTTGCAACCGGATTACCGGAAGAGGTATTGACCAAGGAAAACATCAAACAGGCGTTTTCAGTTGACGTAGATATTTTCGAATCGGGTGCTCGTCCACTCATTCAAGCGACGAATACGTTCTACGATACTTATCAGACCCATGGTTAAAACTGAAGGATTCCTGCTTACTCGACAGTGGAAGGAGCATGGTGATGGTCAGGATCTAATCTACTGGATAGCGACTCGAACTGAGCCAATTCAAGTGGTCGTAAAGAATCAATTCTCTGTATTTTTTATCGCCAAATCGGACCTTGACCTGACCGTACGGGTGTTATCGGACATCAAGGATTGGCATTATAAATCAGTCGATTTAAAAACCTTTTTTAATAAAGATCAGGCTATCGCACTGTACTTCAAGAACCAGAAGGATCTTCACTTTGCCCGCAGCAGACTGGAGAACGCCCAGATTACTTCCTACGAGGCAGATGTCAGGCCCACCGATCGATATTTGATGGAGCGTTTTGTTCAGGGGGCGGTAACCATTGAGGGGGAAACTACATTTGGGGATGGGTTGGCGTACTATCTCAATCCGAAAATGAGTAAGAGCGATTTTAGACCAGAGCTTAAAGTCGTCTCGCTGGATATTGAGACTTCCTTTACGGAGAACGTTCTCTATTCTATAGCGTTGTATACAGATGCCGAACGTCGTGTCTTTTTGGTTTCTGATACTGACATTTTATCCAAGGACTGCGATATTGAGTGCTTCACCAATGAGTACGCACTTCTGCTGAGATTCCTCGAGTGGATGGAGCAGAGTGATCCAGATGTCATCATCGGATGGAATGTGGTGCGCTTTGACTTGAACTTTATTCAGCAACGTTGCGATGCGTTGGGTATTAGTTTGGCGTTGGGTAGAAAGAAAGAATCGGTTGAGTGGAGAATGGCAAACCAAGATGCTTCACGGAAGTTTGCCCTAGTTCCAGGCAGGGTAGTACTGGATGGTATTGAACTACTAAGAACGGCTACCTATACGTTTGAGAGTTTCTCGCTTGAGTTTGTTTCTAGAACACTGCTGGGTGAGAGTAAGTTGGTTCAGGATGTCGATGCGAGGGCGGTCGAGATACAGGAGATGTATGCTAACGACCGAACTAAGCTGGCAGANTACAATTTGCAGGATTGTAAACTCGTCTGGGATATATTTGAAAAGACGGACCTCCTTGACTTTGCTATCGAGCGCTCGANCTTGACGGGACTAGATATGGATCGGGCGGGCGGTTCGGTNGCTGCATTCGACTTTCTTTATCTGCCGCGCTTGCATAGAGAGGGNTTCGTTGCNCCAGTCGCGGGAGAATCGAGAGATGGTGTTAGCCCTGGTGGGTTTGTATTGGAATCTAAGGCGGGGCTCTATGAAGATGTGGTCGTGCTCGATTTTAAGAGTCTATATCCGAGCATCATCCGAACTTTTCATGTCGATCCNTTGGCGCTAATAGTATCTGTAGAANNTGACATTCCAGGTTTTAAGGAAGCCAGTTTCTCTCGTACGCGTACAATTTTGCCANGGATCATCGAGGACCTCTGGGAAGCGCGGGACCGTGCCAAGCAGGAAGGCAATGCCGTATTGTCAAAAGCGATCAAAATCATTATGAACTCTTTTTATGGAGTGCTGGGCACTCCGGCTTGTCGCTTTTTTGATGCGCGTCTCGCGAGCTCGATCACGATGCGGGGGCACGAGATACTTCGTAGAACGCAAGAATTAATTGAGGCGAGAGGTTTTCCTGTAATTTACGGTGATACTGACTCCGTGTTTGTACACCTTAGTGATGCGCAGGGTAGTGTATCTCTTAGTGCCACAGAGTTAGTNGATTCTATAAATCGCTGGTGGCGATATTANCTGGACGAACAGTACTCGATACCTAGTTTTCTTGAGCTTGAGTATGAAACATATTTTTTGAAGTTCCTGATGCCGACGGTTCGTGGTTCAGAAAAAGGGAGTAAGAAAAGGTATGCAGGNATGGTGTCCGTTGATGGAAGTAATCAATTAGTGTTCAGGGGTTTGGAGACCGTGAGGAGTGATTGGAGTCCATTAGCGAGAGAGTTNCAGCAGGAACTTTACCGACGTGTTTTTCTTGATGAGCCATTCGAGGAATATGTAAAGCACGTCGTTGACCAGGTGCAGCAAGGTAAACTTGATGATCAGTTGNTNCTTCGTCGGCGCATGCGACGCAAGATAGACGATTATGTAAAGAACGTTCCCCCGCATGTAAGGGCGGCGAGATTAGCCCGNAACATAAGANAATCTAGAGGNTTACCGACGACATTAGAGACTGGGGGTTGGATTGAGTATCTGATGACCGTATCCGGACCGGAGCCTAGAAAGTACGTTACATCGCCCCTTGACTATGCCTTCTACGTTGAAAGACAGCTATCCCCGATAGCGGACGCGATCTTTTCATTCAAGTCAACNTCTCTGGCAGAGATAACAGATCTCCAGATGTCACTTTTCTGATTTGTTTTCAGTTTGAGAGCAGGTCTTCGACCATTTCCATGGTGAGTCTGGCTCCAAAATTAGAGACCAGTGTTGAAGCAGAGCGGTTGGCAAATAGAGCGGCTTCACGATGATTTTGACCCTGGCACAGTTTGACGAGAAATGTTCCCGCAAAGTTATCCCCGGCGCCCGTGGTGTCGACAGGTGGCGCTGGAAACCCAGGCACCGTGAACACCTCATGACTGTCTGAAATGATCGCACCGTCAGCACCACAGGTTATNGCGAAATTCGGACAGGCTTCACGGATCACTGAGACTGCATCCTCCTTGGTTTTGGTGCTCGCCCAAAAGCATGCCTCTTCGGCATTGCAAAACAGGATATCTACGCCTCTGCTGATAATTGTGTCGAAGGCATTTTTGAAGTTCTCCACCATCGCCGGGTCGGATAACGTCAGCGCAACCTTGACTCCTGAAGACCGGGCAATACTCTGTGCTTCCAAAGCAGCATCTAGGCCTAACNGAGAGCTGACAAGGTAACCTTCGACATAAAGAATCTTGGAGCTCCTCAGGGCATCCGGTTGTATCTCAGCACTNGAAAACTCCTCGNTGATTCCTAAATGAGTTATCATTGTTCTCTCTGCATCTGGGGTGACCATAGAGATGCATTGACCAGAAANNCCAGCTTCAAGAGATTCTTCTAGATTAGTATGGATACCTAGATNCGCAAGATCCTTGAGGAAGAATTCGCCGATTTCGTCGTCTGCCACCTTACAACTGTAGAAAGCGGTCCCTCCTAGCTGTGCCACGGCGACTANGGTATTAGCAGCGGAACCACCACCAGAAAGCTTGATAANCTGGTGTTCCTGTTCAAGCAGCTGGATCAGCCTCCGCCGCTCTTCCTCGCCAATAAGTGTCATTACTCCCTTTGATAGTTTTGCCAGATCCAGAAACTCATCGGTCACCTTATACTCAGTGTCTACCAGTGCATTTCCTATTCCGTATACGTCATATGCGTCCATCGGGCACTTCCTATTTTTCGATTGTAGCGAACGCATTTTGGGCAGCATCCAACGTTTGTTGGAACTCTTTCCTGCCATGGGCGCTGGACACGAATGCTGCTTCAAATGGGGAAGGTGCAAGATAGACGCCGCCTTCTAGCATTGCGGTAAAGAAGNCGCCAAAGATGACGTTGTCTGTATTTGTGACTTGATTGAAGTTTGTCACGGTTTTTTCTTCAGNAAAAAANANACCGAACATCGCGCCAACCTGATTTNTGGAAAAAGGNATGNTTGCTNTTTCGGCGAGNATTTTTAGTTGCGANACGAGATCACTTGTACTTTTAGTTATATCTTCAAAAAAGGAACCTTGGGAGATGAGTGNCAAGGTCGTCAACCCNGCCGTCATTGCGATAGGNTTCCCAGATAAGGTNCCAGCCTGATAGACTTCACCGAGCGGGGCAATTTTCGACATNACATCTGCGCGGCCGCCAAAAGCACCAACNGGCATCCCGCCNCCAATAACTTTACCAAGNGTAGTGAGATCTGGTGTTACGTTGTAGAGACTTTGNGCACCACCAAGGGCAACACGAAANCCTGTCATTACCTCATCAAAAATAAGCAGACTGCCATATTGGTCACAGNCTTCTCTAAGGGTNGGCAGGAATCCNTCAACTGGAGGNATACAACCCATATTCCCTGCAACTGGTTCCACNATAATGGCAGCAATTTCATCTCNNATTTTTGTGAACAAATCTNTCACCTGAGCTGCGTTNTTAAACTCAAGNGTTAGCGTGTGTTTCGCGAAGCTNGCGGGTACACCTGCNGAGTCTGGTGTACCCAGGGTGAGTGCTCCAGATCCGGCTTTTACGAGTAGTGCATCCGCGTGTCCATGGTAACAACCCTCAAACTTCAAAATCTTGTCGCGGCCCGTGAAGCCCCTTGCCAAACGGATAGCACTCATCGTGGCCTCGGTACCGGAGTTGACCATCCGTATCATCTCAATAGATGGCATGGTAGTAGAGATCATTTCCGCCAACTGCGTTTCGGATTCAGTCGGTGCNCCAAAACTAAGCCCNAGCTCGACGACTTGCTGGATTGCGCCAACGACCTCGGGATGAGCGTGTCCGAGAATCATGGGACCCCAGGAACCGACGTAATCTATGTATTCATTACCATCGACATCTTCTAGGTATGCGCCATTCGCTTTTGCGATAAAGATTGGCTGACCGCCGACACGGCGAAAGTCTCGAACCGGCGAGTTAACGCCTCCGGGCAATACTTCTTTGGCTTTGTTAAAAAGTGTTTGGGATTTTGTCATGATATTTCCATAGTCGAACGCGAATTCAATCACACACCATTCAAAACTGATAGTGGGACTCAATGTCCTCCTTTGTGAGAGTCCCTACAAGAGAGTCCACCATCGGCACAGAGATTTGGTTTATATACCAGATCTCTAATTCACTTTCGTTAATAGAATTTAAAACTTCCTTTAGCGTTGCCTGGATTAATATTGGCGGCACGTCTTTGTGGATGGCTATGATTTCATCGAGTTTTAATTCGTTAGCATCTGTTGACTCTGCATTAAACACCAGACTCTCGGTTCGCCGAATGTGATGTTGACNANAACGATCACCAACATTGCTGGCGAGATGATATTGGGATTGTGTGTCATCTATATTATGGCCATCAATGCGGCGATCAGTGCTTTTAGAGCTGCGCCATCATCCCCCAACTGCACTGTTACTAGATCCCTGGTGCCGTCGAATAATTGACTGAACATGTTTCTTACAGTTAGATTCCGCTAGTATCTTGCTAGGTGCTAGGTGCTAGGTGCTAGGTGCTAGGTGCTAGGTGCTATGAGTCCCGCGAACGGGGCGATAGTCAAGGTTGATTAACGACATTACTCTGCGATCGTGATTGCGCNGCCAAACATTTGGAGAAAATAGGAAAGCAGGTCCATTTCCTGAAAATTTTCCGATTTTCCAAGAAGAAACTCGAGCGGTTTTTCCACCATTTTCCGAAGTATGACATCACGATACTAGTCGCTGGGGTGGAATAAATACCTGGTATTCCGAGCCTGGGGGGCGAATCAAGAGAGGCTAGCCTGCGCCGGAAGGTCTTTAGTGAAACCCTTGGAAGCTTCAGTTTCATATGCGTCGGAGAGTCGTTTTCTAGATTTTTCTGCTAAGCTATCAGAACCGCAGTCGAAAATGAGGCGTCATGGCGGCAGTAAGAGGTAGCAAACAGCACGAGATGGTGGTGGTGCCATACCGTCCTGTGTATAGGACGGTGATTTTTTGTGTGTTTTTATTGTTTATGGCAGCTTTTAGTTGGCTCACCTATGAGTATGGTATGAGTCAGGGGGTTGAGCTGAAAGTGGCGGTTGTGCAGGAGCGGGATGAGATTAGAGTCCAGTTGGAGGAGGCGCGAATTACCATCCAGTCTATGCGAAGTGAAATCGCTGATCTCAAACTAGGAGAAGAAGTAGATGCTCTGGCTACAGAAGATGTCAGAAAGACCGTAGAGTCCCTGCAAACTCGTATAGCGCAACTCAATGAAGAAATCCTATTTTATAAGGGAGTGATGGCCCCCAGTGTGGGAGAGAAGGGTCTGCGAATCGAACGTCTAAAAGTGCAAAAAACAACGGTACCGGATCGATTCAAATATAGTTTGCGGTTGACCCAAGTGGTAGACAAACATGAGTATGTGCAAGGCGGAGTGCGTATTAATTTCAAAGGTCTGGAAGGACAAAGCGAAAAGGAATTCAAGCTTAGTGATCTCGATAAAACTAGGCAGGAAGCTATTAGGTTTAGATTTAAGTATTTTCAGAATATAGATGGTGAATTAACGCTGCCACAAGGATTTGAGCCGAGAGAAGTCATTATCGTAGCTCAACCTACGGGGGGGAATGCTCAGCGGTTGGAGAAGAAATTTGACTGGCAGTTAACGGGAGGATAGCCATGTTTGGTAAAGAGAATCGAGGAGAAGCTGGAGTTACTCTAGTAGCAACCAACTGTGAACTAGTTGGTGATATTCACTTTAATGATCAGTTGCTCATTAATGGAATTGTAAAGGGAAACATTTATTCGCAGTCCGGATCAAAGGCTACGGTCACTGTCAGTGAAAAGGGTAGAGTCCGAGGTGAAATTCGAGTACCTAACGTGGTTGTTAATGGAAAGGTTTTTGGAGATATAAATTCTGATCGGCACGTGGAGTTAGCTGCAAAGGCTGAAGTTAAGGGGAATGTCTATTACAATTTAATTGAGATGGTCATGGGTAGTCGCGTTGATGGTCAGCTAGTGAATATGCGAGATGTGAAAAAAAGTGCAAAAGCCGTTGAGGGGAAAACGGGTGCTAATTCTGATAAAGCTGTTAGCGAGAAAAGCGAAACTATCAATACTCCTCAGGTAGCAGCGGTGAGTAGTACGGTAAAGTAGCGTTTAATATGTCCACTGGAACCACCATATAGGCCACATGAACGATTTATCATTACCTCAATTGTCTTTTTCCTTGTCAGCAGCGAGCAAGGTTAAGCGTCTTATTGAAGAAGAAGACAACCAGGATCTGAAGTTGCGGGTGTTCGTTACTGGTGGAGGTTGCTCAGGTTTTGAATATGGTTTTACATTCGACGAGGACGTCGAGGAAGATGATACCAGTATTGAAGAAGCTGGTGTTGTGTTGCTCGTTGACCCATTGAGCTATCAATATCTTGCAGGAGCTGAGATTGACTACATGGAAGATCTGCAAGGGTCTCGATTCGTAGTCAATAACCCTAATGCATCGACGACCTGTGGATGCGGTAATTCCTTTTCGATCTAGCCCTATTCTGACGCGCCAGTATACTCTGGCGAATCTATACTGGCGTATCCAGTCTTACCTTGAATTGCTGCAAGCTGTGTTAGCAATCTAGAGGTTTCGCGGCGAAAGTATGAAAGATCTTTAGCAGGAATTGGATCTGCTTTAGGTAGCTTCACGGTACTAGGATTTCGATGTACCCCCCTTACAAGGAATTCGAAATGTAGGTGAGGTGCTGTTGCCCAGCCTGTTGAACCTACGTAGCCAATGGTTTGCCCCTGTTTTACGGTGGAGCCAGCTCGAATGCCTTTCGCGAAAGCGGAAAGATGCAGATATTTCGTTGTATATTGCTGACCGTGCTGCAGAACAATGTATTTTCCAGCCGCGTTATTCTGGCGCGTAATCGATACCTTCCCATCTCCTGCCGCAACAACAGGCGTGCCCTTATTAGCGGCATAGTCGATGCCTCGATGAGGCATCACCCTTTTGTGGATAGGATGTAGCCGACGCAAATTGAATCTGGAACTTACGTGAGAGAAATGAATCGGGTCACGAATAAAGGCTTTGCGAAGACTAAGACCGTCTGGCGTATAGTAGTCAGTCCTGCCGCTTGTTCCTTCATATCTGACTGCTGTATGGGTCTTCCCCATATTGGTGAACGATGCAGCTAGGATTTCGCCATCTTTAAGTTTTTTACCATTCGCATAGATTTCTTCGTATAGCAGCGCAAAGCCATCGCCCTGGCGCATATCTAACGCGAAGCTGATATCCCACTGAAACACGTAGCTAAGCCGCATAATGATGTTGTCTGAAAGCCCTGCTCGTTTACCTGCGAGATATAGGCTGGGTGCCTCCTTGTCGATTTTCGCGGTTTGATAGGCCGTAATATACTCAGTGTCTAGACGAATCTTTTGCGCCTCAAATGTGCCATTTTTACGGTNGATTAAAAGGGTAGTAAGTANGTCGGGGCTATATCGCAGCCCAGTTAACTTNTCNTCATCGGATATTTTTATACCTAGTGCTTTCCCAGGTAGAATNCGCCGTAGACCTTCCACTTTGGGTCCGATGTCTACGATTTCTTGCAAATCTGCAGCAGGAAGGCCTAGTCGTTTNAAAATTGTTGAAAGGTTGTCGCCAGTTTCGATCGATAGCTCTATCCAGTCGTTATCGTTATTGTCGCTTTCTGCCTTAACTTCGCTAATCTCTGGCATGACTTCTACGGCGAGCGAAATAGGTACCCGAGATACATTTTTTTCCTTAGCAGGAAGAGTCGTGATTACCACAGCGAGAAAGCTGGCTAAAAAAAATGCTGTCTTAATATGAGATCTTGGGTATCGATTCATAAAACTATCAATATAGAACGTATTTTTATTGTAAGTTCTAAAAACTAAGGCCAAATATATAAAAAATAAAGAAATAATGAAAGTTCGTAATTGAAACTAGTGCAGAATGAAGAAAGATAACTTGGTTCTGGACAGTAGCTTGTAATTCCTAAGATATACTGTATTTTTTCGCTCTTCCACGATTTGGGCAGCGCAAGGGTACATGAGNACGGAACGGGTCACAAATCTGATCATTTTTTTCGAGACAAAACTACCATGCAACAAGGATTCCTAAATGAGCTAGACAGGCTCGGTCTGATTGTTCAGACCAGTGCTGAAGAGGATTTAGNAGAACATTTGTCAAGCGGTTTGCGCACAGTCTATTGTGGGTTTGATCCNACAGCCGATAGTTTGCATGTAGGGAATCTTGTCCCCTTACTGGCGCTACGTCGATTTCAGATGGCGGGACATCGACCCATTATTTTGGTGGGCGGTGCGACAGGAATGATAGGANATCCGAGTGGTCGCAGTTCTGAACGTGAGCTTCGCTCCACCGAGGATATTACCTCAAGTGTCGAAAAGTTGAAGGCTCAGGCCAGCCGATTTCTAGATTTCGATTGTGGTGATACATCCGCTGTGGTGGTGGACAATGCCGAATGGACGAAAGATCTGANAGTTATTGATTTCNTAAGGCATATTGGNAAGTACTTCAGTGTAAATGCCATGATTAATAAAGAGTTTGTGAGNAGCAGANTAGAGGATGACTCTACGGGGATCAGCTATACAGANTTTAGCTACATCCTGCTNCAGTCCTANGATTTTNTAGTCCTTAATCAGCGTTATGACTGTACCATCCAGATGGGTGGTAATGATCAGTGGGGAAATATCACCAGTGGCTTGGACCTAATTCGACGTATCGAACGCAAACAGGCGTTCGCTTTGTCNTATCCGCTGTTGACCAAAGCGGATGGAACGAAGTTTGGCAAGAGTACTGGGGGAATTCCCTGGCTAGATGCAAATACGACCTCACCCTACATGTTTTATCAATTCTGGCGAAACTGTGATGATGAAGTTGTTATTCACTTTTTGAAGATACTCACGTTTCTAGATTGGAGTGACGTTGNGGAAATGCAGCGTGCGCTTGATGAGGATGCTGGCAAGCGCCTACCCCAGNTTAAGCTGGCGCAGGAAGTTACTCGAATNGTGCATGGAGATGACGGAGTCAGGGCGGCAGAACGCATAACTGATGCATTATTCGCCAATGAGATTGATTCACTTGCGGAGGGCGATCTTGCTCAGTTAGCGCTGGATGGAATGTCGTCAACAGGCATATCTTCATCCAACGTATCGCTGGTTGACGTGCTAGTTTCCTCTGGTCTGGCGGTCACGCCACGGGGTGATGTGACGCATGGGCAGGCAAAGAAATTGATAAGAAGCAACGCAGTGTCTGTTAACGGCGAGAAAGTTGAAGACGAGGCGATGGTTTTGTCGCGCGATCTAGCACTTTACGATAGATACTTGATCTTGCAAAAGGGCAAGAAGAACCATCATCTAGTGGTATTTGGGGACTGAAAGGTCGATCCTGCAGGATCGAATAGTGAACTTGCTTGATGTTGGTAATTGCTGCGAGCTNGGTTCTCGCCCTTCATGTTCCACCCTTCGGGTGCAGTCCTGAAATTGGTGGAGCCAGGCAGGATCGAACTGCCGACCTCCTGCGTGCAAGGCAGGCGCTCTCCCAGCTGAGCTATGGCCCCAAAATCCTGCTTCAGAGCGCGCTCTAATGAGCGTTCTTGAAGCTATGACTCTCAATCCACCAAATGGTGGGTCTGGGAAGATTTGAACTTCCGACCTCACCCTTATCAGGGGTGCGCTCTAACCAACTGAGCTACAGACCCAATAAGGCGATTGCACCTGATTGTGGTCGAGGGCGCGTATTATACGTGTGGACATTGTTTTTACAAACACGATCTAAAATCATAAAACTGATTACATGGTGGCNGAATGGAATACAAAAACCTCAAAGCACTAGTTGACCAAGGTAGACTCGAATACTCTGCGTATCTGGAGCAAGCGGCACTGGCGCTTGGGCTAGCAGTAGAGCGCGAAGATTCAATGCTGGTTTTGAAGACACCGATTGAGCTGTTATNACCAGAGCAAATCAAAAGCCGGGTGACGCGTGACCTGAAGCTGGAGGTTTTGTGGACTGTCGACTCAACGAATACCTATCTGATGAACAAGTCTAATGAGCAGTTGAGTGGCTATCGAGTGTGTTTGGCGGAACAGCAGGAAAGTGGGCGAGGACGACGAGGACGCACCTGGATCAGTCCATTCGGCAGTAATTTATATTTGAGTGTTGCTAGGAAGTTCCCCAAGACTGGTTCGGACCTTGGTGGCTTGAGCCTCGTGGTTGGAATGCAAGTCATCAAGGCGCTTAAGCTAAATGGCGTTCATGATGTAGGACTAAAGTGGCCAAACGATATCATTCTTTATCAGGGCAAGTTGGCAGGAATCTTGGTTGAGGTGGGTCCCTCGGTTGAGGATAATTTTTATGTGGTAATTGGGATTGGTATTAATACTCGGTTAAGTAAAGAAGATGGACTGCGGATAGATCAGCAGCACAGTACCCTTGAAGGGCTTGTTGACCTCTCAAGGAATGATCTGGCAGGAGATATAGTTGAGAATATGATTGCTGGATTNGAACGCTTTGCACAGTATGGGTTTGCTCCGTTCGCTGGAGAATGGAACGAATACAATCTCTTTAGCGGAAAGCAAGTGACNGTGCATCTTGGAGATAAGACTATTCAGGGAATAGATGCCGGAATCGATGAAAGTGGCAATTTCCGGTTGCAGACCGATGATGGTACTAGAATCTTTAATGCCGGTGAGATAAGTCTTAGGGGAACGCCTTAATGCGGTTAGTTGTCGCCTCCCTTGTGATTATTAACGTCGTATACCTAGCATGGCAGTTACACCAACCCGAGTTTCCTGGAACGGAGGTAACGNACACTGTGGGAATTGGCCCAACAATCACCCTGATTAGCGAAGCTCGCAAGAATGATCGCCGCGAAGCGTTGGACAAAGTTGTAACAAATCCACTTGTTGTCGATGATGGTGAGGGTGCGAATACCTGTCCCGCGCTTGGTCCATTTGATGACGTATTGGAAGGCCAGATAGTGCTTGAACGACTTATATCAATGGACTTTAAGGTAAATNTAAAGGCGATCGACCAACCAACAGGCGAATTTGATTTCCGTGTAATGATTCCGCCAGCGGCTTCTCTAGAGGAGGCATTCCGTAAATTGAGGGAGCTTCAATCTCAAGGGATTGATAGNTANGTGATCACTAGAGGTAATGATGCTCTTGCTATATCACTGGGAGTTTTTTCGACGATAAAAGCAGCCAAAGCTGCGCAGCAGAGTAACTATGGGTATGAAAGCATGATTGCAAAGATCCAGCGCCTGGATCGAAGTTACTGGATCGTTCCTTACGGGACGCTCGAAGTTGCGGAAGCGCTAATGCAGANTAGCATTATGGACTTTTCGGACCTAAAGATTACCCAGATTGCGTGTTCCGAATATTGATAGCCGTCGCTGCATAGCCTAAAATTCTCCTCGCTGCGGCGAGGGCCGCGCAGGAGTAAGCCGCTATAGCTCAGTTGGTAGAGCAACTGATTTGTAATCAGTAGGTCCCGAGTTCGACTCTTGGTGGCGGCACCAATTTTATGGTTTGCACTTAGTGCNAACCATAAAACCCGTAGCGCTTAATTTCCTAGCAATTAATAAAAGACCTGNGGTGAAAGATGAANATTGGTAGGTGTTTCGTCAGANATGCCAAAAAGNAGNGTTCCTGCCGAGTCTCCAGTCCTGACATCCCNAAAGNCTGCAATACTAGCAACTATAGATAAGTGANGGCTAGNNCAAGTTACAGTAAAANATGGACCCAAAGTCGTTTCCTCTTTGCTGACACACCCTATTACTGTGGGCAAAGTGCTTNATTGAAGAGCCAAACTCNCTGAAATGCCCTANCTNAGGCGCTTTTCGCCGAAAACCATTTGACAACCGATAGCCTCAAAGGCAGAATTTAGCGCCTTCTTTTTGGAGGGGTTCCCGAGTGGCCAAAGGGATCAGACTGTAAATCTGACGCGTAAGCTTCGGTGGTTCGAATCCACCCCCCTCCACCAAAGGGGAGGNGGATCGNACTTACAGNAGTAGCGAGTATGTAAACAGCGAAAAANGGGCGGGTATAGTTTAGTGGTAGAACCTCAGCCTTCCAAGCTGATGACGCGAGTTCGATCCTCGCTACCCGCTCCANTTGAGGAAGATCAGCTCATATAGCTCAGGCGGTAGAGCACTTCCTTGGTAAGGAAGAGGTCACCGGTTCAAATCCGGTTATGAGCTCCATGTTTAAGGTTATACGGCGGTAGTTAAGGGCGACAACAACGATATGAGTTTTTCTGTTCCAGTGATTTTTAGAGGAGAGGNCTGAAGTGTCCAAAGAGAAGTTTGAGCGAACAAAACCACACGTAAATGTAGGGACGATAGGTCATGTTGACCATGGCAAGACGACACTGACGGCTGCGATCACGAAGGTGTGTGCGGAGACATACGGTGGAGGGGAGTTTCAGGCATTTGATGCAATTGATAATGCACCGGAAGAGAAAGAGCGTGGTATAACAATAGCGACTTCGCACGTAGAGTATGACTCACCNGAGCGTCACTATGCACACGTAGACTGTCCGGGACANGCNGATTATGTAAAGAANATGATCACGGGTGCGGCGCAGATGGACGGAGCGATTNTGGTGGTATCGGCGGCAGATGGTCCGATGCCTCANACGCGAGAGCACATACTNTTATCGAAGCAGGTTGGAGTTCCTTATATTGTTGTTTACCTGAACAAAGCGGACATGGTTGATGACGAAGAGCTTCTGGAACTGGTAGAGATGGAAGTGCGCGAGCAGTTAGACCAGTATGAGTTTCCGGGAGATGACACGCCGATTATTGTTGGAAGTGCACTTAAGGCGTTGGAGGGAGACACATCAGATATTGGTGCGCCGTCGATCCAGAAGCTAGTAGAGACACTTGATGACTATATACCGGAGCCGAAGCGAGATATAGATCANCCGTTTTTGTTACCGATAGAGGACGTNTTTTCAATATCTGGCCGTGGCACAGTGGTTACGGGGCGGATTACGCGAGGCATTGTCAAGGTGGGTGACGAGATAGAGATTGTTGGTATTCGTGATACTCAGACGACGACGTGTACTGGAGTTGAGATGTTCCGTAAGTTGCTTGATGAAGGTCGGGCGGGAGAGAACGTAGGGGTACTGCTGCGCGGCACGAGTCGAGATGAGGTAGAGCGAGGCCAGGTATTGGCGGTACCGGGATCGATTACGCCACATACCAAGTTCGAGGGCGAGGTGTACGTTCTATCGAAAGATGAAGGTGGGCGCCACACGCCGTTTTTCAAGGGGTATAAGCCGCAGTTTTTCTTTGAGACGACGGATGTTACGGGCACGGTTGAGTTGCCGGAGGGCACTGAGATGGTGATGCCGGGCGATAACATTACGATGAANGTTGAGTTGATTGCGCCGATTGCGATGGAAGAAGGCCAGCGTTTTGCTATCCGAGAAGGCGGTAGGACGGTAGGTGCCGGCGTCGTTACCAAGATTAGTAACTAGAGACAGGTTCTTTTTGACTATTTGACGNNAAAAAGGACTTTAAAGCTACTAAACCATTNTGTTTGTGGCATTTGTCTGTGGTATTTAGCATCAAGGGTGGGTATGATGCCCGCCCCTATCGGATATCACCGACGAATTAACCGCCTGGGTTGAACTCCAGGCCCCGCTTTATGTGGGATACAGGACCTCGATGGGAGGTCATGGGTAGCTTGAAATAAAGCAAGGGCTTGCGTCTTCCCTAGAAGAGGGAGGGNNNTTTTTGTCTTATTGAATCCACCCGTAGAGGAGTGGTTATGCAGAACCAGAGAATCAGAATTCGCTTGAAAGCGTTTGATCACCGCTTGATCGACGCTTCTACGCAGGAAATCGTGAACACAGCGAAGCGTACAGGCGCTCAGGTTCGCGGACCGATACCCCTGCCCACGCGAAAGGAGAAGTTTACGGTGCTTATATCTCCTCATGTGAATAAGGATGCAAGGGATCAGTACGAGATTAGAACTCACAAGCGTCTGTTGGATATTCTCGAACCAACAGAACGTACAGTTGATGCGTTGACCAAGTTGGATTTGGCATCTGGTGTGGAGGTACAGATTAACCTTGGTTGAGGGTTTGTCTGGGTNAGGAGANANAAATGGNGATAGGTATTNTAGGAATTAAAAGAGGAATGACCCGGGTTTTTGCGGAAGATGGCGCATCTGTGCCGGTAACCGTGATCGAAGCTCAGCCTAACCACATTACNCAAGTTAAGACTAACGAGTCCGATGGGTATNCCGCAGTNCAAGTCGCCTGTGGNGATATCAAAGCGTCTCATGTAACAAAACCNAGTGCAGGCCACTTCAGTAAAGCNAANGTTGAAGCAGGAAGGACGGTGCGGGAGTTNCGTTGTTCCAGCGAAGAAGAGTTTGGTATTGGAGATACTCTCAATGTCTCTTCTTTTGAGGTCGGCCAGAAAGTCGACATAACAGGTCAATCCAAAGGTAAAGGCTTTGCAGGTGTCGTAAAGCGACACAATTTCAAGATGCAGGATGCCACGCACGGTAACTCGATTTCTCATCGTGCGCCNGGTTCAATCGGGCAGTGTCAGACACCCGGACGTGTATTTAAAGGTAANAAAATGGCTGGGCACATGGGGTCTGTAAACGTGACAACACAGTCGTTAGAAATTATAAGAGTTGATGAAGAGAACAATTTGTTGCTGGTTAAAGGGCCTGTACCGGGCGCCTCTGGTGGTGATGTTCTTATTCGGCCTGCGGTTAAGTCCCGGGCGTAGTGGAGCGGAATTTTGAATCTCAATATTTCAGAACCAGGTAAAGGGATTACGAAGAAGGCTGTAGATGTTTCGGAAGCAGCTTTTGGGCGCCAATATAATGAAGCCCTCGTGCACCAGGTAGTGGTTGCGTATTTGGCTGCTGGACGACAAGGCACTAAGTCGTCAAAGACTCGTTCAGACGTGCGTGGTGGAGGAGCGAAACCTTACCGCCAAAAGGGTACAGGCCGGGCAAGAGCTGGCACGATTCGAAGTCCCATATGGCGGGGCGGTGGTGTAACGTTTGCGGCAAAGCCTAGAGATTATTCACAGAAGGTGAATAGAAAGATGTATCGAGGCGCTATGCAGTCGATTTTATCAGAGCTCATTCGACAAGGTCGAATGGTTGTGACTGATAACTTTGCGGTGGATGCGCCGAAGACTAAACAGATTCAAACGCTGCTAAAGGACCTCGAGCTTGAGAGCGTGCTTGTAGTAGTTGAGGAAGTTGATGACAACTTGTACCTCGGTGCACGTAACCTGAAGAATGTGGAAATTGTGGATGTTCAAGGTGCTAACCCGGTCGTGCTTATCGGTTACGAAAAAGTACTGTTTACGGTTGGCGCGTTGAAGCAGGTTGAAGAGGTGCTCGGATGAACAACGAAAGACTTTATAAAGTTGTTTTGGGTGCGCACATTTCTGAAAAGGCAACGTTGATCGCTGATGAAGCGAACCAGATTACGTTCAAGGTAGCTAAAGATGCTACCCGACCAGAGATTAAAGAAGCGATAGAAAAGATTTATGGGGTCGCGGTTAAGAATGTCACTGTCCTTAATGTAAAAGGCAAGATGAAACGTTCTTGGCGTGGTATATCGAAAAGACCTGGATGGAAGAAAGCATATGTCCGACTTGAAGAAGGTCAGGATATTGATTTCTCCTCAATAAGTTAACGAGACTAGCAATGCCTGTTGTTAAAGCAAAACCAACATCGCCGGGTCGCCGGTTTGTTGTCAAAGTTGTCCACCCCGATCTGCATACGGGTGAGCCCTATAAGCCTCTCACGGAAAAGAAGGCCAAGAGCGGCGGGCGGAATAATAATGGCCGAATTACAACCCGGCATATTGGTGGTGGGCATAAGCAGAAATATCGCATTATTGACTACAAACGAAACAAGAACGGAATTACGGCAACAGTAGAAAGACTAGAGTACGATCCTAATCGAACAGCCAACATAGCTCTCCTTAAGTACGCCGACGGCGAAAGGCGATACATCATTGCGCCTCGTGATCTTGCAGTAGGCGATCAGCTCCAATCTGGTGACAACGTTCCAATCCGATCGGGAAACTCTATGCCCTTACGTAATGTGCCCATGGGTAGTGTGTTGCACTGCATCGAGCTGAAGCCGGGGAAAGGGGCTCAGATGGCTAGAAGTGCAGGAACCTCTGCCCAGCTGGTTGCTAAAGAGGGTCGCTATGTAACACTGAGATTGCGTTCAGGGGAAATGCGTAAAGTTCTCGCAGAGTGTCGAGCAACGTTGGGTGAAGTCAGTAACTCGGAACATAATTTACGTTCTCTTGGTAAAGCAGGAGCATCGCGCTGGCGCGGCGTCAGACCGACGGTGCGAGGTGTCGTGATGAATCCGGTGGATCACCCGCACGGTGGTGGCGAGGGTAAGACTTCGGGTGGTCGTCACCCGGTTTCTCCCTGGGGACAGCCGACCAAGGGTCATAAGACTAGAAAGAACAAAAGAACTGACAAGATGATTGTTCGCAGAAGATCGAAGACCAGGAGATAAGTTGTGCCAAGAAGTTTGAGAAAAGGTCCCTTTGTAGATCTGCATCTGATGAACAAGGTTGCAAAGGCGGTAGATTCCAATGACAAACGACCTATTAGAACCTGGTCACGTCGTTCGTTGATAACGCCTGACTTTGTTGGCTTGACGTTTCAGGTGCATAACGGTCGTCAGCATGTGCCTGTCTTCATAAATGAAGACATGGTTGGACACAAGTTGGGCGAGTTTGCCATTACTCGCACGTTTCGCGGGCATGCCGGCGATAAGAAAGTTAGGCGGTAAGGGGGATTAGAGATGGAAGTCGCGGCTAGTCTAAAAGGTGCCCGGTTATCAGCGCAGAAAGCGCGTTTAGTCGTTGATCAGATCAGGGGTAAACAGGTAGGTGAGGCACTTGATGTGCTTAATTTCAGCAACAAGAAGGGTGCACATCTGGTCCGAAAGTTGTTGGAGTCGGCTATTGCGAATGCAGAACACAATGAAGGCGCGGATGTAGACGAGTTAACCGTATCGAGAATATTTGTTGATGAAGGCACGACAATGAAAAGAATCAAGCCTAGAGCAAAAGGGCGCGCCGACCGCATTTTTAAGCGGAGTTGTCATATCACGCTGGCAGTAGCGGACTAAGGGTTCGCGTTAGGGAGACCAATATGGGCCAAAAAGTACATCCAACAGGCATGCGTTTAGGCATTGTTAAAGAGCATACGTCGGTATGGTATGCGAGCGGTCCGTTGTACCGGTCTAACCTGCATGAGGATCTGGAGGTTCGTGAATTCATACAGAAGAAACTGGCCCAGGCATCAGTCAGCAGGATCGAGATTGAGCGCCCGGCTCAAACTGCGCGAGTGACTATTCATACGGCGCGACCTGGAATTGTTATAGGTAAGAAGGGCGAAGATGTGGAACGACTTCGTGCACAAGTTTCGCAGATGATGGGTGTGCCAGTACATATCAATATTGAGGAGATTAAGAAGCCTGAACTTGATGCGTATCTTGTTGCTCAGAATGTTGCCCAGCAATTAGAGCGGCGTGTGCAGTTTAGGCGGGCTATGAAGCGTGTGATGCAAAACGCTATGCGTCTGGGTGCTGAAGGTATCAAAGTCAGAGTTGCAGGTCGATTGGGTGGAGCGGAGATTGCCAGGACAGAGAGTTATCTGGAGGGGCGCGTCCCACTGCATACACTGAGAGCAGATATAGATTATGCCACCGCTGAGGCGCTCACCACTTACGGTATATTGGGAGTGAAGGTGTGGATCTTTAAAGGTGAGATTCTCGGTCAGCGCGAAGAGCCGAGCCAGGCATCCACCGGTCAGAGTTTTGGATAGAAAGCATGTTACAACCGAAGCGAACAAAATATAGGAAGCAGCAGAAGGGCCGGAATCGTGGGCTTGCTCATCGAGGAGGTACGGTTAGTTTTGGCGAGTACGGTCTCAAGGCTGTAGGACGTGGAAGACTGACTGCACGCCAAATAGAGGCGGGTCGACGAGCGATGAGCCGTCGTGTGAAACGGGGTGGTCAAATCTGGATTCGGGTTTTCCCCGACAAGCCGATTACCCAGAAGCCGCTAGAAGTTCGGCAAGGTAAGGGTAAAGGAAACGTTGAATACTGGGTTGCACAGATTAAGCCCGGAAAAGTTCTGTATGAAATGGAAGGTGTTACTGAAGAAACAGCGCGGGACGCGTTTCGACTGGCAGCAGCAAAACTTCCGTTCCAGACCGCGTTTGTAAAGCGCCAAGTGATGTAGCGAGAGATGGCTATGAATGCAAATGAGTTGAGGACCAAATCAGCCGATGAGTTAATCGATGAACTACAGGCTTTGGTTAAAGAACGGTTTTCTCACCGTATGCAGCAATCAACTGGGCAGCTAACGCAGACTCATTTGTTGAAAGAGGTTGCAAGGGACATTGCCAAAGTGAAAACGGTACTGAATGAAAAACGTCAAGAGGCTGACGCTGAGGAAGCCAAATGAGTGAAGAAAAGACATTAGCTAGAACGGCCACAGGGTCAGTAGTAAGTAACAAGATGAACAAGACGATTACTGTGCTTGTTGAGCGGCGAATCAAGCATCCACTATATGGGAAATATATTCGAAGCTCTAAGAAGTTCCATGCACACGATCCGGAGAATGCGTGCCAGGAAGGAGATACAGTCACTATCGTTGAGATCAAACCCATGTCGAAGACTAAGACTTGGGCTTTACAAAGTATTGATAGGAAAGCCACCGTAATTTAGCGGTGATAAAACATAAGGTTTCGGTGAGGTTAAGAGGATGATTCAGGCGCAGACGTATTTAGATATTGCCGACAATAGCGGTGCGCGCCGAGTTATGTGCATAAAAGTGCTTGGTGGATCTAAGCGCCGTTACGCTGGCGTGGGTGACGTAATCAAGGTGACTGTAAAGGAAGCCATACCTCGAGGGCGAGTTAGAAAAGGACAGGTTCTAGATGCAGTAGTCGTGCGCACAAAAAAAGGTGTACGCAGAGCGGATGGATCAGTCATTCGATTTGATGGTAATGCAGCTGTCCTACTGAATGCACAAAAACAGCCGATCGGAACCAGGATATTTGGTCCAGTGACCAGGGAGCTTCGTAGTGACAACTTCATGCGAATAATCTCCCTGGCACCAGAAGTATTGTAAAGGTGCAGCATGCAGAAGATTAAAAGAGATGATCGCGTGATGGTCATTGCGGGCCGAGATCGTGGAAAGATTGGCACAGTAACGCGGACTCTGGATGACGGTCGACTATTTGTAAGTGGTGTGAACATAATAAAGCGCCATACCAAGGGTAATCCTCAGATGGGTCAACCTGGTGGAATTATCGAGAAAGAGGCACCAATACAAGCTTCTAACGTGGCGATTTATAACAGTGCCACTAACAAGGCGGACAGGGTCGGTGTAAAGATCCTGGAAGACGGTAAGAAAGTTCGTTTTTTTAGATCGACCGGCGATCAGATAGATAGCTAGGACAGACGGAATAAAAATGACTGACCTAAAGAAAAAATATGCTGAGGAAATCAGATCCGCCTTGCAGGAGGAGCTGAGTCTCAAGAATGTAATGGAAGTTCCAAGGATTACCAAAATTGTCCTGAACATGGGTGTTGGTGAGGCTATTGGTGATCGAAAACAACTTGACGCAGCGGTTCAGGACATGGAGGCGATTGCTGGACAGAAAGCTGTGGTAAATAACGCACGTAAATCTATTGCAGGATTCAAGATTAGGGAAGGCTTTCCTATTGGCTGCAAAGTTACGTTACGGCGGGAAAGGATGTATGAGTTTTTGGATAGGTTGGTAAATATAGCGATCCCGAGGCAGCGAGACTTCAGAGGGATTAGTCCTCGCTCTTTTGATGGCAGAGGTAACTTTGCTATGGGTATGACCGAACAGATCGTATTTCCAGAAATTGACTATGACAAGATCGATAAGATAAGGGGATTAGACATAGGCATCGTAACTACGGCGAAAACAGATGATCAAGCGAGAGTGTTGCTCCGTGCCTTTAATTTCCCGTTTAGGGAAGCAAGTTAACAGGACTTTTTATGGCCAAAATGTCAATGATAAATCGTGAGCTCAAGCGACAGCGTACTGCTGCAAAGTATGCGGCGAAACGGGCGGCGCTAAAAGAGATTATCCGAAATCCGGAGTCATCACCTGATGACCTGTGGGATGCTCAATTGAAACTACAGAAGTTACCGAGAAATGCTAGTCCTTCGAGGCAGGTCCGTCGGTGTGTTCTGACCGGGCGACCACACGCGGTTTACAGAAGATTTGGATTGGCCCGCACCAAACTCCGGGAGGCTGCCATGCGCGGTGATTTGCCTGGACTAGTGAAATCGAGCTGGTGAGGGGTTAGCTATGACTATGCAAGATCCTCTGGCAGATATGCTAACGCGTATCCGCAACGCTCAGCAGGTAAAGATTAACAAGGTCTTGATGCCATCGTCNTGCACCAAGNTNGCTATTNCAAAAGTCCTTCAGGAAGAAGGCTTTGTTGATAGCTATGGCGTTGAGAATGACGAAGATGGTAAGCCTGTCTTGACCATAGTTTTGAAGTATTTTGATGGCCGGCCGGTCATTGAAGAAATAAAAAGGCTGAGTAGACCAGGTTTACGTCAGTACAAACGTAAGGACGATATCCCTCAGATCAGAGGTGGCCTTGGAATTATTATTCTTTCTACCAATAAAGGTGTAATGACGGATCGGTCTGCAAGAGAGGCCGGTGTTGGTGGCGAACTGCTTTGTTCGGTATTTTAACGGAATTTGGTGAGTGAATAATGTCTAGAATTGCAAACAATCCTGTTGGAATTCCATCTGGTGTGGAGGTGTTCCTTAATGGTCGAGAATTAAGCGTGAAGGGTAGCAAAGGCTCCTTGGAAATGACCATTGATAATCAGGTAGATATTAAACACGAAGACGATGTCCTTATGTTTAGTGCCGCTAATAACGGCAANANGTCGGGTGCTNTGGCGGGGACGTATCGATCNCTTGTTAATAACATGGTTGTTGGTGTAAGCGAAGGNTTCACGAAGGCGCTGCAGCTTCAGGGCGTAGGCTATCGAGCGCAGGCTCAGGGAAAGAAGCTTAATCTTACCCTTGGTTTTTCACACCCGATTGAATATGAGATTCCTGATGGAATTGAAGTAGAGACCCCTAGCCAGACAGAANTAGTGGTCAANGGAATTGACAAGCAACTGGTTGGCCAAGTGTCTGCTGAGATTAGAGCATTCCGTCCACCGGAGCCCTATAAAGGGAAAGGTGTTCGTTACGCTAACGAACACGTTAAGCGCAAAGANGCGAAGAAGAAATAGNAAATAAATATGAATACGAAGAAACGAGCTAGGCTCAGAAGAGCTAGAAGAGGTAGAAAACGTATCAGCGAACTGGAAGTACCACGACTGAGTGTATTTCGTTCGCCCAGACATATTTACGCTCAGGTCATTTCACCTTCCGGTGATCGCGTTGAGGCAGCTGCGTCTACGGTTGAATCTAACCTGCGAGGTGAACACACCGGTAATGTTGAGGGTGCAGCGAAGGTTGGGNCATTGATCGCAGAGCGGGCAAAAGATAAAGGGATCGAGAAAGTCGCATTTGACCGATCCGGATACAAATATCACGGTCGGGTCAAGGCCCTGGCGGACGCGGCGCGCGAAGGCGGACTGAAGTTCTAATTTCGAGGATTTGAGATGGCATATAACGACCAGGAAAATGAAGAAGGCATAATAGAGAAGCTCGTTGAAGTGAATCGAGTAGCCAANGTGGTGAAGGGCGGCAGAATCTTTGGATTCACGGCACTAACTGTTGTTGGTGATGGTAANGGCCGAGTNGGCTACGGGCGNGGTAAGGCAAGAGAGGTACCNCTAGCCATACAGAAAGCCATGGAAGCNGCACGGCGTAATATGATTCAGGTNGAGCTGANTGGAACCACCATCCAGTATCCGATTACCGCGAGACATGGTGCTTCGAAGATCTATATGCAGCCAGCATCTGAAGGTACTGGTGTTATTGCAGGTAAGACGATGCGCGCAGTATTAGAGGTTGCGGGTGTACATAACGTACTAGCGAAGTGCTATGGGTCGACGAGTCCGGTCAATGTATTACGTGCTACCTTTAAAGGANTGCAGGGCATGCGTTCCCCAGAGAGTATTGCGGAGAAACGTGGCTTGGCGGTTGAGCAGATTACAGGTTAGTTCAGATGGCAGACAAGAAGATAAAAGTGACACTGGTTAGAAGNACGATTGGCAGATTAAAGCGTCACAAAGATTGTGTCGCTGGTCTTGGACTGCGCAGAGTTAATCATAGCGTGGAGGTGTTAGACACCCCTGCAAATAGAGGCATGATCAACAAGGTATCNTACCTCCTGAGTGTAGAAGAGTAGAGCGACTATGCGANTAAATTCATTGAGTANAAGCCAAGGTAGCAAGACTGCGAAGAAACGCGTAGGACGTGGTATTGGGAGTGGTTTCGGGAAAACAGCCGGGCGTGGGCACAAGGGTCAGAAGTCTCGTACTGGGGGAAAGGTGCCGGCTGGATTTGAAGGTGGACAGATGCCCCTGCAGATGCGATTGCCTAAGTTTGGCTTTAATTCGGCTATCGCTAGAGTTACTGCTGAGATCAGACTTTCTGAGCTAGAAAAAGTTGAGGCAGAAGTAATAGATCTTCAAGCGTTGAAAGAAGCGAATATTATTAATAACAGCATGAGGCGCGCCCGAGTGATGTTGTCCGGAGAGATTACCAAAGCGGTGACTCTTAAAGGTGTGGGGGTTACCGCTGGAGCAAAAGCAGCCATTGAAGCTGTGGGCGGAAAAATTGAGGAGTCCGAGTAAGGTCTTTTTGGGCCGGGTATATAAATGGCTAGTGTAATGCAAAATCAGGGCAGCGGAGGTGGAGGGCTCACAGAATTGCGACAACGCCTGATGTACGTGTTGCTTGCGATTGTTGTTTACCGGATAGGGAGTCATATACCTGTTCCTGGAATTAATCCAGACCGTTTGCGAGCATTGTTCGAGCAGAACCAGGGCGGGATACTGGATCTGTTTAACATGTTTTCTGGTGGTGCTCTTGAGCGTATGAGTATTCTCGCACTTGGGATCATGCCTTATATTTCTGCATCNATTATTGGAGAACTGCTTGTTGCGACGACACCTACTTTGCAGCAACTTCGAAAAGAGGGTGAGTCTGGTCGCCGCAAGATTAACCAATACAAGCGTTACGGGACGCTGTTGTTGGCAACGGTGCAGGGTTTTGCTTTCAGTAGTGGGCTTGCTTCGCAAGGATTGGCATATGAGAGCTCATTTTCATTCCACTTTGTTGCCATCACGACACTCGTAACCGGCGCAATGTTCATGATGTGGCTCGGTGAACAGGTTACGGAGCGAGGTGTTGGAAACGGTATTTCCATTCTAATATTTGCTGGAATTGTGGCGGGACTGCCGAGCGCGCTAGGACAATCCTTCGAGCAGGCTCGACAAGGTGAGATATCAGCATTTGGACTATTAATTATTGCAGCGGTCGCTGTATCGGTCATTGCGTTTGTGGTNTTNGTTGAGAGAGGACAACGTCGNATAACTGTTAACTACGCGCGACGCCAGCAGGGAAGGCGAATGTATGCGGCGCAGACGAGTATGTTGCCCTTGAAGGTAAACATGGCGGGCGTGATACCAGCAATTTTTGCGAGCAGTCTGTTGCTTTTTCCTGCTTCGCTTGGTCAATGGTTTGGTCAATCCGAGGGCATGGAATGGTTACAGGAATTAAGTCTCCACATAGCGCCTGGGCAGCCGCTTAATATAATTCTATTTTCAGCTGGCATTATCTTCTTTTGCTTCTGGTACACCGCGATCATGTTTAATTCGAAAGAGGTCGCGGATAATCTCAAACGGTCCGGTGCTTTTATTCCCGGCTACCGCCCAGGTGAGCAAACGGCGCGCTACATAGACACAATATTGATGCGACTGACTTTATTTGGGTCCCTTTACATGACATTGGTTTGTCTAATGCCTCAGTTTCTGATCGTGCAGTTCAATGTCACGTTCCAACTCGGCGGGACAGCGTTGCTGATCGTTGTAGTTGTGGTAATGGATTTCATGGCGCAGGTGCAAACACATCTTATGTCCCATCAATATGACTCGCTGATGAAAAAATCAAACCTGCAAAATTTTGGCAGGCGATAGGAGCAAAAAATGAAAGTTAGGGCTTCAGTCAAAAAAATGTGTAGAAACTGTCGGATCATCAGACGCAAAGGTGCTGTGCGAGTCATTTGTACAGAACCAAGACACAAGCAACGCCAGGGTTAATTTAGGAGTTTGGTATGGCACGTTTAGCGGGAATTAACATTCCAGACAATAAACATACAGGAATTTCCTTGACCTATATCTATGGTATTGGTCGCAAAGTTGCCAGAGATCTTTGCGATGCTAGTGGCGTTGATCCAAAGGTAAAGGTGCAGGACTTGTCCGAAGGTGAATTGGATTACCTGCGGAATGAGATCGCTAAGTTAACGGTTGAAGGTGACCTGCGTCGCGCAGAGCAGCTAAACGTTAAACGTTTGTTGGACCTTGGTTGCTATAGAGGTATTCGCCATCGACGGAATCTGCCAGTGAATGGGCAGCGATCTAAGACTAACGCAAGAACACGCAAGGGTCCCAAGCGACCCATCAGGAAGTAATATATGTCAGAGACAGAGACAGAGACAGAGACAGAGACAGAGATAGAGGTGACACCAGAAGTTGCCTCAACAAGACGCAGGGGAAAGCGCCAGATCGCTGATGGGCTTGCGCATATACATGCGTCCTTTAATAACACCATTGTCACCATTACAGATAGACAGGGTGGTGCACTTGCGTGGGCAACTGCAGGTGGTTCTGGTTTCCGCGGTGCTAGAAAGAGCACGCCGTTTGCGGCGCAGGTAGCAGCAGAGCGCGCGGGTAACGCGGCACTAGAGTATGGTTTGCAAAACCTTGAAGTTTTTGTTAACGGGCCTGGGCCAGGAAGAGAGGCGGCTGTGCGGGCATTAAATGCGGTGGGTTATCGTATAACGAACATTACGGATGTAACACCGATACCACACAATGGCTGTAGGCCACCAAAGAAACGCCGGGTGTAAGGGAGGGAACGATTAATGGCGAGATACCTTGGACCAAAACTAAAGCTTTCCCGAAGAGAAGGTACGGATCTTTTCTTGAAGAGCGGTGTCAGGTCTTTTGAGTCAAAATGCCGAGCAGATAGTGCTCCAGGACAACATGGTCAAAGGCGTGGAAGACCATCGGACTACGCGTTACAGCTACGAGAAAAACAGAAAGTTCGCCGTTTGTATGGCGTTCTGGAAAAGCAGTTTCGAAACTACTACAAGAAGGCAGACAGGCAAAAAGGCGCAACCGGTGAGAACCTGTTACGCATCTTGGAGCGTCGTCTGGATAACGTGGTTTATAGGATGGGCTTTGGTTCTACGCGAGCGGAGTCGAGACAATTGGTTTCCCACAAATCCATCCTAGTTAATGGGTCGGTTGTCAATATACCGTCATACCAGGTTGAGGCTGGTGACGTAGTTGCCATTAGAGAGAAATCCAAGAATCAATTGCGAATTCAGGGTGCGCTGGCTTTGTCGGGACAACGAGCACCAGTGGAATGGGTTTCAGTAGACACATATAAGCTGGAAGGTTTGTTCAAGAGTTACCCTGAGCGAGATGAGTTGCCGAAAGAGATCAACGAAAATTTAATCGTTGAGTTGTATTCCAAGTAAGCAGAACTAAACCAGAGAATTTTTTTATTCTTTCATTGGAAGGTATTTTATGCCCCATTCATCATTAGAGTTTTTGACACCTAAGCACATTCAGGTTGACCAGGTAAGCGATACCAGAGCGACGGTAGTACTCGAGCCATTAGAGAGAGGCTTCGGCCATACGCTGGGCAATGCGTTAAGACGCATTTTGCTCTCCTCGATGCCAGGCTGTGCAATTACTGAAGTAGAAATCGATGGAGTATTGCACGAATACAGCACGATTGAAGGTGTTCAGGAAGACGTCATTGAAATTCTGCTTAATCTCAAAGGTGTTGCAGTAAAGCTAAATTCGAGTGACGAGGCTGAACTATCTCTAGATAAGTCTGGTTCGGGTCTTGTGACTGCAGGAGACTTTCAACTCGATCACGATGTTGAAATTGCCAACCCTGATCATGTCATTGCACATTTGAACGAGAGTGGAAATCTTAAGATTCGCGCTAAAGTTAGCAGGGGTCGAGGCTATGAGCCCGCTGATATTCGGATGACGGATGAGGAAGAAGGGCGTGTAATCGGAACCCTTCTACTCGATGCTTCTTATAGTCCAATTATTCGGGTGTCCTATAACGTTGATAGCGCTCGTGTTCAACAGCGTACCGATCTTGATAAGTTGATAATTGATATGGAGAGTAACGGAACGCTTTCTCCGGAAGAAGCAATTCGTCGTGCAGCTACTATTTTGCAACAACAAGTATCAATTTTTGTTGATCTTGAAAGAGAGAAAGAGCCTGAAGCTCAAGAGGAAGAGGATGAGATTGACCCTATACTCCTGCGTCCTGTTGACGATTTAGAGCTTACCGTTCGCTCTGCCAATTGTCTGAAGGCAGAGAGCATCTATTACATCGGAGATCTAATTCGTCGTACTGAGGTTGAATTACTTAAGACGCCTAATCTGGGCAAGAAGTCGCTGACAGAAATAAAAGACGTTCTAGCTTCCCGAGGGTTGGCTCTCGGTATGCGTCTGGAGAGCTGGCCTCCGGTAAGTCTGCGCGGTGATGACCGGGTTTTAAGCTAAACAAAATTTGCGTTATCAGGAATAATCGTCATGCGTCATCGAAAAAGCGGTAGACATCTCAACAGAGACAGTTCTCATAGAAAAGCCATGTTTCGTAATATGGCCTGCTCTTTACTGGAGCACGAAGTCATTAAGACCACTGTTCCGAAGGCAAAAGAACTCAGGCGAGTAGCGGAACCTTTGATTACTCTTGCTAAGAGCGATTCTGTTGCTAATAGGCGCCTGGCGTTTTCCCGCACTGGTAGTAAAGCAGTTGTGGGCAAGTTGTTTTCAGAACTTGGACCTAGGTACCAGGATCGGCCAGGTGGCTATACGCGAATTCTGAAGTGTGGTTTTCGTGTGGGAGATTCAGCGCCAATGGCGTTCATTGAGTTGGTCGACCGAGCTATTCCGGAAAATGAAGACGAGTTCGAAGACGACGAGGAATAGCGACTCGGAGCCTCCAAGGCATGATTACCTGTGTGTAGGTTTACGAACTTCTCCTGTGCACGATCAACATACTTGCCGCGTGTGCTCGTAGTCAGAATCAGATTACTTATTCGCTCGGGCTCTCTGGGTTACCTTCGTCTCTTCCGCAAGCCTATAGTCCGATGGCGGTTCCCTTACTCCTCCAACTAATCGCGGCGACATATGCTTGTGCAAACGATCATGCTAACCTTCTCTCAGAAAGATAATCAAAGAAGTGCTTAAGGGAGAACGGGCTTGAGGAACTGGCCGGTGAAGGACTGGGGACACTGAGTCAGTTGCTCTGGTGTTCCAGTCGCAATGATCTCGCCACCACCGTCTCCGCCTTCAGGTCCCAGATCAACAATCCAGTCTGCTGTTTTGATAACATCGAGGTTATGCTCGATAACGACGATGGTATTGCCGTGATCGCGTAACCGGTGAATGACTTCAAGTAGCTGTTGGATGTCGTGGAAATGTAAACCTGTTGTGGGTTCATCAAGGATGTAAAGGGTATTGCCGGTATCCCGTTTGGATAGCTCCCTTGAGAGTTTCACCCGCTGAGCTTCCCCACCGGAAAGTGTAGTCGCGCTCTGTCCGAGTTTGATGTAGCCAAGGCCGACGTCCAGCAAAGTTTGTAGACGGCGAGCAATCATCGGGACGGCTGAGAGAAACTTAAATGCTTCTTCCACAGTCATTTCCAGGACTTCGTCTATTGATTTACCTTTGTAGCGAACTTCGAGCGTTTCGCGGTTATAGCGTTTCCCTTTACATTCATCACACGTCACGTAAATATCTGGCAGAAAATGCATTTCCACCTTGATTAGGCCATCACCCTGGCAGGCTTCGCAGCGACCACCTTTTACGTTAAAGCTGAATCGACCAGGCTTGTAGCCTCGTGAACGAGCCTCGGATGTCGCGGCAAACAGTTCTCGGATTGGTGTAAAGATATTGGTGTAAGTGGCAGGGTTGGATCGTGGTGTTCTGCCTATCGCACTCTGATCGATATCCACTACCTTGTCGAGGTTGTCTAGACCGATTATCGATTCATGAGGCCCTACCGTTGGTGTCGTCGCGCCATTAAGTGCTCGAGCTGCAATTGGATACAAGGTGTGGTTGACCAGAGTCGACTTACCGGACCCGGAGACACCGGTGATGCAGGTCATCAGTCCAATGGGTAAGGTTAGATGGACATTCTTTAAATTGTTTCCCGTCGCGCCTTCCAGATGAAGCATACGGTCTGGATCAGGGATGACCCTAGTATCGGGTATTGGTATCTCGCGTTTTTTTGAAAGGTACTGTCCTGTAATCGATTGATCACAAGCGATTAGGTCGTCAACAGATCCGAGGGCGACCACATCGCCGCCACGAGCACCTGCTCCAGGTCCGATATCAACAAGAAAGTCAGCGGCTTCAATCGCTTCCTGATCGTGCTCGACGACAATTACTGTATTCCCAAGGTCTCGTAATCGAGTGAGTGTATTGAGTAATCGCGCATTATCCCGCTGGTGCAAACCGATTGAGGGCTCATCAAGGATATACATCACGCCGACGAGGCCTGCTCCTATCTGACTTGCTAGGCGAATGCGCTGAGCTTCCCCACCCGAGAGTGTTTCGGCGCTCCGTGACAAGGTGAGGTAGTTCAGGCCCACATCTATGAGAAAACTTAACCTAGCACTGATCTCTTTTTGGATTTTCTCGGCGACCTTCCCTCGTTGACCAGTGAGCTTAAGGGAATCGAAGTATTTATATGCCTCGTGAATTGATAGATTGGNGATCTCAGGAAGGGCNTTATCATTGATGGTTACGGCACANGCGTNTCGGTTTAGTCGGTTACCNTGACACTCAGGGCATGTTTGGGTCGACAGAAAACGAGCGAGATGCTCACGTACTNTCTGGGAGTCTGTCTCCNGGTAACGGCGTTCCATATTANTAATGATTCCTTCAAATGAATGCTCGCGAGTGTATTGATTTCCTCGATCATTCACGTAGCGAAACTTTATCTTGTCTGACTTACTACCATTGAGGATGATGTCTTGATNTTCGNTGTCNAGTTCTCCGAATGGTGTGGTCAGCTCNAATCCATAGTGATCAGAAAGACACCCGAGCATTTGAAAGTAGTAGATGTTTCGTCGGTCCCAACCATGTATAGCCCCCTCAGAAAGGCTTAGCTCGAGGTCATGAATCACGTTAGTCACATCAAAAAACTGTTTCGATCCAAGACCGTCACAGGCGTCACATGCCCCTGCGGGATTGTTGAATGAAAAGAATCGCGGTTCTAGCTCATCAATTGAATGCTGGCAGATAGGACAAGCGAATCGTGCTGAAAAGAGTAGGTCTTCGCGGTCTTCTTCTGTAAAGGCCACCGAGGCGATCCCATTGGAAATGCGAAGAGCGGTTTCGAAGGAGTCTGCCAGTCGTACTTTTACATCTTTTCGCACACGAAGACGGTCAATAACAACTTCGATGGTGTGCTGTTTATTCTTGTCAAGCTGTGGCGCATCATCCAGGTCCGAAACGATGCCATCAATCCGTGCGCGCACAAAGCCAAGGGTTTTCAATTCTCCTAGTAGATGTTGATGTTCCCCTCGACGATTTCTCGCCACAGGTGCCAACAACATCAGGCGTGTACCAGATTCCATTGACATAACATGGTCGACCATCTGACTTACGGACTGAGCCTGAAGCTTTGTTTGATGGTCAGGACAATGAGGCTCGCCAACTCTCGCAAATAGCAGCCTTAGGTAATCGTGGATCTCGGTGATGGTGCCTATGGTGGACCGTGGATTGTGGCTGGTGGATTTTTGTTCGATTGAGATAGCGGGTGATAAACCCTCGATGTGATCTACATCAGGCTTCTCCATGAGAGACAAGAACTGGCGTGCATAGGCTGATAGAGATTCGACATAACGGCGCTGACCTTCCGCATAAAGCGTATCGAAAGCAAGCGACGACTTACCTGAACCGGATAGACCAGTTATTACTACGAGCTTCTCTCGAGGGATATCCAGATCAATATTTTTTAGGTTATGGGTTCGTGCACCTTTGATTGCAATGTTACTCATTGCGAAACTGTCCTATCTTTGAGGTATATCCTCTTGTGTATTCGGGTAGGCATAAAAAGAAAAGAGAATCAGTATGCTTGATGTGTTGTCTGTGAGTTTCTTCTCGATTTGCTATCATCTAGTTTCGCTTAGTATCTGATGTCTCCCTATATAGTTCCCATAAGATGGGGTCGTGCGAAGAAGGATAGATGATATAAGTTTGTTTTCTACTAGGCAAAGCTCATCAATGAACAACCAAGAATTTCGCGCTGCGATTGCTATCGCAGTTTTGTTCCTAATACGGATGCTAGGTCTATTTACCATACTGCCGGTGTTGCCTCTCGTCGCTGATGAGCTTATTTCGAGTACTCCGTTCCTCATTGGTGTAGCACTGGGAATCTATGGTCTCTCTCAGGCTGTTTTACAGATTCCTTTCGGCATGGCATCAGATCGGTTTTCGCGTAAGGCGGTTATTACGTTTGGCCTCGTTATTTTTATCTTTGGTTCTCTGGTTGCCGCGATGTCCGAGAGTATATATGGCGTCATTCTGGGGAGGTTCCTGCAGGGTTGCGGAGCAATTGCGAGCACCTTGTTTGCGCTCGTGTCGGATGTCACTCGGATTGAGCAAAGATCGAAAGCGATGGCTGTAATTGGTGCAGGTATAGGCATGTCATTTGGCATCTCGATCGTTCTGGGACCTATTATTGCTGCAAGCTTTGGAGTGAATGGCGTGTTCATATTCTCCGCGCTGGTTGGTCTGTTAGGCCTGATCGTCCTTTGGACCATCGTTCCAACACCAATATCCGTGAAGACGAACCTTGATACAAAAGTGGTGTTGGATAAATTCTCATCAGTCTTGTTTGACTCCTCATTAGTGCCAGTTAATTTTGGTGTATTTTTTCTGCACTACTGTCTTACCACTGGATTCATGGCATTCCCTTTTCTGTTTAGGGATGTCGGTATTAGTGATGGTGACCATTCAATTTACTATCTAGGCATTCTTTTTATGTCTATTCTCCTGATGAGCCCTTTTATCTGGCTGTCCGACCAAAAGGGGCGGTCACGATTGGTAATGCAATGGATGGTCGTGATGTTACTGATAGCTATGTTAGGACTGGTGGAGGGCACCGGAAGTACTGCGCTGTTGTTATTTATGGTGGTGTTTTTTGTTGGGTTCAACTTGCTTGAGATGCTTCTTCCAGCGCACATGAGCAGAGTAGTCGCCGCCGGTACCCGTGGTACCGGAATGGGCGTATATTCGACATTTCAGTTTATGGGAACGTTCGCTGGCGGCGTTATAGGTGGATTTGTATTAAGTTTTGGCGATATTTCCACGGTATTGTACGTGAATGCGGGTGTTTGCCTTATCTGGCTTTTACTGTTATTTAGATTACAGAGCCTTAGCGAAATCGAGAGTCGAACGGTAGATTTGCGATCTGATAAAGAACTACCTGCCAATGAAGTATTGGAAGGTTTACTATCAATCCATGGTGTACTAGATGCGGTTCTGATAGAAGAAGAATGCGTTGCATATTTAAAGATTGATAGTAATAAATTTAATGAGGCTGATATACAACAATTTACTCAGTAGTAAATACAGGAGATAAACATGGCGCGTGGCATCAATAAGGTGATTCTCGTGGGAAATTTGGGACGTGACCCGGAAAGTAGTGCAATGCCTGGCGGGAGGGGTAAGGTGACCAATGTGTCGGTGGCGACCTCGAGGGGTTGGCGCGATCGGGAGAGCGGGGAACAGCGAGATCGAACAGAATGGCATCGAATCGTGTTTTTCAATCGGTTGGCAGAAATTGCCGATGAGTATCTTAGGAAGGGATCCAAGGTATATATTGAAGGAGAATTGCGGACACGTGAGTGGGAACGTGACGGTCAAAAGCACTATACAACGGAGGTGGTAGCAAATGAGATGCAGATGCTAGATAGTCGCGGCGATATGCCGCCACCCGATCGCTCAGGTAGCGGTCAATTAGGAGGTGGTTCCGACGACTTTGGCCCTCCACCATCCGATGACTTTAATGATGACATCCCTTTCTAGGGCGACTTCTAGATCATCAAAAATAGAGCGGCGCAGAGGCACAAACGATACAAGATAAAAGGCAGGAAGCCAACTCGATCAATCAGGTCAAGAAATAGTTTGATGCAAGCAAATGCTGCGATTCCGGCAATGATCCCTCCTAAAGCCATGCTGGTCCAGTTGACAGTTGTTCCCGAAGAGATCAGATCTATGGTCTTTAGGAAGCTGGCACCCGCGATTGCGGGAATTGCGATTAGGAATGATATGCGTGAGGCTGCTTCCCTAGTAAATCCGAGGAGTAGTGCCATCGTCATAGTGACTCCAGAGCGCGAGGCCCCAGGAATCAGAGCAATACACTGGCTTATGCCGATCAATAATGCTGAGGGTAGATCGAGGTCTTGTTGAACGCGGCTTCGTCTTCCCATCAGGTCTGCAGCGAGTAGTACTAGGGCGAATAGTGCAGTGGAAGCGATAATAACGCTCAAAGCCCTAAGGTTTGCTTCGATCCAGTAGCGGCCAAAGAAACCCACAAAAAGAACCGGTAGACTCGCGATAAGCAGATAACAGGCGAAGCGACTATCATCTGTATGTTCGCGTTGCTTCAAGGCAGTAAATAATGCCTTTATTAGTTGGCAGATATTTTGGCGAAAATAGGTAATCACTGCGACCAGCGAACCCAGGTGCATGGCAGTATCGAATGCGAGGCCCTGATCAGCCCAGCCCAATACATGATAAGGCAGGAGCAGATGTGCGGAACTTGAGATTGGTAGGAACTCTGTAATACCCTGAATCAGCGCGAGCGTTATCGTTTGTAGGAATTCCAAGGCATTCTCAAATCAACTGTGATGGATGAGTTTAAATACAACATGTCAGAGATACCACTTTTCCCCTTACCTCTTGTCCTATTTCCTGGTGGACGTTTACCTCTGAAGATATTCGAAACTCGTTATCTAGACATGATTAAGCGTTGTATGCGTGATAATGCGGGGTTTGGTATTGTGATGATTGAAGAAGGTAGTGAAATTATTGACGATCACGAGACGCAGCCTGAAATAAGTAGTCAAGGTACCTACAGCACGGTAGTGGATTTTGACCAGCACTCGAACGGTATGCTAGGCATCATGACCGAAGGGCAAGCGAAGTTCGTGATTCGTGAAATATACGAGCAGTCAGATCACCTCCTGATGGCAGAAGTAGGTTTCTTGGAACAGGAGGAGGAGTCCATTCTGCCTGATCATAAAGTTCATCTGGTAACGATTCTGCAGTCCTTAATGAAGAATGAATGGGTGTCGCGTCTTAATTACGAAGTGGATTTCAACGCGGCGGGCGAAGTTGGTGCGCGACTCATTGAGTTGCTCCCATTTGGGAATAAGGTCAAACAACAACTGTTCGAGATGAGAAACCCAATAGTACGATTGGACGAGTTAGATCGGATTATAGCTAAAATGCAGTAGTGGATCTTAAATGTTGTCCAAAGTTTTGTAATCTCACCCATGCGCCATTGCCTTTTTTTAGGGAAGAAAAGATAAGGTAATCTTCTTTACCTCAAGCGTAATACATTTAAACGGTTTCGGGTTTCATGAAAACCGCGGCACGCTTTTGAGTGAGCTTAAGGGAGGCGTGACTACCTTTCTTGGAAATCTCATAGGTTTAGGTTTCGATGATTCTGGCCGAAAGTCCCACCGCTGCAATCGGAGCTCCGAATACGACGCCTTAAGANCTTCCCGAATAGANACANAGCTAGTTTTTGCAAAGATTTTTCAAATAATTTGGAGCTCAATGTTTCCAAGCGGTTTACTTATCATGCTGGTATATGCCCATGTATAATACGACTATGGTTGATATGAAGAAATATATGCTTGATCTTGGGCGCGCGGCACAAAAGGCTGCGGTCGAGAATCGGTGTGCGACTACAGAACAGAAAAACATTGCGCTTAGAGCAATCGGTGAAGAGATTCTCAAGAGCCGTGATTTTTTGATGGTAGAGAATGAGAAAGANCTTNTNNAAGGTCGGAAGAANAAGATTGGCGAGGCGTTACTGGATCGTCTNACTTTTACGGACGCCCGTTTCGATACTATGGTTGAGGGACTGCATCAGGTAGCAGGCTTGGATGATCCTATTGGAGAGATCACGGAATTGTCATACCGTCCGAATGGTATTCAGGTTGGAAAACTGCGCACGCCACTTGGCGTGATTGGCATTATCTTTGAGTCTAGGCCGAATGTTACGGTGGACGCGGCCAGTTTATGTTTGAAATCTGGTAACGCGACAATCCTGCGNGGTGGATCAGAGTCTGTTCGTTCNAACGTGGCGCTTGGTAAGTGTATCTCNGCAGGNATAGCGCAATCAGGCTTACCACCGGCAGTGGTGCAGTTGGTAGAGCATACTGATCGAGCGGCGGTGGGTAAGCTGATTACGATGGATCAGTATGTTGATGTTCTCGTTGCGCGAGGTGGAAAAAGTCTTATAGAACGNATTACCGATGAAGCGACTATATCGGTAATTAAACATTTGGACGGAGTATGTCATGTCTATATTGATGATGATGCTGACCAGGAAAAGGCTTTGGAAATAGCTTACAACGCGAANACCAATCGATATGCGGTTTGTAATGCCATGGAAACTTTGCTGGTAGCAGACTCGATCGCCTCGGCAGTTTTACCTCNGCTTGCTGAGCGGTATACCAAGGCTGGTGTCGAGTTGCGAGGATGCGAATCGACGCTTGGGCTTTTATCAAATGTGTGCGAAGTAAAGCAAGCNACACAAGACGATTGGTACGAAGAGTATTTGTCACCAGTACTTGCGATCAAGGTGGTCGATGGCCTTGATGCAGCGATCAACCACATTGATGAATTCGGTTCGAATCACACTGATACTATTGTTACAGAGAACTTTACGAAGGCTCGCCGCTTTGTTCAGGAGGTAGATTCAAGTTCGGTAATGGTAAACGCTTCAACCAGACTNTCTGACGGTTTTGAGTATGGCCTAGGTGCTGAAATTGGAATTTCTACGAATAAGCTACATGCTAGAGGCCCGGTCGGGCTTGAGGGTCTAACTTCACAAAAGTTCGTTGTGTTTGGCGATGGGCAAACTCGTCAATGAGAAATGGCATCGCCGTTCTTGGTGGGACGTTTGATCCGGTGCATCATGGGCATTTGGAGTCGGCTAGAGCAATCAGGGACGTATTGTCAGTTGATGAAGTTAGACTGATTCCCTCATTTCAGCCACCGCATCGTAATCCGCCAGAATCATCCGCAGAGCATCGTTTGGCAATGCTGCGGGCTGCGATGATAGATTTACCCAATATCGTTGTTGATGACATAGAGATTCGGCGTGAAGGAGAATCCTTTACGGTGGATACACTTACCTTTCTTCGTCGTGAGATTGGTTCGGGGATACCGATATACTTTATTATGGGTATGGACGCATATTGTACGCTAGACGAGTGGTATGAATGGCGTGAAATTACTGAGCTTGCCCATATAGTGGTATTGCAACGGCCCGGTCACGAGATGAAATTATCGGAAAACATGGCGAAATGGATTAAGGGNAGGGANTCTGCNAACGTGGCTGAATTACAGAATGTACCGGCCGGACGAGTTTGCTTTCTGAAACTTGAGCAGATATCTGTTTCATCTACGGAAATAAGACGAGCATTTCATCGCGGGGAAGCACCNGAGGAAAAGTTACCTAGAGCAGTAAGTTCGTATATCAAATGTCACGACNTNTATCAGCGAGAGAATAGCAATGCCGAATGTTAAANTAAGAGATCTGGTGATTGACTCCTTGGAAGATAGAAAGGGTGTTGATATCCAATGTCTCGATGTTTTGGACCAAACGGATATTACGGATTACATGGTCGTCGCGAGTGGAACATCCGGAAGGCAAGTTAAGTCTCTTGCAGACAGCGTTATCGAAAATGCTGCGTCGATAGACTTAAAGCCGCTTGGCGTAGAGGGGATGGAGAATGGTGAGTGGATTTTGATTGACCTCACCGATGTCGTTGTGCATGTCATGTTGCCGAAAGTACGAGAATTCTATGATATTGAACGTCTTTGGAGTATGTCTCCATCGAAAAAAGGATTTNAGGAGTGATCAGTGAAGATCGAAGTGATTGCAATTGGCAAAAAATCACCGCCCTGGCTTAAAAATGGTATCAAGGAATATCAACGGCGAATGCCTCAGGAACTTTGTATCGCGGTGAAAGAGATCCCGTTGCCGAAAAGGACAAAGAGCATGCCGTCTGAGCGTTGCATAAAAGCGGAGGCGGAGAAAATCAAGGGAGCACTTGCTCCAGACTCAAGAACGATNGCGATGGATTTAAAAGGTAAGGCATGGAGTACCGAGGAGCTTGCAGGGCAGTTAACACGCTGGATGTTAGACTATCAGTCAGTNCAGTTTGTGGTTGGTGGCCCGGATGGATTGGCGAGNGATATTGTCGCAAGCGCAGATGATGTCTGGTCTTTGTCCCGNCTAACATTCCCACATGCCTTTGTNCCNGTTTTGATTACCGAACAATTGTANAGGGCATGGACTATCATCAATCGTCATCCATATCACAGGTAANTCATGGCTGAGCCGCTAGCGCTAAAAGACCACTCTCGTGAGAGTCAGATCTTCTTTGAGCGTGCAGTAATCGGTTTTACGGTGCTGATTGGATTGACACTATTCCTAGTGGCACGATTGTTTTATCTGCAGATTATTCAGCACGATGTCTATGCCACACTTTCTGATAAGAACAGAATCCAAGTAGAGCCCGTGCCACCTGTACGGGGCCTAATTTATGATCGTAACGGCGAGTTGATCGCAGATAACGTTCCCTCTTTGAATCTGACTATTACCAAAGAATTAGCGACTGATNTGGAACTTACTTTCGCGAGGATTGATGAGCTGATTGGATTNTCAGATGGTGAGAAGGAGGCCTTTCATCGTCGACTGAAGCGACGTCAGCGTCCCTACGAGTCTGTGCCGGTACTTTTTAAACTGTCGGCTGAAGAGCACGCACGAATAGCGGTAAACGAATACNACCTGCCTGGGGTGCAGGTCGAAGCTNGNCTGGTGAGACACTATCCAAAAGGTGAACTGATGGCGCATGCAGTTGGTTCTGTGCGTCGTATCAATGAAGCAGACGCAAGACGACTGGATTCAGTTTCTTATTCGGGTACGAATCATATTGGAAAAATAGGCGTAGAGAAGCATTACGAAAGTATCCTGCTTGGTAAAGTCGGTTATAAATGGGTTGAAACGAACGCTCGAGGCGTGGTTATGCAGGAGTTAGACACTGTTGATCCGCAGCCCGGTCAAGACCTCGTGTTGCACGTGGATGCTGGCTTACAGCAGGTTGCTAGTGATGCGTTAGCGGATCGAAGGGGTACGCTGGTCGCTATTGAACCGAGTACGGGAGGAATCCTTGCATTAGTAAGCAAACCCTCTTATGACCCCAACTTATTCATTACTGGTATCGATCACAAGACTTACGAGGGACTTCTCGATTCTATCGATGTGCCGCTGTTCAACCGCGCGATTCAGGGACAGTACGAGCCGGGTTCTACTATTAAGCCGATCCTTGGTATGGCGGGNCTAGCTACCGGCATNATCAGCTCAGATTATGTGATTGCAGATCCGGGTTGGTTTCAGTTACCNAATGACGAGCGTCTTTATAGAGATTGGAACTGGCGTAGGGTTGGGACTGGTGGTCACGGAGAGGTCGATCTACAAAAAGCCATTTACCGTTCCTGCAANGTTTATTTCTATGAGTTAGCGGTGAAATTGGGTATCAATCGCATACATGAATATTTAGCATTATTTGGCTTCGGGACAAATACGGCGCTGGANCTCCCNGAGGCAAGTGGCGGGCTACTACCTTCGGCAGCCTGGAAGANCNAANCTCGAGGTCTGCCCTGGTTNCCCGGAGATACGGTAAATATTGGNATTGGCCAGGGATATATGCTGGTCACGCCGTTACAGATGGCTACGGCGGCTNCGGTTCTAGCTAATAGAGGTCAGTGGCNGGCGCCACGCATGTTGAGGGATGGTGCTGATCTAGGAGAAAGTAAAGTAAAGAATATNGATCTGNTTCCNGATCATATCTGGGATGAGATAATTGAGTCAATGGTTAAGGTTGTGCATCGAGGTGATCAGGANTTTGGAGAAAACGGNACAGCATGGGCNTACATAGGCCAGGACATNCCCTACCGGATGGCTGGNAAGTCAGGGACTGCTCAGGTTGTCAGTATCAAGCAGGGNGANGAATATGANGAGGAGGAGCTATCTGAGCAGCAGCGCAAGCACGCCTGGTTTATTGCNTTTGCACCGGTGNTAGATCCTCAAATTGCACTCGCAGTCCTCGTTGAAAACGGCGGCGGTGGCAGTGAGGTCGCGGCGCCCGTCGCCCGTCAGGTTATCGACTACTACCTTGAAAAGCAGCACTTGATTAGTGGAGTAAGTGCGCGATGAGTCAGGATTTTGTCAGGCGACTAACGGACGCAGGTTTCGTATTCCAGCGCACTGCGGGATTTGGTGACAAGATTCACGTGGATTTTACCATTCTCCTTCTGCTGGCGGGTATATCGGTGTATGGCTTGTTAGTTTTGTACAGTGCGGTTTACCCGAATGAGGCTCAAGTGGTGTCACAGATGATAAAGATCGGTGTGGCAACCCTGGTTATGCTTGTGATGGCGCAGATAGCGCCAATTTTCTATCTGCGTGCTGCTCCTTGGCTTTTTTTAGCAGGTGTCTTGTTGTTGGTGTTNACGTATTTTTTCGGNACNGAGGTCAATGGATCAAAGCGCTGGCTTCGAATACCTAACGTCATAGGTTTTCAGCCANCTGAANTAATGAAGTTGGCTTTGCCNATGGTTCTNGCNTNGTATTTNCATGATCGGCATTTGCCACCCAAAAAANNANACGTGTTTTGGGCGCTGGTCATTATATTNGTGCCTACGGCNCTTATTATTCCGCAGCCTGATCTTGGCACTGCGCTGATTGTTGGTGCGTCAGGTATTTTGGTGCTCCTACTTGCAGGAATAATGTGGCGGTTTGTTTTTGGTGCGCTCGGTCTTGCTTTACTTTCTGCCCCTGCAGTGTGGTTTTTGCTTCGGGATTATCAACAAACCAGGATACTCACACTCTTCGACCCTGAGCGTGATCCGCTTGGCGCTGGTTGGAACATCATTCAGTCGAAAACCGCTATTGGATCGGGTGGATTGTCAGGCAAGGGACTATTCGAAGGGACACAGTCTCACTTGGAATTTTTGCCTGAAAGTCAGACTGATTTCATCATCGCAGTGCTAGCTGAAGAGTTGGGTTTGTTTGGTGTAGTTGTCTTACTCGTTATGTATATACTGCTTATGGGGCGAGGCATCATTATGGCAATACAGGCCCAGGACACCTTTGGCCGTTTACTTGCGGGAAGTATCACGTTTACTTTTTTTGTTTATGTCTTTGTGAATATTGGTATGGTTAGCGGTGTTCTGCCCGTGGTAGGAGTNCCGTTACCCTTGGTGAGTTATGGCGGAACTTCCATACTTACACTATTTGCGGGATTTGGCATTCTGATGTCAATCCACACACATCGAAGGATCATGCTGTAGGAGTTTTATTGGTGTTTATACGAACAACTCTAATGATGATAATNNTGGTACAGGGNTTTTCCGCTTTTGCGGAGAGCTACGCTGANCGTGAAGATGTAAAGAAATTTGCAGATGAACTAGCAGAGTTGGGAAGTTTTACTTCCAGTGGCGTGCTCACTGTATTTCGCCAGGCGGAATACAAGCAGAAAATTATTGACGCTATCTCTAGACCAGCAGAGAGAACTCTGGATTGGGNTGAATATCAGGATATCTTTCTAACCAAGTCGCGCGTTTCGAATGGCCGAAGCTTNATGGAAACCTATAAAGATGCGCTAAGTCGAGCGCGCAAAGAATTCGGTGTTCCGCCAGTTATTATCACGGCAGTAATAGGTGTTGAGACCATGTACGGTAGGNATCNTGGCAATTATAGGGTTCTTGATGCGCTCACCACACTTGCTTTTGACTATCCCAAGCGTTCACGTTTTTTTCGCAGGGAACTTCGTGAGTTTTTTATCCTTGTTCAGGAAGNCAATCACATCATAATGGAGCTCAAAGGATCCTACGCTGGTGCTATGGGATATGGACAGTTCATACCGAGCAGCTANCGTCGTTATGCGGTAGATTTTGATNANGANGGTGTTANAGATATATGGAATAACCCGGTGGATGCTATTGGTAGTGTTGCGAACTATCTATCGGAGCATGGGTGGAAGAAGGGACAGATTGCAGTGCAGGTAGATGCTGATGACGTCGCAGAATCAGTATTCAACGTATCATTGCGACCGAGTAGTACGGTTGTTGAAATGCAAAGGCTTGGCGTCAAAGTTAATTCGGAACCGAATGTCTCCGTTTCACCGATGAAACTTCTCGGCAAGGATGGTGCGGAGTATTGGTTGGGATTTAACAACTTCTACGTCATTACCCGTTACAATCACAGCAAGCTATACGCCATGGCTGTTTTCCAACTCAGTGAAGCTTTGCGCAAATCTGCGACTGACCAGAACGTTGGTTTCTATCGTTAATATTTCTCGTTCGATGCACTCAAATACATGGGGCTTGTTCTTCTTCTTACTCACATCTCTGATGCTGGGTGGGTGTGAGGTGGCTCCAGTAAAACAACGTGAGCCAGGGACCTATGAGGTCTTTGGTAAGACCTATCGAGTTATGGAGAACAGCTTGGGATATCGCGAAATTGGTATTGCCTCCTGGTATGGAACGAAATTCCATGGCAATTTGACGGCAAATGGTGAGACATATGATATGTATGGAATCTCGGCGGCACACAAAGTCTTACCATTACCGACCTTTGTCAAGGTGACCAATTTGGACAATGGAAAGAGTTTAGTGCTTCGAGTGAATGATCGGGGACCGTTCCACGACGATCGCGTTGTAGATCTTTCATGGGAGGCAGCTAGGCAACTCGGTTTTGATCATCAGGGCACTGCTCCGGTTGTAGTCGAAGCGCTAGATAAACTGAACTATCCGGAGAGGACTGAGGCAGAGGCTTCCAGCAGTTTCTATCTTCAGGTTGGCGCGTTTTCAGATGCGGGTGGCGCCATGTCTCTATTATCGGCAATTCAGGAGCTTATGGATAAGAATGGTTACACATTTAATGTGCAAGCGCTCGTTAGTGAGATCGATACCGGTGTGCTTCATAAAGTATGGATCGGCCCGATTCATAATGAGCTTTACGAGCATGAACTGGCAGTTATTATTGAGGCGGCAGGAATGGGTAATCCGCTTAAAGTCGAGACAGATTGAACTACATTTTGCGTAAAGGAATTTCTAACATGCTGATTCGGTGTTTCGCCATAGTACTAGCATCCCTTTGGTTGTCAGCAGTAGCTGCCGTGAGTGATCCTATTACTCCCGCTCCACCAAAACTGGCCGCGAGTGCCTATCTCTTAGTAGATGCACGAACGGGTAGGGTTCTTGTCGACCATAATAGTAGTCAGAGACTTCCNCCTGCAAGTCTTACCAAGATAATGACAAGCTATGTCAGCGCTTTTGAACTGCAAAAGGGTAGCATCAGTTTAAGCGAAGAGGTTCCCGTTAGTGTTAAAGCCTGGCGTATGAAAGGATCGCTGATGTTCATTCAGGAGGGGACCNGGGTAAAGCTAGAAGATATCCTGCGCGGNATAATCATCCAATCGGGTAACGATGCTAGCGTCGCNCTCGCTGAGCANATTGCAGGNTCAGAAGATGTTTTTGNTGACNTGATGAATCAGCATGCNTTGCGTTTGGGTATGCTGGATACGAATTTTGTTAATGCNACNGGGTGGCCACATGAAGATCACTATACCTCGGCGAAAGATCTAGCGAAATTGACNCGTGTTCTTATTGAGCGATTTCCTGAGCACTACAAGATCTATTCNGAAAAGACGTTCACATATAACGAAATCTCCCAGCGGAATCGCAATAAGTTGCTGTTTCGCGACAAGACTGTCGATGGGGTAAAAACCGGGCATACAAAAGCTGCTGGCTATTGTCTGGTCACATCTGCTGTGCGCAATGGAATGCGATTGATCGCAGTGGTAATGGGAGCACCGTCCGAAGACAGAAGAGCAAGAGAGAGTCAAAAACTTCTTACCTATGGGTTTCGTTACTATNAGACGGTAGACCTGTATGCCCGAAATGAATCTTTGCGCAAAGTGCGGGTATGGGGCGGCGCGCATAGTAGTATCAATTTGGGGTTAGCCGAGGATGTTGTGGTCACCATCGCGCGTGGCGCGCGTGACAACCTCACAGCGAATATGGAAATAGATTCTGAAATTCATGCACCGCTGAAAATGGGCCAAGAACTGGGTAGTTTGACAGTCACCNTGGNTTCAACGGAAACTGTGAAACGACCACTCATTGCCTTGAACGCGTTGGAAGAGGCGGGATTCTTCGGTCGTTTGTGGGATACGATTAGCCTGTTCTTTCTCAAGATTTTTGGCGGAGATCCATTAAGGATTAAATAGAGAGAAATTCCAATGCAGGAACCNAAAATCGAATTTCCNTGTGACTATCCAATTAAGGTAATCGGAACNTCGTCGCCGGAATTCCTATCGCTAATTATGACCATCGTACAGAAATACGATTCGAGTATGGCACTCGATAAGACGAAAGAACGCGTAAGTCGGGAAGGGAACTATACTTCTATTACGTTACTTTTTTGGGCAACGGGTGAGGGGCAACTGAAGGACATGTTCGCTGAGTTAAAAGAGTGCGGCGATGTTCATATGGTGCTTTGAATATCATGTCTGGATCTCTGATACTCAAGAAACTTGGTCGTCAACCATATGAGTCGACTTGGTCTGAAATGAAAAGATTCACAGAATTGCGTACACTGGCCACGACGGATGAACTTTGGTTGTTGGAGCACCCGCCGGTTTACACCCTTGGTCAGGCGGGCAAGGAGGCTCACATACTCGACGCCAGAGAAATAGATGTTGTGCGTTGTGANCGCGGTGGGCAGGTTACCTATCATGGNCCTGGTCAGTTGGTCGGTTATCTTATGGNGGATATCGGNCGACAGNAGATTGGAATCAAGGAGTTGGTATGCCTNATAGAAAAAGCGCTNGTNGCGGTGTTGGCGCGCAACGGCATAGAAGCNTATGCGAACCCGGATGCTCANGGNGTTTATGTAGCGGAAAAGAAAATTGCTGCATTGGGCTTGCGAGTGCGAAAGGGTCGTACCTACCATGGATTTAGTCTTAATGTAGATATGGATCTCGAGCCTTTCTCGCGAATTAATCCATGTGGCTATGCGGGACTAGAAGTCACTGATATTGTAAGCGAAGTCGGCGCCTGTAGTGTCGAAGAGCTTGAGGATATTGTAGCGTATGAGTTGGCACAGACCTTCGAATACACAACGGATGGAAAATAACGGTCGGTAATCTGAAATGTCTAGAAGACAGAGACTGGTGCAGGGCGAGAAACTGCGTGGTGCGGATAAAGTAAGGCGTATTCCTGTCAAAGTCATTCCCACTGAGAAAATTCCGCGGAAGCCAGATTGGGTTAGAGTCAGAGTTCCGGCAACTCCGCGTATTGCTCAGATAAAGCGAATACTACGAGATCGAAAACTTGCGTCTGTTTGTGAAGAGGCTAGTTGTCCGAATTTGTCGGAATGTTTTTCTCACGGTACGGCAACCTTCATGATTATGGGAGAAATCTGTACGCGGCGCTGTCCATTTTGCGACGTCGCTCATGGTAAGCCCAATGAATTAGATGTTGACGAGCCACATAACCTTGCTGAGGCAATTGCTGAGATGCAGTTGAGTTATGTTGTGGTCACGTCAGTAGATCGTGACGATCTCAAAGATAGTGGGGCTAGTCACTTCGCGGCTTGTATTGATTCAATTAGAGAGAGAACACCCGATGTTCGCCTAGAGGTGTTGGTACCAGATTTTCGCGGCAGAATAGAGATTGCACTTGATAGGTTAACGGTCTCGAGGCCGGATGTGTTCAATCATAATCTAGAGACCGTGCCGAGATTGTATAAGAAAGCTCGTCCTGGCGCTGACTATGAGTGGTCACTGATGCTTCTGCGGCGTTACAAGCAAAAGAATCCGGATATCATGACGAAGTCGGGGCTGATGCTCGGGCTGGGTGAGAGCATGGAGGAGATAAAAGCTGTACTTGAGGACTTGCAAGCACATCAGGTAGATATGGTTACCTTGGGTCAGTACCTGCAACCAAGCACGGATCACCTAGCAGTAGAGCGATTTGTTCATCCAGATGAGTTTAATGCTCTGCGCGACTATGCGGAACAGTTAGGGTTTAAGGCTGTCGCGAGTGGGCCGATGGTAAGGTCTTCTTATCATGCCGATTTACAGGCTAAATTCATTAAGGATTAGTTATAAAAAGTTAGTTTATTGCGAGCTGGAGTGGCAAGTTGGACACTTTGGGTTCTTCTTAAGTCTCAGCTTTTTCCAGTCCATGTATTTGGCGTCAAAAACTAGTAGATGGCCCGCGAGGCTTTCGCCCAATCCAATAATTAGTTTGATGGCTTCTGTCGCCTGTATCGAGCCGATTACGCCAACAACTGGTGCAGCAACGCCATTCTCCGCACAGTTAAGTGTTCCTTCTTCTGCTGTGTCATAGAGGCATCGGTAACATGGTGATGATTCGACGCGCGGATCATAGATCAATAACTGACCTTCAAGCCTGATAGCAGCACCGCTTACCAGTGGTGTTTTGGTCACAACGCAGTGTTCGTTAATCTCGAAACGTATGGTGAAATTATCTGTGCAATCAACCACTATGTCCGCCTGCTCAATCTCTCTGTAGAGTTCTGCAGATACCATCCTGGTCGAGATGCAAGTTACCTTTATTTCTGGATTAAGAGCTTTGATAGTGGCTTTGGCGGAGTCGACTTTATTCATGCCGACTCGATCCGTCGTGTGTGCAATCTGGCGTTGTAGATTACTGAGGTCGACCTGATCAAAGTCAGCTAACACCAATTCACCTACACCAGCTGCCGCTAGATACATGGCGACAGGACAGCCGAGTCCCCCGAGTCCGACAATGAGAACCCGGGAGTTAAGTAGACGTTCCTGACCTCCTACCTCAATCTCTGGCAGCATGATCTGTCGGCTATATCTTAGTAATTCCTCGTCCTTCATATTAGCTTTGCGGAAATTGCTCTCGGGGTTTGGTTAAGGTCGATATAGGTCTGTATATGGTTGAAATTATTGTTTTGCAAGAGTTCGAGCAACGCATCTTGTTGGTTGTAGCCGTGCTCCAACAACAATGTGCCTCCATCGGAGAGGAGGTCATGCGCCTCCTTGATCACTTTGTGAAGGTCATGTAGACCCTTGCACGGTGATATTAACGCAGAGGAAGGCTCGAATGTCAGCTCTGCAAGATGTTCATCTCCAGGTTCAATATATGGGGGATTACAGACAATCAGCTGTACACTGTTTGGCTTAATCGCTTTACCCCAATCACCTTGAAAGAAGGTGATCTTCTTTGTTCCTTTTGCGTTTCGTTTGGCGACGGCAAGCGCATCTGCACTGAAATCACTTGCGACGACATACCAGGCAGGGCGTTCGTTAGCCAGCGATATAGCAATAGCACCGGAACCGGTACCCAGATCCAGGATAGTATTAGGCTCGTTTGGGAGAATTGCGAGTGCAGCTTCTACCAGGATTTCAGTCTCTGGCCTAGGGATTAATGTGGCTGCGTTTACCGCAAAGCGATGACGCCAAAAATCTTTGTAACCGAGTATATAGGCGACGGGCTCACCCTGTTTGCATCGCGTTAGTCGCTCTTTGTACGCAGAGTATGTTGCGTCGCGGACAGAATCCAGATCGTGTGCGATCACCCAGCTTCGCGTCTTGTTAAGAACGTGCGCCAGGATGAGCTGACGCTCAATGAGCGGTGTATCAGGTTCCAGTGCTAAAAGTTCATGGATCTTAGTCTCAGCTGTCATCGTTGAAACCCATGCTTCTTAGTTGATCTGCATGATGCTCTTGTATCAGTTGATCGATGATCGGTTCCAGTTCACCAGCAATAGTTTGAGGTAACCTGTGTAATGTCAGATTGATACGATGATCGGTTACGCGCCCGTCTGGAAAATTATAAGTACGTATTTTCTCCGAGCGGTCACCAGACCCGACGAGGTTTCGTCTGGTTTCAGCTTGTTCTGCCGTTTGCTCACGTTGTGCCTGTTCTAATAACTTGGCTTGTATCAGACTCATCGCACGAGCTTTATTTTTATGCTGAGACCGCTCGTCCTGGCATTCGACGACAATTCCGGTTGGGATATGAGTTAAACGAACGGCAGAGTCGGTCTTGTTGACATGCTGACCACCCGCACCAGAAGCTCGGAAGGTGTCGACACGTATATCGTTCTTATTGATTTCAACTTCATCAATACCTTCGATTTCGGGCAGTACGGCAACCGTACACGCTGACGTGTGTATTCGACCCTGGGACTCTGTTTGCGGAACGCGTTGCACACGGTGCGCGCCCGATTCGAACTTCAAATTCGCATATACGTCCTTACCTGTGATGCGGACGATGACTTCTTTATAACCTCCGTGCTCTCCCAATCGTTCATTGAGGACCTCAACCTGCCACCGTTTGGTTTCTGCAAAGCGGCTATACATACGAAACAAGTCACCAGCAAAGATGGCAGCTTCATCTCCACCGGTACCAGCACGTATTTCGAGAAATATGTTGTGAGAGTCGTTTGGATCGTTGGGAATAAGCAGACGTTGGATATTATCATCAATACCATCGAGCGAAGCTTCCAGTTCCTCGGCTTCTTCGCTAGCCATAGCACTGATCTCAGAATCCTTATCCTGCATCATCTGCCTTGCTTCATCCAGTTCCGTAGACTGCTGTTGCCATTGTCGATACGCAAGCACGACAGGTTCTATCTCCGCATATTCCTTTGCGTAGGTACGAAACAGGTCCTGGTTGACAATAGTGTCGTTATCGCTAAGCAGCGCGCCAAGTTCTTCGTAACGCTCAATAAGCTGTTCTAGTTTGGTTTGGAGTGAAGGATTCATCTTATTCCTCGTCCAGACCATACAGTTGTGCAATCAACAGCAACAGGTCACTACGACCTAAGGTGCTGGCCTTTTTTATTTCGATGGTTGGTATATGTACGATCTTGTTAGTTAGTTGGTTAGCTAGTGAGGAGACGATAGTTTTTGGGTCATCGCCCTTCGATAACCGCACCAGCGCCTTATCGAGCTCAGCCTGCTTTAGTTCATCATGGTGCGCACGAAATCGTCGTATTGTATCTGCTGCGTCCAGAGAGCTATCGTTCTTCGTGTACTCTTGCACCGCGTCCTGGATTATATCGGCTGCTTTGTTTGCAGCATTCTGTCGGAGGTTCAGGTTTTCAGTAATGATTTCCTGCAGGTCATCAATGCTATACAGGTATACATCTTGTAGTTCCGAGACTTCCGGTTCAATGTCGCGAGGTACTGCAAGATCAACCATGAAAATTGGTTTATGGAATCGACTCCTCAATGCGCGTTCCACTGAACCTTTGCCAAGTATCGGTAAAGAAGAACCCGTAGATGAAATGACGATATCTGTATATTCGAGGACACGAGGGATTGCCGAGAGGTCGACAGCATGAGCGTTGTATGGCTCTGCCACAGTCTTTGCGTTAGCGAGTGTACGATTAGCAATGACAAGATTGCTAACACCGGCGTTGGCGAGGTGCTGTGCAGTCAGTTCAATAGTCTCGCCCGCACCAATAAGCAGGGTATTGCAGCTGGCAATATCTGTGAACAACTGTTTTGCTAGAGTTACAGAAGTCGAGGCGATAGATGTTGGGTTCTCTCCAATTCCCGTTTGCGTCCGTACCTGTTTGGCGACCCTGTTCGTAGTCTGTGACAGATTATGTAGTTGGGGCCCGACGGTGTCGTGTATTCGCGCTATGGTGAAGCAGTCTTTGAATTGTCCGAAGATCTGTGGCTCGCCAATGACCATAGAGTCAAGACCGCAGGCTACACGCATGGTGTGCTCGACTGCTTTTGGACCTTCGAGAGTATAAATTCTGTCTTCTAGCTTGGAAGCGGAGATATTGTGATATTCTGCCAACCAGTTCATCACAAGTCCCGGGTTCGGCTCATCTGTGACAACTATGACTTCGGTCCGATTGCAGGTCGAAAGAATAGCTACTTCGCGGAAGTCTCCCCTAATTTTTAGCGCGGGAAGTGCCTCCGCCAACTGATCAGCGGTAAAAGCGACCCGTTCCCTTAGTGAAAGGGGTGCAGTCCGGTGATTCAAGCCAAGTAGCAGTAAATCCATTGAATTAAAACCCAGCTGAAGCGTCTAAGTAGCGGATGACTCAGCAGTTCAGTAAACGTAGAATGAACCCCTGTTTTCTATAACAACACTTAGTTCTAGAAATAGTAACGTTTGCCTATTGTACGTGGGTTAAAGTGTTGAATACATCCTTAGCTTGTTTAATGCAGCGTTTAGCGTGTTGGAAAGAAAAAATGAATAGAAAGTATGCATATTTATTGTGCATGTTAGCGATATTCTTGTGGATAAATGGATGTGCGACGGTCGAACCGGAGCCCGAGGTTGTTGTTGCTGAGGAAGTAATTACCACTGAACCTCAGGTTGAGCCAAAGCAAAGTAGACCTCGTCCTGAGGACTATCCGGTCGCAAATTTCGAAGAAGACGCACTGTATGAACTACTGGTCGCTGAGGTCGCCGGATATAGGGGCGAATACGAAACGGCGCTTGAAAAATATGTAGAAATAGCCAAATCGAGTCGTGATCCGGGCGTTGCTGCCAGAGCAACTATTCTTGCTCTTTACTTGCGCCAATATCAGATCGTGTTGACTACATCCCAGATTTGGGCGGAGGAAGAACCAGATAATATCGATGCGCATCGATATGTAGCGGACCAGCTCATAAGAGTTGGCGACCTTGAAGGTGCTATTCGCCATGTGGAAGCAATTAAGCGCCTAGGAGGGCTTGCCAATTTGGGTATGCTGGCGGACCAGGCTGTGAATCTCAAAAACGAAGATCGAGCCTNGTTGCTGGCTGCANTATCGAGGATGTTGTNANAAGACCCAGNAGATGAGCAGTTGCTGTTNTCCAAGGCGGTATTGTTGGAGCAAAACGGCGAGCATGGCAAAGCGTTGCAGATTGCAGACCAGTTGCTACAAGAAAAAAGAAACCTCAACGTCATTATCCTTAAGGTCAATGCCCTTAAGAATCAGTCACGCAATACTGACGTTATCGCTTTTTTAAAGGAAATGCTTACAGAGTTGCCGGACAATCGACGGTTGCGTCTTATTTACGCGCAGTTCTTGTTCGAAACTGGCGATTTACGGGGTTCTAGAGAACAGTATGAGTACTTGCTCANATATTCTCCCAGCGATGGCAACTTGTTGTTTGCGCTAGCATTGATTGCTCTGGAGAAAAAAGATGACGATCGGGCTGAAAAGTACCTNCGAGAGATGGTGCGCTTGGACCGCCGAGTCGGTGAGGCCCATTTCTACTTGGGGAGTATCGCAGAACGGAAAAATGATCCTTCGCTGGCGGTTCGTGAGTACAAACAAGCAGGAACCGGATACGAGTTTCTTCCAGCCCAGTCGCGTATTGCATCGATTTTTATCGATCAAGGTCGCGTGAAAGAGGCCCGGGGCTATCTTGAACGTATGCGAGCGGAAAAGCCGAGGTTTCATCAAGACCTCATTATGGTTGAGGCGCAGATCCTCAGTGAGCGTGGTCTGCAGGAAGAGGTATTTGATGTATTGGATGCTACCCTAGAAGCAAACTCNGAAAATGTTGAGCTGTTGTACTACCGTGCGATGACGGGACAGAAGTTTGGTCGCTTAGATATTCTGGAACGCGATCTCAGGGCGATTATCATTAAAGATCCTGGCAATGCTGATGCGCTTAATGCGCTGGGTTACACTCTGACTGATCTTACCAATCGNCATGAGGAAGCGCTCGCACTGATCCAGCGAGCGCTCGCGATCAAACCAAATGAAGCTGCNTTTATCGACAGTCTGGGTTGGGTGCTCTATCGTCTGAAGAATTTTGAGGAGGCGGTGGTCCATCTGCGTAAGGCCCTGGCGCTATATCCAAACGATGAGGTAGCAGCGCACCTTGGTGAGGTGCTTTGGGTNATGGGTGAGCATCTCGAAGCCAACCAGATTTGGCAAAAGGCGTTAGAGTTGGCACCGGATAGCGAGATTCTTAAACGGGTCATCAATCAGTTTACTCAGTAAATACGTGATTCGTTATGGCTTGCTTCTATTGGTAGTAATGCTTTGCGCGTGCACGAATATTTCCGTACCGGAAGGTAGACCTGCAGAGAACTGGCGCTTAGTCGGAAAACTGGGTGTCCGGTCACCAGACTACAATGGTAGTGTTACGATGGACTGGCAACATAGTGTTGATCACTTTGAGATTTCGTTGACTGGTGCGCTCGGAGTCTCGGTTGCCGAAATAGAAGGGGATCAGCGTCTGGTCCATATCACGCTTGGGGACGAACCTACCCGAACGCTTCCGCTCCATGGTGTTTATGATCAAACCGGATACGAGTTGCCGCTTGTCCATATGATCTATTGGGTTCGTGGGGTTCCAAATCCTGCNTATGTATCCATTGAACATGAAACAGGATTTTACCAAGCAGGTTGGCGTGTTGAATATCAGGTATTTGAGGCTTCAATGCCGAGAAAGATAAGATTCACCCGTGATACGACGAAGCTCACTTTGATAATTCGAACCTGGGAATTTTGATGCAGTTAGAACTGCCTGCTCCTGCGAAGATAAATCTCTTTCTGCACATTCTGGGACGACGCCCTGATGGCTATCATGAACTGCAGAGCTTATTCCGGTTTTTGGAGCTAGCGGATACCGTTTCATTTGAGCTAGCCACTGAAGGGATCAGCGTAGATATGGACCGTGTGAGCCAGGAAAACAACCTGGTATATAAGGCAGCGCACATCTTGTCTGAAGGCCGTGATGTTCCCGGTGTTAACGTTGTGGTGACTAAACGAATACCCCTGGGGACTGGCCTGGGTGGCGGCAGCTCTGATGCGGCGACGACTCTGCATGGTTTGAATATGTTGTGGGAACTTGGATTGAGTGATGATGAGCTGGCCGGATTAGGCCTGCAGATTGGCGCCGATGTGCCGGTTTTTGTGCATGGATTTACGGCTTTTGCAGAGGGAATTGGTGAACGATTAGCACAGGTTGAGCTACCTGAGGCCTGGTATGTAGTGCTGGTACCAGAGTCCCGTATTTCTACGGCTGAAATCTTTGCACATCCTGATTTGACACGAGATACAAGTCCCATCACAATAGCGCGTTTTTTGCAGGGAGAGGCCCTTAGAAATGACTGCGAACCGATCGTTCAGAGACTGTATCCTGAGGTAGGAGATGCGCTCGACTGGTTGAGTCAGCAGGGTACTGCTAGAATGACCGGCACCGGCGCTTGTGTATTTCTGGAGGCCGGGGATGAAGCCGTCGCAAGGGATATTTTATCCCAAAGTAATTGGCAAGGGTTCGTATCAAAGGGTACAAAGCAGTCAGTACTCCTTGATGCTTTAGTCCAGGAGAGAAACTTATTTCAAAACTAAACGATGGGGTGTCGCCAAGTCGGTAAGGCACAAGGTTTTGATCCTTGCATTCGCAGGTTCGAGTCCTGCCACCCCAGCCATCTTTGTCATGGAATAAAATCATGGCGGAACTAAAAATCTTTTCGGGTAACGCGCACCGGGTCCTTGCGGACCGGGTGGTAGATCGCCTTCGAGTTGAACTCGGCGCTGCTGATGTAAGTCGGTTCAGCGACGGCGAAGTGAGCGTAGAGATCCATGAGAATGTGCGTGGTAAAGATGTTTTTATTATCCAGCCTACGTGCTCTCCTACCAATGATAACTTGATGGAGCTTATTGTGCTTGCCGATTGCCTCAGGCGAGGCTCGGCGGCAAGAATTACCGCCGTGGTACCTTATTTTGGTTACGCTCGCCAAGATAAGCGAGTGCGCTCAGCAAGAGTACCTATTACTGCGCGGGTTGTTGCTGACATGCTAAGTAGCGCCGGCATAGATAGAGTTCTGACAATTGACCTGCATGCAGACCAGATACAAGGTTTCTTTAGTATCCCGGTGGATAACATCTATGCATCGCCAGTGATGCTCATTGATATCGAGCAGCGGTCCTACGATGACATGATGATAGTGTCACCAGATGTGGGTGGTGTCGTTCGGGCGCGGGCGATTGCGAAGCAATTGAACGATGCGGACCTCGCTATTATTGATAAACGGCGACCTCACGCTAATGAAGCAGAGGTGATGCATATCATTGGGGATGTTAAGGGCCGTACCTGTTTGATGGTGGATGATATGGTGGATACGGCTGGAACCTTGTGTGCAGCAGCAGAAGCACTAAAGAAAAATGGTGCGAGCATGGTTATAGCGTATTGCACCCACCCGGTGTTGTCTGGTAGGGCAATCAAGAATCTTGAAAATGCATCACTGGATGAATTGGTCGTCACCGACACCATTCCACTGAGCGAGGCTGCTGCAGGGTGTGGCAAGATCAGGCAGCTGAGTGTGGCAGATGAATTAGCAGAATCTATTCGGCGCATTAGTAATGAAGAATCACTGAGCGCGCTGTTTAATAAACGGATACAACCGGCATTATTCTAGGTTGTATCATTTTTGAATTGCCGTCAGGACGTGGTCGCAGCAGACTGACGGTGTTGTATAAATCAAAGGAGTAAACCATGGCAGATTCATTCGACCTCTCAGCTGAACTGCGTTCTGATACAGGGAAAGGTGCGAGCCGCCGCCTGCGTCGGGAAGGTGATCTTGTACCAGCCATCTTGTATGGCGCAGGCAAAGATCCACAAGCTTTGTCTTTTCTTCACAAGGATCTTCACAAGGCCTGTGAGAACGAGGCATTCTTTTCACANATTATTTCTCTTCAGGCAGGTGGGGTAAAACAGGAAGCGATTCTTAAAGACCTGCAACGCCACCCCTCAAAGGACAGAATTCTGCACGCAGACTTTTTTAGAGTGCAGATGGACCAGGCAATTATCGTCGAAGTTCCTTTGCACTTTGTTAACGAAGATAACTGTGTCGGTGTTAAACAGGGTGGAGGAGTTATATCTCACACAATGAGTTCCNTTGAAATTAGCTGTTTACCTGGCGATCTNCCGGAGTACATCGAAGTTGACGTTGTCGATTTGGAGCTCGGTACCTCCATCCATATGAGCGAGTTANAGCTGNCGGAAAAATTGACGATCCCAGTTCTTGCTCAGGGNGCAGATTATGATCAGGTGGTNGTTGCTTGTAANGTTCCACGNCGCNCNGAGGAACTCGAACTAGCAGCGNAAGAAATTGATGCTGAAGCGGAGGAAGGCACGGAAGGAGAANCGACAGGTTCTGATGCTTCTGGCGAGGCCGATANCGAAAGCGAATAGTNTGCCGTTNTTTGTTGTTTGATGGTGTGGTTNAGGAGGCCCTTTGAGTTCTCCCCTTAGTCTAATTGTNGGTATTGGAAACCCGGGTTCGCAATACTCCGAAACACGTCATAATGTAGGTGTCTGGTTCGTTAAGAAGCTAGCTAGCCTGCATGGTGAGGGATTCAGACAAGATAAGAAGTTCTTTGGCGATGTCGCCAGTGTGGTTTACCGTGGACGGGAGCTGAAGTTGCTCATTCCGGGTACATATATGAATGAAAGTGGTAAATCTGTCGGTTCGCTGGTCAATTTTTATAAGATCCCGCACCAGAGAATGATGATCGCACATGACGAGCTGGATTTAACGACTGGAATTGTGCGGCTCAAGCAGGGTGGTGGACTTGCCGGACATAACGGGCTTCGAGACATCTCACGATGTCTAGCAGGTAGTCAGGAGTTCAATCGCCTGCGTATTGGCGTGGGACATCCTGGTACCAAGGAAGATGTGACTGGTCATGTGCTGAGTAAAGCGTCCCCTGCAGATACGCAAAGTATTGACGCCTGTATTGATGCAGCACTGGATGTTCTTCCGTTGTTGGTAGAGGGAGAATGGCAAAAAGCAATGAAAGAATTACATACGTTTAGTGCAATGCCTGAGAGCAAGGATCAATAGGTGGGTTTTAATTGTGGAATTGTGGGTCTGCCAAACGTTGGTAAGTCGACGCTATTCAACGCGCTTACCAACGCTGGGATTGCAGCGGAAAATTTTCCCTTTTGCACGATCGAGCCCAATGCTGGTGTGGTGGCGATACCTGACCCTAGGCTTGATGCAATCG
>PASO01000004.1 GCA_002712135.1 Gammaproteobacteria bacterium
GTAATCCCTATAAAGAAAAGCTCCCCACGGTTTAGTTTGCATAGTTACAGGCCAAAGCTATTAGCCTTTAGGAGAGCGTTAGAATGTCCAGTTGATGTGACGGTTAATGTTTGGCGTCGGAACCATGTCGCAGCCACAGAATTCAGTATCGCACTAGCCGAGGTCATCAGCAAAGATTAATACGATATTGGGTGGCTTGTTTTCAGCCCCATAACTATGCATCGCACAGGCTAGGGCTACAATCAAAAAAGTCGCATGGATGCATCCGTGAGGTTCCTATTCGAGAAGCGAAGAATACGTGGCTTGAGCCATTGCTGTAAACCGCGTACCGTTGTCTCTTTTCTCAATCAGGACATAAACAATGCCAGCAATCTCTGGACCTTCCGATGGACCGATTGCCATAACCGGCGCTGCCGGGTTCTTAGGTGCACATGTCGTTAAGAATCTCGTAGAACATGGTTACGATGTGCACGCCTGTTTGCGCGATACGGGTCGTGAAGACAAAATGGTTTACCTGCGTAAAATAGCTGAGAAAGGTCCAGGTAGCGTGAGGTTTTTTTCCTGTGACCTCTATGACGCAGCCAAAGGCGCCTATGACGAGCCATTTGCTGGTTGTTCTGCCGTGTTTCATGTGGCTGCCGACATCGGTAGCGATGCAGCCACCTACGGTCGTGTCTCGCCGCTAAAACAATACGAGGGCATCGTCGATATGACGGCGGCGATCCTGGAATCCTGTCGGAAAGCAGGGACGGTGAAGCGGATTATCTACACCTCTTCGGTCGCGGCAGTTCTGGGTCCGGGAGGTCCCGATCGTGCCGAAGATCACATATTTACCGAAGATGATTGGTGTGGGGGTACCTACGAGACACTGGAGGAGCGTCATACCAATGAAGATGGGGAGATGAGCTGGACGAACGAGCAGAAGGCGTACGGCAAGGGAAAACTTGACGCGGAACGGTTGTGTAATGACTTCGGTGAGGAAAGTGGCATAGATGTCATTTCCATATGCCCGTTTCACATTATGGGTCCGTTATTGGGCGTTCCCCATGATACGACCTGGCAGCACCGTCTGGGTGCGGCGCTCGCGGGCGAGCGTGAGATGGAGTCGCATGGCACCATGAAGTGGAACATTATTGATGTACGAGATATTGCCGAAGCACAGCGACTTGCAGTCGAAAGTGACGTTGCCACTAATGCCTCGCGTTATTGTTTGACCGCCAAGGATGAATCCGGGGAACCAACCGGGGAGGAGTTTCTTGACATGTTGCAGGCGCTTTTCTCCGATCACAATGTCTGTGGTGGGTACCGACCGGAGCCGACGGGTGAACGTTTTCGATGTCGCTGTACCAAGGCAATAAATGAGCTTGGGCTTGAGCCCCATAGTATTGAGGATACGCTTCGGGATACGGGTAATTCGCTCATTGAATTGGGTTGCGTGCCTACGTCAGCTTGATAATGAAAGCGTTTCTCGCGACGTCGTCTATTATGTGTAAGTAAGGGAACCGAAAGGTCTATGCTCACTGTCGAACAGGTTGAAACATTCAATACGGATGGCTATCTCTCCGTTGATAGTGTGCTGTCGCCAGAAGAGTTGGACGAATTGCGACGGGTTACAGACGAGTTCGTCGAGCAATCGCGGAACGTTACCGAGAATGATGCTACCTTTGATCTAGAGCCCGGGCATACCGCAGAGTCACCTCAATTGCGCCGCATTATTCGTCCCGTAAGCAAACATTCGGTGTATGAGAAGTTTGTCCACCATGAAGATATTCTGAATATCGTCGAGTCCCTGTTGGGACCGAATTTGCGCTACCACAACAACAAGATGAATATGAAGAATCCTGGACACGGTTCTGCCGTCGAGTGGCACCAGGACTGGGCGTTTTATCCGCATACCAATGATGATTTGCTGGAAGTGGGTATAGCGCTGGATGACATGACTGAAGAGAACGGCGCGTTAATGGTGATTCCGGGAAGTCACAAGGACAAGGTTTGGGATCACCATCAAGATGGGCTTTTCGTTGGTGCGGTAACCGACCCGACATTCCAGCCAGACGATGCAGTGTCAGTAACTGTGAAAGCCGGTGGCATCACGTTACACCATGTTCGCATGGTGCATGGATCAAAACCCAACGAATCTGATAAGCCGCGGCGAATGTTCTTTATTGGCTTTTACGCCACCGATGCTTGGCCGCTTATTCCCACCGGGCATTCGATCGAAGAGATGGACAAGTGCATTGTTCGAGGTGAGCCAACCCTAGAACCACGGATGAAAAACTTGCCGGTGCGTTTGAGTTTGCCGCGTGTCGAGGGAGGTAGCATATACGCGCAGCAGGAGAAGCTGCGTAACGCCCGCCTGAGTCCCCGCGCGGATAAAGAAGTCACTTGAGATGCCCCAATATCTGGGCCTGGATGCCAGTACCCAGTCGATGACTGGACTCATTGTTGACACGGATGCCCGCGAGATTGTTGCCGAGGAATCGATCAATTTTGATGAGCACTTTGCCGCCAGGTACGGCATCGAAAATGGCGTGCTAGATCAGGGAGAGGGCGTTGTTCATGGCTTCCCTCTCATGTGGATTGAGTCACTAGAGCTGCTCCTAGTTCGTTTGCGTGAAAGTGGGCAGGATCTTTCTAAGATCGCTGCAGTGTCTGGCAGCGGTCAGCAACATGGAACGGTTTACCTTAATGGCAGCGCGACCGCGGCGCTTGAAGGTCTTGAGACTGATAGTAGTTTGTTTGATCAACTTGCGGGTATTTTTTCACGCGATACTGCACCCATCTGGATGGATTCGTCTACAAATCGTCAGTGCCGAGAGATAGAAGAAGCGGTCGGTGGTCAGGATGCATTGCTCGAGCTGACGGGTAATGCTGCGTTTGAGCGTTTTAGTGGACCTCAAATTCGGCGATTTTTTCAGGATGAGCCGGAAGCCTATGCAGTCACGGCAACGATCTCTCTAGTTAGTTCGTTTATGGCTAGCGTGTTGGCTGGTAAATTGGTTTGCGTCGATGCGGGTGATGGTAGCGGTACGAATCTGATGGATATCAGGACCCGTAACTGGAGCGCGGTCGCGCAACAGGCAACCGCGACTGGCCTTGCGGACCTGATGGCGCCTATTGCACCTTCGGCTGAGCCAGCGGGATCCATTCACTCTTATTTTGTTAAGAAATATGGTTTTACTAACGATTGCCTAGTATTGCCTTTTTCTGGTGACAATCCTTGTAGTCTGATTGGGCTTGGTCTTGTAAATCCAGGGCAAGCAGCGCTCAGTCTTGGTACTTCCGATACGCTGTTCTCCTGTATGGTTAAACCACGGTTTTCATCAGAGGGTGAAGGGTGTGTTTTCTCCTCCCCCGATGATATTCACTACATGGCACTTATCTGTTTCATGAATGGGAGTTTGGCTAGAGAGGCGGTGCGTGATCAGTATAAGCTTGATTGGCAGGGTTTCACTGAGATTCTGCACACCACACAGGCTGGTAATAAGGGTCGTATGATGCTTCCCTATTTCGATCCGGAAATCGTTCCCAATGTACCTGCCGGGGTTGTTCGGAAAGGTCTGGCTGAAGACGATGTTGCAGGAAATGTTCGGGCAGTGATCGAGGCACAGGCTATTTCTTCCTATATTCATTCCCGTTGGATGGGTGTTGATATTACGAGTCTTAACGTCACCGGAGGGGGCTCTGCGAATGAAGAAATCCTTAAGGTTTTCGCTAATGTTCACGGTTGCCCTGTACATCGCTTCGAGACGACTAACGCCGCGGCGTTGGGTGCGGCGCTTAAGGCTATAAAAGGCCATCAGACTAACCTGTCATGGTCGTCAATCGCTGACTCTTTCTGCCAGCCCAGTGGCTCGACTATTCATCCGGATCAGCCCTTGCGCGCACTTTATGATGACGTTATCGCTGCTTACGTGGAATTCGAATGCGATCACTGTCGCCAGGTTTCTTTTTCCCACTGATGATCAATCATCATCGTGCTGTACCAGAAGCGCTAACATCATGGATGCGCTAAGAATGATATAAAAATGAACTCATAGTCGTCTGCTCCTTTTGAAAAAGTCCGGAACATTAACTAAGGTAAAACGATAGTTGTTTGAAGCCCTTACAGAACGTAGATCAGGGTGTTGGTTAGCAGCAGGGTGCTTCCATCGCCAACCGCGCTTACTGCTCTTGCGGCTCAGTCGGGCAGGGAGAAAGACAGCGATAGGTAGTGAAGCAGTTTTTCCGTCCTCTCAGTGGGTTTATCCATCAGCTATCGTTCATTGCTTTGCGTTAACAGTTCCTTCCCAGGTTTGTCGAAGCCAGCCCGCGCACGCTACCGAGTGGTCAAAGATGGAATAACCATGGCCAAACCCATAGTCAGGGCCGGGAATGAATTCCGTTGAAACCTGCCCTAGAGGGCTATCGTCATTGTTGGCATGATAGGCAAACAATTGTCGAACTACTTCCTTCCAAGGCTCGAGCTTTGCTTCCTGCCATTCTCCCGGAAACTGACCAGGTTCCGGCTCGAACCACGGGTATTGTGCGCCTCGGCCCGGGCTACCATCTTCATACGTGTAACAGGTGTTTTTTGGATTATTGGGCACTGCAGCCCGCGCATGAGAATGATTGACGAATCCGCGGTCTATCCATTCCTGGCAGCAACTGCCTGACTTGTAGGGGTCGAGTACCAATTCACCGGCCTCAATTGAGGACTTGATGTCGAATACCTTTTGTTCAATTTCATTGTTGATCTTGAAGATTACGTGAGAATGATCGAGTGTCATGCGAAAAGGGACACCCCGAGCTTCGACCATGTCTGCCACCTGGGTAATTCGCCTGAAGTCCTCTGACCACATATTGATGTGTACCTCGAAGGTTGGATAGCATCCACAGGCATCGCCAAGCTCTGCTGCCATCATATAGAACTCAAAAACTTCATCGTTGGTGACGAAATGGCCGTCAGCATGTCTGGCTCTCACTTGCGTATTGTGCACCTTGCTGCCTAAACGAGCTGATAGCTCGAGTTTATCGCGAAATAGCTGCTCATCTTTGCCAAGTTCATAGAACCATCCACCAGCTCGAATGGGGATGTCATATTTCTCACTAGCCGCCATATAGTCGTCAAACAGGGCGGGATCTTCCGGGGTCTTATCATAGTAGTCATACACACCGCTTTCTTTGACCATCCGAAATCGAGTATCGAGATCGAAGGGATTCTGGTCTTTGTGTACGATTCCTTTTTCTGTGATACCAAGTTTTAGTTCTTTCAATTCCTGTATCCTAAACCTCACGGGTATGCCTAATAGTAGACATTTCGGCTCGATGCGGCCATTCCCCAATATCTGCTTTATTCTCGGGAGCCCATTCTTGCAACGTCTTCCGGAAGCAGAAAGTTCCGCTGGAATCTCCGCCCTTCGTGAGGTTGCAAACGGGTCAGAGAGTAGTCTTTTAGTCGATAGGTTCGGGCTTCAAAAAAGACAACTGCATGCAGCAGGGTAAGGAGCAGTCGTATGCGGTCATATGTCATTACCCCAATATCTCCAGGCGTGAAATCGTCGGTTATAGTCGAGTGCGCTGAGATCACCTCCCACGTTGAAAACCAGGACCAGACTGGCGCTAGGAGAGATCCTCGCGTGCGCATATCATCCAATGAGGTGAGTAGGTGTGTGCTCAATTCACCTTTCAATACAAGCAGGTGCAGGCGTCTCTGTGAATCTTGATGGCGGACGGCGAGCGAGCCAAATTCCATATTGATAGAATGTTCCGTCAACTCACCATCCGGAGATGAAACTATCTCCTGGTAGAGTCCCTGGAAATCTGACGGGACTTGCATTGTTTCTGGTAATCCACTGTTCTGTGGCAACACCTTGAAGATTCGGCATGCATAGGGAGTGTTGCATAGTTCTCTAAGATCCGACAGCGTCTTGCTTTGCTGACGGTATCTTAATTGATTGGTGTTCTCATCCTGGACAGTTGCTACGAATTGCACGCTAGCATCTCCTGCCAGTTCGGTTACAAGTGCGCTGAGAACTGACAACTCCAAAAAGGGATGATCCAGGAATACAATGCCTCGACCATTTGTCACGCTGAGCACTCGATGAATCGCGCGATTTATCTCGTCAACGTCGCTGACGTAATCTGGTGCATGTCTAGACCAGAAAGTAGAGAACAGCGGCAGATATTTTTGCGAACCGGTGTTACTCGCAACAATCTCACAAATCTGATAGCTATTCATTTCCGGGTCTGTCTCGTCATACAGATACTGCATTTTTCGTGCGTCTGGTTTATACAAAGCATAAGTACGGACGATCAGCCGAGTGTCCCGCTTGACGCTGTGGGCCCCCTGTCGTAGCAATCGGTCAGAAAGCTCAGTTGCGAGTAGAGTGTTAGCGAGGTTGCGGCTTAGTCGGTTGCGAGTGGAATGCAAATTGCTGGGTTCGTTTAGTACCCTGGCCACGTCCGCTAGTCTAACGGATCGGGCGGTGTTAATCCCTTTGAGCATGTCGCGGGTAAACTTAGCGTTTGGCATACTGAACCCAGTAGTCAGCCACCGAGCGAAATCATCGATTGTTTTGCACTTGTCTAGTTTTAGCATAAGTGTTCGTTCTGAGGTTAGCGTTTGTCCATGATGGATACCCCAAATTGCGCAGCAAACATGGAGGTAACTTCAAATTCTATGAGAAATGTCCTCATAAAACAAAGAGAAACGCGATAAAAATGAGGCTATTTGTATACTACAGCTACATATAATAGTTGATGTTATAAGTTGTCGGAGTCAATATCCGCGGTTCAAATACAACGATGTAGTGGCGTTGCTCTTTTTGTGTATCTATCGCTAGCTATCTATGACGTTGCATTGGCACAATGGGTCCGATTCATCAGCCTTTAGGGGGTGGGGGGAGGTCCGGATGTTTTAGCTTGGCGCGTTTCGCGCCAGCGGGATTAGTAACAATAGGTTAAGAGTCCAATTACAGGAGACTTAGTAAGATGGGAAATGAAATATGGGGAAAGTTGGGGAGGATGGCGCTGCTCTTAGCCTTCGTCTCTCCGGCGTATGCACAAGAAACCGAATCCGGCTTCCAAATTGAGGAAATCGTGGTTACGGCTGAAAGACGTGAAGAAACTATTAATGATGTTCCAGTATCATTAACCGCATTTAATACTGAAGCACTTGATCAGCTCGGGATATACGATGATCAGGATCTGGAAGCGCTTACTCCGGGACTTCAGTTTGGCCAAGAAGAAGAGGGTGATGGCCAGGGTACGGTCATGCGTGGTATCGGCACATACACTGGTGGCGCGAGCCACGCAGACACCGCTGTAGCCGTATACGTTAATGGCGCTTACAGCCGGTCCCAAATTGGAATTGCTGGCAACATGTTCGATGTCAACCGAATAGAAGTTGCTAGAGGTCCACAAGGTACATTGCATGGTAAGAACTCAATCGGTGGTTCCATCAGTTACTTCATGAACAAGCCAACTGGCGAATGGGACGTCAAAGCCATGGCGGAAATTACAGACCAGGTTACCGAGCGAGTTTCTATCGCTTTTGGTGGTCCATTAATCGGCCCATTTAGTTTCCGGATCACTGCTGGTAGCTTTACTGGCGACGGTGCCCAAGAAAATATTGGTCTGGGTGGAAACTATGATGCTCCTGATCTAACTACTTACGCCCCCCAGTTACGATTGCAGTCTGGAGCTCTTGATATCAATGTTCGTTACTCTTACAGCCATGATACTGGTATCCCAAGAAGTCCGTTGATGCTTTATAACCCTGATAGAGATATCCCTTACATATGTGAAGGTCCGTTTGCACACAACACAGTGTACGATCAGCTCACCGACGATAATCTGACAGGAACCATCGGTGGCGTGCCCTACTCATGTAATGGAAGCTACGATGCCCCTGAAAATCCTTGGTATGGCTATTATGAAGAGTCCCCCGCGGTAGCAGATTGCGGTAGAGCAATTGCGAACAACTGCGATGATCTAAAAAACGTCCTTAACGTTAACCGTCCCGGGACTTCTGATGTTGAGAGAGAAGGTTGGGAAGTTAACGCCTTGTTAGAGATCACTGATGGCTTGGTCCTCGAATATGTTTATGGAGAGAATCAGCTTTACCAGAACACCTCGCGTGACCTTGACCTAACTAATCAGATCGCAGCTCCAACGCCAGGCGGTACATGGTATGACCGTCGTAACCGATCACCATTTGAAATGGAAGATGAGTCTCACGAATTGCAACTTGTGTCTAACTTCGATGGTAAATTGAACTTTATTGTCGGGGTTTACCAGCACGAAGGTTTTAACCTTTGGGCGATATCAAGAGACAATTTTGCTTGGGACCCTGTAGATTATGGAAACACTTTCGCGGCATGTACAGCAGCAGGGTTTGAAGGTTCCAGCTCTGACTGGGGCGGGGACAGCACTTACTGTACAGGTGATCCAAAGGGAGACATCCTGAACATTAACCCGGACGACAACGTTACACAAAACTATTTCGGTACTGATTCAATATTGGAAGCAGAGGCGTACTACGCTCACGTTACTTACGACATGAGCGAGCAATGGACGTTCTCAGCGGGTGCGCGACACACGGAAGACACGAAGTATCGTAACGTACAGTTCATCTATTGGCAGAAGAATGATGTCTCCTACATGGGAGACACTCCTTTTACTACCGTTTATGAGGCTGTCGAGAAGCCAACCAGTGCCAACGCCCAGGAAGCAGCACCGAAAGTGTCATGGGATGCTGTGATCTGGTCAGTGGACGCAGAGTATCGTCCGTCGAATGACTATATGATCTACGGTCGTATATCAACCGGCTATCGTGCGGGTGGTTTTAACGACTCCAGCGCGTATAACCCTCCTATAAAAGAAGAACACCTCGTTAATTATGAGGGGGGCGTCAAAGGCTTGTTTATGGATCAAAGGCTGAATATGCAGTTCTCAGCATTTTTCCAAGATTTCCAAGATCGTCAACAGGTAGCTGAGATGGATGCGGGTTTACCCCTTTGTAGCGCTAATCAGTCTACACAGTGTCTGTCGCCAACGGCTTCAAGTCCTTTGCAGGAGTACACGACGAATATCCCAGACTCTGAAATCTATGGTTTCGAGGTTCAAGGTGATTATTACGTTACTCCCCAGTTCAAGGTTGGTGGATACTATACTTTCCTTGAATCATCGCTAGGTACTTTTACAGCGACGACTCTGGGCGATCCGAGTCCGCTTGTAGGTACTCATACCTACTTGGACCAAACCTCAGGGGAGATGAGGACTGCACCCTATACCTTGCCAAAAGACTGGACGGGTAGCAGGCTGCCACAGCAGCCTCAGCATAAGTGGGCCATTACTGCCGCTTATGAAACTTCCTTCGATTCGATTCCTGGATCATTCAATTTCTCAGGCTGGTTAAACTACACTGGTGAGAGATATCCGATGGTTCGTAATGTCGAGTCGCAAATAATGGCAGCGTACAATCGTGTGGATGTGAGAGCTACCTGGACCTCTCCTGACGAGAACCTCACAATATCTGGTTTCGTTCAAAACTTAATGGATGAGACTGGTTTGGTTGCTTACCTTCCATTTGGTGGGGGATCAAACCCACTTTATGTTCCGAAAGGAACACTCACTGATTCTAGAAGGATGGGTGTGATTGTTAATTGGAGCATGTAGTAGTGAAACTCCAAGATTGGTGGTTAGTCCGCTAGTCCGTTACTAAGAAAAACCCTCCTTATGGAGGGTTTTTTTGTAAAACGTTTGGTTTCGTACTACTGGATTGAATCAGAGGGGAGGTGGTTCCTCTCGAGATTTCCATGGGTTGAAATATAGGCGAAGAAGTTTGATTCTGAGGTTTCTAAAACCTAGTCCTAAATCGGTACCGATATTTCTCGATGCAACTTAAAAGCCTAGCAAAACTGCGTAAAGCAAAAACTGGACGAAAATCTTCTTGGGATACCCGTGGCCGAAATAGTTATTTTTGGATCGTCCCGCCAGGGAAGTCAAGAGTGCTTGCGGAGATTGAAGGGCCCGNCTGTNTCACCCCTTTATGGATGACTCAGCGAAATAACATACAGAGAATGTTTGCNTAAGTTTACCTGGGATGGCGCCGATTCTCCTTCGGTTCTATGCCCATTGGGCGATTTTTTTGGACTTGGACATAGCATTGTAAATTCATGCCGGTCGCTACTTTTTACCGCTTCGACAAAAGATAATAATAGGTTTAATAGTGGTTGCGCACTTAACTGTTACTTGCCAATGCCTTTTACGAAGCATGCAAAGGTGGAACTAATAAATCAAAGCAACGAGCCACATGGACAATATTTTTATATTGACTACGAACTGTACGACTCACCTCTGGATAATTTTTCTTATGCCCATGCAGAATTTAGAAGAGCTAATCCTTTTGATGGGTAGGGTCCACACGTTGAAGTAAACACTCCAGAAGCTAACATTGTTAATAAGGGTCGGGATGCTTGGGATAAGAACTATGTAATTTTGGAAACGAAAGGTCGGGGTCACCACATCGGTTGTGATATTAGTGTGACGAACATTACGGGTTCTTGGTGGGGTGAGATTGACGATATGATTTGGGTTGATGGTTACAAGTGGCGCCCAGGTCTACATGGTACGGGAAGCGAGACTATTTGAACCAAGCCTGGGAAATGCAAGATAATGCATATTCGCATAATGGCTCGTCAATCTTTTAGCACAACACGAGGGGCTATCAGACAAGTTATGTCCATCACCTAGAAAATCCCATTCACTTCAGTAACGAAATCAAGGTCACGATTGAGCATGGCCACGGCAACCACCTTTGTAATGAAATGAGTAGCGTTGCTTATTGGTACTGCTAAGCTCTAATGAGAGTTGTAGAACCTTGAACGATTACCGGTGCTAAAAGACGAACAAAGTAATTCGGTAAGGTGAGAGGAAATCGCTCTCTATTCAGACTCTAGGGTAACGGGGGCCCTTCGAAAAGCTNTTTGGCAAATCTAAATGCATCTTCTCCTACCTCGATCCCAATCAACCTTCCTGGAATATCGTCGGCTGGAGGGTGCAAGCCACCCCATATCCTTGATAACCCACACTGGTCTGCGGCGTCTCGATAGGTTGCCCACTGTAAAGTCATATCGACGCTGGGACCGTTTTCGAAGACGAGGAATTCATCTTTTTTTATTCCGAACTCGCTCATTCCTCCCGGGAAGAACGGGTCACCAGTAATCGCGGTCAGCACTTCTGCAGCAGCTCTCGAATACGTAGAGTGCCCGGAGACATATCCTGCGAACGGTGGAGTAACAAAGGTTGGGCGTTGATATGGCCACCAGTCTTCACCTAGAATCCATTGAACTCCCGCAATGTCCGCATTCGGATCTTCGATAAAGTCGGGACCCTGCCAGGCTCTGAACTTTATTTTGCCAACATGTTCATCTCTAAATCCAGATATGGAATCAGTTGACTCGACGAGTTCTATTAGACCGTCGTAAAGAGGTATACCGTCAGGGTTATAAGAGGCAGCGTTTGGATCTGTGCTTTGGCCAAGTTCGGCTAAAGCTCTTAATGCTGAAATGGGGCGGATATAGTCATACCAACCTTTTATTCCCCAAGCGGTTACGGCTGCATCATGCATCGCACCCCCTAGCGTAAAGTAAGCCTTAATATCCCACTCCAGATCATCTAATATTGGTCCAGACCCGGCATAACGTTTCTCCAATAGGGGGTGATCATTAACTTCGTTGAGAATGACAAACCAATGTCCAGGCGGTGTTTCAGATTCAGGGCCGTCAGCCCAGAATTCGGCTAAAACTCTGGTATAGTCGCCCCTTGGTACAAACTGCTGCTCATAGGCTGCGCCTGTCGCGGGATTTACTTCATACCCTTCACTACTATCTCCGCCCTGAATAATGTCATAGAAAGTAGGATAGCCTGCGGGCGAGGTTGGATAAGATGAAATATTGCCAAGTGATGCAGGTGATATATCCATCATAGTTCCATCCGCGGGATCAAGATGCGATGACCATGCAGCAACAACAGCAAAACCCCATCGGTAGTCTTCCTCAGATTCACTTTCGAAGCTGGGTGGCTCCCCTGGGTCATGATAAACCCAGTAATCGAATCCGTCTCTTGTATGGATAGTGAGGTCTTCCGGGTCGAGAGCGAATGGTAGAACCGATCCCCATTCTGCTCCAAGAAATTCTGGTCGATTTACTTCAGTGTTATTTATGATGGTGCCAGGTGCTTGGACAGCTGGATTACCTGCTTGATCGCGGAATTCGATAAGATGCAGGGGTTGCCAACGATTTAAGTCTGAAATTAAAGGGTTTCCCGATATTTCAGGGCGTAGTTCTCGGTTCACGGGTTCGTAGTGTCGGTTTGTATAAAAGTTTTCTTCGTTAGAACCATCCACGAGACCCAGATTGATATAACATTGCGCAATAAAATTACCGAGTGCAGCAGCAGAGCCATCACTATAATCAGTTGAGGTGTCTTCGATATCATAATCAAAAAAGCCCATTAGGGCCTCGGCGTCGAGAGCTATATTTCGCGCCCTTGGGGAGTCGAGAAATCGATGTCTAATCAGTCGATATGAGGCATAACTGATCGCTTCTACTCGAGCAGATGCTATCTCAATAGGCGGCCTGATACTTGTAAAATCACAATTGACATGACTAGAATCTCCCAGAAGCCAGGGCTGTTCCAGTTGTGCGTAAGCAGTCCAAGCATCGTACATAGCCGAAGAAATATGGAAGAGGTTTCGCGCGTGTACGACGGGCCTAGCAAAATCATTTCTAATCGCCTGCAACAAGACTTCGTTCCACCGACGCGCAATTGATGCATCGGTCTCAGGGGGAACCCCCGGCAGAAAGTTAGCCCTGATGTTGACGGGGTTTGTGTTCGGTACTGTGAAAGAAGTCGTTGGGTCGTTCCGATTTGCAAAAGACCCGCCATTTTGACTGGACCAATGGGAGAAATAGTAATTTGTCTCTGGGCTACCTGCAGAAATACTCACTACGCTGCCGGCGGCAACGAGAGAAGGTCCCGTGCCGTTCGCTACCTCCAGTCGGATATTTGCGCTGACAGAGTTTTCCGGCCCCCCTCCAGACTGTCCACTTCCACTACCCCCTCCACAACTGATAAGTGTAACTAATAATGTCAAAGCCGCGGAACTTCTTCCGTACACTCTTATTCTCTGCCCTCGACTCATGCGACTTATACGATTACTCGTGCAAAAATGGTTCACTCCATGCAATATTACTACACAAAATTACTACACAAAATTACTACACAAACGCATTTTTGTACGTAAGGCGATTGCACGTAATGTCCCAAATTTGTCATCGACTAATTGTAATACTAATGATTGTGCCATTCGCTGTTGGATGCGGTGGCGGTGGCGGTGGCGCTGCATCATCAGAGCCTCTAGCAGGTAGTATGGTATCTCAAGGCGATCCAGCGCCTAGGGAAGATATTATCCTCTTTTCTAGGGTTAATGGGTCAGGATTAAGCAGATCTTATTCGACTGCCGAAAAAAGGGATGAGAAAACGCCGTTCTTGAGTGGGGGACTTGCTGCAGCAGACGTTGACAAAAACGGCTTTGTGGATGTCATTGTAGTTGGAGGCAATAGTCAACCAAACCATTTCTACTCAAATGAGGAAGGAGTCTTTGTAGAGTCTGGATCTAATCTTGGCATTGATGTTATTAATTGGGGTAGTGGTCCTGCATTTGGTGATATTGACGGCGATGGTGATCTGGATCTTTTTATCGGAGCTGTAGAGGGCGATCCAGTATATCTTTTTGAAAATAGGGAAGGTGTGTTTGTTGATATAACTACCTCAGCGGGTTTAGTGTTAACCGCTGAGAACACTCTTTCTGGAACGTTCTACGACTATGATGGAGATGGTTTTCTTGATCTTTTCCTTACCCATTGGGATGTTCAACGTTACTCTGGCCAGGATACTGAAACTGTTTGGCGGAACAACGGTGATCTGACGTTTACGAATACAAGTATCGACACAGGAATTGCAGACAACCTCATTGAGGGAACTACTGATTGGACTTTCACACCGAATTTCAGCGATATTGATGGCGATGGTGATGGCGATTTGCTGATGAGTTCGGATTATGGTGAGAGTCAAATATACCGGAATGATGATGATGGTACTTTTACCCGAATCACGAACCGCGATGTTATCGTAGACCAAAATGGGATGGGAGCAGCGGTGGGGGATTTTGATAACGATGGTGATATGGATTGGTTTGTAACCTCCATCCATAATCTTGAACTTACCGGTGAACAAGATGATATTGCCCGGACCCTATTTGGTAACCGTTTATACCGCAATGATGGAAATGGTATTTTCTCAGACATCTCTAATGGCACCGGTATAGCCAATGGTGGTTGGGGTTGGGGGGCTTGTACAGCAGACTTTGATAATGACGGGTTATTGGATATTTTTCATGTTAATGGATGGATAGATAGTGCGCTTGGAGACTTTACTGCAGATCGTCTCAGATTTTATCATGGCAGGGGAAATGCTGAATTTGTTGAACGTTCAGCGGTTGTAGGGCTGGATGATGCTGGGCAAGGTAGAGGTGTGGCGTGTTTCGATATAGAGCGAGATGGTGATATCGATATTATTATCTCTAATAATTCTGATGAGCACTTGCTGCTTTATCGAAATGAAACAATCAATAATAATCATTATTTAAGCGTCCGCCTTACAGGTGCTGGCACAAATACTGCTGGTATTGGCGCCCATATCTCTGCGGTTTTGCCAACTGGCGAGAGACAAGTACGTGAAATGGGTGGCAGTAATAATTATGTATCGCATAATCCCTACGAAGTGCACTTTGGTCTAGGTGATCAGACGCAGGCAGACATCACTGTCGCTTGGCCAGATGGGTCCATTTCGATTCAGACTGTAGAGGCTGATCAGCAGGTTACAATCTTCCAGGAGATGGAGTAAAGATTTTCGTCCCGTAGCCTGGAGCCTGACATAGTTTCGATAGTGTCCGCTAGGGATTGACATTAGTTCTTCGTGTGAACCTTCTTCCTTTATCTCGCTCTCCTGAAGAAAGCAAATCCTTGTGGCATTGGCAATGGTCGACAGGCGATGATGATGACTAATTTGTCTTTAGCCGCTTCCTGTAGTGCATCCACCAGATAGGCCTCGGACTCTGGGTCCAGTGCTGAGGTGGGCTCGTCCAGTATCAGGATACGCGCGTCTCGCAGTTTTTCAGAAAACCGCAGCGGAGACCGGCCTGTCTGTCACCGTGCTGGGCGGAGAAAAATTAATCGATAAGGTTGCCGATCGCCTTGAAGAAACATTGAAGGTTGAGATTGGTATCTCATCAGCTTCTATCAAAAACTTTGCGCCGGATATGGGTCGAGGAGTGGTAATCGGTTTAAGGCTGACCTACTAGCTATTGCCGCTTTGGGTTGACTGGACCCTGTATAAGTTGAGTCTCGTCTTCCCGCATCAGGCTACGAAGATATCCAGGGTCTAAGCTAGCCGAATACATCTTCTCGGGGATTTTTCCCTTGAAGTCCTGGAAGGGCAGTATGTAGGGTCGGCAATGCTGACCCAGCATGGTTACGCGTAGTCCTGGTGTTGTTTTTCGATAAGAGCCGTGCCAAAGACCTCCGTTAAACATTATCAGAGAACCTGCGGGAGCTTCGGCAGGTACGGCCTGCGGTAGCGCTTCCCCCAGTTCTGGTGATCGCTGTTCATGATGGCTACCGGGTACATAGGCGAGTGCCCCATCCTCTTTGGTGTAATCAGTCAGGCACCAGTTCATGTTGGCGATGTGAGGTGTCTGCCAGTTCCATGGCGAGGGAACGATACTCTGGTCCGTATGGAATCCGGTCGTGGCGTCCCCCTCCCAGCTGTCGGGTGTTTGCCATTTTATCCAGGCATCACTGATGGCTAGTCGATGTCCTTCACCGAGCATGTGGGTCATCAGAGCTTTCTTGACTGGGTGTGTCATTACGCGTTCAAAGATCTGATCTTCAAGGATCATATGCGAGAGAATTACATGACCAATTACCCGGGGACGGCCGTCAGGAATATCTGAAGGGCCGCGGGCGAGATCGTATGTGATACCCGTTCGTGTCTCCCCAACTCGTAAAATTGTGTCACGAATTTCGTTAAACCATTTATCACTGAGTCTAAGTGTGGACTGGGGAATGATAGTGAGTCCAATCTCATCGAGTTCCGCTATATGCTCTGCGAGACCATATTCCTCGGCGATCGCATCGATATTGATTGCAGGTTCAGACAGCATGCTTGTATCCAAAGATCCTAGTGGTCCCAGGCATCCGGTTCTTCCGGGGTTGGACGACGACCGTCGATACTATCGAAGTAGGTAATACCAAGTAATAATCCAAATGTGCGTCGTGGATGGATGAATCCCAGCGAGCCCTTGGGTGCGCCTTCCCAGCCACCACCGGTCGCTTCGACCCGCGCTTTGATATCCGGCAGGTCAGGCGTGTGTGCGGTAGACATGTAGATACCACCAATCCCGTTGGTTTTTGCTAGGAATCTCCCGGCAGCTTTCTCGTGCTGGTAAGGGTCCAGATACTCCAGGCTGTCTAGAGGGGCTCCCTTTTTAGCTTCGAACCATGTGATAGCCGCGTGGTAACCCCAAACCTCACTGGTATAAAGGTTAGTCAGATCGTTTTCTACACCGAACAGGTTGCTATAGAAGGCAACACTTTCATCAAGATCCGGCACCGTGTAGGTGATCTGCCAGATTTTATCCATAAGGCCCACACGCTCTTCGCGCTTCGCGGTTGGACTCAGGATTACACCGGTACCGCGAAGATCCTGGGGATAAACCACAAATCGGTCGCCTTGTTGTGTCACCCTGATGCCAGCCTGCTCGATTCGAGCTGCAACGGAAGCCGGATCGTCTAGTGCAAACCCGCCGGCGAATAATCCTATTTTTCCATTCTCAACAAAATCAGCAACCGGTCCTGGTCCTTTGGGTTCAAAGAGTTCCAGTTGATCACACCCCCACTGGAGTGTGATGCGTCTTGCATTCGCATCAGTATCAACTGTGTCAGCGACGACAACACTATCGAAAATCGCGTTTAGTCCCGATGCTGCTTGATCTGCATTGGGTACGGCGAGTGCCAAACGGTCCGTTTGCTGGAGCATTGTTCTGTCCCTATTAAAAAGTCACATGTCAAAAAGCACGCCAATAGTGAGGGACGCTTTGTCAGAAAACAAGCTCAGGAAACGTTTCNGTCCTTGCCTTTCCAATAGGGCTTGCGTAGCTCGGTCTTTAATATCTTGCCCGAAGGATTACGCGGTATCTCCTCCATCCAGTCAATAGAAGTGGGGCACTTGTAGTGTGCCAGTTGCTGCCGGCAGAAACTGATCACATCTTCTTCGTGCAGTTTGTCATCACCTCTCGTAATGATCGCTTTGACGGTTTCACCCCAGCGTTCATTGGGAACGCCGATGACTGCCGCATCACTGATCCCTGGATGCTTCATCAGGACATTCTCGATTTCGGCAGGGTAAATGTTTTCGCCACCTGAGATGATCATGTCTTTTACCCGGTCATGAATATACAGGTAGCCGTCGATCATGTAACCGGCGTCGCCGGATTTGAACCATCCGTCTGCATCGATGGATTCTCTGGTTGCTTCCGGGTTACGCCAGTAACCCTTCATGACCTGGGGACCGCGAATCCAAATTTCTCCGACTTCACCCTCGGGAACGTTCTCACCTGATTCATTATTGACTATACGAAGTTCGTGATTGTCGATCGTTCGTCCACATGAACGCAGTAATCCTGCTCTTTCACCACCGGGATCGTGATCTTCTGGCGTTAGCATGGTGATACCACCGGTGGTTTCGGTTAACCCATAGNCCTGGNAAAAATCGGCATCGAATAGCCTCATCGCAGTGACCAGCACTTCCTCTGTGATAGGCGACGCGCCGTAACAGACAATCTGTAAACTGCTGAAGTCGATGTCTTCGACTCCGGGAACAGCTGCCAGAAATTGCAGCACCGCGGGGACAAAAACGCTGTGCGTCACGCTCTCAGNCTCAATAACGCGTAGGATTTCTGCCATATCCACTTCNCGNAGCANNANGCTGCGNCACCCNNTNTANTGGCNAAGCACTCCCCAGGCACTGCCCGATATATGAAACAATGGCATACAGACCAGGCTGATGGATTCAGTAGAGAATGAGCGTGCTTTCTGGCCCTGGCTCATCATGGCGATTAAATTCGCATGGGTTGTCTCAACGCCTTTCGGTAAGCCGGTAGTCCCTGATGTGTATAACTGAAAGCAGGTATCTTCAGGGTCAATCTCGANGACAATGTCCTCGCTACCATGACCGCTGAGCCACTGATCCCAGGTCGGGTAGCCGGAGTCGCCTGGATCACCTAACACAACAACCTGGTCCAGATTCAGGTTCATCTGTTTTAANTGCTCCAGGAATTCTTCNCCAATCAACAGGATTTTGGCTTCGCTGTGGTTGAGGATGTACTCCATTTCCGGGGGCGCCAGACGCCAGTTCACTGCAACAGANACAGCCCCTAGTTTGGCTCCACCGTAAAGATAGAGAAAGAACTCGGGTTCGTTCTTGGCCAGAAAAGCGATGCGTCCACCTTCACCAATACCAGCATCGCGTAATGCATTTGCGCAGGTGCAGGCGTCTGTATCGAGCTGCTCGAAAGTCCAGTCACGCTGGTCAGGAACACGTAGTGCAATTTTGTCAGGTCTATCAATGCGATGTGTGCGGGTAATGTCCGCCAGTGTATTAATCACGTGATCTCCTGTTTTATTTTAAGCTNGCGATAATAATCTGTCCGCCAGTTGCAGTGCAATCAGCTTGTTTCCCAGTGAACAACGATGAGACTATAGGCTGCTAATTGTGATCAGAGGCACGCACGATGAATGGAATGTTGAATCGTCTGCAGAACAATTTGGAGGAGGTGGTTGCAGCCCAGGGAGAACCACCTTGGACTGTTCGTCTTATTGAAACGGGGGAAGTTGCAGGAATTCTGATTTGCACGCCACNAGGTAATTCCAGCCGTCGGCACCGTCATCCGGAGAATGATGAGTTCTGGGTTGTGCTGGGTGGTGAGTTGCGCTGGGAAGTCGAGGGAGAAGAGCCTAGGCTTGCGCGAACTGGCGATATCATGCTTGTTCCGAAGGGCAGGGCACATAACATAGTGACGGTCAGCGACGAGCCAGCATTGCGTTTCGCAATTGTTATTCCAGATGTGCCACACGTGGACTCGGAGACCGGAGAAGTTTTTACTTAAACAAAAAACCAGAGTATTGATAAATGACCTTACAACTTCGCCAGATCTGTCTGGTTGCTAGAGAACTTGAACCCGTTATCCAGGATCTGACTGAAATCCTAGGTATTAATCAATGCTATGTAGATGATGGTGTGGGCAAGTTCGGCTTAGAGAATACATTAATGCCGATTGGCCGTAACTTTCTGGAAGTGGTAGCGCCGATTGAAGAAGACACTGCCGCTGGCAGGTATCTGGATCGTCGCAATGGCGACGGTGGCTACATGTTCATTACCCAGGCGGACAGCGTTGAAACTCAGCAGCAGGTGAGGCAAAACGCAGCTGACAATGGTGTGCGAGTGGCATGGGAATCAATACGTGAGGACTGGAATCTGATTCAGCTGCACCCTGGAGACCTTCAGACAGGATTTTTCGAAATCGAAACGGATGCTGTCAATGATTTTAATGGCAATTGGCACCCGGTGGGAGGTGTCGGTTGGGAGAGCCAGGTTAAACAGGATGTTACCGTTGACTATCTTGCTGTTGAAATGCAAGGTAACGATCCGGTTGCCTTGGCAGAGCTCTGGAGTAACGTGTCGGGACTCTCGGTAGAGCGGGATGGTTCCGATCTGAACATCGCGTTCAATAATGTCATTCTGCGTTTTGTTGAGGCGAGCGACGGGCGTGGTAATGGCCTCGGTGGTATCGATATTGCTGTTGCAGACCGAGACCATGTGTTGCGAGAAGCAACGGCCCGGGACTGTTACGTGAGTGATGATCAGGTCGACATTTGTGGCGTGCGTTGGTATTTGAAGAACGCTTAGTTCAGGGGGCAGCGTATCTAATTGTGTGGACAGTTATTTCCAGTTGACGCTCAGACGCAATTCTGTCTAAAACGGNTCAATCTTATTGGCAGTTAAAGAGTAGTATGCGGTAGCCATGTTTTCCTCTACTTTAGTTGCCATGATCATCCCTTCAATCCAAAACGGCGACCATAGTGAATCAAGCTGGATGCCTTTTTCGAATTCTGCATAGATTGTCTGATTAGGCGGCGGTGGTGGTTCGTGAATGCAGGCGCCAAAGTACGGCACGATTAGGAAGCGCGTGATAACGTACTGTTCGTCGAACTCAACTGGAACGATGTAGCCGGGAATCCGAATCTTCTGAGTATTTAGATCCTGACGAACTCTTTCACCATATGGGATGCGCAGGTCTGCTGTTTCCCTTGGAACGAGATCAGACCATTCCAATACTTTGGGTTCAGCCGCAGCATTCGGTACTGATAGCAGCGATGACATCACCAGGAACGAGAATGCAACAAAGGGCGTCAGGCAGACGGATCTGGAATTCTCCATGGCTACACTCAAGTACACTTCCAAGATGTTACGTTGTATCATCGCAAATTTTCCGAGTTCGGTACTATTTTTAAATGGAAACGCCTCAAACAGAAGCAGTTATATCAATTCAGGATCTAAAATTCAGCTATGGTCCATCAGACGAACCAGCGTTGGTGATTCCGACTTGGCAGGTATCAATGGGCGATCAGGTTTTCCTATTTGGTGAATCTGGTAGTGGTAAATCCACATTGCTTGGACTCCTTGCAGGGCTCCAAGTTCCAGGTAAAGGTAGGGTTTCNATCCTTGGTAGNGATATTGCACAGTTTTCAGCGCGGCAAAGAGACAGTTTTCGCGCTCAACATATCGGTGTTGTGTTCCAGCAATTTAATTTGATTTCCTATCTTTCGGTGTTGGATAACGTCCTGCTCGCTGCTCAGTTTGGGCTTGGTGGGACCTCGCACCAACGAGAACGTGCGCGAGAGCTGTTAACTAGAATGAATCTGCCAGCATCGATGCACGATGATCCGGCAAACCAACTGAGTATTGGCCAACAACAACGGGTTGCTATCGTGCGCGCGTTGATTAATTCGCCCCAGTTGTTGTTGGTTGACGAACCTACATCCGCGCTCGATCATAAAAACCGNGACGCGTTTCTGATGTTGTTATTTGAGGTTCTTGAATCGTCTCAGTGCGCAATGGTATTCGTAAGTCACGATGCGTCAATCGCGGAGTCTTTTGCGCTCAGAACCGATCTGAGTGAGCTGAACAAGATGAGCGAGGTCGTGTGATGAATCAGTTGGCTACTTTATTCATGGTTGCATCGGGCAGTCTTCGACATCGGCTGAGTGGTGTTTTGCTGACAATTGTATCAGTTGCACTCAGTGTCTTTGTACTTCTCGGCGTCGAACACGTTCGTCAGGAAACGCGCAAGAATTTCGCCAGTACTGTTACCGGCGTGGACCTCATTGTGGGTGCGCGCACTGGTGATATCAACTTGCTGCTCCTTTCCATATTCCGTATTGGTAGCGCAACTGCAAATGTCAGTTGGTCAACGGTTGAAGTTTTATCTGATCACGACCGCGTAGACTGGGTAGTCCCGATTTCTTTGGGGGATTCACATCGTGGATTCAGGGTTGTAGGTACCACCACTGACTTCTTTGAGCGTTATCAATATGGTCGTAGCGAGGGGCTTACATTTAGTAAGGGTGCGCGGTTCGAGAAGTTGGATGATGTTGTTATTGGTGCAAGTGTGGCTAGCAGTCTGAACTACAGCCCAGGTGATTCGGTGACGTTGAGCCATGGTATCGCCGAAACCAGTTTCTCTCATCACGAGGAACTGCCACTGACCGTGGTGGGCGTACTTAAACCTACGGGTACGCCGATTGACAATGCCCTCTTTGTCAGCCTAGAAGCTATCGATGCNGTTCATTCTGATGCTGAACATAACGAGGGACATGGAGAAGGCCATGGGCACGANGAGGCTTCGAAAGGNCANGACGAAGCAGATTTCGAGAATGACGACCACGATGGAGCGCACCATGGAACAGATGCACATCATGATGAACATGACGACGAAGGTGAACACAAGGATCATGAGGGGCATGACGAAGCAGATTTCGANCACGACGACCACGATGGAGCGCATCATGGCGCAGATGCACATCACGATGACCATGATGAACACTACGAATATGATTCGCATGGTGCGGACCATAAAAATGAAAGGTACGAAGAAGTTCATGAGGAGGNGGGNCATCGCAATGCACATAAGGATTATGNANATNCAGGGCCGCTGGATTCCGTAACCGCCTTACTTGTAGGGTTGAACGGACCCGTTGCAACGCTCCAGGTTCAACGTTGGGTGAACGAATACGAGGAGGAAGCGTTGTTAGCCATACTGCCAGGTGTGGCCTTATCTCAGCTTTGGGATTTGGTCGGTGGAGTGGAGGCGGCACTGCGTGCAATCGCACTGGTGGTATTCATCTCTTCGCTATTCGGTTTAAATGCCATGCTGATGGCGTCCATGCGAGAACGCCGTCAAGAGATCATNATCTTAAGAAGTATCGGCGCCCCGTCNGTGTTTATTGTTACTCTATTGATTGTCGAAGCACTACTTATTGTCACAATAGGTGTTTTGCTTGCGATTGTAGGTTTACTCTTGGCGATTGCCGGAGTGAACGGAGTACTGGCAACGGTGGTTGGACTGTCGTTTTCCTACCAGATCCTGTATACGTCTAGTTTGATTGCGCTTGGTTTGATCTACCTGACGACACTAGTGCTAGGATTGATTCCGGCCTGGCAGGTATATCAGCTTTCTCAATCCTCAAGCCCAACGGAGTGAGTAGTAGGTCGGACCTTGAAAATGTTATGTTACAACATATAATNAAAATATGCTGAATCCCACAACACAAGATGTGCTAGCGAGTGCAGAGCAACAGTGTGAGCNGCGCNGAGCGCGCTTCACACCGAAACGTCGACAGGTTCTGGCTGGTTTGGTGGAGTCAGATAAGGCTTTGTCTGCGTATGAACTTACCGAATACTGTCGCGAGCACTTGGGGTTCGATCTATTGCCTATGTCGGTCTATCGCATTCTGGAATTTCTTGAGAACGAAGATCTGGCGCATAAGTTGAACCTAGCTAACAAGTACGTGGCTTGTTCTCACATTGTTTGTGATCATGAACATGAGGTACCACAGTTCCTTATCTGTAAGCGGTGTTATCACGTAGAAGAAGTTGGTGTTCAGCGTTCGCTCATTGACGCTTTGGCAAATACAATTGATACGGCAGGATTTACGCTAGCTAGCCACCAGATAGAGCTCGATTGTGTGTGCAAGGGCTGCGCGCCCACCTGATTAATAACGATATTTACTAAAATGACAATTCGTACAAGGAACCTTCTAGATCAAACTGCAATCAGTCTGTCGCTCCTTTGTGCGATACACTGCTTTGCGGTTCCGATAGCATTGGCGCTGCTCCCGTCATTAGCAGTCGTTCCACTTGTTGACGAACATTTCCATGTCCTGCTCGCCGTGCTGGTCGTACCGACAAGTTTTATTGCATTGTTTCTTGGCTGTCGTATGCATCAACGCTGGCGTGTTTTGGGATGGGGCGTGCCCGGCGTCCTTATTTTGGTGTTTACAGCGCTTTTTGGCCACGATTTACTTGGCGAGATTGGTGAACGAGCGTTTACGGTTTTTGGTGCGGGTCTGGTGACTTTAGGGCATTTGTTGAATTTCAAGTTGTGCCGAGAGACCGAATGCAGCAACTAAACTGACACCGTCAAGGTGACTCTAAAGAATGTCCCAACCAATGTTATTACCGGGTTCCTAGGGTCTGGTAAATCCACGGCCATTCTGTCCCTGTTGGCGCAGAAACCGCAGGATGAGACTTGGGCTGTTCTCGTCAATGAATTTGGTGAGATTGGTGTAGACGGCGGTTTGATCCAACACACCTCTTCCTCCCTAAAGAAGGTATTCGTAAAGGAAGTGCCTGGTGGCTGCATGTGTTGTACGAATGGTCTGCCCATGCAGATTGCGTTAACGATGTTGCTTGCGAGATCAAAACCGCAACGATTGCTGATCGAACCCACTGGACTTGGTCATCCTGCAGAGGTACTCAGTGTCCTTGCGTCTGCGGCATATGAAGGTGTGCTCGATCTGTGCGCCACAATCGTGTTGGTTGATGCGCGTAAGTTAAGCGATGAGCGTTATACNACGCACACTATTTTTAACCAGCAGTTGGAANTAGCTGATGTGNTTGTTGCNAGTAANGCTGATCTGTATGGCGCAGCTGAGTNNGACCAGTTAGAGCAGCACCTTGACTCTAAAGGTTGGTTGCAACATAAAACGGTGCAGGTNTCACAGGACGGACATCTGCCAATGGAGTTGTTAGCTTCATCAGCGCAGTCAGTATCCGAGCCAATGCAGTTGGGCGAGCCATCTGCCACCTCAGAAGATATAGAGCCACCCGGTCTTCCCGTTGAAGGTTACATGCGCCTGTCAAATAGAGGCGAGGGCTTCACGTCCCACGGCTGGCGCTTTGACAAGAGTTTTGAGTTCACGCGGAAAGCGTTTGCTGCGCTCCTCAAAGAAATGGCAGTGGAGCGAGTCAAAGCGATTATGCGCACTGATGAGGGCGCTTTTGGTTACAACATTGCCGATAACGCGTTTACCGAGGTNTCTATAAAAGCGCTTGAGGATAGCCGGGTGGAGATCATCGCGGACGAGCGGTTTGACCCAGATGATTACGAGACCAAGCTGCTGGCCACGTTAAGTGCCTGACGTAAGGTTAACATAGCTGATCAAAGCTGGATCCCAGACAATTCACAGCGGATGGTTCCGGACATCTGATGGTTACCCCAGCAGAGCTCTGGNGTAATGCAGCGGGNACGTCGTTAGAGCGGGATGGCTCCGACCTGAACGTCGTGTTCACTAACNTCAATCTACGCTTTGTTGAGGCGCCCCACTAGCTTGGTAACGGCTCTGGTGGACCGATATTGCCATTCCAGCCCTTAATCATGGATGCTAGAAGCAAAAGCCCGGGACTGTTAAGTGAGTGATGATCAGGTCGATTTTTGTGGTGTGCACTGCTATTAAAATGGGGCTTAGCAAGCCCTGTTAGTTAGACCAACTGATAGTTGGCTAGGATGCGAATGAAGATGTAGAATTCAAAAAAACGCTTTAATCCCATTTTCTAGCAACAGGGGAACGTTCCCATGCGTAAATATCTACATATAGACCTTAACGATAGCTCCATTAAGATGGATGAACTTGATGGCGAAGATGTAATCCGGGCCGGCCGCTGGCGTATAGCGAAAACTCTCCTTGAGCTTGGTGTTGCGAATGTTGATCCGTTATCTCCTGAAAACCCGTTGATCTTCTCAGCAGGCCCTTTTGCAGGCACTAACTTTTCCAACGCCAATCGGTTGAGCGTTGGTTGCAAGAGTCCATTAACGGGAGGAATTAAAGAAGCGAATTCCGGTGGTACTTTCGGTTTTGCGATGGGGCAACTCGAAATCGCGGGTTTAACGCTCTANGGTATCTCGGATGACTGGGTGGTTATTCGTATCACTAAAGAGGGTGCGATTACTTTTGAGACCGCCGAGCCTTTCATGGGAAAGAGCAATAATGAGGCAGCTGAGCTGCTATTTGAGAAGTACGGCAAGAAAATCAGTTTTGCTCTTTGCGGCCCTGTGGGTGAATACCATGGCCTCATGGCTGGGATCGCGTTTACTGATACCGATGGACGACCTTCACGCCTGGCAGCACGCGGCGGTGTTGGTGCAGTCATGGGTTCGAAAAAGGTTAAGGCGATTGTCTGCGATGTGCACAAGATGCCAACGTTTCATGATCGCAAGAAGCTCATGGGTTCAGTAAAGGAATACGGCGCTCGGTTGCGGAAAGAAGATGCGATTACCACCTTCAAGACGACTGGGACAGCCATGATGGGCGACATCACCAATCTGATTGGCGGCTTGCCAGTACGAAATTTCAGNAATGGCACGCTGATTGCGTCTTCTGAAGGAACCATGCAGCTGGGTGGCGACTTCATTCGCGAACTCAACTCAAGTCGTGGCGGCGAGATCTCTCATGCATGTATGCCTGGTTGTATGATCGAGTGCAGTAACGTTTATGTAGATGAAAAGGGCGAGGAAATGGTGTCGCCTATGGAATACGAAACGTTGGGGCTTATGGGGAGTAACTGCGGCCTCACTCACCCTGACCAAGTGGCTAGGGTGAATGCGGTTGCTAATGATCTTGGGATTGACACGATCGAAGCGGGTGCCACATTAGCAGTTCTTATGGATGCTGGTCTCGGGGAATTCGGCGATGAAGCATTTATGCACAGGGTTCTTGAGGATATCCGCGAGGGTAATGANCGTGGTCGAATTTTTGCCCAAGGCACAGCGAGAGTAGGTGAACACTATGGTGTGTCCCGGGTGCCGGTGATCAAGAAACAGGGAATTAGCGCGTATGATCCACGAGTCATAGAAGTGACTGGCATTTCAATGATGGTCACGGCGCAAGGCGCCGACCACACCGCCGGAAATCTACCTGTATTCGAGTGTGATGGAAAATCCACCGCAGAACTGGTTGAGGCGAGCCTGGGAATGCAGGTGATGTGTGCTGCTGTCGATTCTATTGGTCTGTGTATTTTTGGACGTTCGGTGACTAACGTTAGCTANGATCTGATGGTTACCGCTATGAACGACGCCCATGGTACCGAGCTTGAGCCTGCATTTATGGATGAGCTTGGTAAAGAAGCGCTGCGTATGGAGTGGGAATTCAACAAGCAGGCGGGCTTCACGGAGGAAGATGACGAGCTGCCTGCGTTCTTTTTCGACGAACCTCTGGCGCCTACCAACAAGACAGCGCGTCATCGCAGTGTCGACGTTAACGCCAGTTTGCGNGAATTGATGGGGTGATCCTGTGGGGTGCGTTAGAAGCCTAAAGAGGCTTTAGTGGAGGTGTTCTAAATTTCCAGGTTCAAGCCAACAAAGAAAGAGATCGGGGTGCCTACAAAGTAGCGGTCCGATCCGAAGGCAAAGTCCGCCCGTTCAGCATACGCTTCATCCAATAGGTTCATGATCCGGGCAGATAGTCTTATTGCGTCTTTCAATTGCCAATGACCTCTCAGGTGAAGTAGNTCATGCCCCTCGTATTCGTGCTGATTCTCGCAATCCTGAAAGTATTCACCAACGTGGACCCATTCAAGTTCCAGGCTGAATTGTTTGTTCAGCTTCCAATCTATCGTTGCTGATCCGATAGTCGAAGGTGCCGTATCTATTTCGTTGTCGTTTAGCGGAAAAACTGAGAGTGCGGGGTTGTTGGCGTACTCATGACGTGCCCATGTCATAGCAAGAGAAGTTGTGACTCTATCGTTGAAAGAAAAGGATAGATTCAATTCGGCACCTCGATGGGTGGTTTCCCCCCCATCAACGTTTTGCCGGGCAGTATCTCGAAAGATAAAGTTACGCTTGTTCATGTCAAAGAAGCTGATGTTGTAATCGAGATGGCTAGTATTGCCCCTAATACCAAACTCAATAGAATCCAGTTCTACTGAATCTATGTCCGATATATCTTGATTGTTTTGTAAGCGGTAGAGCTCTGTCGCCTGTGGGGCGCGAAACCCTCGTGCTAGTGATCCATAGAACTGGAAATTTTCGTTTGCCGAGTGCACAAAACCGAGTTTGGGTGACCAGTTGGAGAAGGTATCCTTACGATCGGATGGCCGATTAAACCGGCATCCACCAAAGGTGCACGGCGTGCCATCGTCTCGGGTTCTCCCGTCGAGCATCTGGTTGTCGTAGTCATAATGAGTGAACTGGAATCTCGCGGCCGCGATAATCGACAGTTCCGCTGCTAACTGGTGCTGATACTGAATAAACGCACCGACGAGACTCGCGTTTACATTGTAGTCGTAGTGCTTGCCTTGTGGAATGGTAGCCACGAGGAATGGACTACCGGTAGTGGTATTCGGTTGGGTTTCCTGAAGATATCCGCTGGTGTATTCGGCTTCAAAACCGACATTCCAGTTCTTGGATGTCCACACTGCTTGTAGGCCTGCACTACTATGGCCATTTTCCTCAATGGCCTGCCCGGGTAAGAAGTGCTGCAGGAAAGTCATCTTCACATTTCTTAGATATGGTCTGGTTAGAAGCTCGCCATTACCCAGCNGCTGCCTGACTTCACTTAACAGTCGAAATGATCTTGCATCTCGATAAGCTTCCGGAGTGGGATTAACTTTCCTAGCGGTTGCATCCTTGTATAGCTGGTGGCCAACAATAAACCCAGCGGTTTCCTGATTCAGATTGGTAAAGGATACCGACGTAATAANATCGCGGGCGTATGTCTGAAATTGGTGCTTAATGAGCAGCTTTTGCTGATCGAATCCAGATTGCGTCTGGAAACCTCCGTGTGTCGTANCTGAGAAATCTGCGCGTAGCGTATCTGTCGATAGTGATAACCTCGCACGGTAATATTCGTCTTTCCCGGCTTCTATGCGTAAACGCCTTATTCCCATGACCGGGGAGGGTGTCAGNACGTTGACGGCACCATGCATTGCGTTTGATCCGTAGATATCGGAACCGGGACCCTTTAACACCTCGATACGCGATGCCAGTTCCGTGCTTGCCTCGAACAACTCATTGACGTTACAAAAGCCGGGGGCACGCAGTGATACCCCGTCCTGGAGCATCAAAAATGCACCGCAGCTTCCTGCGCCTGTCAATACTGGCGAACGTATCGCTGTGAGATGTTCCTGCCCGTTACCCCTGCTGATCCAGACGCCGGACACCCGGTGGAGTACTTCGTTAATATGAGCATGATCGATAGTGCCGAGTTGCTTCTCGTCGATTATGCTGATAGCCGAGGGAACCTCACGCACAGGTTGAGCATGTTTCGCTGCTGTCACCACGATCTCATCGATAATNGACTCCGTGGCATGACAGGGCAGTGATAGCATCAAGAGAATAATGATGCGCATGTGATTCTCCGAAAAGTGGAAGGACTAGCTGTCTTGTTCCTTCGCAATTCCTTTTTCTATCAGCTCGTCGACCTCCGCGCCAGTTCTGCCCATCTCCATCAATACGTTCCTGGTGTGCTGTCCATGTGCGGGGGCGTTTGACGCGGGTGCCAGACGCTCACCATTAAATTGCGCTGGTGATTTAATGCGCCGCATGTTGCCCATGATCGGATGTTTAAACTCGTCAATCGTGGCGTTGGCCACGTATTGCGGATGGTTCAGTACATCCTCGTAGTCATGATATTTTGCCGCTGGCACATCGTTTTCTTCCAGTATCCTGAGCAGGTCTTCGGTATCGAACTTTGCAAATTCTACGAGCAATATCGCACGAAATTCGTCGTAGTTTTCGCGCAGTTTGTCGTCAGTGTTGAATCTTGCATCTGCTAGCAGCGGCAACTGATCGATTGCTGTAAGCAGCCCAATTCTCTGAACCGGGTTGCCTGCTGCGAGGGCGATGCCACCATCTTTGGTCGGCATGAGGCCAAATCCATTTTCACTCAGCGGAACAAGATGTTCGGCGTCTTCATCAAGCAGCGTCTGGTGCATGAATCCATCGGGGAACAAAAAGAACAATGCGGCATCCATCATCGAGATATCGATATGTTGTCCTTCGCCGTTTCTTTCTCGCTGGAACAGTGCTGCGGTTGCAGCCTGACAGGCGGTATAAGCCGTGGATTTATCACAGGTCAGGGTTCGCATCATTTCAGGGCCTCGTCCCTGGCCCTGGCCTTGAACCGCCGCAAAACCGGTGTGCACTTGAATAATCTGATCATAGGCGGGTTGGCTGCGGTAAGGCCCTTCAGTACCGAATCCGCTGACAGCGACATANATCAGTCTCGGATTAAGCTTNCGCAATCGTTNGCTNCCAAGACCCAGCTTATCCATAACNCCNGGTCGATAGTTGCACAGGACAAGATCNGTNTGTGGAATCAGTTCTTCGATNATTTTTCGACCCTCGTCTGACTTGAGATCTAGACGTAGCGATCGCTTCCCCCGGTTGCAGTTGGCGAAGAGCGCTGAGATTCCCCCTTTGTTACTCCCAAAAAACCGCATAGGGTCACCCAGTTCTATGGGCTCAACCTTGATCACCTTTGCGCCCTGTTCTGCCAACATCATAGAAGATAAAGANGCTGTGACCATGGTCGCAAACTCAAGTATTTTGATGCCTTCTAAGGGTTTCATATCTATTAATATCTGAGGACTTATACAAATATAGTAGCTGCGATACCCATACTCACACAATGGTTATCCAAAACATTAATATATAAAATGCGAGCCTATGATAGCTAAACTACTTGAACCCTACTTGGTTCTAGATTTCACTGACGACAGGGGGGAAATTGGCCCCATGTTACTCGGGGATCTGGGTGCGGATGTCGTTCGGGTAGAAACAGCTTCTGGTAGTGATGCCCGTCGCTGTCCACCATTTATTGCTGCTGATCGGGAAGATATGTGTAGCCTGCAGTTCCTTGCTTTCAATCGGAACAAGCGATCCATCGTGCTTGATCCAACGGATGCGGACGACGTTGATGTATTGGAGCAGCTCATTGAACGGGCCGACTACTTGTTCGAGTCGGGTCGAACGCTAGCGTCGACCTATGGCATTGATATTAAAGATATTCAGAAGATCAACAATCGTATTGTTCACGTGCGCCTGACGGCTTATGGCAATGATGGCCCCCACGCGGGCTTAGTGGCCAATGATCTGACAATTGCCGCTATGGGCGGACCGGTTTCATTGCAGGGCCAGCCAGAGAGGCCGCCTGTCAAACTCAGTGTGCCGCAGGTATGGCGGCATGCGGGTGCGGAAGCAGCCGCAGCGTCACTGGTTGCATATCGCCGTATGCAGACCACGGGTAAGCCGCAATTTGTAGATCTTTCGGCCCAGTGTGTAATGACTTGGACGATGCTGAATGGCATGGTTGCCAAGGCAATTCAGGGCTTTGAATTCGAACGTGTGGGTTCTTCGGTGGTGCAGGGCGTTGGCAATACTGAACTCGTTTATTCGACTATCGATGGGCACATTGTTGCGTTACCAAATACACCTGTTATGCAAGGTTGTGCCGGTGGGATGGTGGAAGATGGTCTCGTCGATGACAACTGGCGGGAACGTGACTGGGAGGCCTATGCAGCGGAAATGCTCGATCCTGAAATAGCACCGCGCCGTCTTGAGGTGGGTGTCGATTTATGTCGACGGTTTTTTGCGAAACATAGAAAAAATGAATTATTTGAATATGGCATCAAACATGGATGTACGCTGGCGCCGGTTAACACGCTGGAAGAGTTGCTCGCGCTACCACACTTTAACGCGCGTGAATATTGGCAGCGTATGAATTTGCCTGATGGCAATGAGGCGCTAGTACCAGGGCTATGGGCAAAACCTGACTCCTTTGAACTTTCAATTCGACACGGAGCCCCGGCGCTTGATGAACATGGTGAGGAGATTCGACAGGAACTGAAACATTCAAGAAGCCGTGTTGCTCAGGAAGAGCCGAGTGATATTTTACCGTTCGAAGGGATCAGAGTCGCAGACTTCTCCTGGGTCGGTGTTGGTCCAATCTCATCGAAGTACCTCGCGGATCATGGTGCAACAGTCATCCGAGTAGAATCTGAAGGTCGTCCCGACGTGCTTCGCGGTGGCGTCCCCTTCAAGGATAACGAACGCGGCTGGAATCGATCACATTTCTATGGTGACTTTAATACGTCTAAACGCAGCCTGACGCTCAATATGAAAACTGAGGTTGGTATGGCGCTTGCGCGAAGGTTGATCATTGAAAGTGATGTACTCATAGAGAGTTTTTCACCGGGCGCCATTACGCGGATGGGGTTAGGTTACGATGAGGTGAGGAAGCTGAATCCGAGCCTGATTATGATCAGCACCTGCCTGATGGGGCAGACTGGTCCTGCCGCGACTATCGCAGGTTACGGGTACCATGCCGCATCCATTGCCGGGTTTTATGAGGTGACTGGATGGCCGGATCTCCCCCCGGCAGGCCCATGGATGGCTTACACAGATACCATTGCACCGCGATTTATTTCCATTCTTCTTGCCTCGGCATTGGATTATCGACGGCGTACGGGTAGTGGTTGTTACATCGATGTTGCTCAGATAGAAGCATCTCTGCATTTTCTAGCGCCGGAATTGCTGGATTTGCAGGTCAATGGTCATGCCGCTACGCGAATGGGTAATCGACATCGGTTTGGTGCCCCGCAGGGTGTCTATCAATGTGCCGCTGATGAAGCGTGGTGTGCGATCAGCATCGATACCGATGGGCAATGGCAATCACTGTGCAAAGTCATAGGTCACCCAGAGTGGGCGAACGATCGTAGCTACGCCACTTACAAAGATCGCCATCAGCGGCATGACGTCATTGATAACGCAATCACAGCGTGGACTCGTGAGCGTGACAAGTATGAAGCGATGAAAATACTGCAGTCCGCGGGTATCCCGTCAGGTGCGGTACAGAATAGTGGTGATCTGCTGCGGGATGAGCAATACCAGTATCGTCAGTTTCACCGCTTCTTCGATCACCTTGAAATGGGTTCCGTTCCGTATTCGGGTCATCAATATCGGATATCGGGTTATGACAACGGCCCGCGCGGTCCATCCCCATGTGTTGGTGAGCACAGTTTCGAGGTGCTTTCCGAGGTAATGAAACTTAACGACGAAGAAATTGCAGAGGCCTATGCAAGCGGTGCAATTAGCTGAGAGGTTGGTCTAGCTGCGTGTCGCATAAGAAAGTCGTCAGTTTCGGGAAACATTCTTGCCCACTATGTCTCCACGATCGTGAATTCTTTATTGGTGACATTCAGCATTTCAGAGTTTGATGATTGTTGTTTGAGCCAGATTCCACTCTTTCTGGGATGGACTTGGTTATCTCCAGCGGGTACAAGTGCATGTACCTGAATTGATCTTATTTCCTTTTCTCACAGGCCATTCATAGCTAGAGCAAGCTGCATGCGATCAACCTATCTGCGTAATATTCGGCATTCCAGACAAAGAAAGGGCCAGAGCCAAATATTTCCTAGGCGACCGTGCTCCATTTACCTCAATTGTCTTCATTGGCTTGTTTTTCACGCATTCTTAAGCGAATAAGCCCGTTCATTTCCTCTACATTGCTCATGTCCAGGAGTTCGTCCTTCTTCTCCAGCAGGTCTTCATATGTGACGTCTGGACCGAACTGGAGTGCTTTATTAACAAAAGTCGCGCTGCTGTGAAACCGACCGTCGCCAGCATGAACGGTTTTATTCGTCGGTGCATCATCATCACAGAGTAGCAGTACCGCTGGACTAACTAGCTTGGGGTGGCGCATAGGATCTGGATTGTCCGGATTGACTTCAACGCCTGGTATGGTGCCGATCAGTCTTGTTTCCGCCGAAGGTGCCAGCGTATTAACGCGAATGTTTTTGGCAACACCTTCAATGGCCAGTACATTCATAAATCCGAGCATGCCCATTTTTGCCGCGCCATAGTTGGATTGACCGAAGTTGCCAAAGATTCCTGATGTTGAACTGGTAAACAGGATTCGACCATAGTTTTTTTTCCACATCAGGTTCCAGGCTGCTTTTGTCACGTAAGCGGAACCATTGAGGTGTACGTTCATCACGACATCCCAGTCACCAAGGTCCATATTCTTGAAGCTCTTGTCTCGCAGGATACCTGCGTTGTTGACAAGGATATCTACCGTACCATAGGCATTAACGGCATCATCGATAATCGACTGAGCACCTTCTTTATCTGATACTGATGCTTTATTGGCGACGGCATCACCGCCCAGGGCACGGATTTCTTCTACCACTACATCGGCCATATCGCTTTTGCCGGTACCGTCACCGTCACCGCCCAGATCGTTGACCACGACCTTGGCGCCACGCTTTGCGAATTCAATAGCATGTGCCTTACCCAATCCACCGCCGGCGCCGGTAACAACAACGACCTTGTCCTTGTAACTTGCCATGATTCTCATCCTTTACTGTCTAATTTGCGGGGCAGGGTACTATTGCCTCCGCAGGAAGTGAAGCGTGACTTTCGGTGATGTCAGGATTTTGACCAGATTTGTGAATCGGCGTTGTGAGCAGGAAAAGTGTTCTATAGGCTTAATACACTGTTTGATTGGAGAGGTTTCGTGACNAGAGGGATTGGATTTCTGGTTTGCCTGTTAGTGGGTATCGTGCAAGTGGTTAAAGGTGAGGAATTACCTCACGCACCTCCTGAAAGTGTGAGTGTTTCTGGCGAGCGTCTGAATAAAATCCACAATATCGTCAGGGAACATATCGATGATGGGCGCCTGCAAGGCGCAGTGGTGGTGGTNGCCCGGCGTGGCAAGGTGGTTTATTTCGAAGCGCAGGGCGAGGCTAACGGTGCCTCACTGAAGAAGGATGCCATGTTTAACATGGCGTCATCGACGAAACCGATTCTGGGTGTCGCTGCGATGATTATGATCGAGGAAGGTAAGTTTAAACCTTCTGATCCTGTCGAAAAATATATTCCCGAGTTCAAGGGCATCAAGGTAGTTGACACCTTCGACAAGCAAAAGAGTGCATGGAATCTAGTTGACGCTCAGCGTCCCGTGACAATCCATGACTTGTTGACTCATACGTCTGGCATTACTGCACTTCCCCAGACCAAGGGAAAGAAAAAGAGGAAGCGGGGTAGTAACAATAAGAGTGATACAGATGTCAAAAAGCAGTACGCGTACGATACTCTGGCGACTTATGTCCATGAGCACATGGCAAAAGATCCGTTGGCATTCCAGCCGGGAACAAAATGGGGTTATGGCGGTGGCCTTGAGGTGGTCGCGAGAGTCATCGAGATCGTTTCCGGTATGTCGTACAACGAATTTGTACAGGCGCGAATATTTGATCCACTGGATATGAAGGATACCCACTGGATTGTGCCGAAAGACAAGCTGCCACGGATGATGAGATTCGTTAAAGGCAAAGCCGGTTCATCAACCAGGTATTTTTCAGCATCCGCAGGTCTCGTCAGCACAGCCCGTGACTATCTGCATTTTGAGCAGATGCTAGTCAACAAGGGCGAATTATTTGGCAACCGGATTCTCAAGCCTGAATCAGTAGAGATGATGTCGCGAGATCAGGTGGATGGGCTTTATAGTAGTGCTTCAAAGGGCGGAAAAGGCATGGCGTATGGCTATGCCGTGGGTATTACGGTGGATCCTGAAAAAGCAAATAATGGCCGCAGTGTCGGTGCCTTTGGCTGGGGTGGTGCAGGCGGTACAGTTTCATGGACTGAACCTAAAGAAATGCTCACGGGTGTCATTATGGTTCAGCAACCCACAAGAACTTTGTCCCCGGCCATTGCAAAGGTGATTGCAGGAGCGCTTACTGATGGACAGAACAGAGAAGAGTAGAAACCTATGAAGTTGACAGAAGAAGAACAAAAGAAGATAGATCAAGCGAAACAGAGTATTCCGAGAATCCCAGTGCCACCACTTGAAGGCTCGCTGGTTCATCACAAGGACTTCCCTTCACAATTAATCCGTCCTCGTCCTGTTGATGTCTGGTTTCCAGAGGGGTACGACGCTGAATCCGGTGAACGCTACCCGGTGATCTATATGCATGATGGGCAGATGATTTTTCATCACCCGGATTCTTCCCTGGCAGGCATGGATGTGTTCTGGGATGTCGATAAAGTGATGACGCGGCTTATTAGCAACAATGAAATCAGGCCGGCGATTGTCGTTTCTGTCTGGATGGCAGATTGGGAGACGGGCGCTCGTGGGGCAGAGTACATGCCGCAAAAAGCGCTGACGGAGGAAGTGTGGCAAAGGATGCGCGAGGGCAATCCAAAGTGGACTGCAGAGGCGGGCGGCCACGTTTTATCGTCAGATAATTACTTAAAATTCCTCGTCACTGAACTGAAACCATTTATCGATGAAACCTACCCCACGCTTCCGGATAGCGCCGACACCTTTGTACTCGGCTCAAGTATGGGTGGATTGATTTCTGCCTATGCAATCGCAGAGTATCCAGACGTGTTTGGTGGTGCGGCCTGCATGTCGACGGATTGGACCATCGGGGAGGGCGTTGTCGCGCGATGGTTTAACGACCATTGGCCTACCCCGGGTAAGAACCGCATATATTTCGACTATGGGACCGAGACATTCGATGCGCACTACGAGCCATATCAAATGAAAATGGACAATGTTATGCGTAAATACGGGTATACCGAAGAAGAGGACTGGGTGACACGGCGCTTTGAGGGCGCGGATCACTCTCCGAAATCGTGGAATGCACGATTACATGTTCCGTTGACGTTTCTCTTGGGGAGTGACTGACCCACAAGAATCCTATCGCTGACAATTGCCAAGGCGATCAGGGTAGTACTGGGTGACTAACGAGGGAAGTCAGCGTTTGCTAGAACCCTCATTCGATGGTAACACCATCCACCGTAAGAGAAGAGTAGCGCCGGCGTTGACGGCCTTCAGGAAATTAAATTGGTTGATCATGACCAGTCACCTAACTCATTATAATCTCTGATCGTGCACTCGGCTTCGTCGAGTGCACCAGGTTTTACGTATGAGCTGTCGATGGCAATTACTCGCATGCCCGCCGCTGTTGCCGCAAGTACGCCGTTNCGTGAATCCTCGAATGCCAGGCAGTCTTCGGGTGCGACGCCAAGACTCATTGCACATAATAGAAAGATATCCGGGTTAGGTTTTCCCCGTTTCAGCCTGGCATCGTCGCCACAGATGANCGANTCNAACANNTTCCAGTCNCGGTGTNGCATCTTNGTCTCATAGTGGTGCCTNTGAGAACTGGTNGCNAAACCTATCGGTAGCTTCCCCGCATTGTTGCGCACAAAGTCTGCAGCACCAGGGATCTCTGGTGCTGTGGGAAACATTTGCAGCAAGTGGGTTTCGCGTTCCTGTAGATAGACTTCAGGAGTTAACGGTAATTCGAAATGGTCAATGACTGTCTGTGCAGATTTCGTCGAGTCACCGCCCATGGTCTGCTGCTTGAGTTCCAGCGTGTAGGTCACGCCAAAGCGGTCTAACACGCGTTGCGTGGCGTCGGTGTAAAAAGGCTCTGTGTCGAGAAGGGTGCCATCCAGATCGAAAATNAGTGCGGTGGGACTATCCAATATTAGAAGCCTCGTCATGTAGCGTCACTGTGCCGGCATCGCCGTCGACGGTGATCTTCTGTCCGTGGCTGATGCGGTTGGTGCCAACCCCGGTTCCCATGACGGCGGGGATACCATATTCCCGCGCCACGATGGAGCCATGCCCGCCGACGCCGCCAATATCCGTGACCAGACCGATTGCCTGAGCAAATAACTGAGTCCATGCGGGTGTAGTGAACGGACAGACCAGAATCGATCCCGGTATCATTTGGTCAAAATCCTCGGGGGAAAACAACACGGAGGCCTGGGCAGAAATAGTGCCTGCGCTGGTCGCAAACCCGGTGATCAGGTCTGCGTTTTCATCTTCGTTGGCGTGTTGGGTCATCGTATTCTTGAGTTCGCCCATGAGGGATATCGGGATCGTACCCGGGGGGTGCAGGCGTTTTCGGGCTTCCCGTAATTGTCGCTGTTNCTGGGCTTTCTCCTTCAGGCCGGGGATGGAGAAATTTCCCTCTTGACCCTCTTTTTCACGGCCAAAGTTTTCCGCCGCTTTCGCGCCAAACAGTGCGCTCATCATTATTCGCATTCCCCACAGCGCAAACGGCCCGGATGACTCAGGCACCAATAATGGTTCGATCGCTAGTAATAATTCATCATTGGTCAGGTAGAAAATATCGTCGGCAATGGATAGCGAGCCGACCTCAACAAGGCGGTGACCCAGTTCNAGGGCCATTGGTCGAAATACCACCCAGGCCGCACCCATGTAGAACATNGCATCTTCACGGTATCGCGAGTCCTTCGAAGCTTTTCCATAGCGCTTCTTAAACTGACTGCGTATNGGCTCATCGAAATAGGCCATCGCCTCTTCGGCGATTTCCTCACGACGTTGNTGGGCACGGGCCTGAGACCCAACTGGATCAATATTGCCGACGCNAGCAACCATGAATTGCAGATTGGATAACATCGCGACAGGTGCCTCGCGCAGGGTCGGCTCAACAAAGTCCTGCGTGAATGTCTGTTGCCCATATCTGTCCAGATAATTTGCAATGGCATGTGCCGTGTCCTGCGAATTGCCTTCCAGCGTTGCCATAAGACGTTTAGCGGGTGTNGTTAGCACGAGGGTGCTGAGATCATCGTCTTCACGAATGGACTCTGCAATTTGCGCTAGCTCGGCGAGGGCATCATTGCTCTTCGATGGATAACCGGAGAGCATATCTGTGGACTGTGAACCCAGCGCGCCACTTCCCCCCNGGAGAAATCCGGCATCGGCTGCATGGTCCGAGAGAAACTCGGTCAGGGTTGCGTTTGCTATCTTGGACAAGCCCTGTAATTTGTTGGCGTACAGCCAGTACTCTGCATCNGCATTCGCCAGAGCGCGCATACCGAGGTACAGCTTTTCAGCNGATGCTGTCTCCAGATTGACTTTTTTCCAGCGACGAATTCGTGACAGATACATGGGCAGGCCCTTGTATCGCCATAGCGGTAGCCAGGTGAACTTGAAACCCGCAAGNAGTTCCATCGCGAACCATGTGTTGCGAAACTTTCTTACCAANCGATGCCGAGGATCAGGCACTTTCGATGGTCCCCGGCGGGCGTAAACCCATCCGTTAACCGTGAGATGTCGTGGAACCGGCATTTCTTTTCCGCCTCCCTTACGTGGGCCTTCTTCTCGCTTACGAAAGGCGTCCTCCAGCGTAAGTTGCACGTACATGGTTTCGAATAACGGCGACAGGGGGCCCAGCAAATGCTCTACCCAGCCACGGCGGACCAATTTCACCCCCGGGAAGGGTGGCTCCCAGTTTGCTTCAAGTGGNGGTGGGGGGAGGTGGGTGATCGGCCTCGACTGTAGTAGGTGAAAGGAGCCCTCGTTGGGGGTAGATGAAAGCGCCCATTCGATATCTTGTGGCACCCCATCCCAATGTGCTTCCACACGCAGCGCCAGTTCCGCGAGTGCCTTCANTTGCGCAGTAGACAGAGAGGCCGAATCTCTTGCCTGTTCATCAATGGCTTNCAGTACCGTGCCGTCTTTNTCAGCAATTATCATCTGCTCCTTGGCGCCAATGGCTGACTCCCGGACCTGCAGATCTTCCCGGGCAAGCGTGAAACTGTCAGGGGTGACCTGACCACTGACAACCGCTTCTCCCAATCCGAAACTTGCGTTGATCACCATCTCGGTGCGTTCACCTGTTNTGGCGTTCACGGTGAACAATACGCCAGCAGCCTCGGCATCCACCATGCGTTGGACAACCACGGACATTGCTACGAGATCATTGTCGATACCCATTTCATGGCGATAGCTGAGTGCCCGAGCCGTCCACAATGATGCCCAACAGTTTTNTACTGCNGAGATGACCGCATCGATACTNTGTACGTTGAGGTAGGTGTCCTGCTGACCGGCAAATGACATATCCGGCAGGTCTTCGGCATTGGCTGAAGATCGCACCGCTACTGCGCCATTGCCTTCGAGAGACTGGTACGTGGAGATAATCGATTCTTTGATGTTTCNGGGCATGTCGTGATTCAGGAAAAGNGCCTGGATAGCACTGGANGCGGCTTCAAAGGACACTCGCTTATCCACGAGCGCGGGTTTAGCCAGTTGCATCAACTGGTTGTGAAGATTATGGGTCTCGATGTACGCCCGATAGGCATCGGCATTGACGTGAAACCCATCGGGCACGGGGAAGCCAGCAGCGGATAAGNTGGCAAGACTCATCCCCTTACCGCCGATGAGGTTTAGATCGGCATCGGCAGTGGCAAGGGGTAGAGTGTAGGTTTCAGTCAGAAGTCAGCACTACCAGTTGCAATCACGCTTGTCTCTGGATTAGCTTTCAAGATGGGGTTTCACGTGACCTGTATCACTGAAGGTAGGCGGTGCCTTCCACAGGTGTGAATTGGCATTGTAGTCGTCGATAATCTTCTGCACAGCTTTGAGCGAAGTTTCTTCGATTCTCATGCCTGCCTTCCCAGGGATACGGCCACCGGATCTGAACTCAACGACTTCTACGCCGTCTGGGCCGGCTACAAATTTATACGGCATCTGATTCGGCACAAAGACTGTAGAGCCTGCCTTTAGCGTCCGATTACCCATGGTTAGTTCACCAGCCATAACTAGGTAGGTACAATCTCCTGCAGCGTGACTGTGCCGGAAAAGTTGGAAATTCGGGCCAAACCAGACGTGTGTTGCGCGAAAGCCGTTCTCAAAACCTTCATCTTGTCTCATCAGCCTATTCTCGCTGGAACCAGAGGCCGCAAGTTCAAGCATCTCGCCCAACTTTTCGCACACCTCGTCTGCATCCTCATTCCCGTCTTCTACGAGCTTGGAAATATCCCACGATTCCCTGACGACCTTGGCTCCATCAAACGTTCCGACCGGGTAGGGCCCTTTCCACTCTTGAGCGGGGTTGATCTCAAAAGGTCCACGCTCTGAAATGTAAGGTTTGCTGTCAACGATTTCATTTTCTACTTCCAGATTACTTGCTTCTGACATNANTTGCTCCTTGAAAGAAAGACTTATAGTGACCGACCAATTACAAAATGACAAGAATATTAAACATGATTTAGGTCTCCTTTCCCGGCGTGTACCAGATCGGTGAAGAGTAGGCGCGTTCCTCAATAACCAATGGCGGCTTCTCAGGGAGTTCCTGCTCGTAGAAATTTGCGTCGTAAACGGTCCATCGCGGCGTAGGAATCTGCAACACACGTATGTAATACACGGCGCGTTCAGTCTCGGTGAAGTCGGGGTCACTCCAGGTGGCGGATATTTCAGGACTGCCAATCGCATTACGATAGCTGGCGTCGTTGACATTAACGGTGGATCCTACGGAGGGTAGTTTNCCGTTGCTGTNTAAGTTCCGATTGCCCGACCAGGCTGCATCGTAGACCTTTTCGTTCAGCTTGCCGCTTTCATCGCGCCAGCCTTTGATGACCTGTATGCGATCGAGATTGGCACCATCCGGGTCTTTGGTTGCTCGCATTAGAAATGTTGGGGCCTTGTTTTTGGTCTCTTTGCTCTGATTCAGGTCGCCTCCCATGGGAACGCCCAGACGATAACCCACTGGTGCAATATCTGGTTCTTGAGAATGTCCCTCGGTAAAATCCCAACCGGCGAAAAAACGTAGCGTTATTCGAGGTCCTGTTGTGGCGTAAACCTCGCGACGTTTCATCGCCGCGAATATCGACTCCCGGGTATTTTCCTGCGCCCATACCGCCGCATAACCAGAGGAGGCATAAAATGCTTGGGTGGCNCCGCGATAGGGACTTGGTTCATTGGTGCCCATCTTGCCCCAGAAGTTATCTTCGTCGGCTGTTGCGAGCCCGGTGTGAGAATCGGTTGAACCGATCATGCCAAACTTATAGGGATTGACGCCGACCTTCGCCTCGATGTCGAGGCCAGTCTGTAGCGCGGAGCGCGCATANGAAGCACGCATTATTTCCTCTTCTGAGCGGGTGTCACGGTACGAATTGATAGCCCTATAGAGACGGTAACTCCAATAGGTGATAGACCACCCAAATGAAGAATTCATATCAAAGGGTTCGTAGTGCGCGAAGGCATCATTGGGGGAGTTTGTCGGATGAGTCTCGCTATCACCTTTGATCTGGGTGACTTCGATGAGGGGTTCGATGCTTGACCGTATACGGGCATAGTCCTGAGTTATTGGTTTATTTTNCCAGGTTTCGGTCATGAACATGTTGCCACGGCTTATGTTACTGTTATGTGGAATAGAGATGACATCACTGCCTGTCATCTCACGGTACGCTTCGAGGTAGGCCCACAGGTCCTCGGGATTCCGACTGTCCTGCTGTGAAAAAGGGAGCGTTTTCAGTGTCTCAGTTGGCCCGCCAGCAAACAGCACATTGCGGTGCAGTCCCGGCGGTGAATATTCGTATCCGGCGAAGGTTGTGAACCTGCCCGGATCGTTGTATCTCTCGGCNATAGCGACAACATCCTCCCAGACCCGGCGCTTGAACCGGTCATCGATACCGAAATTGCCTCCCACCTTACCCATTTGGAGTGGTGTACTACCGTCGATGAATTCATCCAGTGTTTTTGCCCGCAATACATCGGGTAGTGCAGGTAGTTCGGATAAATTGGCAAGTACGTCAGCCAGTTTCTCTTTTTCTTTCGCCGTAAGGAGCTGCTCGTCACCGGCTACCAGTGCCGGCACTACCCCCAGATTCGCCGCATGGTCCGACACCATCAGGAAATCGAGGGGCCGACGCAATTTGGCATCGTTGCCGCCGGTGGCACGGATGGTCTCACCTCGGGCAAAACGATAAGCTTGATCCGGCGTGGTACGTGTACCCATGCCATAGGCATCAGCGGAGAGATAAGTATGTACATGGGTATCACCCCAGTAAACATTTTCCGGATAATCNCGATTAACATAGGGAGAATAGGGTTCCTGCGCTGCGGTAGGCAGGGCGATGGCTAGTAGTACGATGAGACGTTTCATTGGAGAAACTCATGGCTATTCAGCCATTCTGCCGGAAAGCGGTCGGTAATCTCCTGCATCGCCGCGGCAGATCTGGGGTACTGTCCTTTATCATCCGTGTCAGCNATCCAATACAGCAAAGCCTTACGCATCTTGGTTAACTGTTTTTTATAAGCGGGATCTGCGGCCAGGTTGTTTACCTCATCCGGATCGTTCTTGAGGTCATAAAGCTCCTCTGCAACCCGCTTNCTATAAGGTGCCATCTGAGCGCCTTTAAGCTCCCCGGCCTCAGCCATACGGCGCATGGCCATAAAACTGGTGGTCTTGCCGTCTGGGTCTCGCATATTAGAGACCATTTCATATGACCCCCAGTTAAACAGTGGTCGGTCCAGTTTAAAGTTTCTAATGTAGTGAAACCGTTCGCTTATCACAGATCGTGTCCTGTCGATCACGTTGCCCCATCGGTCTGATGATGAATAGATGTATTCCCTGTGGAAGTCNTCAGCAAAGACATCTTTGGCATCCATGAAGTCNGGAATCTCGATNCCCGCAAGTCCCAATGTCGTTGCAGCAATATCCATCAGGTTGACCAGGTCTTTTCTTGTTGCTGGCTCGATAATGTCCATNTCNGGCGCTGCGATGATAAATGGAACATGCAGCCCTTCTTTNTAAACATATCCNTTACTCCTAGGNAGATCCGAACCATGGTCACTGTAAAGAATAAATACNGTGTTCCCCCACAGGCCCTCATCTTTAAACTGCTGTATTAATTCTCCGATCCGATGGTCAGTTCGCAGGATGGAATTATAGTGATCCGCGACATGTTGCCGTACCTGGGGGATGTCCGGATATTGCGCAGGTACCCTGATACCTGCAGGATCCACGGGCTCTAAATCAATTGCACGAAGCTCCTTTTCTATCGCGGACACACTCTTACCTCCAGGGATNGACATCTGCCCGAAGAAAGGACCCTGTTTAACGTCACGCCAGGAACCACCGCCACGCAATCCTTTGTAGTTGACTTTGCTTTTACCTTTATCTTTATCAACCTGGGCCAACATTTCAGCCGCTTTTTCCGCGGTGAAGCCACTTTCCATGAGTTGTTTCTTACTCACCTGGTTGGCGTCAACTTCCCCAGCTTTCCCAGCTTCATCGTCACGGCTACCAGGTGAATAAGGGTGCGGTGGATTACCAAAGGAATAAAGATCGCGCCGATTATAGGTAAAGTTATAGTCATCTTTGTGAGCGTTATAGGTTTCATAGCCTGCCTCGCGCATTATCTCCGGCACTGTGGTGATTTCGTCAGGCAGATCGATCTGGTATTCGGGTACCCGTCCGGAACGCATATCATGGGTTCCGGCACGAATCGGATAGACGCCGGTAATCATGGCTGATCTACTGGGCCCACAAATCGGGTTTGCCGCGTAAACATGTTCGAAGACTACGCCCTCGCTAGCTAGTGCATCCAGATTGGGCGTNCTGACTGTGTTGTCTCCATAAACGTTGTACCAGGGAGACTGGTCATCGATATCAATCCACAGAATATTTGGTTGTTCGGACAATGCGGACAGTGGCAGGGTCGCGAGAAGCGATGCTAGAAACAGTGAGTGTATACGAAGCCTCAGATTATGTGANAGCCGCAGGCAGAACATCGTCTGTCGCTCTTAGTGTGTCGATGTATCATCGTACATGTTATTTGCAAGCGTCAACCCGAATCACTCGCATACGACTGGATTAACACAACCCTGACGTTGGTGGAATGCCCAAATGTTATGTTGTTAACTAATGGGAATCGCCCGATGGTCTGGTCGCCGTAGACCGGAGCGTCAGTTTTATAGGTTTAGCTCAAATTGAAATAATTGCTNNAGGTTTTTTGGAAAAAAGATGAAAAAAAATAAGGTTTGGTATGCACTATTTACTCTCGCGGTAGGCAACGGTGNTGTTGCGGAAACCGATCGTTCGANCAATCTTTATTGGGGTGACACTCATGTGCATACNTTTCTATCGGCTGATGCGTATGCGCTAGGNACGCGTGTTACGCCCGAAACAGCGTACCGGTATGCTCGCGGGGATGTGGTCACTGCTGACAATGGTAGAGAGGTGCGAATTCGAAGGCCACTTGATTTTCTCATGGTGGCAGACCACGCCGAGAACTTAGGTGTGCGTCCTGCACTTGAGGCAGGGAAAGCATTGGAACTGACAGAAGCGGGAGAGAAGNTAAAGATTGCGCAGTCCAAAAATAATCTATGGATACGCGACCTGGTNGAAGCTAAAACANAAGCAGAGCAGAACCATGTTCTCACGATGATGGGCAAGGCCAAAGGTGACTGGAAGGCACCTCTGGCAAACGATCCGGAGTTTATTCGTTCCAGGTGGGAAGAGGTGATAGCTATCGCCGAGAAATACAATGATCCNGGTAAGTTCACCGCGTTTATCGGTTATGAATGGACCGCTCTGTATATGATGCACCGCAATGTATTGTTTGTTGACGGTGCCGAGAAAACCCGCCAGGTAGAGCCGTTTTCTCTTATTGATAGCGCGGATCCGGAGGGCCTATGGCAGTACCTTGAGGANTATGAGAATAAGACCGGTGGTAGCGTCATGGCCATTCCGCACAACGCCAATCTCAGTAACGGCGCGATGTTTTCGTTAATGGATTTTTCAGGTAAGCCGCTGACCAAGGCTTACGCAAAGACCCGATCTAGATGGGAGCGGATCTACGAGGCGACGCAATACAAGGGCGATAGCGAAACGCATCCGGATCTTTCGCCGGATGATGAATTCGCGGACTTTGAAAAGATGGGCATGACATACAAGACCCCAAAGAAGGCGGCATCAGCAAAGACGAAGGGCTCCGGTAAAGCGAGTGCCAAAAGTAATATTAAGGGAAATGCCAAAAAAGTTAGCACAAAAAATAATACTAAAAGCAGCACCAAAGTTGTCACAAAAAACCAGAGCCCTCTAGAAGGTTCATATGCTCGTGGAGCCCTCAAGCGTGGGCTTGGTGAAGAGGCGAAGCTCGGCGTTAATCCCTTCAAGGTCGGTCTGATTGGCAGTACCGATTCACATATTGGCCTTAGTAGTGCTGAAGAGGAAGACTACCTTGGTAAGCAGGGCGCATTACGTGTCGCGAGTGCTATCTGGAATGCAGCCGGTATCGCGGGTGTCTGGGCAAAGGAGAATACGCGGCAGGCCATTTTCGATGCCATGCAGCGCCGAGAAGTATTTGCCAGCACGGGGCCGCGAATGTCAGTAAGAGTATTTGGTGGCTGGGACTTCGAAACAGATGATGCTTTTAAACCGAATCTGACTGAGGTGGGTTACCGCAAGGGTGTGCCCATGGGGGGAGATCTCGCCGAGGCTCCCAAACGCCGCTCACCCGGTTTTCTTCTTCATGCGGTGAGAGATCCGAATGGTGCCAATCTCGATCGTATCCAGGTGATTAAGGGTTGGCGCAACACGAAAGGGAAGCTACAGGAAAAGGTCTATAACGTGGCTTTATCGGATGACCGAAAAACGGATGCGACAGGTAAAGCTGAAGCGGTGGGTAATACTGTGGATCTCGATGATGCCACCTTTACCAACCGTATTGGTGACCCGGAACTCACGACGGTGTGGATTGACCCTGATTTTAACGCCAAAGAACATTCGTTCTATTACATACGAGTGCTTGAGATACCAACACCGCGATGGACAGACTTCGATGTCGCCAGAAAGGATACAAAGCTGGGCCCACACATTCCTGTTATGACGCAGGAGCGTCTGTATACATCGCCGATTTGGTATACCCCGTGAATTGCTGGATTTGCGGAAGTTAACCGTGTGTAGGTGCGCTTCGAAAAGATTCGCTGTGCTGCTAGTCGTGACAATGGTGCTTCCTGCTCTGGCAGACCAGTCTTACTCGCCGCCTGTTAACGACACATTTCCAACAAGTGTCTACTGGGGTGATACCCACGTACATACCAGCTTCTCCTGGGATGCCTGGTCTTCCTGGAACCGGATTAGTCCTGACGATGCCTACCGTTTTGCCAAGGGTGAGACGATTGTCGCCCATAATGGACAAAAGGTGCGTCTGCACCGTCCCCTGGATTTTCTTGTAGTGACGGATCATGCAGAGAATATGGGTTACATGCCAATGATCGCCGGCGGCGATCCTGCAGCGTTGGCAACCGCTCCCGGCAGGCGCACAGCAAAGGTCATAGCGGATAGTCCGTCGCCCGCACAGGATATACTAACCGGGGACGAAGGCGAGGCTTTCGCGCGACTGTTCAATCGAAAATTCGCCATGCTCAGCCGCAAAGCGGATACCAACGTTCAACCAGGCCAAGAGGCGGTGCGGTCGGCCGTCCTCAACAAAACCAGAACTGCTGGCAAGTCCGAATTTTCTGAGAAAGCGCTGAACCGTCTCGCCGGTTATTCGCAAGACACCAAGGGCGCAATGAAAGGAATTGCTAAGACGCCGGGGCTTCGTCGTTCAGTCTGGGAGCAGGTGACGGCCAATGCGGAGCGTCACAATCGACCTGGACAGTTCACTGCGTTCATCGGCTACGAGTGGACCTTCGGCGTACGCGGAAAATACTCGAGCCTTCACCGCAACGTGATCTTTGCCGACGATGCAACTAGGGCAAATCAGATTTTACCGCTTCGCGCCGGTGACAGCGAAAGCGTCGGAGACCTGTGGCGTTTTCTGTCGAATTATGAAACCCAAACTGGGGGTAGGGCGCTCGCGATTCCACACAACGGTAATTTGAGTAACGGCGGGATGTTTAATGTTGAGAGGCCAGATGGGTCACCCATATCGAAAGAGTATGCGGCAGCGCGATCCCGTTGGGAGCCGGTCTACGAGGTGACGCAGATCAAAGGTGACGGAGAGACGCACCCGCAGCTCTCACCAACTGACGAGTTCGCGGACTATGAGACCTGGAATGGTTTCGATATGGGTAACTGGCAAGGACGGCTTGAAAGCGATTATGCGCGTTCGGGCCTGAAAACAGGATTAGCCCAGCAGGCTAAACTCGGTGAGAATCCGTTCAAGTTTGGGATGATTGGGAGCACTGATACGCACACATCGCTCGCGACCGCAGATGAAGACAACTTCTGGGGTAAAGGTTCACTGTCGGAACCAAGCCGACATCGCATCGCCAATGCATGGTTTCTGACTGCGTCCGGCTATGCTGCTGTCTGGGCAACGGAAAATACCCGATCCGGGTTGTTCGATGCCATGCAGCGACGGGAGGTTTACGCGACAACCGGTCCGCGAATAACACTGCGTGTCTTTGGCGGATGGGACTACACACATCGGGATGCGCTGGAGCCAAACCTAGCCCTTATTGGTTATCGTGGGGGTGTGCCCATGGGTGGCGATCTAACCCGGGCTCCGGAAACCAAGGTGCCGAGTTTTCTGATTCGAGCGACCCGCGATGCGGACGGCGCCAATCTAGATCGTGTTCAGGTCGTCAAGGGCTGGCTCGCCTTTGATGGGATGACGCACGAAAAGATCTACAACGCTGCGGTATCGAATGGGCGAATGATCGATGCGAAGGGACAGGTAGAGCCGGTCGGTAACACGGTTGATGGGGCGTCGTTTACAAACGCTATTGGCGATCCCGAATTATCGGTCGTGTGGGTAGACCCTGATTTCGATCCGGACGAGGCGGCGTTCTATTATGTTCGGGTTCTGGAGATTCCCACCCCGCGCTGGACAGCTTACGATACGACTTACTTCGATTTGCAGGATTTGCCGAAAGAGATTCAGATGGTGACCCAGGAGCGTGCCTACAGTTCACCCATTTGGTACACCCCGTGATTGTGAAATTGCACTACAACCAGTATTTTTGGGGTAGAAACCAGTTAGGAGCACTCAACCATGAGTAACTTCAGATACGGATGCGAAAGCTATAGTTGGGTAATGTCTGGTGACAAATACCTAGGGAATATTTCGCATCTATGTAAGGTCATAAGTCAGGCCGGGCTTACCGGTATTGAAACATCCATGCGTATGGCCGGTGAATATGGTGCGGACCCGGGATTGATGACGGAGGTGCTAAAGGAATACGACCTGGCATTGGTTGCGACCTCATTAGGTGGTGGCTTTGGAAAAAGTCCCAGTTTGAATGAAGAAGAGCGAGCAGCGGCAGGGCAGGTGTTCAACTTTATCTCTCACTTTCCTGAGCCCAGGCTCAGCCTGTCCCATTACTCCAGAGACCGGGATAATCTATTGGAACGTCAGCGCAATGCTATGAGTTGTTACAATGAAATAGGAAGGATGGCTACCGAGTTGGACATCGCTTGTGCGCTGCATCCCAGCTCATATCCCACCTCGATTTTTATAACGGACAGTGATTATCGGGTCATGCTGGATGAGATGGACCCTGAGGTTGTAAAGTATTGCCCGGACACGGGACACATTGCGAATGGAGACATGGATGTCTACGAAATTTTCACTACCTATATGTCTATTATTGGTCACGTGCATATGAAGGACATTACCGTGGATAAGAAATGGGCGCCAAATGGGGATGGATGCATCGATTTTCCTCGGCTGATGAAGATGCTTGATGATGCTAACTACATTGGTTGGATTGTGTTCGAGGAAGAGTCGGATGCAGCGAGAGAAGATCCCGACGCGGCAACAATAAAGAATGGCCGTTATCTTGCGGAGACGATACTGCCGTTAGGTTATTAACGCTCCACCTAAATTGGAGGTGATCCGCGTAAAGTTAATCTTTAAAATAACTGACTGATCACTTATTATTGATCGATGAGATTGCGGGATGAAAAAAAGAAGGAAGCAATTTTCGATGCCACAATTGCGCTGGTCAACGAAATAGGCTTCGCTGAAGCATCGACAGCCAAGATAGCGAAAGCCGCAAACGTATCGCCAGCGACAATATACATTTACTACAAAGACAAACAGGATCTTTTAACTTCAATATACATTGAGGTTAAAAAGCGAAAAAGTTCGGCGACGATGGAAGGATTCGAAGCGTCAGCACCTATCAAAGAAACATTTCAAAAGGTATGGCACAACTCATTTAGGTTCGCCTCAACGTACCAGGGCTACATTCAATACATCGAACAATTCGCGAACTCACCGTATTACGACCTGGTGGAAGATACACAGAGCGATGACATGTTTAAACCGGTCCGGTCAGCGCTGGCAGAAGCGGCCAGGCAAAAACTCATTAGAAAGGTGGATTTCGATATGTTTGTGGCCTTCACTTTTTATCCTCTAGCGATGCTATCCAACACCAGAACTACCAAGAATCTCAGAATGACACCAAAGAACATTGAAACAGCATTTGAGATGGCCTGGGCTGCAATAAAACTCTAGGTTTCATCTGCGTTTAATTAGAGGAGAAAAATTGAAGACTGATACTCACACACTTTCCCTTGATACTACCGAGGCCACACTGGACCTGGTTGGCGGTAAGGGCCAATCCCTGGCCAGTATGACGAGCGCAGGGTTCGATGTGCCGGGCGGGTTTTACCTTACCACCACGGCCTACAGGAGCTTTCTAAAAGCGAACGATCTGCAAACAAAGATTGTCGAGTTGGTAAAACCGGAAATCGGTAAGCACACCTTGTCATTCGATGCGGCAGCGGAGTCTATTCAGGCACTGATCGGCAAACCGGAATTTCCAGAAGAAATAGCAGTTGAAATCCGTTCGGCCTATGCTGCACTGGAAGGGGACGATCCGGCGGTAGCGGTGCGTTCATCCGCTAACGCAGAAGATCTGCCGGACATGTCTTTTGCCGGGCAACAGGATACTTATCTGAATATTCGCGGTGAGGATGCTTTGCTTACGGCAGTGCAAAACTGTTGGGCGTCTCTCTGGACCGCGAGGGCGATAAGTTACCGCCATCAGATGGGTATTGACCAGGATGTTGTGGCCATGGCGGTGGTTGTTCAGCTTATGGTCGCTTCTGATGTTGCGGGTATCTTGTTTACGGCTAACCCGGTTACGGGGGAACGATCCGAGATTATTATCAACGCCAGTTTTGGTTTGGGTGAGGCGGTAGTCAGCGGGCAGGTAACGCCGGATACCTTTGTGATGGATCGTGAATCACTGAAGGCGAAGGAAACTACCATCGGTACTAAGGAACATCAGATTGTCTCCGATGGCGATCAGGGAGTTCGACTTGAAGACATCATCGAAGATACTCGGGGTGAATCCTCGTTGTCGGAAGGTGAACTCAAAGCGCTGGGATCACTCGCGCTAAAGATCGAGAAGCACTACGGTGGTGTCCCGCAGGATATCGAGTGGGCTATCAAAGACGGTGAACTTTGGCTGTTGCAATCGCGTCCGATCACCAATCTACCGCCGCAGCCGATTCCTGATGTTTGGGAGCCCACACCCCCTGCACGGGTGATGGTGCGACGCCAGATCGTTGAGAACATTCCGGGTCCGGTCTGTCCCCTGTTCGAAGAGCTCTATCTGTGGGAAGGTCTGCAGCTGGAGCAGCCGGGTGGAAGAGCGGATTCCGAAGAGTGGGAACAGACGATGTCTGGCCCTTTGTATGTAACGGTGAATGGTATCGCCTATCAACGGCAGGACTTCCGACCTGAACCCGTTGGTCCATTGTCCAAGGCGTTCTTGATCCCCGGTGTGAATGACGAATCAGGCAGAACAGAAAAGGAAGCCTCCCAGGAGTTGTTTCAGATGCTAAGGGACGCGACCAAAACGCCGGAACAGGACGCTCTGGCAAAAGACGACATGGCGCTGTTCCGGAACTCACTGAACAAGGAAGACCGCGATGCTTTTGATGCAATGGCAAAAGAGCAGGATATTGAAACCCTGCCCCAGCGTCTCACCGTGCCCGAGAGCGAGAATATGCGGATGTTTGCTCATCACAGGACGATAACCTGCGATGAAAACATCAGAGGGTGGCGCGAAAGAGCGGCGCCTGAATTAGCTGCAACGATTGAAAAATGGAGAGATATTGATCCTGGAGCCGCATCAGACGGAGATCTGCTGACAGGAATTCGTGACCTGGCACACGCCGAGGGCCGATACTGGTCTGGCCGAAACGGCGGGAAGGTGTTCGGCGTTATCAAGACCTGCGATGAGCAGTTAAACGCCTTTCTACATGAGAATCTACCGGAACAAAACCTGACCAGCGGTATGTTTCTGAGTGGATTCCCATCGAGGCTAATGGAAGCCAATGAAGATCTGTGCGAAATCTCGAAACAGATTCAAGCTAACGATTCACTCCGCGAACTGACCCTGATTACCCCTAATACGCGGCTTCTGGATGAACTGAAAAAGCATCCCGATGCGGCCCCGATTGTTAAGGATATCCGTGCGTACCTGGATACGTATGGCCATCAGGGATACAGCCTGGACTTTGTTGAGCCGCCACCCGTGGATGAGCCTTCGCCGGTGTTAGCGACCCTTCAGACGATGGTGGGTGATCCGGATTATGATCCTAAGCAACACGATCTTGATGCGACCGAGAAGCGTCAAGCCGCGTTCAATAAAGTCAAGGAAGCGCTTTCAGGCCTGACGTACTGGCAGTTCCGATATCGTGTCTGGCACGCGTATCGTTATTATCCTTTCCGAGAGGATCTCCTGTTTCCGCTTGGAAGCGCCTGGCCGCTGCTGCGTCCCTTTGCGACGGAGTTTGGTAGACGAATGGTCAATATGGGTACCTTTAAACTTGCTGACGATACCTATTATTTGCAGATGGCAGAACTTAGGGAATGCGCTGAAGCCCGGCGTGAGGAAACCCCCCTGCCACACTATGGTCAACTTGCGGCAGAGCGACGTGAATTAAGAGAGGCTCGCAAGCGACTGCGTGCGCCCTCGGCTATCCCGCCGGAAGTCATTGGGAATATCTGGATATCGGAAGTGCAGGTAGAGAACGATCCGAATAGTGACACTATCAATGGCATCCCGGTTAGCCCCGGGTCAGTGACCGCACCCGCCAGCTTGATCAACTCACCAGCTGAATTTGACCAGATGGAGCCTGACTCGATTCTCGTATGCCCCATGACAACCCCGGCCTGGACGCAACTCTTTGCCCATGCCCGGGGACTTGTCACTGATATAGGGGGTATCCTCGGTCATGGTTCTATCGTTGCCAGAGAGTTTGGTATTCCGGCCGTAGTGGGGACCGGCATCAGCACCGAGAGGATAGTGCATGGGCAGAGGATCGCGATCGACGGCGATGCCGGTACTGTCTCGATTCTCTCGGAAGATTGAGTCAAACTCCTACCGTGTCTCAATTGGAAGCGTCATGATTCTAAGAACGTCCGTATTATTTCTGCTGGTGCAGCTTTTCCTGATCAATGGTATCCATGCGGCGGATCAAAACGAGTTGCCTGAAAACGACTTACCTGAAAACAAGAAGACTGCGCCGGATTATGTCTTTGTGCATGGTGGGGAAGAGAGAACCTACAAGCTTCATGTGCCAGAGAACCTAGCTGAAAATCCGCCGCTGTTGTTTGTACTCCACGGTATGTCGATGACCAGCGACTGGACTTACGGGCGGGGATTCAATGAGCTTGCTGATCAACATGGGTTTGTTGTGGTGTATCCGCAAAGTCTGGAAAAAACCATCTACCTGACTGATTTCCTGGGATTGCGTGATCTGGACTGGATTGCAGTGACTGAGGTTGTGCGCTGGAATGCAGAGAATGAAGATGAAAGATACAGCGGTGTCAGCGATGTGGATTTTCTCTCACAATTGGCCAGAGAGCTGCAGCAAAAGTATGAGTTGAATCCCAAGAGGACTTTCGTGGCCGGATTTTCTAATGGCGGCTATATGAGCTATACGCTGATGTGTCAGGCGGGGGATACTTTTAGAGGTGCCGGCATCGTTGCGGGACTGATGGATGGTGTCATTGTGGACAGCTGTGCACCCAGTGGACCTAAACCATTAATTCATCTTCACGGTACAGCAGACTCAATGGTGCCGATCGAGGGCGATCTGCCAACACCCTCAGCTCATGATTCCGTGAAATACTTTGCAAAATTGAATAACGCGACAAAAGAGGAGACAGTTGACGTCTCTGAAAACACAACCTCCTATATCTATCGGCCTGAAGGTGAGGGTGCCGAAGCGCGTTTCTATAGAATCGAGGGGTTCATTCATTATTGGCCTGGTACCCCGTATATTGGAAAGACCACGGGCAAAAAAATACAGGATAACTCCGGCATTAGCGCGACGGCGCTTATCTGGGAGTTCTTCTCAAAGTATTGAGTGCTGTATTCCTTAAGCCAGCATCCTTATCGATGAACGGACTATTGGGTGAACTCTTTGATGGTCAGCGTTCGATAATCGGGGTTAGATTCTTTTCAGGACTTGGGAATTGCGATAGGGTGACTGACCTCCAACTAATTCACGCGAATAAATCATTCTGAGGAACATAGCTAATGACTGATAGTTTTATTTTACCCATGGATACCACTGACGATGCGCTGGAGCTTATTGGCGGTAAAGGCAGATCATTGGCCAAGATGTCTAATGCTGGGTTTGATGTCCCTTCTGGTTTTCACCTAAATGCTGATGCGTATCGTGCGTTTATTTCAGAAAATAATCTTCAGGAACAAATCGTTGCCCTCGCTAAACCCGTACTCGAAAATAATTGGGCAACTTTTGAACCTGCATCCGCAGCAATTCAAAAATTAATCACCGCCTGCGAGATATCTGAAACAGTAACTAACCAGTTGCGAGAAACCTATGCCAATCTCGGCGGAGACCCGGCGGTAGCAGTTCGTTCATCAGCTAATGCGGAAGACCTGCCAGGTCTGTCATTTGCGGGGCAGCAGGAAACCTACCTGAATGTTAAAGGTGAAGATGCCTTGCTGGAGGCAGTACGTAATTGTTGGGCTTCTCTTTGGACCGCTCAAGCTATCAGCTATAGACATGAAAATGCGATCGAGCAGGGCTCAGTAGCCATGTCCGTTGTGGTTCAAATTATGGTACCGGCAGATGTTGCCGGAATTATGTTCACCGCAAATCCAGCAACTGGCGAACGTAACGAAATGATCATCAATGCTAGCTTTGGGTTGGGTGAGGCGGTTGTTGGCGGACAGGTCACACCTGACACCTTCATCGTTGATAGAGAATCAAAGCACGTTAAAGAGACCATGATCGGGCCCAAGGAGCAAATGATTATTTCAGATGGTGAGCAGGGCACTAAACTCGCCGATGTGGAAGTCGCAGATCGTGATCAATCTTCGCTGTCCGATGCGCTGCTGAACGATTTGGTTGAACTGGCACTGAAAGTCGAGAACAACTACGACGGCTTGCCTCAGGATATCGAGTGGGCGATCGTTGATGGCAAGATTTCGCTGTTGCAATCTCGACCCATTACTAATCTGCCCCCACAACCGCTTGAAGTTGAATGGACCCCACCCGAGGGTATCCCGGCCCTAGTTCGGCGTCAGATTGTAGAAAACATTCCGGATCCGACATGTGAGCTCTTTGATGAACTCTACATACGATATGCGCTACGTTGGGATAGGTCAAAATCTGAGTCAATGTACTCAAGCCTGCATGGTTTCGCTTTTCAGATCATGGACCCACATGGAATCACCGGGACCAAGGAAGAGTGGCATGCGGAAAGGCGTGCCATGCTTGATGCAAAGTTGGCTACCCCAGAGGCAATGGCGGTTGAGAAGCATGATTTAGATCTATTTATAAGTGGGCTCTCTGATCAAGATCGCGCGGAATTCCAGAAAATGGCTGATGACCTCAAAAGCGATAATCTAGCTCACGCCGTAACCTCGCCGCACATAAGTGATCCTACCTTTGGTGCATTTCACCAAACGGATACTAATGATGCGCAACATCGTGACTGGCGAGAGCGTGCCATGCCGGAACTCGAAGCGGCAACAGCGAAATGGGCAGTTCTGGACCTGGCTTCAGCCTCTGATGAAAAACTCATGGAAGGAATCAAAGAGCTAACGGAGGCGGAAGGATGGTACTGGTCAGGTAATGGGGGTCATACTTTTGGCGTTGCTAAATCGGTTGACGATCAACTCCAAGCTTTTTTACGAAACGTCCTCCCCGAGCATCGCTTCACCAGCGGACAGTTCTTGAGTGGATTCAAATCACGAATTATGCAGGCTAATGACGACCTCTTTGAGATTGCAAGAGTAATCAGGGCTGATGAGGATCTAAAATTAGTCGTCCTAGCGACACCTGCTCCCCGGTTGATGGTTGAGCTACAAGGTCGTTCAGATACAGAACAAATCTTAAAAAATATTGATATTTATCTACAGCAATATGGGCATCAAGGTTATAGCCTGGATTTTTGTGAACCAACGCAACAGGAAGATCCTTCGGCTCTATTCGTTACTTTAAAGAATATGGTTCGAAGAGAGGATTATGACCCTGTCCAACATGAACAAGAAGCAAATAGGAAAAAAGAAAAAGCACTGAAAGATATCAGCAAGCTTCTCCATGGATTACAGTACTGGCAGTTCCGCTATCGCCTATGGTTTGCCGGTCAATATTACGCGATGCGTGAGGAATCCTGTTTTGTACTTGGTATGGCCTGGACATCTCTGCGACCGATGGCCGCAGAGCTGGGAAGGCGGATGGTAGAGGTTGGTACTTTCAAACAATCCGATGATGTCTACCACATGTACTCGGCTGAACTGGAAGAAGCCATGAGGCTTCGTGCAGATGGCAAGCCGAAGCCGGCGCTGGGTGAATTGGCGCAAGAGCGAAGAGAACTGCGCGAGAGGCGCAAGCTTCTTCACCCACCTGGAACCTGCCCTCCTGAGGCCAGCGATAGCCCAGGGATCGCATTTAAAGAAACTCAGATAAAGAATGATGATTCCAGTGATACGTTGATGGGGATCCCAGTAAGCCCGGGAACTATTACAGCTGAGGCTAGCGTTATCATGAATCCTTCCGAATTCAGTAACATGATTCCCGGATCGATTTTGGTGTGTCCGATGACATCGCCGGCGTGGACGCAACTCTTTGCGCATGCGCAGGGATTGGTCACTGATATTGGCGGTATTTTGGGTCATGGTTCGATCGTTGCTCGCGAGTATGGAATACCTGCCGTTGTCGGCACAGGGAACTGTACCCAGCGCATTAAACACGGTCAGATGATCGAGGTTGACGGCGATGGTGGCACGGTCAGGTTGCTCGAAGAGGACTAACTGCGATACTCAACACGTTCATCGCGTGTCGGTTGCCGCGGTCTGCACCGGGGTGGTCGCAAACCGCGTATGGGAAATGTGGATAGATGGATAACGAAATAGAAAACAATCCAGTTGATGGCACTGGCGAACCGATAAATCGTCGGCGCAAGGTGCCTGTCCCGACCAAGTTGTTTTTTGCCTCTGGTGCATTTCAAGAAGCCACAGTCGTCGCGGCGGGTGTTGTCACTGTACTGTTTTATAATCAGGTGCTTGGCGTTTCACCGGCACTGTGTGGTACAGCATTTTTGATCGCCAGCATTGTCGACGGTTTTACAGATCCCATGGTAGGCGCATTTTCTGATCACTTTAAAAGTCGGTGGGGCAGGCGTCATCCACTGATGTTGGGCGCAGCATTACCCGCGGGCATTGCTTTCTATTGCCTCTATCAACCAATCGAAGGGCTCAGTGAAATGGGATACTTCGTCTGGCTGAGCGTCTTCCTTGTGCTTATGCGCATTTCCATCACTTTTTACAATATCCCCCATGATGCCCTGGGCGCTGAACTGACGGACGACTATGACGAGCGCTCGTCGATCTTTGGCTATAACCTGGTGGCTGTGGCGTTGACTGCTACCTTAATGGTTTTGATAGTCAATTTTCTGATTTTCCCATCATCACCGGAATACGCCAATGGCTATCTGAATGAGTCACGGTATTTTTTGCTGGCGTCACTGGGGGCAGTAGCCGTCGTTATCTCCATCTTGGTGTGTGCCCTTGGGACTATGGATCAAATTCCTTACATTCACGATGTCGATATCAGCAAAAAAGTTGATTACGGAAAGATGTTTCGGGAACTGGGCAGCCTGTTGCGGAACTCTTCCTATCTTTCAACTTGCCTAAGCCTGCTAACGATTTATGCGAGTCTTGGTATTTTGGGAGTTGTTTCCACCTATGCCTATATATACGTCTATGGTCTATCCACAGAGCAGATGACACTTGCAGGGATCATGAAAATGCCTGGCATATTCATCGCACTGCCACTACTGGTCTGGATGTCTCGGGGTATGGATAAAAAAACGATTCTGATGCTGACAACGGCAATCACTGGAATTTTTGCTGCGTTACCGCATCTTCTGAAGATGATCGACTGGTTTCCGGGTAACGAATCGTCGTTTCTTCTGGTTGCGTTATTCTTGCCTTTATTCATTAGTGCATTGGTGACTCCTGTGACCTCTATCGTACTTGATTCGCAGCTGGTGGATGTTGCAGATGTGCACGAGTATCAAACCGGTTCACGGGCAGAAGGTGTTGTTTTCTCCATACGTAGTTTCGCGGTCAAGGCGACCAGTGGTATCGGTGGACTCTTTGCTGGATTTGGACTCGAATTTATTGGCTTCCCGGAAGATGCTGAGGTGGGTATGCTGTCTCAGGAAACGCTTACCGGGCTGCTTTTCATGAATGGCCCGTTGTATCTGATGCTTTACCTTCTCGCAATATTCTTCATGTCGTTTTATAAGATCGACAAGAAACGCCATGCAGAAATTCTGGCTGAGCTTGAGACAAGACGTGAAGTGGAGGCTCATGAGAACGGAGAGAAAGAAACGTGAATACATTTGAAGCATTGATTACCAATCTTGCCGACGGCGCATGTTGCGGTGACGGTTCCGCCGTTGCTGCGTGTTTCACTGATGATGGGATCTACCACGATTGTTTCTATGGTTCCTTCCAGGGACAAGCCATCAAAGACATGATAGAGAACTACTTTCATCGAGATTCGGAAAATCTGGTTTGGGATATGCACGCTCCGGTGGATGTGGGGTCGGTCGGCTATGCCCGCTATGTTTTCAGTTACGATTCGAAACTCCCAGATGCACTTGGTAAGCGTGCCGTATTCGAGGGCGTTTCCATTTGCCGTCTACGGGATGGATTGATTGAAGAGTACCGGGAAGTGGCTCACTCGATTTCTGGATTGCAGCAACTGGGCTTCCAAAGCAAGCGTCTTATAAAGCTACTCGCGCGGGAATCGAAAGAATTGCTTGTACGGGACGAAAGTCGTCATCATGTCAGAAGCCCAAGCGACTAGGATTCCGAAATGAATGAAACTCTGCATCCGAAACGCCACATCCAGCTCACCAGCATCCAGAATCTGCGTGATCTCGGAGGTTACTCGACGGCTGATGGTCGAACTACACGGTGGGGAACATTCTTACGATCCGCCGGTATGTCAAAACTCAAAAGAGATGATCAGCAAACGATGGTGGATTACGGTGTGGGAACTGTGGTCGACCTGCGTTCCCATCAGAAAATCAAAGACGAGCCCAATCCCTTCGCCGATCACGATGATGTGGTCTATTACCATTTTGATTTCTGGGGGGATCGGATGTCCGGTTACAAGTCGTCGCGAGAATCGCTTACCCAGGATGCGAAACTGGCTGACCTCTATCGCGCAGGTTTTCCGGCCTGCGAAGAGATCATTGGCGAAATCATGACTACGCTAGTGGAAGCGGGAGATCATGCCACGGTTTTTCACTGCGGTGCGGGTAAAGACAGGACAGGAATGATCGCCGCGCTGCTGCTTGGTCTGGCACGTATCCCGCATCAAACTATCGCAGCAGATTACGCACTCACTGAAGTCTATCTTGACGAACCGCTTAGAGACCACTCGAATCCGGACCCGATGTTTATGCCCGGTGCCGCGCTGGATAATGCCGAAGTCGCTGCATTACCGTTGTACTTTCATAGCTGTCTCCCCAGGACCATGGCTTTGGCGCTGACGTTTCTTGATGACGAATATGGTGGCGTTGAAGCTTACGTACGCAAAACCGGCCTCAGTGACGCTCAGATTCAGAAACTGAGGTCGAAGTTTGTCGAGTAATCAATTATTGTTTGTGCAAACGAATCTGTTTGGAGGAGAAAGTGAAGTCGAAAGTATGTGACATGTTCGGCATTGAATTCCCACTTATGGCGTTCACCCACTGCCGCGACGTGGTGGTCGAGGTCAGCAAGGCTGGCGGTATGGGTATTCTGGGCGCGGCGAATTTTAGCCCGGAGCAACTGGAGGTCGAACTAAAATGGATCGACGATCATATCGATGGCAAACCTTATGGGGTCGACCTGATCGCACCCACCACCATGGCCAACAAAGATGAATCTGCGACGCCGGAGGAATTGGATGCCATGGTGCCGGAAGAGCACAAGAATTTTGCTGCGTCGATACTGGCCCGGCACAACGTAGATACGCAGGACGTTTATGGTGGTTTGCCCACAGGCATCGGCGGATTCCTGGGTGAAAAAGGTGCTGCCAACATCATTGACGTCGCCTTCGCGCACCCCATCAAATTGATCGTGAATGCCCTGGGGGTGCCGCCGCAGTATATGATTGATAAGGCGAAGGAAGAGGGCGTTGCGACGGGTGCTCTGGTAGGTGCCAAGCATCATGCCATCAAGCAGGCAGAAGCAGGCGTAGACCTGCTGATCTGTTCTGGAACTGAAGCCGGTGGCCATTGTGGTGAGATATCGACGATGGTGGTTGTGCCGGAAGTCTGTAAGGCTGTGGAAGAATACAATTGTTCGGTGGTTGCGGCGGGCGGTATCGTGACGGGTCGACAAATGGCGGCTGCCATGGCGATGGGTGCCGATGGTGTCTGGACGGGATCGGTGTGGCTGACCACGACGGAGGCAGAGACGGCGCCATCGATCAAAGAAAAGCTGTTATCGACACAGTCCAATCAGACCGTTCGAGCCAAGAGTCGAACCGGTAAGTTTTCGCGCCAGGTACGTTCTCCCTGGACCGACGCATGGGAGGACCAGGATGCTCCGGATGCTTTACCGATGCCCCTGCAGTCCAAGGTATCGGAACCTGCTTTGCGTAAGGTGACCCAACTGGCGGATGCCGGTCATGAGGGTGCCAAACAACTGGCTACCTTCTGGGTAGGTCAGGGCGTAGGTATGATGAATCAGTCGCTGAGCAGTCGACAGGTGGTGTATGACTTTATGGAAGATTTTCTGGTCGCCAGCGAACGAATGACGTCGTTTATGAACGACTGAACTTGATTTAACCGAGCCGCTTGTCGTACTCACCGATTTCATAATAGGTGACGTGTTCGATTTTCAAGAAATCTGGGTGTAGCCGATAATGGTTGTCCTTCTCGCGCAAGATCATCCGTCTCTCCCGTAATCTCTCAATGCAGATATCGAGGAATGTAGTGGAACTGCGGGATGAGATTGGTGCAAAGTCGCTGGATCGTTGCCTCTCGTAGAGTTTTTCCCAGCTAAATGTTCGGTCCAGAATGGGTTGCAAGTTCTCATCCATGAAGAGGTAAATGAGGGGTAGCCAGACCCTATCGATTTTTCTCAACATGCCTTCCTGCATGACCCAAAGGTTTCCAAAGCGCCGTGCGCCGAGATCGTAGTCATTTAGCGATACGAAACGCTGCGGGTCAGCGGCGATCTCAGCTTCCGTCAGAAAGACCAGTTCCTCACCGCCTTTTTGCCTAAGTGTCACTTCAATCAACTTGTCGGGCTCCGGTCCTGTGTAACAGAACTTTATGGTTGGATACTGCCCGGGGGTAAATAGTGGCTCAACGAAATATCGATAACCCTCGTAACGGCCGGGTTGTCGGTGCAGTTCGTTGCGTACTTTCTCAACCCGTGGTTGATGGTCTGAATGATAGGGTCCATCTTCGCTAAGATGATGAATAAGGTGCTGGTGCACAACAGCACGGCCGATGCGAAGGTAATTATTGAATTGGAACTGGAAGCAACACTGACTGCCAAAGACTTCCTCGAACGCCTCCTGAATGGGGGCTCGAAGATCGACCCGACGGTCAGCAAAATCAAATCTTACTGTCATGCGTGCGATCGGTCCCGAAGATATGCCTCGTTCTTCAGCTTCCACGAAGCACCGAAAGACATCCGCAATACGAGACTGGCGCGCGGAAGGTTTAGTAATCAGGCTACTCATTTCGATGCGGGTACCGATGGCGATACCTTTCATGTCAGTATGTATAGTTGGTTCGCCGGAATAGGCGCCAGTCATCCAGGTAGGTCGACCGTATTTCTTTGCAAGATCCTTGACGTCGTGTCGTAGTCGTGCCGATAACGCGAAATCGGACCTAGGCTCATAGTGAGCGGCCAGATCGTATACCTGAAAGTTTTTCGGCAGCAGCGAGAAACCTTTGGCCTGCACTTTTTTGTAGTGTTTCACACCGCACCTGCCTTAAGTTCTTCAGAGAGGCGCTTCAGTTCCTCTTCCTCCTGGTTTTCACGTTCTCTTGCCCACTTGGGGTCATACAGTTTGCGGAATAGACCTTCTTCTTCAATCAAAACATCGTAGGTGCCACGTTGCACGATGTATCCATTGTCCAGTACTAGTATCTGGTTGGCATCACGTATCGTTGACAGGCGATGGGCGATAATAAAAGTCGTTCGATTACTCATCAGTGTCGCCAGGGCTTCCTGGACCTTCATCTCGGAAGCGGTATCTAATGCACTGGTTGCTTCATCAAGAATTAACAGTCGTGGATCTCGTATTAGTGCCCTGGCAATGGCCAGCCGTTGTCGTTGGCCACCGGACAATCTTGCTCCATGGGCACCGATGATCGTGTCGTAACCATATGGCAGGGCCTGAATAAACTCGTTGGCATTCGCCAGGGATGCCGCAATGACGACTTCCTCGTGGGTGGCATCGGGTTTGCCGTAGAGCAGGTTTTCGCGGACTGTTCCCCGAAACAGATATGTTTCCTGCAATACCAGGCTCATCTGGTTGCGAAGGTTGTGCACCGCATAGTCTTTAATGTCGATGCCATCTATTTTGATATCGCCAGAAGTCGGTTCATAAAACCGGGCGATCAGATTGGCTATCGTGGTTTTGCCAGCGCCACTTGGGCCCACCAGAGCGATGACCTGGCCCGGTGATGCCGTAAGAGAGATCCTCGACAGAACCTGCTTATCCATCGGATAGGCGAAGCAAACATTGTCAAATTCAACATCGCCTTTAATACGGCGATGCAGGGCATCGGGCTTATCAATTACATCCTGTTCGAGATCAAGGATTTCGTATACCCGCATGAGTCCGACGCGGGCGGGAATGATCTGGCCGACAACATTAATAAGCTGAGATATCGGCGCATAAAGCATGCCGACGTAGGCGATCATCGCGGAGAAATTCACCACGCCCTGCTGAATCTCTTCTTTGCTCTGCGCTGTGGAAAAACCTGTCAGATCAAGCCACATGACCACCAGGCCACAGGAGACCATGACAATCAGCGAGCCGATGTGAGAAACCGAGTTGGTAAAGGCGCCCCAACTGTTGGTAAGCCAGCCGGAGCGTAGTTGTATTTCATAGCCCTCGCGCAGCTGTGCAACCAGCGTCTTAACTTCTCGGGATTCCGCTGAATACCCTTTGACGACCTTCGCTGCGTCAAAAACCTCGTTAGTCTTACCATTGATTTGTGAGTTTTTCTCTGTCGCCTTGAATGATTCATGTGACAGGCGTCGCTCGAAAACAAAGTAGCTAAGAAAATGTAGGGGCGTAACCGCGAGAGCGATCAAAGCAATACGCCAGTCCATGTAGAATAATAAGCCGAGTATAAAGAGTGCCCGGAATATTGATTCAATGGTGCGAAGTACGGTGCCTGTGACCAGGTTTGCCAGTGACGCTGTGTCACCCATCAGGCGTGAATTGATTTCGCCGGGACTTCTGCTTTCAAAGAATGATAGCGACAGTTTCTGTACGTGGGCATACATTTTTCGGCGAATATCAAAAATGACTCGACCGGCAACCAGACGAAGTAGATGTCCATTCCACAGGCCTAATACTTCGCCCGTAATCAAAACAACCAGCATGCCCAGCAGGCAGGCAGTAAATAGCGGGATATCCTGGTTTGGTAGTGCGCGCCCGACCACCTCAGCAAACAGTAGGGGTTGTACCATGGCAATGGCTGACATCACCAGCATCACAGCCAGGCATTGCCCCAGCATCGAGCGATAGGGTTTAACCAGCTGAAGGAATTGCTCAAAACGAGTTTTTCGCGCGACTACATGGTGATGCTGTTGTGGTTCTTGCGCTGCAATCTGCATGCTATTGTTATTCACTAAAAATCAATCCTTTATAGACGACGACAGCGCGCTTACCAAGCCCGTTGGTGTTAACCCGGACAAAACGCTGACTCAATTGCCGACTAAACTGTTTTACTGCTTAGTGTTAACCCTGTTGGCATCCATTGCTCATGCGGGCGAACAATTTGTTGCCGCGAACCACGCCCTGATTGTTTATGAAGGCAGATGGCGCGCCACTGCCAGTGGAGAGCCCAGTGCTGTCTGGGCTGGCACGAGTGTTCAGCTCACATTTGATGGAACCAGCGTGGCTGCAACGCTGACTGCAGGTAACAAGAGTGACCAGTTCCGTGTAATTGTTGATCAGCAAGCTCGNGGTATTGTGCGAACGAAACCGGGTACTAACAGCTATCTGCTGGCCAGCGATCTGGCACCTGGTATACATCATATCAAATTGTTTAAAGAGACTTTCTATGCGGCCGAGGTCATATTCCATGGTTTTAAGATTATGGACGGTAAAGTGCTGCCAACTAGGCACCGCTATNGTGGGCGAGTGGAGTTTTTTGGTGATTCCAATATGAGTGGGGCCTCCCTCTATAGTGAAAAAGATGGTAGCGATACCGGAACCTATTTCGCTTATCCATCTATGGTTGCACGCATGTTGAACGCGGAACCCAGTATCCAGGCAAGAGGTGGAGCAACCCTCGGTGGTGAGGGGCCGAANACGGTTTTGTCTTTCATTTTTTCAGACAACTGGTTTGACAGTGATCCTTTATATCGAAGTGATTTTTTGCCCAACGTCATTGTGATTAATGCGGGGGCTAACGACATATATAAGGTTGACAAATCGAGGCAGAAAGCTGAGGTAAAGGCACGCTTTAAGGCGGTTATAAAAGTGCTGCGCGACGTCCATGGTGGTACGCCACATATCGTCCTCTTTAATGCATACGGTTGGGATGTGAATGAACCTGCCAACTATACCGCCGAGGTTATCGACGAAGTGGGAGGCAATCTATCGGTCTGTCAATTCCCCTGGATGTGGGAGAAATGGCATGGATCGATGGTTGAGCAGGCTGGACAGGCACGCGTTCTTGCAAAGTGTATTGCCGAACTGAACCTTGGTCTCGATATCGTTAATCAGGGTGATGTGTTTAACGGATTTGGTGAGTCAGGCGATGTNGCCAATGGCAGCTTCGAGGCGCAGGCCGTGGCGGGATTTCATGCGTTTGGCTGGCGATATCACGATGATGGTGTTTCGAGAATAAGGGATCCAGATTCTGCATTTCATGGCGAATATTACATCCAGTTGGAGGCTGGAGAACTGGTACACCAAGGCACAGACGCGACGGGTGACTTGTTACCTGGACCCGCCAATGGAACAGAGCAGTTCAAGCTGGATTTGATGATGCGGGGTGTGGGGAATTCGGTAGCGCTTATCGGTGCCGATTTCGAAGCCCAACCTATGTATAATCGCGAGCACCAGAAGTTAACTGAGTTTCATGTTTTACCAGAATGGCGAAACTACGAGGTTTTGATTGAGCCCCCGGCCGGGAGCTGGAAATCCTTTATTATCCTGAAGGTAGACACGGGAACCATCGATATTGATCGAGTTCGTCTTCTCCGTATTCGCTAACCACAGTCGAGACATAAAGGGAGATAGTATGTATAAACTGGCTCCTGATTGGCGTGCCACTACTGTCTTTACGGACCGGGTAGGGGTCACTTCTAACACCCGACGAGATGGCCAAGGATATTGTCGAGATGCCTTCGGAAGTGGCTAAAGAAATGACAAAGCTTGTTAGTGATCTCCTTAACTAGGAGAAAGCATCTAACCCTGACAACAAAGCACTCGCGCTTGGTGCAGACCTTTTTATCTTCTCGCTAGCGGATGCGCGGGATGATAAGACGCTACTGAAGCGAAAGAAACGGAGATGAAACCTGAAACCTAACATTGTTGTTATTCTCACTGACCAGCAGCGGACGGATACACTAGCTTGTTATGGCAACTCCGTTGTTCGCACACCTAACCTGGACTTGTTAGCTGATAGTGGCGTCCGTTTTGATCGGGCGTACTGTGCAACACCGCTCTGTACACCGGCGCGGGTGTCTGTTCAGACCGGGGCTTATCCGCACAGGCACGGTATCGTTGATCTGTGGAGCGCCATTCCCAATGAGAATACGGGCCCAGTGCCTGGCTGGAATCATCCTTCACCGGAAGAGATGCCATGGCTGGGGCACTACTTTCGTGATGCCGGCTATGAAACCGCTTATATCGGCAAATGGCACTGTATGACCGGCGCCGATAGAAGAGGGTTTGAAGATTGTGTGGTGCGTATTGGTGACTACGATACCGATGATGGTGCCGAAGAGCAGAATGACTGGCTGCAATACGCGTTATCAAAAGGATACAAGATGTCCAGCGGCAAGAGGAATGGTGCGGACTACAAGCGCAAAGGTCTTAACTATGGCGTCTCGCTATATACTGAAACAGACTTCCCTGCGTCCTACGCTTTTCGCAAGGCAATTGAGTTTATCCAGGCTGACCACGAGCATCCCTTTATCCTGTTTCTATCAGAGACTTCACCTCACCAACCTTTTGCGCCACCGTCTCCTTACGATGAGATGTACGACCCTGATGACATCCTGCTGCCAGAGAATGTTCAGCATTACGCCTCTTCGAGGCGTTTTATAGAACTGCGCGGACATCCAGAGACACTTCGCCTATATCGAGAGGCAACGCAACGTCAGTTGCAGGCAGCCTGGTCTCATTATCTGGGTATGGTAACCCACATTGATAACCTTGTTGGCGACTTGGTCGAAAGTCTGGAGCAGGCGAAGGTTCGAGATAATACGATGCTGGTTTTCTCAAGTGACCACGGTGAAATGTTGGGGTCCCATAGGCTCCAAGATAAGGGGGCCTTTATGTACGAGGAGGTGATGAAAGTGCCGCTACTAGTTAACTGGCCTAAAGAAGCCTCATCCGCTGTCTATGATAAGCCCGTCAGTCAGGTCTCACTGCTGCCAACGTTGTTAGAGATTGCTGGGATTTCACCACACAGTGATATGGATATGCCCTCACTCGCGACAAGTTTTCTGGGCCAGCAAGCACCCCCGGATGAGCCTGTTTATGGTGAATACAACCGGTTTTATGGCCAGCTGTATCCAGTGCGTATGGTGACTGATGGTTCATGGAAATATGTTCATTATTTTGGGCCGGAAGCTGAATTGTATAACCTCGACAGTGATCCTGGTGAGGTGGAGAATCTGATTAACTGGGCAACTCACCAGGATGAGTTGAAGCGGATGCGGAGTCTACTCGCAGACTGGATGCAGCAAAGTCACGACGTCTTTCAGATGGACCAGATATACGATTGATTGGTCCATCGACCTGTGCAAATTACTGGGGCGTATACCAGATCGGTGAAGTGTAGGCGCGTTCCTGAGTGATCATGGGAACTCTATCCGCTATATCTTTCAGGCCATAGTATACTGCGTCGTATGCGGTCCACCTGGGCGTTGGGATTTCCAGCACTCGTACGTAATAAAACGCAAGTTCATCCTTGTTGAAGTCTGGGTCAATCCAGACAGTAGCTAATGCAGGGTCACCTATGCTGTTAGTGTATGAGGCTATCTCCAAATTTACGGTGTTGCCAACTGGCTCGTTGTTTTCCCGACCGTCTGAAAGGATAACGTTATAAACCTTTTCGTGTAGTTTACCCTTGTTATCGAGCCAACCTTTAATTACCTGCACCCGATCTAGGTTAGCGCCATCTGGATCTTTCACTGCGCGGATAAGAAAATTGGGTGCTTTTTTGCTAGGTGCCGTCGTTAGGTCGCTGCCCATTGGGACGCCTTTCGCGTAACCAAGTTGGGCGAGATCCGGTCGCGTGGCGTCCTGTAATGCATAGTCCCAGCCCCCGAAAAATCGAACATTAATGCGTGGCCCCGTCGATGCATAGACTTCGCGACGACGCATAGCGTTAAACAAGGCTTCACGCGTGTTTTCAGTTGCCCACACGGCGGCATACCCGGAAGCGGCACGACCCGCACTGTTCAATATGCGATATCGGCTGGGTTCACCAGTTGCGGTGCTGCCCCAGTAGTTGTCTTCGCTGGAAGTTGCAAGTGAATTGTGTGCGTCTGTACTACCTATCATGCCGAACTTGAACGGATTGACACCCAGTGCTGCTTGCTGACCTAATCCTTGCCTGAGAGCGGGGCGGGCGTATGACTGCGCTTCCATTAGGCTTGGATTACCCATAGTTTCATAGTCGGCAAACTCATCTGTAGGAGATGCAATTGGGTGAGTTTCTCCATCGCCTTTCCTCTGGGTCACCTCGGCAATTGGTTCCCAGTACGAACGTGTTTTCGCATAGGCTATGGTAAAGGGGCTTCCCATGTAAGTGCTGAGCTTGAATGAATTACCACCGCTTAGGTTAGTGTTATGAGGGATGGCGAGCACCTTGCCTTTAGTCTTGTCTTCAAAGGCTTGCATATAGGTCCAAAGATCCTCCGGGTCGCTGCTATCAAATCGTGAGTAGGGCAGGACCTGATTTGCCTCCTCAGCGCCACCCTCGAAGAGTACATTTCTATGATTCATAAATCCTTTTTTGCCGGGGACAAGGACTGTTGCGCTCCACTCGTAGCCAATAAAGGTTGTGAACTTGCCTGGCGCGTTGTGTCGTTCAGCATTGTCGATGACTTCCTTCCAGATTGACCGTTGAAATTTTTCATCAAGCGCATAATTACCATGTCTTGCACCGGATGCCCGTGCAAGGGTCATGTAACCTCGCCTGAACGCTTCATAATTGTCACTTCTCAGAACATCCCGCAGAGCAGGAAGATCACGGATCGTTGCCATCCACCGTTCTCGCGCCTCACTTTTTGGTAGCGTACCGCCACCTATTGCCAACTGTGGTAACACTCCAAGGTTCTCTGCGTGATCGGATATCATGAGAAAATCTAGAGGTCGACGAAGTCGAACCGGCTCGCCACTACTGGTTTCCACAGTTTCACCTTTCGCGAAACGGTACGCGTCGTCTGGTGTCAACCGATTGCCCATGTGGAAGGCGTCATGCGACAGTGTGCTGTGCAGATGCGTATCTCCCCAGTAAACCTCTGTGGGGTAGGAAAGATCAACATATGGTGAATAAGTTTCGGAAGCGACTGTGTAACTTGCCAACCCTACGGCGAAGAAAACTCCTAAAACTAATCTAGTCATGAAAATAGCCACCTTAATGAGTCTGCGAAGATTGCACCGCCTTGACGTAAGCTGTGCATGCCTTCACCGAAGATAAACTTGTAGTCATAATGAGCAAACTTTAGTGCTGCGGCCATATCCTGATTGGCGATCGGCCAGCTGCCCATTACGAAATCTAGATCATGCTCGCCGCTCTGCAACAGTACCTTGATCGGTTTTGGTTCTGTACTGCGAACCAGGTATGGAAAGTTATGTCCGCCACGAATGTTGGTGTATGAACCACAGTGTGACAGCACGCGACCAAAACTTTCCGGAGAATGCCATGCCGCATTGAACGCGCAAATACCGCCGCTTGAGTGACCGCAAATCAACCGTTGGGCAGGATCGGTATTCAGTGTGCAGCCGATGCGATGTTCAACGAGGGGAATTATTTCCTCGTTTATGAAGGTGATAAACGTAGAGGTTACCGAATCGTATTCCAGACTTCGCTTGTCACTCGGATTGACGAATACGCCAACCGTGGGTGGAATATCTCCCGAATGCATCATGCTGTCCAGGACCTGAGCGGCACGGACCGGGCCCTTTGGATCGAGGTAAGCGGCACCGTCGTTGAAGAACGCCAGGTTTGGTGCTTCGGCGGCGAGAAGGTTCGGTGGCGTGTAGATATAAATGTCCCGTGTGGAATCCGGGTATATTTTGCTTTCGGACCATGCCTTGATGTAGAACACGTCTCCCGTGGGTATGTCGTCATCTGGGAAGGCTTCCGCGCACGGGTTGTACTGCTTGTCCCCCTCGGGCACTGCCCAGGTTTCTGACGATGACTTTTTGGGCATTGGTGGAAGCGGCAGATGAAGGCCAAGTGCCTCGTAGGTTTCCCTATCCATTGGCATGGTGAATACGATCCTTTTTTTACAGTGCAGCAAGTATATAGTTATCCTGGAGCAAAAGCGTTTTCAGTTCACCAACATAAGGTCAATCCCATGCCGGGTCCCTACGAGGGTTTGAGAGTTATTGAGTTTGGTCGTTTTATTGCGGCGCCGTATTGTGGCCAACTGTTCGCCGACGGCGGTGCTGATGTCATTAAAGTCGAACCGCTCAACGGTGACGATGCGCGTCGCAATGGCACTCGGCTATCCACCACCGAAGCACGGCAGTATCTAAACAAGAATCGCGGTAAACGCAGTATCGCTGTCAAATTGTCGGACCCTAGAATCATCAAGGCTCTCCAAAAGCTAGCCAAATCGGCCGATATAATTATCAGTAATTTCCGTCCTGGTCAGGGTGAAGAACTGGGACTTGATTACCTCACGATAGCGAAATACAACCCACGCATTATCTACGCAGAGAATAGTGCTTATGGAAAAAAGGGTCCGCTTGCAGGGCAGGTCGGTATGGATTTGCTGCTTCAGGCGCGTACTGGTCTCGCCGAAATTACTTCTGATGGACCAAAGGCCATAGAGGATGATCCAGTCATCGATTACATGGGTGGTATGCTGATGTCCTGGGGAATTGCCTCTGCACTGTATCATCGGGAACGAACTGGTCAGGGCCAGCAACTTGACGTTTCTTTGCTGCAGGCGGCGCTGGTGCTGCAGAATAACTCTATCAATCATGTCGACAAGGTGGATGGTTGGCGTAACGAATTCGTCGCCTATCTCAAAGATGCTTTCGTAAAGGGGATGACCCTGAAGGATATTGTTGATGAGAGGGCCTCCCGCAAGCCACCCATCGTGCCAGCTTATTACGGCTTCTTTAAGACCTCGGATGGCTTTATCGCCATTGCATCCGGAGGACGTGCGTTACAGATGCGTACGGCAAAACTTTTGGGTGTCGATGATCCGGCTATCGATGACATCAATTACCAGCCAGATGACTATGTCGAATATACGAGGGCAATGCGTGCTAAGAGTTCTGCTATCCTGGCCACTCAGACGACGGATTACTGGCTTCAGGTTTTTGAGAAGGCGGGATTGCCTGCAGGACCCATGCAGTTCAAGGATCAGGTGCTGGATGATCCGCAGTGCTGGGAAAATGACTATCTCGTTCGCCTCGATCATGAGGAAGTAGGCGGAATTACCGTCGTTGCACCTCCTGTTAAGTTTAGTAAATCCCCCTTGTCGACTACAACGGCCTCTCCAGTGCTCGGTAGACACTCAAGAGAAATACTAGTGGAAGCCAATTTATCGGAGGATGAAATCGATGCTCTTTTTTTGGAGCAGGTAGTATACGAACAGCCATCGTAGCAGGTTTATTCTAAAGTAAGCGGAAATACCGTCCGAAAAGCTGCGCCATCGTTGCCCGCGTCAGCGTAAGGCGTAAAGGTGAAGTCCATGCCCTCGGTTGTTCTTCTATCATCCAGACGTATACGATATCTTCGTCTCTCGGGTGTCTTTTTGAAGCCTGGCCATGGGTCTTCCTGATCCACTGCGGACAGTGTGAGCTCGTTGGGAATTGAAATTAGGTCGCTCTTACCGATCCAGGTATCGTTGTTGTCACGGAGGTCAATTGACAGCACTTCCGGGCCGCGTTTCAGCGCGTAGCTGTTGTCGGATAAAAGCTCTGTAGTGAGTGGGATTCTGAAATTAACGTCAACAACGTATTCACTGGAACCATTGATTTCTATCTTCATGTAGCTATTCGTTAACTTAGTCCTAAGGTCATTTCCATCCAGCTTGATGGTAAAGCCTTCGCTCCAAGTGGGTACTCGGACGTTGAGTATACCGGTCCAGTCTGACGGTGTTGTTAGTGATATTGTTGTACTGCCCACCTTAGGAAATTGACTTTCCTGTTTAATCGTGACGGCGCCATTCTGAGTCTCGAGAGAAGCTGTGCTGGATTCGAAAAAGTTCACGAAAATCTCATTCTTCCGAGTTGCATAGATGATCGATGGAATTCGAACAATTCCTCTGGGCCCCGACCAGAAGCAACACCTCGTTGGGCCATGGAAGAAGTGCTTGGAATAACGCAGCGGCGTGTAGTAACACCACTTCATGCCGTCGTCAGACTGCGCTGCTACAAGTGCGTTGTAGGCAGTTTTTTCGAGTACTTCTGCGAATTCTATCTCCCCGGTTATCTCGTAAAGTCTTTGGGTAAGGAAAATCCACTCCGTCGTCGCGCAGGTTTCCTGCAGTTTTCCATCAGGGTTATCGTTAAGGGGACCCTCGTAGAGGTTTTCATTCTCGCCCAGAGAGCCCGTGGGGAACTGGTGAATTTTTACCAGTGATCGCCAGATACCCACTAGAATATCGAAAGATTGCTGATCGTTTCTTGTTACCGCCAGGTCGACCATTCCCGTAAGTGCTGCGCCCAGCATGTAGGGATGAACAATATGCGGTTGACCTGTTTCCATCATTTTTCGCAGCGGCTCGAAATGCTGAATAACACTTTCTACGAAGTCGCAAAGCTTTTCGTTCCTGGTGTGTTTGTAGAGACGCATCAACTGATTGATCACCGCGACATTGGTAAAGCTGCGACCTTGGCTAATGAAAGCGGCTTTGTCACTATCTATGGGGCTATAGGTTTGAAGGATCCACTCAGAGATCCGGGTCGCACATTGCAGAGATGATAGTTCGCCCTGCAGTTCGTAGTGTGTCAGCAGCCCTATCATGCTTGTCCATTGAACCCAGACATTCCATCCAAGTTCCCAGTCGTTTAGATCACGATCAGAAGGCAGGGGTTCACCCATGAAGCCATCTTCTTGCTGATAACTTCGTAATTTCGCGGCGAACTCATTAACCATGGCGACGAAATCCTGATCATGGCTGTTGAGGGCTGCCTGTGTGGCAGCATCAAGCCATTTGCCGGCGTACTCTCCATCCCAGATTCGCTCGAGTAATTTCCCTGGGGTATAGTGGCGGGACGCAAAGGCACCGAGCATGAACTCGCCAGAGTGGTCATGCAGATACTTGAGATAGCTGATGTTTCCGTCATACCTTTGCACGAATCGACCGCCGTGCAGTAGTCTCACTTCATTGGGTAGTGGAATGGTGATTGGATCGTCGAACGTCATGTTTGTCCTTAGGTTACTGATGCTGCGATTTCTCTCAGCAAGCGAGCGATAAAGTTGTCTTTGTGGTAGATAGACTCTTTATGGTTTCCTGTGCGCACTACTACTAGGTCCTTAGATGGGATTCCTGCAACGATCTGTCCGCCATTACCGTACATTAGGAATGTGTCGTCCGGTGCGCCGGGTAATAGTTTATGTGGAATTCTTTTGCCGTCCATCTGGAAGAAAGCGGCGCCGTTGATGTGATGGAATAGTGCGAATGAAGGATTGACCTCTGGTCGCTGTACCTTAATTAGGTTGTCAGCAAAATTCGGATCAACGAAACTCTCACCCTGCCACTTTCCGTGATCAATAATGATTTGCGCAGATTTTGCGAAGTCTCTCGGCGTCATTTTAATCGACTGGTAACCAAGAAAGACGTCACCTTTGTCAGGTGTAGTTGCATAGTTAAGTACCCAATGGGTACCTTCTGAAAAGAAAAGTGGGTCGAAGATTTCCTCCGCAGTCAGGTCTTCAAGGGCTTTGCCCGATGCTCTCTCAAGTGCCGTATGCAACAGTCGATATGCTGAATTATTGTACGAATATCGAGCGAAGGGCAGCGCAACCACTTCTCTTGTAAGCGCTGTATCCAAGTGAGTGAACCCTTTCGCACCAGCCCCTTCTACCTCTGCGGTGACGTTGAGTGTTCCTGGCATCATGGCCAGAACGTTGTGAAATGTGAGTTGACCCTGGGACTTTGGCATCTCGGGAATAAAGTCGCGGACGCGCTGACCGAAGTGCTCGACATACCCTCGCTGGATAACTCTGCCAACTAATAAGCTAAAGACCGACTTGGTACCTGAGTAAGTTTGTTGAAAATCGTTGGCGGTCGTTCCGTTCCAATACTGCTCGTGTACAAGTTGACCATGGCGGATAACTAACAGGCAATCTGAATTGTACTCTTCAGCGATAGACGCTGCGGCGACGACAATGCTTGGATCCATCGCGGCGGATTCGAGCGTGGCAGTCGGCCAAGAAAATTGTTCCCCACCAAAGAAAACTGTTCCTGGTTGCATAAACACTTGTATGCCATCGGCCATGACCGTTATCCTTTTTTCTCAGCGGGCAGTCTACCCGTTTTTAGATTAGGCGGTATAGCGCGTGCCAGTTAGTTATCGCGACCAAGATTAGACTATCTGGCGTAGTGCTTCGGGAAGATTCTGCCAGACATCATCAGGAAGTTTGGCATTGCGGAAGTTGTTGATCCACCGGTAATGGTAGTTTAGGTTTAAGCAGCGACGATTCTGCTCAAACGATTGGTTAGGAAAGTGCCCATGCCACAATAGACCGTCGAATATGACGATATCGCCTGGTTCTATTACAACCGGAATTGCGTCTTGCATATCGGGTGGCTCGGCGCTCTCCCATTTATGACTTCCGGGTACGACACAGGTTGCGCCAGTTACCAGAGTAAATGGATCGATAGCTAGCAACGAATTACAAACCACTGGACGATGCGGCCGCGGGACGGGTATGCCAATGTCGCGGTGCATTGATCGGATGTCCTCGCGTGGTGTGGCATCCTTTATCATGATATTGCAGTTAATACGGGTATCTGGCGATTCTCGCGACTCGATATAACGATTCATTTCATCTTCATGGGGATACCCGGTACGGCACGGGTCAAGCACACCATGGACAATGTCGAGTAGGGTTGGGTGGATGATGATGTCGTCAAATGCACGGCTGGCGGCAAATGTCCCCTTGTGCATGCGCCCCTGGACTATACCGCCATCAATGCCCTGGGCATCTATGTTGATCAGCAGCGCCTCTGAGTCACTTTGCAGCATGGACAGACGGTCCCCTGTGATCAATTTACGAATGATCGTAAAGCCATCCTGATCGATTGCGGCGATGGCATCTTCGACAATACTCATAGGATAATTCCTAAAGCTTTGCTGCTAGATTAGCGTAGACGATAGGTCCAGACTATAGGCCAGTTAAGTGGGCCTGTCGCCACAGATGGTGATGCGTTCAACCACACGACGGTTGGGAAAGAAATCTGCTACGGCATAATGCTGGGTACAGCGATTATCCCAGAAGGCGATGGTATTTTTCTGCCAGCGTAATCGTACCTGGTACTCGGGGACTGCTGCCTGCCGGAACAACAACGGCAGCAGTTCATCGCTCTCAGCTTGTTCCATATTGACGATGCGACGGGTAAACGCGGTGTTGACGTACAGACATTTGTTACCTGTCTTAGGATGTGTTCGAACGACAGGATGCTCGGGATCGGGATTCTGGCAACGGAACGCCTCACGATCGGTAACACCTTCTTTGCGCATGGCCAGATCGATCCAGGACGCCGGCCAAGCGTTTACGGCATAGGCACAATCAATCCGCTCCTTAATATCATCGCTGAGTCCCTCATAGGCTGCCTCCATGTTAGCCCATAGCGTATCACCTCCCACTGTTGGTATTTCTATTCCTCGAAGAATAGAACCGAGCGGCGGCGCTAGTCTAAAACATACATCGGAGTGCCATAGGTTGTTGTGAGCGCGTGTTTCCTCGTCTTCCGCGATGCGGAGTGCTTCAGGGTTTTTGCTGTTTTTCGGGCTGGTTGGATGTACGTCGAGTTCGCCAAACCATGAACCCAGGCGTTTTTGATCCTCAATGTCTATATCCTGGTCTCTGAAGAACAGAACCTTCCATTGCAGAAATGCCTGCTCTAGATCTTCCAGGGTGTCATCTGACAATGTGTTCCTAAGATCGATGTTTCCGATCTCTGCACCGATAGTAGGTGTGACTTGGGTTACTGTGAATTCTGCCATGCTAGCTACTCTGGTTGCACAAGTCCCAAGGTAGTATGTTTATCCATAAGTGTGGGGTTTTCCATCATTATCTGCACCAATTCGTGGATCATATAGAGTGTTGCGTGGGCGGGCAAACGGTTGAGAGCGACGCAATCAGGATTCTGCCGCGGGCCCTGGACCGGTGCATTAATCATCCTGCTGTTGGCGCGCCGGGGGCATCGAGCCCGAGACGCTCGTATTGTTCCACTGGCGCATCGTTCTGCACCATAACCTGCAACATTTTTTCGATCATTTGCTTTTCGATTACGGTGTCATTCAATGAGCTTGTCTGTTCGGGATCCTTTTTCACATCAAATAGATGAGTTTCGAATAGCTCTGGTGTTCGACCAACAGGTCCACTCGATGGTATCCGCATCACTGGGCAGTTCTTACTAAAAGACAATGGCGCGCACCAGGTCATATCCTTAAGCTCCTCTGTTGAGAATGGACGCCTCAGGTGGGATGGCATCAGGGTGTAATGGTAGAGCGGTGCGTTGCCTGTTTCCGGGGCACGCATATAAATATATTTGCCATCGGTTACATTCACGTGTCCACCGAACATGCCAAACAGAGCGGCCCCGCGATGCGGGGTGTCGTCTTCCATCACGGCGCGTAGGGGCGATCCCATCATGTCGTTCGGTATATCCACATTAAAAAACTCAAGAATGCTGGGGCCCAGGTCGATGGTCTGGGTGAGACTTTTGCGTCGTTCGCCTTTGACACCCAGTCTTGGATCCCAGATGAACAGCGGAATATGTGCAATTTCGTTGTACCAGGGCATACGCATCTTGCCCCACCAATCGTGTTCTCCCAGCAGAAACCCATGATCCGTCACCACGAGCAACATGGTGTCATCCCACATATTGTGATTGTCCATAAAATCAATGACCTTACCAAGGTAATGGTCACACTGGGTGAGTAACGCGGCGTACTGATAACGCAGGTATTCCTGTGCGTCAGGGTCCTCGGTGACACGCTCGTATTCCGGCCATTCGAACTCTGGCCCACTCCATTCGTAGTTATACTTGTCCTTCCACTGCTTCAGAGTAAAGAAGGGTTCGTGGGGATCGAAGGTTTCAATCTGCAGGTACCAATTGTCTTCTGTATGGTTGGCCTCGAGAAACTCGAGTCCTTCCGCGAAGGTCTGCGCTTGGGGCGTCAGGTGTTCTTCCTGCATGTACTGCTTGTTGACGAGAAAGGGTCGGGCGAGGCGCCCAAGATGTTCCGGGGCCTCAGGGTCTCTAACCTGTCCTTTCCATCGGTCACCTTCTTGACCCCGCACATTGACCCAGCTGGAGTAACGATGATGGTAGGTGGCGCCGCCGTCTTCCCAGTAATGGTAATGATCCGAGACCAGGTGTGAGTAGATGTTGTACTTTTTCATCTCCATGAAGGTCGAGTCATCGAATGGTTCGTGTGGGCCCCAGGAGCGGTGCAAAAAGTTGTAGCGACCCGTGTGCATTTCCCGTCGTGCCGGCATACAGGGCATGCTGCCGATGTAGTGGTTGTCGAAAGTCACAGTCCGTTCAGCGAGTCTCGCGAAATTGGGCGCAAGCGTCCAGTCACATCCATGGTTGGGTAACATGTGACGGTTCAGCGAGTCGTACATTACCATTATGGCTTTCATTAGCGTTATTCCTTTGGTTGTCGCTTTTCTAAACGTAGCTGATGGCAGCGGCCTGAAAAGCGGCTTCAAGGTCATTACGCATAGCAGCGACATCGGCGCATACGGCGTAGCGCAAATATTTGTCAAAATGCACGCCGACGACACCGGTCTTCTCAATCATCAGGAAATTGAATTCTTCTGCGTTTGCAATGGATTGACCAAAAGCCATCGTCGGTGATTCCCATAAGGTATAAAACCCCGCGTGTGGTTCAATGGCGAGGCGCATTCCACAGCCTTGCATTAGTTCAACAAGAATCTGTAACCGTTCACTGTACATCTTTCTATATTGAGAGATGCCTTCCTGATCATTCTCAAGTGCAACTAGAACGCCCGCGGCCATGGGTGCAACAAATCCAGCGTCCGTCTTTCCTTTAACTTCTCGCACGTCGGAAATGAAGTCTGACGACCCTACCATGGCGCCGACGTGCCANCCGGTACCGTTGCCTATCAACTTGGCTGCAGTAAATGCTTCGCACCAGGACAGGTCCGGNTAATCTNCGGCTACTTCAGCAAGTGTCGTGCTATCGTCAGAGTGGCTCAAGCATATATAGGCTGCATCATTGAAAAGCCTTATGTCATTGTCGCTGCAATATTGACAAAGTTCNCGATACCAGGGCGCGTCAGCGATCTGCCCGGATGGATTGTGTGGGTAATTNGTCATTACTAGGCTTGTGTCGGATGAAATATCGNTGGCGTTGAAGCGGAAGTTGTTATCNGAGTTCAGTGGCAGGGGATAGTGGGTCACTTTTGGATGGTAAGCACACCAGTCAGCAGGAATTGGGTAACCTGGATCGGTCATGGTCGTTACGATTATTTCATCCGCAGCGCAGCCACAAGCGAGTGGCAGTAAACCAAGTAATGGTTTAACCCCGCAAATAGGTAAATAATCGACATCACCTCCGAATAGGGAGTTTGATAGGTGCGCATTAATAAATCTGGGTGAGAACCCGGGTACTCCAGGACTCTCGTTATACTGATACGCATGCATCGGCTCATCGCTGCTCATGATGGCGTCACGTGCTGCTTCCCTGGCACTCAGCAGTGCGGNACCCTTTGGTTCACCAATTGATAGATCCAGTAAGGCCTGTCCCTGCTCCAAGGCTTCGGTTCGCTTGGCGCGAATCTTCTGGAATACGTTGGCACCACCTGCCGGTAATCTTGATCGTCGCATTTGATCATTGCTCCCAACTATCTGCGGCAAAGAATAAACCACGTTTTGCGGTAGGGATCAAAGGCAGTGCCTAGCAGTATCCCTCAGAGGCGAAGGTTATCCAGGGTTCGCTCTTGCCATTAGCGAAGCCGGTAATCATGCCTTCCTTCAACCATTCGCGAAATTCTGGATGCTCATCCAGTGTGGTTACTCGATTCATTGCTTCGAGCCACGGTGTTTGATCATATGGGACCTGGTGGTGATGATATACGCCGTCTTCGAATAATCCGTAACAGGCAAGNTGTTTGCCGCAGCGGTTCTGACCGATACTGCCAGGGTTGATGAAAGTCTGACCATTGATCTCTCGAGTGAACTGGATGTGGGAGTGACCGAACAGAACATAAGGTGCATCACTGCCTTCGGCGATGCTCAGNAGGTGCTCATCGGTTGATGTAGGAATCGCGTGGCGTGGGCCACCCTCTATAAATCCATGGTGTAAATGCATTCTCACGCCATCTTCTTCATAGTCCCCTGAAGGTTTAAGGTCACGGAGGAAGTCGAAGCCGTTCGGATCAAAGGTATCGAGGACCCAATTGAAATATGCGAGCCACTGTTCGGGGAAATTGGCGAAAAGTTCAGGTTGCAACATTTCCAAATCATGGTTTCCAGCGATGTGCGTTCCTGGTGCCATGTCTTTTAGTAGAGCGATCGTCTCGTTTGCCTGTGGTCCAGGAAGTACCGCATCACCTAGGAATAATGTCCTGTCGGCGTCCCTTTCTTTCTCCAGGACCGCCGCGAGGGCATTCGCATTGCCGTGAATGTCGGCTATNACCAGGACTTTCATTAATTTATCTCCAAAAATGCGAAGGCAAGTTTACTGATTTATCACAAATACGAAAGAAAACTAATTCGGTCTTCACCCAAAAATGGGTATTCCTCCATAGACTGGCACNTTGAGCGCATTCCCGATTAAGNGTCCAGATTCTTTATAAGAATCGGTTCAATCTCATCAGCAGGCGAAAAGCCAAAGACACATCCATAAAAATAGAGTTCCAGCTCAAGACTACGTTTGATGTTCTCTGCACGTCGAAAGCCGTGTTGTTCACNCTCAAATGGCACGTACGCGCAGGGAAGGCATTTAGCATCCAGCGCATCAACCATCGCCTCTGCCTGGTTCGGTGGCACGACTTTGTCCTCCAAACCTTGAAAGAAGATAACTGCACCTGTCAGTTTCTCGGGGTGGTTGATAGGGGAGCGTGCTTTGTAGCGTTCTACTTCTTTGGGNTAGGGGCCGATCAAACTATCCAGATAACGAGACTCGAATTTGTGGGTATCTCGGACTAGGGTTTCAAGATCACCAATGCCATAGAGACTAGCGCCAGCTTTAAAGGTATCTTCGAAGGTCAACGCGGCTAGTACGGTAAAACCGCCAGCACTACCGCCGCGTATTGCCGTCTTCTCGCTGTCGACAAATTTTTTGTCNACGAGAAATTTAACGCCATTGACAGTATCTGCNACGTCTGCGATGCCCCAACTCATTAATAGTTTGTCTCGGTAGGCACGCCCATAACCAGTGGANCCTCGATAATTGATATCGAGGATCGCGAAACCTCGGCTCGTCCAGTATTGGGTGCGCAGACTAAACGCGCTATGTGTCGCGCTGGTTGGCCCACCGTGCATGAAGACCAGTAGCGGCGGAAGTTCTTCAGCTGATGCCTGGAAATCCTTGTTAGTTGGTGGATAGAAAAACGCATGAGCTTTATCACCACCTGTGGTGGGAAAACGGATGGCCTTAGGGCATGAAAGATATCCCTGGTCGATGTTCAGTGAGGCTGATTGCTTGATGGTCGCGGTATGNCCGGTAACGAGATCCCTGACTTTGGCTGCTGAAGCTTGCATTGGAGAGGCACCGATATAGCAAAGATGTCCTTCATTTAGATGAATCCCACCAATGTCAGTGTCCAGTTGTTCGATTAGTGTGAGTTTGCTATTCGTAAGATTTAGTGTCGCGAGTCGGGACAGATTATGTTCGCTATATACGCAGACAATAGTGTACTCGTCCACGAACTGGTAGTTACAGAGTCCGAATGACCAATGAGCGCCGCCGAATTCCGCAGTTTTCTCGCATACACAACCGTTCGGACCGTAGATATTCCACCATCCATTGGCATCTGAAACATAGAANAAGCGACCGTTTGGTGAATAACGAGGTTGTTGTANGGACTGGCTGTCTCCACCTGTCACCAGTTTAGGTGAACCAAGATTGCCTTCCTCATTGATGGTTGCTTGCCAAAGCGTGGTTTCATCCCAAGGCATATCCGGATGGTCCCAGGTGAGCCACGCGAGCCGATCTCCACTCGGGTTGAGGGTTGGAGAAGAGTAGAAGTCATGACCTTCGGTTAGTTTGGTGATCGAGCCGTCTATGAGACTCACTGCGCCTAGATAGTTTTGCGCTTCGCCATCTTCTGTGTGATCTTCGATCACGTAGATTATGCGACCTCGCTGCGTGTCCAGACTGCCATTTGCAAAACGCAGCCCGGGTGCATTGGTCAACTGTGTTGGTGTTTCGTTAGAAAGTAGCTGCCGATACACTTGCTGNTCGGCGAAATTAATGAAATATAAGGTGCCATTCTCTAACAAAGAGGCGTCTCCGCCATACTCGTGCACCNGAGTACGTATNTTGTAAGGAGCAGGGTTGATGTCTCGTTCGTCGCCNTCGGGTGTGCGCTCGACTAGAATGCTGCGTCCACNCTCCGTTGGCCTGCTCTCGNTCCANTAAAGGTTTCCGTTATGAAATGCTACACCATCAAGCCCAATTGATTCAGCGACAATGGCATCACCAGTTATTGGTGAGCGCCACGTACCGTAACTTGCCACCTCTGTCATATTACTGCCAGGGTCTTTCAGCGACCGCATGTTTTGCGGCTATTCGTCCAAAGGCGAGGCACTCTCCTATATTACCCGTGCCCTGATAGAGATAACTGTAAATCGAACCTAGTTCTCCAGCGCTATATAGTCGGGGTATGGGGGAACTGTCTGGCCGAACGATCTGAGCCTTTTCGTTGCGTCGTGGTCCGCCCTGTGTATTCAGCATCGAGGGTGACATTTCGATCGCGTAGAAGGGTGGCTCTATGATTGGGTTCAACATCATGGTGCGACCATGTTGCTTGTCTCTTCCATTCGTACAGCCATCATTCCACTCCTTTATTGTGGAGGCAAGGGATTGCGAATCCAGATCAACCAGTGTTGCCAGTTGCTCAATAGTATCTGCCTGTTTAATCCAGCCTTTCTCAAGCTCCTTGCTGTTGTCATCGCTCCAGTCGTACTGCTCGACTATTTGTGTCCATCCATGGCTGGGAGTGCCGTCCCATAGTGGACCAGTGGTCATATGTGTGCGGTCGAAGATGAAATGCATGGGGCAGGGTGTTGGTAGTTTCTTCCAGGTACCGTGCATGGGTAATTTGCCGTGACAGGTCTTGCGCTTCTCATCAATAAACCGCTTGGCATCAGGGCCGACGGCAATCGCCCCGCCAGGCAACTCTTTGTTGTACTGGAATGCCTGCATCGAGAAAGTTGTTGAAATCTCTGGCACCTTTAATGCCATGCTTGGTCCTGCAAAGTTGTTCATGTGCCAGAGGTCCGCGCCGACGGAGAGAGCCATCGAAATGCCATCGCCCTCATTATACGGTGAGCCAGATGTGTAGCAGTAAGGTAGGTCAGGCAAGTAGTCCCGTATCATCTGTTGATTATTTTCAAATCCGCCACATGTCAGGACCACCCCTTTGCGCGCCTTAACGGTGATGGTACTGCCGTTACGAACGGCACGTACACCAATAATCTCACCCGTTGAACCATTTTGTACCAGCCCCTTGGCCGGAGACTCATATTCGATACGAATAGGCCGTTGCTTGACTAGGCTATAGAACCGCTTCCAGGTCAGAGAATAGCCGTAGGTAGGACCGTCGTGAAATTTGTGAACACAGTTAGCGCCAGGAAGATCAGGGAACTCAATGCCAACAGGTTGATGTTGATGTTCTTGTGGATCTGCACCAAGGCTTGAGAGCCAGTCGTTGTTGAGGCACATCTCATACGCCCAGGCACGTATCATGATATCTGGTACCTCATAATGACCACAAAGTGCAGTCAGATAGGCAGCAGCATCATTCTCGTTGGATGTGTTGAGGTAGCCTTGACCCGCAACCTTGGTATTTCCACCTTCTTCACCTTGCGGTGCTTTCTCCAGGATCAGGACATCTGCACCCATGTCATGTGCGGTGACTGCTGTTGCAAAGCCTGCACCACCAAATCCGACCACGACAATATCGGCCTCCTGATCCCAGTGTTTGGGTATAACGTTTGGTGCATCCATGAATTAATCGTTCCATCGCCACGTGTCGTGCGAGAGATTTGCCCCGTCAATTGGGTGTGGGTGCCTCCATACCAATATCAACTGGCTCAACAGCTAATTCCTTGAGCAAATCCTTGCTGAAGCGGTTTTTCCCGGTAAGCTCCTTCGGGTCCCCAGATACAAACTCGTATGCTGCCTGTGCCACACTTTCTACAGGCTCGGCTGCATCCAGCATTTCTTGTGAGTATTTGCGGGCAAACATCTGACCGGGCGTTGCCACAACGCCATTGGGTGCCACTGAGTTTACCGAAATACCATGCTCGTACATCTCCGCCGCCAGACTGGTGGTGTAATGCTCGAGGGCTGCCTTGGCCATACCATAGATAGCTTCGTAAGATCGTTGGTGCAGTGGCGTTAGTTGGGCTGCCACCGAGGAAATATTGAGGATGGAACCACCTTCTCCCCGTTCTATCATACCTGGCAGTACCAGCTGACAAAGGTGGTGCGGCGCCTTGATGAGAATTTCCATCATGCGATCATAGGATCGTTCTTCATAGTCGACAATATTGCCGGGGATCAGAATCGCGCCGTTGTTCACAAGGATGTCGACACGGCCATAGATATCATGGGCCGCCGTAACCAGATTCTCTCGTTCTTCTTTCTTCATTAGGTTGGTGGCTACACCGGTGGCTTCTCCTCCCGCCGCCTTGATTGCATTGGTCACCGTGTCAATGGTTCCGGATAGTCGTTCATCCCGAACCTCCACCGTACGTGCGGCAACAATGATCTTGGCGCCCGCAATAGCCAGACGACGGGCGATACCTTCACCAATGCCTCTGGATGAACCGGTTACGATCGCTACCTTGCCTTCTAGTCCACTCATGATCTATTTCTCTTTTCGACCCAGTAATCTCTCATTTACCCTTAAACTCCGCGTCACGCTTTTCAAGGAAAGCAGCCCTGCCTTCAACAAAGTCCTGTGACATGTCTACTAACGGAATCGCCGTTTCTGACCAGGCCATCGCTTGATCGAAGGGCATAGATGCCGTGCGGTAGGCGAGCATCTTGCCCACTTTTTGTCCGATGGGTGGGCCCGCTTCAATTTCAAGCGCATAGTTCATCAGCTTTTCCCCAAACGCTTCAGGTTTCACCAGGAAATTAGTGAGTCCCGATTCGTGGGCTTCCTCGGCACTCATAAATCGACCAGTCATCATGAGATCCATCGATTTACGCCAACCGATTAAACGAGGAAGTGACCAGAATCCCCCCAGATCAGGGTAGAGCCCGCGTTTGACATAGGCGACCTGATACCGAGCCGCTGTAGACCCTACAGCCAGATCGCAGTGACAGACAAGGTCAAAACCTGCACCCACTGCGGGGCCGTTGATGCCAACAATAACGGGAACCTCAAGCTTGCGAAGCGATAGGTAGGCTTCTACCTCGACTCTGAAACTTAACCGGTGTCCTTCCGGGTCGGGATGATTGTCCGTTTTCGGTGAAGCATCTGGATTAGCGCCGCCGCCCATGTCCATGCCTGCGCAGAACCCTCGACCAGCCCCCGTGATGACAACGCAACGTACTGTTCGGTCAAGATGTGCTTCATCGAAAATTTCGCGCATTCGGCGCAGTAGCGGAAAGGTCAAAGCATTCATTTTTTCGGGTCGATTCAATGTGACCCAGAGAATCCCGTCATTGTTTCCACGTCGTTCATCTAATATGGGATCGTCGTCTGACATCTTGATATTCCTATGCTGTATTTACAGTAGATGCATCATGCGTTGATTAGGGGTCAGAAATCAATTCACGTGTGATGCTGGAGCGGGATGGACATGTCCTTAGGCATGGGAGCTTTCTATGCAGGTCGATACCGATGTATTCTTGCTTCGAAATAGAGGAGATTCAGTATGAGCGAATCGGTCAGGATTGTAGAGGTTGGGCCTCGGGATGGATTGCAGAACGAATCCAGTCCCATAGATACGGTCACGAAGGTCCATCTTATTGATCTACTTACCCAGGCGGGTGTTGGATACATCGAAGCCGGCAGCTTCGTTAGCCCTAAGGCCATACCTCAAATGGCGGGCAGCGATGAGGTCTTTGATGGTTTATCTAGGGGACGGGGCGTTGTTTATGCCGCCTTAACGCCGAATATGCGTGGCTATGATCAGGCGGTTGCCTCAGGTGCAGATGAAGTGGCTGTATTTAGTGCTGCATCCGAAGCCTTTAATCAGCGCAATATCAACTGTTCGATTGCAGAAAGCCTGGCTCGATTCGAGCCGGTGATGGAAGCAGCGGCGCGTGATCAAATAAAAGTACGTGGCTACGTATCTTGCGTTGTCGGTTGTCCCTACGAAGGGGCTATCAGCCCGGAGCAGGTTCGTGATGTGAGTCAGAATTTGCTGGATATGGGTTGTTACGAGATTTCTCTGGGCGATACGATTGGTATAGGTACACCCGGAGAGGTCGCGACCCTGTTAGAACTTCTGACACAAACAATCCGGGCCTCGCAACTCGCAGTACACTGCCATGATACCTACGGTCAGGCCCTCGCTAACATTTATGTCGCTCTGGAGCATGGCATTCGAATCATCGACAGTTCCGTTGCTGGTCTCGGAGGTTGTCCGTATGCGGATGGTGCAACGGGTAATGTAGCATCCGAGGATGTCGTTTATATGCTCCATGGTCTTGGGTATGAAACAGGGATCGATTTGGATCAACTGATTGACGCAGGCAATTTTATTTCAGAGGCCCTTGATCGGGATAACAACTCCAGAGCAGCAAACGCGATTTCGGGTAAACGTAGCGGGTCTTGAACATGGCTTGATTGGGGCAGCTTCTTTGGAGGAGCTGTCAGCTTCTTTGTGGATGGGCCTGTCGTGTAATACGTGAAATCACTTTGTCTGATACGCGCAGGTCCCAAAGGGCAGGGCCTTCGATGTGCTCGAGTTCCTCCAATGCCGCCGGTATCTGGGATACGTCAGTGATTGTCTGTCCGTGTAGCCCAAATCCCCTGGCTATTCCTGCAAGGTCAGCGAAACCGAACACAGCGCCAGTCTCGGATAAACCTTCTGATCGAAGCTTATGAATTTCGGAACCATAGGCTCCGTCGTTCATCACTACTATGAGGATCCTCATGTTGTGACGATGCATAGTCTCTAGTTCCTGAATATGCATCAGCACGCTACCGTCCCCGTCAAACAATACGAACCGGCTATCCGGTCGAGCGGCTGCCACGCCGATTGCGAAGGAGGTGCCGTTTCCGATGGCGCCATACTCTCGAATTGTCAGAAAATGTTTGTTAGTGCGGAATGGCATTTGTGCAAAAAATGCTGAACAGTGCCCTGAGGAGTTAACCACCTCCCAGTCTTTTGGTAGCGCTTCTTCTAATGTGGCAACAGCTTCCCGTGGGTCAAGTAGGTCCGGTTCTGTTTCAAACTCTGCGCTATCCGCCGGCTCGCTGCGAATACGTTCAGCCAGCTCTTTGTTGCGCCAGTGATTTTCTCGTGTCGGTAACTCTGCGGTGATCGATTCTATGCCCAGACGAGCATCGGCGCGAAGGTGATGCTTGGCGACAGTTTGTCCCTGGCTTATGGAACGTGGTTGGATATCAACATGTAGAACCTCTGCGTTAGGCCACAATTGACCGCCGCCGCCGGCATGGAAGGCAAGCGAACAGCCTACTGCAACGATAAGGTCCGCCTGCTGCAAACACTCGAGGCCAACCTCAGTGGAAAAGCTCCCGGTTATGCCAATAGAGAAAGGATCGTCATGGAAAAGCCCGCGAGCCGGCAGCGTGGTAGTAAGCAGTCCTCCCGTCTTTGCAGCAAGGTCTCGGCATGCCTGACCAGCTCCTGATTCTGCGGCACCCTGGCCCGCAAATATAACGACTCGTTTGGCATCTGAGATTAAGTTAACGGCATGAGTCAATTCCGTTCCTGAGGGCAGTAAGGCGGCTGGTTCGTCTCTTAACTTTTGCGATGGCGTCGGTAGTGTAACTTCACCTTTCCACGGTAGATTCTGCAAATCGAATGGAATGCCAAGCACAACGGGCCGCCGCTCTATTCGAGCTTGTAAGAATGCATCGCGAATAGCTGTCGGCATTTGGGAGGGAAAGTGCAATCGGTGGTATGCGGCGCCTGTGCCTGTGACCAGGGGAGCTTGATCAATGCCCTGGTTGTACCAAGTGCTCTTAAGTGGTGATTCTCCTGCGAATACGACAACCGGCAGGCTTGCACGCACAGCTGCTGGCAGTGCAGTCATAAGTTGAGTAACTCCAGGGCCACAGGTGACACTGGCGACGCCAACATCCAGTGTTTTTCGCGAATACGCCATGGCGGCTGCCACAGCGCAATGTTCATGACGAACGTAAATAAACCTGCAACCTTGTTCTTCCAGTCGGGTCGCCCAGTTCATGTTGGCGTCGCCAAGTAACGCAAAACAGGTGGTTACCTGCTCCTGGGCAAAAGTCTTTGCAAGCACGTCATAGACGCGAGTATTTTGCTGCTGCACTAAAGCACTCGTTTGTTGAATTTCGCAGAATTATGACACAAGGGCCTCTATAATCCTTGACTAGTATTTTGGAAGATACCTATGGATATTACAATTGAGGGGCATGTAGCAGCAGGCTTTGAACCGGTCCGAGACATTTTTGCTGAGTTCTGGGAGGATATCGAAGTAGGGGCAAGTTGCTGCGCCCTGCACCAGGGCGAGATAGTCGTCGATATTTGGGGTGGTTTCAAATCCCCGGAGATGACGACACTCTGGCAATCGGACACGCTTATTAACGTTTACTCGACTACCAAGGGTATGGCATCGCTGGCGATTGCGATTCTCTTTGACGAGGGACTTATTGACTACGATGAGAAAGTGATCGCCTATTGGCCTGAGTTTGGTGCTGAAGGTAAACAGGACGTTACGGTCGGTCAGTTGCTATCACACCAGGCTGGCCTTTGCGGGGTGGAAACGAAGCTTGAGGTGGCGGATCTGTATGACTTTGACAAGATGGTAAATTTGCTCGCCGCGCAGAAACCTTTGTGGGAACCCGGGACGGCCGTTGGTTACCACGCAATTACCTGGGGCTACCTTCCGGGAGAACTGGTTCGACGTATCACGGGTAAAACGCTGGGTCAGTATTTCCGTGAGAAAGTAGCCGAGCCACTGGGGGCTGATTTCTATATTGGATTACCAGATTCTGAAATGTCTCGTTGTGGCACCCTGATCGGCCCGAACAGGGCGCGGAAAAAACCGAGAATGACCGAAGTGCCAAAGATGCCGGACCTCTATCCGATCTCGTTGCAGAATCCATCCATTGCACCATATCGGGATGCCAGCAGCGATGTCTGGCGTCGGGCCGAGATCGCAGCGGCGAACGGTCAGGCCAATGCCCGGGGCATTGCAAGGATATATGCAGCGCTGGCTAATGGCGGCCTGCTTAATGGCACGAAAATTATTTCGCCGGAAGCGATAGCCGAGTCAAGAAAGCTGGAGGTGGATGGCGAAATGGATCTCGTCGTTGGGGTACCGGTGCGTCGAGCGCGTGGGTTTATGCTGAATATAGAAGGTGCATACGGGCCTTTCAATGATTCCTTTGGTCATGGTGGGGCAGGCGGCTCATCTGGATTCGCTGACCCCCACAACAATGTGGGTTTCGGCTATGCGATGAATCAGATGCAGGCAGATGCGGCGGCAACGCCGCGTTCAATGAAATTAGTTGAGTGTCTTTATCAGTGTATCGACAATATTTGATCCATTAGGTCAAAAGGGATTCGATGGTGAAATGTACCAGGATTCAAACACATTTACCTGCGTTGCATCGCCTTTAGAAAATAAGCTGACACCAATACTGTTGTTAGATGGATACACCATGCGCATAACACCTTGTTTCCCGTTAGCGAAAACCTCTACTATAGATTTGTCCACAAAGACTCGAAGCTTCAGGGGCTCACCGTGTGGTAATTCGAAGGGCCCAGCCTCAACGTTGTTTGGTGTCGGTTCCGCTCCGGAGGCGCTGCCATCGATCTTCAGTACTTTTTCGGATGCATCGTAAGAAATCACCGTTGCTTCTGCACTATCTTGGGAAACGCAAACCTTAACGCCAAAATCGGTAGCTAGCTCACTCTCCATATCGATTGCCAGTTCGAAGCTGTTACCCCTCATGTCGTCCATCTGGACGTCCTCGCCAGGAAGTATCTCGAAGTTTTCTTTTCGGAAGGGGCGGTATCGAAGTGCCTCGATTTCCTCGGGCACATCAATTAGTAATTGATCGTTATCATCAAGAGACAGCACGCGCGGCAGACTCATTGTGCCGGTCCATCCCCGGTCCCATCCTCTGCGCCAATGGACCACGTCCATGATCCATGCCCACATAATGCGCCTGCCTTTGTTGTCGATGAGACTCTCTGGAGCAAAATAGGAGTTGTCCACCCAACTCATCTGTCCGTGCGATTCGGGGTAGAACTGTTCATCCTTCCACTCACCTATGTAGTAGCGACATCCAATTTTGTGGCTAATGCAGAGAAGGATATGTTTGTTGCCGAGTTTGAAAAGGTCAGCGCAGGAAACGTCTTCTTCGAGTGATACGCCATCGACGCCGTGAGCAAAAAGGTCACCTGTATATTGCCAGTTGCCTTCGAGTGTGGGGGACTTCGCGACGGCCGGATTCTGACCACCAAAGATTGCATAATAGGTGTCGTTTTCCACCCAGCCATAGGGATCCCAGGAACGGTATTTAGCATGGTGCTTGTCGCCTTCTTTGGTCTCCGGGGTAATTGCGTCCAGTTTCTGCCATTTGTTCAGATCGTCATCCAGAGCCAGGGCCATGGCGTTTCCTTTATCTACTTGGTGATAGCAGAGGGTGGGTACTCCGTCCTTGTTGATGAAGCAGTTTCCACTGTACATACCGACCAGTAGTTTTGTGGGGTGATGGCGCCAGTGAAAGAGGTCTGTGCTGGAAAGATGGCCCCAATGATCGAGCTTTCTGCCAAACCGATGATCCTGAAAGATATAGAACAGATGGTATCGGCCCTCCCAATAGATTGCGCCATTCGGATCAAACGGTGCCCCGTAGCCTTCTGGTGAAACGATATGGTATCCGGGTCGGTGTGGATCGCTTAGAACCTGTTCGCGGAATCTACGGGTGGCAAGCGCTGATTGTGCGATCGCTGCCTTGTCCATCCTGCCCCCGCTATCCAGGGGAAATGTTTCCCAGTCGATGCTTTTGGTGTACACCAGACGCCAAACGCCATCGGCTTCCTTCTTGAGGGTATGGGCGTAGGTAATGCTTCCGCCAGGGGAACTGTGTATCACTGGCGTGAAGATTGCCTTGTAACCGTTCAATGCAGTGATCGCGGTACTGATATCAATGTCAAGATCCCTGGCGTTGGTCTTGTAGTCTCCTTTATCCTTGGCCTGTTCGAAGCGATTCTTTAACGAGTCTTTTCGTGCCCCGTGATAGTCCTGCCAGTCTTCCGAGTAGAGATCCAGCAAGGCTTCAAGGTCCTCTTTTTTCATGGCGTCGCAATACGCTCGCATGACCGCCAATATTTTGGCTTTTTCGTTCTCGTCACCCACAGAGGCGCTCCTGTCTTTGACTTTAACCTTAACGGACTCAGGCAGCTGGAATAAATGGCGTTAGCGTAAAATTTGGCAAATTTGACAACCTAAGATAATAAGGTAAGGACTACTGACTGCCCATAAGTTCTTCCAGCGCTTTATTTTGATCGACCACATCTTCTCCGACAGCGTCGATAACAACATCAACGATCTTCCCCGTAAAAACGTTGGGTGATGTGTAGCTACTGTCTACCGGTGTCTGGCTGTCCCGTCCCACCTCAAGTGGCTCGTTGGTAAAGTTGTACTTGTGAAATTGAGTGAGCGTTTCTTCGCCAGCAGGTTGATCATCAATATAGAAGCGTACTCTTCCTTCCTGGTCCCCGGTCTTTAATACGTCAATTCGCACAGTCGTCTTACCTAAGGGAATTTCCTTTGTTGCAGTTGCACGCCCGCAATCACCATAGAGATTGACTGCGTAGTGCAATTGATTGTCTTGAATAAACAGGCTCCAACCCCCAAAACGACCACCATCCGAGATAATGACGCCTTTTTCGTTTGTCGCACGCTCTACTCGGGCTGTAATGCGATGCGATACGCCAAGGAGCCTCGGCCCAGCTTTGAAGTGGTGGGGGAGCACCGCATCCTGGTAAAGCACCCAGTGGTTCTTGGGTTCCGGCCACCAGCCAGCACCGTTAATTCCACTCATGTCATCCAGTGGCAGTACGCCGTGCTGTTCGGCTTCCTGCCACCAGAGCTCTATCATCTCCTTTAGTCTTTCGGGATGTTGCTCTGCAAGGTTGTCTATCTCCGCCATGTCTTCATCAAGGTGGTAGAGCTCCCATTGCTCGGTTTCAAAATCATCACCTCTGGTGTGGAAGGTCACGGCCTTCCAGCCTTCATGCCAGATTGCGCGATGCCCGGTTGTTTCAAAGTATTGAACCTTCTTTCGGGTATCGGCCTCGTTGTCGTTTAACGTATTTGCCATAGAGGTGCCGTGGAGCGGCATTTGCTCGATGCCATTGACCTGTTCGGGCAGGGGGAGACCGATCAGATCGAGTAGCGTTGGTGTCACATCCACCGCATGATAAAACTGGCGGCGAGTTTTGCCTTTTTCTTTGATGCCTGCGGGCCAACGGATTATCAATGGTGCACGAATGCCACCGGCATAGGTATTTCCTTTATAACGCTTGAACGGCGTGTTGCCGGCCATGGCCCAGCCAAAGGGGTAGATACCGTAGTTATCCGGACCGCCGAGGTCGTCCAGTCGGGCCAGGTTTTCCTTGACTGTGGGTCTGATCCCACCGCGCGCGCGCTGATGATCATAGCTGCCCAGAGGGCCGCCGAGAGCCGTGGCGCCGTTGTCAGACATGGCAATGACGATGGTGTCGTCTCGTTTACCTAACGCATCTAACTGTGCAAGCAAACGGGCAATCTGTACGTCGCAATGTTCCATAAATCCGGCGAACACTTCCTCGAATCGAGCACAGACTTTTTTCTCTTCACCGCTCAGTTTATCCCAGACTTGAACGCCGGGATTGCGAGGAGCAAGGCGTTGGTCTTTGGGTAACAAACCCGATGCCTTCTGGCGCGCAAGAATTCGGTCTCGGGCCGCATCCCATCCATCGTCAAACATACCCTGGTATTTGTCGGCGAACGACTTGGGTACGTGATGGGGTGAATGTCCAGCGGCAAACGCTGCGTATAAAAAGAAAGGTTTATCGGGATCTGCTGATGCCAGCTGCCTTAGCCACCTGCATGATTCATCGACGATTCCTTCTGATAAATGATAGCCGTCTTTAGAGGGCTGCTCTATTCTCTCGTTACCCATAATGAGCTCAGGGTTCCACTGATTAGTCTCACCAGCAAGGAAGCCATAGAATCGATCAAAGCCGCGCTGCAGGGGCCAATGATCGTAGGGTCCGGCAGGACTTGTCTCGTCGCAGGAGGCCAGGTGCCATTTGCCTGCCGCCAGAGTCTGGTAGCCCTGAGGCCTTAGAATCTCTGCCAGATTGGCGGCTTCACGTGAAACGAAGCCTCGGGTATTAGGATAGCCGTTGGTACTCTCGACCACGCGACCAACGCCAACGCTGTGATGGTTTCTACCGGTAAGTAGACATGCCCGGGTAGGAGAGCATAGCGGTGTGACGTGGAAGTTAGCGTACCGAAGTCCGTCAGTTGCAAGGCTGTCTAATGCCGGCGTACTGATATCTGAGCCATAACAGCCAAGTTGGGAGTAACCGATATCATCGAGTACAACCATAACGATGTTGGGTGATCGTTTTAACGAGGTGGCGTTTGAAGTCCAGGATGCGGTTGAATCTTTTGTCGTTCGCGCAATCGAACCATTGAAATTTTTGTCGTGCTCCATCGCGGCTTACTTGTTTTTCCTGTAACTGTCTTAGACGCGTTAGAACAGGGAAACCGGATTCAGGGTGAAAGTATGGCTAATCTACCGTCGTCGTTTCAGACAAGTACTGTTGTCCAGGGCGGCTGATTGTNGCGTAAGTTCCTACCGAANCATCCCGTTTAATCATCAGCACATCGTATGGCTGAAACTGATTTCCCATTTCCATTCCAGGGCTCCCTACCGGCATACCGGGGACCGTTAGGCCAATCGCATCTTCCGGTGGTTCCTTCAAAAATGCATCNACAACCAAGGCTGGGATGTGTCCTTCAAAAACATACCCATCGCTATTCACTGCTGTATGACATGATTGTAGCCTCGGATGGACACCGTGTTTCAGCTTTATATCGCTGAGATCGNTAGCTGTCACTACTGAAGTAGAATAGCCACTATCATTCAGATGGTCTACCCACTTGCCACAACATCCACAGNTTGGTGTCTTATAAACCGTCAGTTCATGTGCAGATTGTTCTGCCCAAGATGGCCGGCATATAACCAGTAGCACGACGGTCAATGCTACTTTCATCTGCTGTCCTCTATTTAAAATGATCAGAGCTCACTTTATCATCTTGGATTCAATCGTGTACCTATGGTGTAGCGTTCGATATTGTTCCATGTCTCGATCAGTTCAACTATCGACCTGAGCGACTCCTATATTTGGCAGTTTTAGGTAGTTAAAGTATCGACAATGAGACCGAAACATACCGGGGATGTATATGTCTAAGGTTTCGTCAGCCCCCCTATAACAACAGAAAAGGTAATCGAATGGTTCCATGGATTCCCTGTCGAGACGGTGGAATTTCGTCGCGGAAGAACGATCACTCCCTGTAGAGTGTTGGCAGAGGTGTTCGGTCGAAAACCAACTATCGTAAGTTTGGAAGATTACAGCGAGATAAGACATGAGGGAACGTCTGCTGGCTTTCTTTACATCATTGATGAGCATCTATCACCAGCAGATGTGAATCCGCACTCCAATTCTTCCATGAAAAGGGGACTCGAGTGGGTTACCAACAGACCTTTGAAAGTTACGCGTTTAGTAAAGCTTTAACGAGTCCTTTAACCTGTGGCCTCAGCAGTTAGCGAGAAGTGAGGGTTGTCTCATCGCGGCCGAACCCAAACCCAGCTTGCCAGTGCAAGAGCGGCAAACACGGTGTAACAAACCACGAAGACCCAGGGCGGCGCATCGTAATACAAGATTGTCTGAAGCCAGTGTGAAATGAAGGTGCTTGAATAAACGGCATCACCGGCACGGGATCGAAACGCCATCTCCCAGGTTGTAAGAGGACAGATGACGCCCAACCAGGCCTGAATGACGACAATACAGATCGAGAGTGCATGGATGATTCGGAAACAGCAGTTTCGAACCCACGACCAGTCAAAAACCTTACCAGCGAGAATTAGTNCAAGCCCGAGAACGACAAATGCGGCAAACGCGACGTGTACAAACAGAATTGTGTCAGCTATCAGTAAATNAGAATCAGGTGAAGACTTGTTCATTGCTACTGTCAGCAGTCTCGGACCATAGAGGAAGGCTACTATAGCGTATCGGTGAACGGCGCGTATTTAGGGCGCTGAACCGATACTTTCGTGCTAAAATCGCCGGTCCTTTACAACTGGCAGAATTTTTGTGGGAAGAAACCTTTACCAAAAGGTCTGGGATGATCATGCAGTGAGGCAGTTGGATACGGGTCAATACCAGGTATTCATGGCGCTACATTTGATTCATGAGGTCACGAGTCCTCAGGCTTTTGGCATGCTCAAGGACAAGAATCTGAAGGTGGCGTTTCCAAAACGCACCTTTGCGACCGTGGATCACATTATCCCGACGGATAGCCAGGTGCGTCCGCTGGCCGATCATATGGCTGAAAAGATGATTCAGGTACTCAGTTTAGCGACCGAGGAACATGGTATCGAGTTNTTTGCACCGGAATCCGGTGCTCAGGGTATTGTTCATGTGGTGGGACCGGAACTTGGTTTGACCCAGCCCGGCATGACCATATGCTGCGGTGATTCNCACACNTCNACNCATGGGGCGTTNGGTNGTATTTCCCTTGGTATAGGTACTAGTCAGGTTCGTGATGTTCTGGCNAGCCAGACGCTGGTTATGGATCCCNTGAAAGTACGTCGCATCAGTGTGGANGGNANCTTGGAGACTGGTGTTACCGCAAAGGATGTCATTCTGCATATCATCCGTACACTCGGTGTTAATGGTGGTGTTGGTTTNGCCTACGAGTACGCTGGNTCAGTNATNGACAACATGTCNATGGAAGAGCGNATGACGCTTTGCAACATGAGCATTGAAGGTGGTGCGCGTTGTGGTTACGTAAATCCGGATGACACCACATTCGAATATCTTAAGGGACGTGAACGGGTACCGACCGATGCAGACTACGATGAAGCGGTGTCCAGGTGGCGCTTGTATGCTAGCGATACTGATGCGGACTATGACGACGTGGTGATTATCATGGCTAGTGATATTAAACCCACCGTTACCTGGGGTGTCACGCCGGGACAGGCGTTATCAATTGACGAAAAAGTNCCCGATCCAGACAAAGTCGAGGGTCTTGAGAAGAGCCTGATCACCGATGCATTGGATTATATGCGTTTGGATGCAAACCAGCCTATTAAGGGGACGAAGATCGATGTCGCCTTTATCGGTAGTTGTACCAATGGCCGACTAAGTGATTTCAAAAGTGTTGCNGCAGTTATTGAAGGAAAAAAGGTTGCAAACAACGTGCGTGCTATTGCAGTACCCGGGTCGGAAAAAGTCGATAAGGAAGCACGGGAACTGGGGTTGCATGAAGTTTTTGAGGCCGCTGGCTTTGAATGGCGCCTCCCTGGCTGTTCTATGTGTCTGGCAATGAATCCTGATAAGTTAGTTGGCGATGAAGTGTGCGCGTCCAGTTCAAACAGAAATTTTATTGGTCGCCAGGGGTCTCCAACCGGCAGGACAATTTTGATGAGTCCTGTGATGGTCGCAGCGGCAGCGATAGAAGGACAGGTAGCTGACGCGAGAGAAGTATTCAATCTTGAAGGAGGTGAAGCATGAGCGGTGTGCGCATAGGTAAGGTAAATGGTCGAGGTGTCTACGTTGCAGGTAACGATATTGATACCGACCGGATTATCCCCGCGCGCTATCTGACTTGCGTCACTTTTGANGAGTTAGGTCCTGCACTGTTCTATGACGTTCGCTTTGATGAGGATGGCAACCCCAAGGGGCACGTGCTCGANGATCCCAGGTTNGCAGGCGCCGAAGTTCTAATCTCGGATGACAACTTTGGTTGTGGATCGTCTCGTGAGCATGCGCCGCAAGCTATTATGCGATTTGGTCTGAAAGTGGTTATTGCCGGATCATTCGCCGAGATCTTTCACGGCAACTGTACAACCCTGGGNATACCATGTGTGGTGATGGATTCTGAGAATCGGCTGGAGTTATCTAATCTTATAGAGCAGGATCCATTCCTCGATATCATGATCGATATTGAGCAACTACAGCTGGTATGCGCCAACAAAATATTCCCTATCTATATGAAAGACAGCGCACGCGAAGCTTTTCTTGACGCGACCTACGACCCGCTCGATACNCTGCTTGCGGCACAAGACGACGTTAACGCTGTCGCGGAAAAGCTCGGTTACGCATGAAGAAAATAGAGATATACGACACTACGCTGCGTGATGGTACCCAGGGTGANGGCGTAAACTTAAGTCTTCAGGACAAGCTAGATATTACCGTTGCACTCGATGAACTCGGCGTTGATTACGTTGAAGGTGGATGGCCAGGCTCCAATCCTAAGGATGTTGACTTCTTTATCAAGGTGAAGGATCTCGAGCTTAAATCATTGAAAATCAGTGCGTTCGGATCTACACATCGTGTTGATACTGAGCCGGAAGACGATTTTTTCCTCGCTAAGCTGATTGACGCGGAAGCAGATCTCACCTGCATATTTGGTAAGTCCTGGGATCTTCACGTCGAAACGATTGGCGCTACACCGGACCGCAATTTGGAGATGATAGCGGGGTCAGTGGGATACCTGGCGAAAAGTACGCAGAAGCCCGTGTTTTATGATGCGGAACATTTCTTTGATGGCTACAAGAGTGATCCTGGATATGCAATTGCCACGGTGCAAGCTGCAGTCGATGGTGGTGCGGAGCGAGTCATTTTGTGCGATACCAATGGTGGCGTGCTGCCGCATGAAATAGCAGCAGCGATGAAGGATCTTAAGCAATCTGTAGACGGTATTAATGTAGGAATACACGTTCATAACGATGGTGGTCTCGCGGTTGCCAATACCCTACGAGCGATCGAAGAGGGTGCAGTTCAGGTGCAGGGCTCCATCAACGGTATTGGTGAACGCTGCGGCAATGTTGATTTGACCACCGTACTTGGCAATCTGGAGTTAAAGCTCGGATACCGGTGCTTACCGGATGGCCAGATCAAAGGTCTGACCAACGTGTCCCGCAAGGTGTGGGAGCATCTGGGTATGGAAGGTCCTCGTGGGCAGCCCTTTGTGGGCCCATCTGCTTTTGCCCATAAGGGTGGGGTGCATGTGAGTGCTGTGCAGAAGAACCCGGAAACCTANGAGCACATAAACCCGGATGTCATCGGTAATTCACGCAAGGTATTAATCAGCGAACTGTCGGGTGGTTCTAATCTTCGTGCGAAACTGGCGAATCGATATCCGGAACTAGAGGATACCGGGACGGCTCGGGCTATCCTTGAGGAAATTCAGGATAAAGAGCACACGGGTTATTCCTATGAGAATGCCGATGGGAGTTTTGATCTCGTCGTTAGACGTCATGTGGGTCAGTACAATCCTGTGTTCCAACCGATCTACTATCGTATTTATTCCCCGAGNAATGAAGATCAACCGGTTGTTGGAGATGATAGCGATGGGTTGATAGAAGCATCGGTAAAAGTACTTGTTGGTGATACCAGATCGCTTACCGCTGCTGAAGGGTACGGTCCTATCGACGCGCTTAACAAGGCATTGCAGAAGGCGCTGGGTGATGAATATCCAGTTATCGGTGCTCTTCACCTGACCGACTATAGTGTTAAGGTGATTAATAATTCACAAGAGACCGCAGCAAAGGTGCGTGTCCTTATCGAGCATAGTTTCGAGGGAGAAACGTTCAGTACAGTTGGTGTCAATGAGGACATCATCGAGGCCAGTTGGAATGCCTTGATCGAGGCATATCACTACGCCCTGATGAGCCATACCGAATTTGTTGAAGAGCTGAATTCCAGCAAGAAAAAATAAGTGGAGTGTAGAATGAAGGTAGATGGCAATCTGTCGGCGAACTGGCAGGAAATTCCTGAGGATATCAGAGGCCTGGAAGAGCTGGGCTATGATGGTGTCGCTACGGCGGAACTGGCTCATGACCCCTTTTTTCCGCTGCTTCTAGCAGCTGAGCACTCAAAAAATATCGAGTTACACACCGGTATTGCAGTGGCGTTTGCCCGCAGTCCAATGAACCTTGCCAATATGGCACACGATCTCAACGCATACTCGAAAGGACGTTTTACACTGGGTCTTGGTTCACAGATCCGAGCACACATCACTAAGCGTTTCAGCATGCCGTTCTCCGATGCGCCGGCGCGCCAGATGCGTGAGCTAGTCCAGGCGATGCGTGCCATTTGGGCTAACTGGTACGAAGGAGAGCCGCTGCGCTATGAGGGCGAGTACTACTCGCATACCTTGATGACCCCAGCGTTTACCCCGGAAGATACAGAATATGGTCCACCCAAAGTCATGCTTGCGGCCGTCGGCCCGGTAATGACCCAAGTCAGTGGTGAGGTAGCTGATGGAATTATTCTGCATACCTTTACCAACGAGAAGTACATCCGTGAGGTAACACTACCGGCAATAGACAAGGGTCTAGCTAAGTCTGGTCGTACTCGCGATGACTTCAAAATCATGTACTCACCTTTCATTATTTCAGGCAATGACGAAGAAACCTTTGAAGCGAGCAAGAAGGCAGCTAAAAACAGAATTTCCTTCTACGGATCAACGCCTGCATACAAGAATGTGCTGGGAGTTCATGGCTGGGGAGATCTGCAGCCAGAGTTAAATGCCATGTCAAAACAGGGCAAGTGGGAGGAAATGGGCGAACTAATTACTGACGAGATGCTTAATACGTTCGGCATCATGGGTGAGCCTGATATTATCGTCCCGGAACTTAAAAAACGTTACGGTGACTTTATCGCTCGAACAGATGGGTCGTTCGCATTTGTCGATGCCGAGACAAGAGCGAAGATGGTCATGGACCTTCGTGCCTAGGAAATAGATCCTGAACTCGTTACCCAAGCCACTATGGTGGCAAACCGGCGAGTTACATATCCTCGATCAACGTGTTTTGCCCCATGAAGAACGCATCCTAGTATGTAAGTCTATCGAAGACGTTCATGAGGCAATCACAACGCTTGCGGTCCGTGGCGCGCCTGCTATTGGAATTGCGGCGGCTTATGGCATGTTGCTTGGTCTTGAAGATGGTTACTCCCTTAAAGATGAACTCACCAAACGGGCGGAATATCTCGTAAACGCAAGACCTACTGCGGTTAACTTATCCTGGGCAGTGGATAGGATACTTAAGATTATAGACACCTCTGGCCCCGGTGATATTCTTGAGTTACTAGAGCGGGAAGCTGTGACTATTCATGAAGAAGACCGGGTTGCTTGTGGTCGTATTGGTGAGCATGGAGTTTCACTGATCGATCATGGCATGAATATCCTTACCCACTGTAATGCAGGTGCGTTAGCTGTCTCGGAGTTAGGCACTGCCCTTGCCCCTATTTATTGCGCAAAAGAACGTAATCTGGATATCCATGTATACGTTGATGAAACACGTCCTCTACTTCAGGGTGCGCGTCTAACGATGTATGAGCTGATGCGCGCGGGTGTTGATTGCACGTTACTCACAGATAACATGGCAGCGCACCTGATGTCACAGGGTAAGATTGATTTGGTGTTAGTGGGGGCGGACCGTATTGCAGCAAATGGCGATGCGGCAAATAAAATTGGCACACTTAACCTTGCCGTTTTGTGCCAATACTTTGATATTCCGTTCTATGTTGCTTGTCCGACGTCAACGTTGGATTCGGATACTGCGACAGGTGCCGACATTGTGATAGAAGAGCGAGCTGCGCAAGAGGTAACTCAGCTAGGCGGTGTTGCCATTGCCCCAGAGGGTGCAGATGTAAGAAATCCCGCCTTTGACGTTACACCGGCTAGTCTCATTACTGGAATTATCACGGAAGAGGAGATAATGGTCGTGGGTAGCATAACTTCTTAAATAATGGTGGAATAATAGTGGAATCTATGGCCAAGCTATTGTTCTGCGGCGCTCATACCCAGAGAATGTCTTGCAGCGATGGTTAATAGAGAAGAAGCTATGTCCGAAAATAAACCCGTTATAGCAGCTGTGATCATAGTAGGCCTAATTATAGTAGGGTTTATCATCTATACGCTTGTTCAGCCGGAAGAAGAGGCAGTAGTAGTTTCCGAGCCAATTACTATCTCGGAACCTGATCCAGTGTCACCGCCGCCTGTGCCAGAGTCCGAACCAGAGCCGGAACCAGAGCCGGAACCAGAGTCCGAACCAGAGCTCGAACTTGAAAGGGTTGAGCCGGAACCGCCTTCATTTGTGCTTCCCCGTTTGGATGATAGCGATCAGTTAATCAGAGATGGTGCGGTCAGCCTTACGCGTCACGAGGGTATCAACTTCTGGCTATCCCCTAATGAACTCATTCGTAAGTTCGTGGTNTTTACTGACAATGTTGCTAACGGTCGCGTTGCTCGTGGACCCGCCAGGGTGCTGANNCCGGAAGGCCCTTTTACTGTTAAAAAGATGTCAGAAAAGATATTCCTTTTGGACNCGGCTTCCTATTCTCGCTACAACATATTCACTGAAGTGATTATTTCAATCGATACGAGAAGGGCAGCTGAGCTCTATGAGCTTTTGCGTCCTTTATTTCAGGAGGCATTNGATGAGCTAGGCTATCCGGAACAGAGCTTTAATGATGTGATATTTCGAGCTATCGGAAGGNTACTGGAAACTCCTGTCATCGANGACCCTATCATGTTGACCCAGCCCGTCGTGATGTATGAGTTCGCCAATCCCAGACTTGAAGCGTTAAGTGCAGCACAAAAGCAGATGATTCGAATGGGCCCCAAAAACACACGTGCGTTACAAGCAAAACTCAGCGAAGTTGCTATCGAACTAAGAGCTATNCTGGAAAACTAATGACGCAGTCATTGCCTNTGTCGAAGTACACGGTGCTCGANCTTACACTGGCAAGGGCAGGGCCTACAGCCGTTAGGCTGCTCGCAGACTGGGGTGCGAACGTCATACGGATAGAGCCTCCCCAAGACCCCGATTCTCCGGAGTCGGGATTCTCCAAAGATCGAAACACACCAGATTCTCAAAACCTGCATCGTAATAAGAGGGCTATTACGATCAATTTGAAATCTGCACGGGGAAAAAAGCTTTTTATGCGGCTTGCGCAGAAAGCCGANATTATNGTCGAAAACTTTCGGATGGAGGTTAAGTATCGCCTTGGCGTCGACTACGAATCAATGAAGAAGGTCAATCCCGCCATTATTTATGCCAGTATTTCCGGNTTTGGACAGACAGGGCCTTACAGTAAGCGGCCGGGTGTCGATCAGATAGTCCAGGGAACCAGCGGTTTGATGTCAATTACCGGTGAACCGGGTCGTGGACCGATGCGAGTAGGTATTGCCGTTAGTGATACCTCTGCTGGTATGTTCCTCGGACAGGGGATATTGCTTGCCCTACTGCATCGCGAGCAAACAGGAGAAGGACAGTGGGTTCATACCTCGCTGCTTGAAGCCATGCTGTGCAAAATTGACTTCCAGGGTGCTCGCTATACGATGAATCGCGAGGTGCCGCCTCAGGAAGGTAACAATCATCCGACTAATTCACCAATGGGTGTGTTCGATGCTGCAGATGGCAAGGTAAANCTGGCAGCGAGTTCACCAAAGATGTTCAAAGCATTCTGCGAAGTGATGGAGGCGCCGGAACTTGCAGAAGATGAACGCTTCAGCTCGTTTGGTGGACGACTCAAGCATCGGCAGGAATGTTGGGAGGCAGTCAATTCTCTTACCAGTAAGATACCGACCGCTGAATTGGTAGAAAGATTGAATTTAGTGGGTTGTCCCTGTGGTCCGATTTATGATGTGGGCCAGGCATATGAAGATGAGCAGGCGAAGCACCTAAAGATGGAGCGCCCCGTTTCTCATGAGACATTGGGAGAATTCAATCTTATTCGTTCGCCGATTAATCTGAGCGCATTTGAGCCAGCTGAAAGGTTTGATCGCCCGGGCCCTGAGCTTGGCGAACACACTATCGAGATACTAACGGAAATGGGCTTCTCGAAAGAAGAAATCGATTCTCTAAGAAAGGAACAANTAATCTGATGGCGACTATAGAGCTAGAGACTGAGAAAATGCTTGCTAGTGTCAGTGACGGTATTGGCTGGATGACTTTTAACAATCCTGCACGTCACAACGCCATTTCACTCGAGATGTGGCAAGGGGTCGCTGTCATTATGGAAGCGTTTCACAAAGACGACGATGTCAGAGTGGTTGTGATGAAGGGCGCCGGTGAGAAAGCGTTCGTATCTGGCGCGGACATCTCTGAATTTGATTCAAAGCGAAGCAACGCAGAGCAAAAAAAAGAGTATGGCAAGGCATCAGNCGACGCTANCCACTGGATATCCNGACTGGANAAGCCGTTATTAGCGATGATCCANGGGTACTGTATTGGTGGGGGATTGGCAACAGCGCTAGGTGCGGATATTAGAATCGCTACGCCGGACTCTAAGTTTGGGATTCCTGCGGCTAANCTTGGGCTAGGGTATGAGTACGGTGGTCTTGAAAGACTNTGTAATATTGTTGGTCCTGCAAATGCCAAAGATATCATGTTTACTGCGAGATTTATGGATGCTAACGAAGCGTTACACATGGGGCTGATAAACTTCGTTGTGGAAAAAGATGANCTGGAGAATCGGGTCAAAGCNTATGCCGCTACNATTGCAGNNAATGCACCATTGACCGTCAAGACGAGTAAGGCGGCTATAAATGAGGTGATGAAAGAACCATCTCAAAGGAACCTCGAAGCGATCGAGGCCATGGTAAATCAGTGTTTTGACAGTGAGGACTATAAAGAAGGGCGTCGTGCGTTTATGGAAAAACGACCCGCAGAATTNAAAGGTCGGTAGCAGGACGACAGNAGCATTCTCATAGCGCCATCACNAGGGCCTGCATCGGTAGTGCCGGATTCAATTCAATCAANGAGATTTTGCATATGGNAGGAACAAAGTCCAAGTATGCGAGCAGGTTGTCTCTGTGCCAAGCGAAAAGACCCTATCAACTTTAAATTTTAGTCAACTGCTCAGATTAGGAAAGTTGCTGCTAATTGCCTCATTCCATTCTTCGAGGCGTGCCGACTGGGCAGCCAGAAGTTCATCGACGTCACCACTTATCTGTATGCCGATAATCTGATCACCTTGGACAATGCTGTCAACCACGTCCTGGTCAGACTGGCTGTCCACTGCGCCAAAAATAGAATGCGCGTCATCAAGGTGAGGCGTAGGCACGTGAGTGATAAAGAACTGACTACCATTGGTACCAGGCCCTGCATTTGCCATTGATAGCTTTCCGGGTTGATCGTGTCGCAGTGATATATCGAATTCATCTTCGAACCGATAGCCAGGTCCACCTGTACCTGTTCCTAGAGGGCATCCTCCCTGAATCATGAATTGGTCAATAACACGATGAAAATTCAGCCCGTCGTAAAATTTCTTGTTCGCTAGGTTTACAAAGCTGGCGACGGTGGTCGGTGCTTTGTCGGGAAAAAGAGAAATGTTGATTGTCCCCTTGCCGGTTTCAATCGAGGCAGAAATATTCATGGATTGCCTTAGCGTTGGTTAATATCAGTGTAGTCTCTTGCACTTGGCCCCAGGTAGAGTTGCCGGGGACGACCAATCTTGAATCCACCGGAAAGCATTTCATTCCAGTGGGTAATCCAGCCAGGCATTCGACCGAGGGTGAATAGTACAGTAAACATTTTGACGGGAATACCAATCGCTTTGAATGTGATACCAGAGTAGAAATCAACGTTGGGGTAGAGACGACGTTGAATAAAGTAATCCTGCTCTCTGGCGATCGTTTCCAATTGTTTTGCAACTTTAAGCAAAGGGTCTTTCAAACCTAGCTCGTCCAGTACCGCGTGACAGCTTTCCTGCATTACGGTGGCTCGTGGATCAAAATTTTTGTAAACGCGATGACCAAATCCCATCAGCCTAAAAGAGTCATCTGGATCCTTTGCCTTGGCAACGTACTCTTCAATGCGAGACTCGTCACCAATTTCATTCAGCATGTCGAGTACTGCTTCGTTGGCACCACCGTGTGATGGTCCCCAAAGTGCGGCAATCCCTGCAGCCATTGCTGCATAAGGGTTTGCTTCGGTAGATCCGGCTAGTCTAACAGTCGAAGTCGATGCGTTTTGCTCATGGTCAGCATGCAGAATAAAAATTCTATCCATTGCCCTGGCCAGTGTTGGGCTTACATTAGGAGCTTTATTCTTAGTGCCAAAACACATGTTTAGAAAATTCTCAGCGTAGTTAAGACTTGGGTCGGGCTTTACAAATGCTTCGCCTAATGACTTCTTGTAAGTCATTGCGGCTAAGGTCGGAATTTTGGCGATCAGGTTCAATGCTGCTTCGCGCCGGTGGTCTGCATCGTATATATCCAGTCCATCGTGGTAGAGGGAGGCTAGCCCGGCTACAGCGGCGCAAATCATGGACATCGGGTGAGAATCTTCCGTAAAGCCATCAAAAATAACCTGAAAATGCTCGTCTACGTCCATGCGAGAACGGATTTCTTTCTCAAAGTCGTCAAGCTCAGACTTGGTAGGGAGTTCGCCGTTTAACAGCAGGTAACAAACCTCCAGATGACTTGAGTTCGCAGCCAGTTGTTCAATCGGATAGCCACGGTAAAGGAGGATACCAGCATCGCCGTCGATATAGGTTACTGAAGAGTCGCAACTGGCGGTCGATAAAAAGCCTGGATCATAAGTGAAGATGCCTTCGCCAATGAGCCCTCGTACGTCAACGACGTTTAATCCTTCGTTTGCTTCAAGAACCGGAAGGTCCACCGTTTTTCCGTCGATCGTAATTTGAACTTTTTGTGTCATAAAGGTGACTCCAGTACTGGGCATGTTCTTTTGCTAATCTGGCGCAACTCGTCAGTGTTTCCATGCCAGCAGGTCACTACATGTAAGCAAAACAACCTTGGCTTGTAAAGCTTTGTGGGTAGCAAGTGGATTGCTTTCTTGTTTGTTTTTTAAAGACAATATATCTATGATGGGTCAGGCTAAGATTGACAAGGCAAGCCGAGAAAAACAGCGTGAAGAATGACAAAAGACCCATCAATGTGGGTATTTCAGATCTCCTTGTTTTCCGTTTTCCGATTACCGCGATTTCATCGATCACTCATAGAATAGCAGGCGCTATGCTTTTCGTTGGAATAGCATTTATGTTGTATGCCTTGCAGCTTTCATTGTCGTCAGAGCAGGGTTTCAACAGCGTAATCGCGGGAATTAAATCACCTCTTGGTATGCTGATTACTGTTGGTCTGTTGTCGGCCCTGTCGTTCCATCTTGTGGCAGGAATCAAACATCTATTCATGGATATGGGCGTGGGTGAAACTATCGAAGGTGGTGCGTTTGCATCGAAGCTGGTCTTTCTGGCCTCAGCTATTCTTATTTTCCTTTCCGCTCTCTGGGTGTTCAGCTAATGGGCACGCAGGTTACAAGTTTAATAAATAGAAGTGGCGTATCTGATTGGTTAATTCAACGGGTGTCAGCAATTGTGGTTGCTCTCTACACATTTATATTACTGGGCTGGATACTTCTTGCTGGTGAAGTGACTTACGCCACTTGGCGAGAGCTGTTTTCGAGTACCTGGATGCAAGTGTTTACACTAATTACGTTATTAGCAACATGTGCTCACGCCTGGGTTGGTATGTGGACCATTGGATCAGACTACTTGCGCAGTAGAACGCTTGGGGAAGGTTCAGATACCTTGCGTTATGTGTATCAAATTGTGTGTATTTTGATTCTGTTGATCTATTTTTTCTGGGGAGTAAAAATTCTGTGGGGAAGCCCATGAGTAGTGTTCCAGTACTTGAATTTGATGCAATCATCGTCGGCGGTGGTGGTGCGGGGATGCGCTCTGGACTGCAGCTTGCGCAATCAGGCTANAAAACCGCGGTGCTTTCCAAGGTGTTTCCTACAAGATCCCATACNGTGTCTGCGCAGGGTGGTATTACCTGCGCAATTGCCAGCGAAGACCCTAACGATGACTGGCGCTGGCATATGTATGACACAGTAAAGGGCTCTGATTACATCGGTGATCAGGATGCAATTGAGTATATGTGCAGTGTTGGTCCCGAGGCAGTATATGAGCTCGAGCATATGGGACTGCCATTCTCCCGTAAAGAAAACGGACGCATCTATCAGCGGCCGTTCGGTGGTCAATCGAAGGATTTTGGTAAGGGCGGTCAGGCTGCTCGAACCTGCGCCGCAGCTGATCGCACGGGTCATGCGTTATTGCATACCCTTTATCAGGGGAATCTAAAAGCCGGCACCGTATTTTTCAGCGAGTGGTTTGCGGTGGACCTGGTTAAAAATTTTAAGGGTGCCGTCGTCGGTGTTACTGCCATTTGTATGGAGACGGGTGAGATTCACTACATCAAGTCAAAAGCAACGGTACTCGCGACTGGTGGCGCAGGAAGAATCTACCAATCCACTACTAATGCTCTGATGAATACAGGCGACGGAACTGGGATGGCTCTGCGTGCTGGATTCCAGGTTCAGGACATGGAAATGTGGCAATTTCACCCGACTGGGATCGCCGGTGCGGGAGTATTAGTCACAGAAGGCTGTAGGGGAGAGGGCGGTTATCTTATTAACAAAGATGGTGAGCGCTTTATGGAGCGTTACGCTCCGAACGCTAAGGACTTGGCGGGTAGAGATGTTGTGGCTCGNAGCATGGTACTGGAGATTCTTGAGGGTCGCGGTGCTGGAGNGAATGGTGATCACGTCTTTTTAAAACTGGATCATTTGGGTGAAGATATCCTGCATTCCAGACTGCCTGGCATCACCGAATTATCAAAGACTTTTGCACATGTAGATCCTGTCAAAGAGCCTATTCCCGTGGTCCCTACCTGTCACTATATGATGGGTGGGCTGCCAACCAACGTTCATGGACAAGGCCTTATGGTCGATGAATCCGGTAACGATCGAGTTGTCGAGGGACTCTATGCTGTTGGTGAGGCAGCATGTGTTTCGGTACATGGCGCTAACCGACTGGGAGGTAATTCTCTGTTGGACCTCGTTGTTTTTGGCCGCTCAGCAGGGATATACATCACCGACGTATTAGCATCAGGCGTTGATTTGCAGAACGCGACCGAGGATGACATCGACGTTGCATTGCAGCGGTTGAATCGCTGGAATGAATCAGCTTCGGGAGAAGGGGTTGCAGGCCTGAAACGCGAGTTACAAAGCTGTATGCAGCTCAATTTTGGTGTATTCCGAAAGGAAGCGACCATGCGTGCGGGTATTGAGAAGTTGGCGGAACTTCGGGAACGCATCAGCAAGGCCAGCCTGCCAGATAAGAGTAAGGCATTTAATACAGCGCGGTTTGAGGCACTGGAGCTTGAAAACCTGCTTGAGATTGCCGAGGCGACTGCTATATGCGCGGAAGGAAGAAAGGAGTCACGAGGTGCTCACGCGAGGGAAGACTATCAGGATCGCGATGATGAGAATTGGCTTGCGCATTCGATATATGATCCGCAGAGCCGGCAATTGCGTAAACGCGAAGTAAACTTTTCGCCCAAAGGCTTAGATCCGTTTGAACCAACTGAGAGAACCTACTAGGAAACCAATGTTAGTCAGTGTTTATCGATACAACCCGGAACAGGATGTAGAACCTTATATGCAGGATTTCACCTTGGAAATCCCAGGGAACCGTGACCTGATGGTGTTGGATGTATTAGAGTTGCTTAAGGAATCAGATGCGACCATAAGTTATCGCCGTTCATGCCGCGAAGGAGTGTGTGGTTCTGATGGTGTTAATATGAATGGTAAGAATGGTTTGGCGTGCACTACGCCCTTGTCAGAGGTGGTGAAAGGAGACAAGCTTACCGTGAGGCCGCTGCCAGGTTTGCCAGTGATTAGGGACCTTGTCGTAGATATGAGTCAGTTCTACGACCAATACGAAAAGATCAAGCCTTATTTGATCAATGACGAAACCCCTCCAACCCAAGAGCGCCTGCAGTCACCCGAAGATCGAGAAAAGCTCGATGGTCTGTATGAGTGCATCTTATGTGCCTGTTGTTCGACCTCATGCCCGTCTTTCTGGTGGAACCCTGATAAATTTGTTGGCCCCGCTGGGTTGCTGCAAGCTTATCGGTTTCTAGCTGATAGCAGAGACACAGCAACCGAAGAACGACTCGCAGACTTGGAAGATCCGTTCAGCGTCTTTCGCTGTCGAGGCATCATGAACTGCGTCAGTGTTTGTCCCAAGGGGCTTAACCCAACCCGTGCAATTGGCCATATCAGGAATATGTTGCTAAAGCGAATAATATAGGGTCATTCATTTGGCTTGCATATTATCTGACCTGTTCTGGTCAGAGTTCTAAAGTTGGTGCTGATTTAGGACATTGTCAGTACAATCATTGGTTTTNGACTGTCCAAGGCTAAGGTTATGGAAGACAGCATCATGGAGCGCCTGTGGCGTTCAGGGCATATTTCGGGAGGGAATGCGTCCTACGTCGAGGANCTGTATGAAAAGTACCTAGAAGATCCAGCGGATATACCGGATCAATGGCGTAGTTATTTTGATACATTACCNCTGGTGGAAGGTACACTATCTCCAGACATATCCCACAAAACCATACAGAATCATTTTCTACTGTTAGCTAAGAATCAGGCTCGTGTCACCCCTGTTTCAGCCAGTACCATTAGTGCTGATTATGAACGCAAGCAGTTTGCTGTCAGTGAGTTGATTAATGGTTATCGTCGACGTGGTCATCTGAAGGCAAATCTCGACCCACTTGGACTGGTCGAAAGCCCCGAAGTACCTAAACTGCAACTTGCATATCATCATCTTTCAGAAGCAGACCTCGACACACAGTTTCAAGCAGGCAATCTCTTTTTCGACGGCAAGGATGCCGCACTTAGGGATATCATCGATGCACTTGAGGCGACGTACTGCGGTTCGGTGGGTGCGGAATACATGCATATCACCGATGAAGCAGAGATTATGTGGGTGCAGCAGCGTATGGAGAGCGCTCGCTCGCAACCTTCGTTTGGCGATGGTGTAAAAAGAAGGCTTCTGGATCGCCTGATAGCAGCCGAGGGACTGGAGAAGTATCTTGGCACGAAATATCCAGGCACTAAACGATTCGGCCTTGAGGGAGGAGAGGGGTTCATCCCCTGTCTGGCTGAATTGATACATAGAGCTGGCTCCGCTGGTGTGAAAGAAACCGTTATTGGCATGGCCCATAGAGGTCGGATTAACGTGTTGGTTAATTTACTTGGCAAAGACCCCGCAGACCTGTTTGATGAGTTTGAAGGGCGTTATGAACCANGTTTTGGTTCGGGTGACGTCAAATACCATCAGGGTTTCTCNTCGAACTTGATGACGCCTGGTGGTGAAATGCACTTGGCGCTAGGTTTTAATCCTTCTCATCTTGAAATTGCGGCACCGGTTATCGTCGGTTCCGTTCGTGCGCGAATGGATCGACGCGAGGATGTGATGGGCGATAAGGTGTTAGCGATTAATGTCCATGGTGACGCATCGTTCGCAGGGCAGGGTGTCGTCATGGAAACTTTCCAGATGTCTCAGACCAGAGGCTTTTACACGGGTGGGACGATTCACGTCGTTATAAATAACCAGATTGGTTATACCGTTAGTAAGCAGGAAGATGCCAGATCGACACGCTATTGCAGTGAANTNGCCAAGATGGTGCACGCACCNATTTTCCANGTTAATGGTGATGATCCGGAAGCGATTTTGTTTGTGTCGCAGTTGGCATTAGATTACAGAATGGAGTTTAAAAAAGATGTTGTGATCGACATTGTGTGTTATCGGCGACGCGGTCACAACGAAGGTGACGAACCATCAATAACNCAGCCGATTATGTATCAGACCATCGCGAACCATNCGACGACGATGAATCTCTATTCAGANAAGATCGTTGCGGAAGGTGCTATCGAAGAGGAAGAGGTTCGTCGACAAATCGAAGGCTATCGCGATGCCCTTGGTACAGGTGATGCAGTTGCTTGGGACTACTTACAGGAGCCGGATNCATCCTTGTACGTAGACTGGAATCCATATCTTGGACATTCCTGGGATACGCCCGCTGATACGACTATTTCTCTTAAGGAAATGAAACAGTTGGCCAGTCGAATGGATGAATTCCCAGAGGGGTTTGTGCTGCAGCGCCAAGTGGCAAAGATTGCTGAAGACCGGCACAAGATGGGAGCGGGCGCGCTAGCCGTAAACTGGGGATTTGCTGAAGTGATGGCTTATGCAAGTCTGCTCTCGCANGGATTTGCCATAAGNCTTACTGGGCAGGATGTTGGGCGAGGAACGTTTTCGCACCGTCATGCTGTATTCCATGATCAAAAGGAGGGAGGGAGNTATATACCGCTGCAGTACCTCGCACCGGATCAGCCCTCGTTTATGATTTACGATTCCTTCCTNTCAGAGGAGGCTGTTCTTGCATTTGAGTATGGCTATGCGCAAACCAGCCCTGGTACGCTTGTTATTTGGGAAGCGCAATTCGGTGACTTTGCAAATGGTGCTCAGGTGGTGATTGACCAGTTTATTACTAGCGGTGAGCATAAGTGGGCGAGGCTATGTGGTTTAACAATGTTGTTGCCCCACGGCTACGAGGGGCAGGGACCAGAGCATTCATCTGCTCGACTGGAGCGNTATCTGCAATTGTCGGCGGAGCACAACATCCAAGTGTGTATTCCAACCACACCAGCACAGATATTCCATCTGTTGAGGCGCCAAGCTATTCGACCAGTCCGGAAACCACTAATCGTCATGACACCCAAGAGCTTATTACGACATAAAGAAGCTATTTCCACGATGGAAGAGTTGTGTGATGGATCTTTCAATACGGTGATGCCTGAGATAGATCCACACGATCCCCAGAAGATTACACGAGTGGTGTTGTGTAGTGGCAAGGTTTATTTTGATTTGCTGGCCAAGCGGCGAGAAGAACAGTTGCATAGCGTAGCAATCATTCGAGTTGAACAGTTGTATCCGTTTCCCGAGGCAGACTTGGCTGAGTTGTTGGCGAGTTATCCGAATGTGAATATCGCAGTTTGGTGTCAGGAAGAGCCAATGAATCAGGGCGCTTGGTATAGTAGTCAGCACCATATTAGACGTGTTATTCATAGCCGATACCCATCGCTTTATCTGCACTATGCGGGAAGAGAAGGCTCTGCTTCGCCTGCAGCAGGCTATATGTCGCTTCATGTGCGGCAGCAAGAGACCCTAGTACACCAAGCGTTGTATGTAGAAGANTTGGATTAGACTCATCTTTAGGACGACAGAATGATCGAGATAAAAACNCCCGTATTCCCCGAGTCNATTGCTGATGGAGAAGTCGCAGCTTGGCACGTTATGGCTGGTGACGAAGTAAAGCGCGACCAGGTATTGGTCGATATAGATACGGACAAAGTCGTACTCGAGGTAGTTGCCNCCGAAGATGGCAAGCTGCGCAAGATCATCAAAGAAGTTGGCGAGACGGTGCTANCAGAAGAGGTGCTGGGTGAATTTGAACCTAGTCAGGTCTCTGAAGGTTCTNCTGCAACTAAAGCTGCACCAGCGGCTGANCCCGAAGCACCTGTACCCGAGNTTGTCGCTGAAAAGCCNGCNTCANCGGAGGAAATNTTGACTAATCCNGCAGCGAGGAAGCTGGCGGAAGAAAATCAGATTGCTATTGAAACCATACAAGGTAGCGGCAAAGGAGGCAGAATTACNAAAGAAGACGTTTTGAAAGCTGTTGCCGCGATTGAGAAACAGGATGCGACAACCTCAACTGCAACACAGCAATTTGTTGAGCCACCAAATGTTCCTGGGGAAAGAGTAGAAAGACGAGTGCCAATGACTCGACTTCGCGCAAGTATTGCTCGACGACTGGTGGATGTGCAACAAACTGCAGCTATGCTAACGACATTNAATGAAGTGGATATGCAGGCGATCATGGATCTTCGCGCACAGTATCGTGATGCCTTTGAAAAGGCGCACAACGGTACCCGACTTGGCTATATGTCCTTCTTTGTCAGGGCAAGCATTGAAGCNCTGAAACGTTTTCCTTCAGTTAATGCGTCAATCGATAGCAACGATATTGTTTACCACGGGTACCAAGATATTGGCGTTGCAGTTAGTTCCCCGAGGGGGCTGGTGGTTCCGGTTATCCGTGAAGCTGATAGTCTTACCCTAGCAGAGATTGAAGATCAGGTGCGAGACTACGGACTTAAGGCCCGGGATGGCAAATTGTCTATAGAGGACATGATTGGTGGTACCTTTACCATCTCCAACGGCGGTGTTTTTGGTTCGCTCATGTCGACGCCTATTTTGAATCCACCACAGACGGGCATTCTAGGTATGCATAAAATTCAGGAACGCCCCATGGTAGTTAATGGTGAGATTCAGATTCGACCTATGATGTATCTGGCTCTGTCCTACGACCACCGACTGATTGACGGATCTGAAGCCGTTCGTTTCCTAGTGACAATCAAAGACTTTCTCGAAGAACCCGCTCGAATTCTTCTTGATATATAGAAAGAGATGATTTAATGGCAACAAAATTCGATGTAATTGTTATTGGCGGTGGTCCGGCTGGGTACCATGCTGCCATACGTTCTGCGCAGTTAGGTTTGAATACGGCCTGTATCGATAAGTGGCTGAATCCTGAGGGTAATCCAGTGTTTGGCGGTACCTGTTTGAATGTCGGATGTATTCCTTCAAAGACACTACTGGATGCATCTCATAAATATATTGAGGCGAAAGAAGGCTTCTCGGAACTTGGTATTCGGGTTGCGGATATTGCTATTGATGTGCCCGCAATGATTGANCATAAGGCTAAGATTGTAGACAACCTTACCAATGGTGTAGCTGGTCTGTTGAAGACAAACGGCGTTAGTGGGCTTGAAGGCACGGCCAGTCTGCATGCTGGCAGGCGTGTTGAATTTACATCTCATAGTGGCGAAACAACGACACTAGACGCAGAACACGTGGTCATAGCTACGGGATCGGTTCCTGCAGAAATTCCGCCATGTCCATTAGTCGATGACCTGATCGTTGACTCAAGCGGCGCCCTTGATCTGCAAACGGTACCGAAACGACTTGGCATCATTGGTGCTGGTGTCATCGGGTTAGAGTTGGGCAGTGTATGGAATCGCTTGGGTTCTGAGGTTGTTATCCTGGAAGCGTTAGAAGAGTTCCTGCCGATGGCGGATAAAAATGTATCCCGTGAAGCGGCAAAGCAGTTCAAGAAGCAGGGTATGGACATTCGTCTGGGTGCGTTGGTGACGGGGAGCTCAATAAAAAGNAAAAAGGTTGAGGTCACTTACATTGATGCAGACGGTGNGAAAACTGAAAAATTCGACAAGCTCATTGTAGCGGTCGGTAGACGCCCCTATACGGAAGGGCTGATTGCCGCAGATAGTGGCGTTAACCTTGATGAAAGAGGATTCGTTTTTGTCGATGACCATTGCAATACGGATGCGCCATGCGTCTATGCGGTAGGCGACGTTGTTCGTGGTCCTATGCTCGCGCATAAAGGAATGGAAGAAGGCATGATGGTGGCTGAGAGGATTGCTGGCTATAAGCCTCAGGTAAACTACGAGACCGTGCCTTCCATTGTCTATACCCATCCGGAAATAGCATGGGTAGGTAAGACCGAGCAGGAATTGAAAGCCGGTGGCGACAAATATAAAGTGGGCAACTTTCCTATGGCTGCAAGCGGTAGGGCTATGGCGAATAACGATACCGTTGGCCTTATTAAGGTGATTGCCGATGAGGCAACGGATCGAGTATTAGGTGTGCATATGATTTGTGCACATGCTTCGGAACTTATTGCCGAGGCCGCCATAGCCATGGAATTTCAAACTAGTGCGGAAGACTTGGGTTTGACCATGTTTGCGCACCCGACGCTTTCTGAAGGATTGCATGAGGCCGCGCTGGCGGTATCTGGTCATGCAATTCATGTTGCTAATCGACGGCGTTAACAGCCAAGAGTCGAGTGTAGAAACAAGCTATTAATTTTCAGTATTAAGGACTGTTATGAATCTTCATGAGTATCAGGCAAAGCAGTTGTTTGCTGAATATGAGTTGCCCGTGTCAAAAGGTATCGCGGTCGATACTGCGGACGAAGCAGTTGCCGCAGCGAAGGAATTGGGAGGTGACCGTTGGGTGATCAAGGCTCAGGTTCATGCAGGTGGCAGGGGTAAGGCAGGTGGCGTAAAACTGGTCTCGTCTGATGATGAGATCCGGGATTTTGCCAATGCGCATATCGGTACCAATCTTGTTACCTTTCAAACTGACGAGAAAGGTCAACGTGTCAGTAAAATATATGTCGAAGAGTGCACGGACATTGATAGGGAACTGTATCTTGGTGCTGTAATTGATCGCTCCAGCAGGCGAATCATTTTTATGGCCTCTACAGAGGGCGGGGTGGAGATTGAGAAAGTTGCAGAAGAGACGCCAGATAAAATTTTACAGGCAGTTATAGATCCTGTGGTCGGCCCGATGGCATACCAGGGAAGAGACCTAGCTTTTCAACTTGGCCTCGAGGGAAAACAGGTAAATCAGTTTGCCAATGTGTTTATGGCACTGGCGCAGTTATTTGAAGAGCGGGATCTCTCTTTACTCGAAATCAATCCTCTAGTGGTAACCGGAGATGGTGACATTCACTGTCTTGATGCCAAGGTGTCGATTGATAGTAACGCGCTTTATCGTCAGAAGGCACTTGCGGAAATGCGAGATCTCAGTCAGGAAGACGAGCGCGAAAGTGAAGCTTCTGAGTTCGGTCTTAACTATGTTGCCCTCGAAGGAAATATTGGCTGTATGGTCAATGGCGCCGGCTTGGCGATGGGTACNATGGATCTNGTTAAGNTGCATGGTGGGCAGCCGGCAAATTTCCTCGATGTGGGTGGAGGAGCAACCAAAGAAGCGGTGAGTGAAGCGTTCAAGATTATTCTTTCCGACAACAATGTCAGTGCCATTCTAATAAACATCTTTGGTGGGATTGTGCAGTGCAATATCATCGCGGACGGAATCATCGGTGCGGTGAAAGAAGTGGGTGTGGACGTTCCGGTCGTTGTGAGGTTCGAAGGTAACAATGCGGATCTTGGCGTTAGTGCTCTCGCGAAGAGTGACGTAGATATCATCGCTGCAAAAAGTTTGACCGATGCAGTTGAACAGGTAGTGAAGGCAGCAGGAGAGGTATCATGAGTGTTCTGGTTAACAAAGACACCAAGGTGATTTGTCAGGGCTTTACCGGCTCCCAGGGAACCCTGCACTCTGAGCAGGCTATTGCCTACGGCACGCAGATGGTCGGAGGCATTACACCTGGAAAAGGTGGGCAAACCCATCTCGATCTTCCGGTTTTTAATACGGTAAAAGAGGCAGTCGATGAAACGGGAGCTGATGCCTCGGTCATTTACGTGCCAGCACCATATGCAAAAGACGGGATTCTTGAAGCTGCCGCCGCGGGTATTAAGCTAATCGTTTGTATTACGGAGGGTGTACCTACCCTCGATATGTTGCATCTGAAAGCGAGTATGGATGCGCAGGAGGTAAGACTTATTGGTCCAAATTGTCCGGGAGTAATTACTCCGGGTGAGTGCAAGGTTGGTATTATGCCGGGGGATATTCATTTACCTGGAAAAGTTGGCATTGTATCCCGTTCGGGTACTTTGACGTATGAAGCGGTTAAACAAACGACAGATCTGGGTTTTGGCCAAAGTACCTGCGTTGGCATTGGAGGTGATCCAATACCGGGCAGTAATTTCATCGACATTCTTGACATGTTCGAACAAGACCCGGCAACGGAGGCTATTGTCATGGTAGGAGAGATCGGTGGAACGGCGGAGGAAGACGCCGCCGACTTTATTAAGCAGAACGTTACAAAACCAGTGGTGGGCTACATTGCCGGCGTCACGGCACCTCCGGGCAAACGAATGGGGCACGCTGGGGCAATAATTGCAGGTGGTAAAGGCACTGCAGATGATAAGTTTACGTCCCTTAACGATGCTGGTGTTCACACGGTGAAAAGCCTTGCCCAGATTGGAACAGCCTTACAAGAGTCAACTGGTTGGTGAAAGGGTTGAAATTTTAAAATACATCCCCAATTTGACAGAAGATTACCAACAGGAAACCATTATATGAGCGCCAAGGAAACTCTAGGGTTTCAGTCAGAAGCGAAGCAGCTTCTGCATCTGATGATCCATTCTCTCTATTCCAACAAAGAAATATTTCTACGCGAACTCATTTCTAATGCTTCCGATGCGATCGATAAGCTGAGGTTTGAAGGTCTATCAAAGCCTGAATTAATTGCCGGTGAACTGGGCATTCGCCTTGACGTTAGTAAGGACGATAAGACCATTACCATCACTGACAATGGAATAGGTTTGACTCGAGANGAAGCAATTGATCATCTGGGGACCATAGCTAAATCTGGTACGGCGCAGTTTCTTGAGTCTCTTACAGGGGATCAACAAAAAGACTCTCAATTGATTGGACAGTTTGGCGTTGGTTTTTACTCGTCATTCATCGTTGCGGACAAGGTGGTGGTGGAGAGCAGATCAGCGAATGCTGAATCCACTGAAGGGGTTCGTTGGTCGTCGTCTGGTGACGCTGAATTCGAAGTGGAAACTATTGACCGCGACGAGCCAGGCACGTCGGTAATATTGTATTTAAATTCAGATGAGGAAGAGTTCCTCGATAGTTGGCGACTTCGGAATATCGTGAAGAAATATGCTGACCATGTGTCGGTACCGGTGACNATGAAAAAAGAGTCGNTNGGGGAANATGANGNCGCCGAGGAAANCGAAGATGAGGTCGTCAACACAGCTAAGGCAATGTGGACGCGATCGCGAAGTGAAGTNTCAGACGATGAATACAANGAGTTCTACAAACACATAGCACACGATTTCCAGGATCCNCTGACNTGGTCTCATAACAAGGTCGAAGGTAAGNTGGACTATACCAGCTTGGTCTTCGTTCCGTCGAAAGCGCCGTTTGACCTTTGGCAGCGAGAAGCACCAAGAGGCCTGAAGTTATATGTNCAACGTGTCTTCATCATGGATGAGGCGGAACAATTCCTACCGCTTTACTTGCGTTTTGTAAAAGGCATCGTTGATTCCAATGATCTTTCACTCAACGTATCACGGGAAATTCTGCAGAAGGATCCTGCGATTGATTCTATGCGNTCAGCGCTTACCAAGCGTGTATTGGATATGCTCGAAAAACTTGCCAAGAGNGATGCTGAAGAATACCAATCATTCTGGGATGAATTTGGACAGGTTATTAAAGAAGGTGTCGCAGAAGATTTCTCCAACAAAGATAAAATAGCAGGTTTGCTACGTTTCACAACCACGAAGTCTGAATCAGAAATCCAGCTGCAGTCTTTAAAGGAATACGTTTCGCGAATGAAGGAAGGCCAGGAGAAAATTTATTACGTCACTGCAGAAAATTATCACACAGCGGTCAATAGCCCGCACCTTGAAGTTTTCAAGAAGAAAGGNATTGANGTCTTGTTGCTNCACGATCGGATCGACGAGTGGTTGATGAGTCATNTGACNGAGTTCGAAGAGAAACAATTTCAGGANGTTGCTCGAGGCGAATTAGATCTGGGCNATCTTGAGGATAGTGAAGAAAAGGCAGAGCAGGAGAAAGTAGAGAAGGNTTCTGCTGATCTGGTTGGACGGCTCACGAAAACTCTGGGAGATGANGTCGAGGAGGTCAGAGTTACNCATCGACTTACTGATTCNCCCGCATGTCTCGTGGTCACCGAAGATGANATGGGNATGCAGATGCGGCGNATAATGGAGGCGNCAGGGCAACAGGTNCCNGGCGACCATAAACGNATTTTCGAGGTTAATCCTATTCATCCANTGGTAGAAAAGTTGGGTAATGAAACTGACGATGATCGNTTCGCAGANCTTGCGATGCTGCTATATGACCAGGCCATGCTGGCAGAGGGGAGTCAGTTGCAGGAACCGGCTACATTCGTACACCGTTTAAATAAGTTGTTATTGGAGCTTTCGCCTGGTGGATAACCGGGGCCTTGCGAGGGTGCCGAGCAAACCTAGATTAGGCCGTCGCCTTAAGGTGACGTGCGCTGAGAATTTTCTCATAGATTTCCGAAGATTAATTTCAATGCACGAATGAAGAGCAGGCCCATATTGTTTTTCTCAACGATCTTGCCCCCTGCCTGTTAACGAAGATGAGCTTGTTGATGGCGTTTATCTTAGAAGCGAGTTTGTAAGGAGTATTTTATTCGTCTTATTCCAGATACTCGACCCATATGCAGGCATTGAGTGCGTCAACCTGAGACAGGACTGAGATATCTTNTNCAGCCTCGGCCCCCTCATTGACTGTCTCCTCTGGGGGNTCTTNGGCTTCTCCTTCCGCATTAGGTTCCTAGCCTAGTTCATGCTGTTCAANCGCNTAGACGCCTTCNGCAGAGCCTGCGTGTTCCTACGAATTAGTTTCTCGGGCCAGCACCTGTTGTTGTGCTACTTTTTAGCCAAGGATGCTTTCTTCTTCAGGGCCCTGATTGCCCCCCTCCGGAACTTGGCCGAATGAAGCCTGCTGGATTTCTTTGAGAGCGTCTCGAAGTCGAATATAGCTTTATTCTTAATGCTCTCCCTGTCGAAAAGTTCGTCAAAGCTATGATTCATATGCTTCACAAACGGGATGAAAAGGTCATCCTGCTGCTGACTNNGCGCAAGGAAAGAGACGATTTGATCAACAACCTGAAGTTCAACGCGATCCAGNATCTCTTTCAACAATGCCTGCAATCGGCGGATATTCGCTTCNTGTATACTTCCTANNATTTTAGGCGCGGTTCTGTGATCCGAATGNCTGGNGGCTNAGGNNTACTCGATTGCGGANTGATGTATACAAAATATCGNTTTATCGATGTAATAAAACGTCAATATTTTTCATGTNTGTTNGGGANTTGCGAAACTATATTAGACCTCATTCGAGGAGGGGATTTTGTATTTATTGATCATGCGTCACGGTGATGCNCTAAGTGCAGCGATGGATTTCGATCGAATACTTTCTCCGCTGGGAGAACAAGAAGCGCGGAAGTCGGCGCTTGCCATCAAGGCAAAGGAGATAGGGCTGGATAAGATTCTGTGCAGTCCACTGCCTAGAGCGATCCAGACAGCCGAGATAGTTAATACAGTAAGCTATCCGAAAATTGATGTTGAGGTATGGAGCGACCTGGCGCCCGGAAGTCGGTGTGATGGTGTAGCACAAAAACTCACTGTGGAGCAGGTTGGTGCACGGCTACTGGTATGCCATCAACCGTTTGCAAGCAGAATGCTACACTATCTGACGGCAATGAATTTACCTATTGCGACAGGTATGGTGGCCTGTGTCCAAATTGATTCTATTAATCAACATAGTGGTGAGCTTTTATGGATTTGTCCCGATTTATCTGCTTGATATGTCTGGTGGTGTCAACTCTTGCATATGCTGAGACGCCACTGGAAGACTATCCNGGTNTTGAAGTAGTTGATACTCGACATGACGACACNCTTTCGTCCAGAAGGCTCATCCTTGGTTCGCTAAAGAAAATAAATAATCTTCTGGAGCCGGAGCGCGTTAAATACATTACTGGGACGAGGGGATCAATGACAGCGTTCATCCCCAATGAGAGAAGAACTGATACGGTCAAGAAATTTTATCGAGATCAGTTGCGTATTCTCGGGGAGATCTTATTCGAGTGTCGTGGGAGAACCTGTGGTTCGAGTAACTATTGGGCGAATACTGTNTTTGGTNCTTCAATACTATACGGGCCTGAACAGTTTCAACATTACATTCTNGCGAAGTTAAAGAATGGGGATTACATCGCTGTTTATGTGGCGATGCGAGGTACACGAAAGCTCTATGTCCACGTNGAGACCACCACAACCAGAAAATCGGGTCGGCGAGTTGCNCGNTATATTTNCCAAACTAGCGATGCAGCGGTGACTGCTGCCAGNAAAATTCTCGCAGAAGGTGGTGTAACACTTCATTTNGTCGTTCANCAGGGGTTAAAGGAGTACGAAGGNATGGATGATGCGGTTTCTAGATCATTAAATATGGGTGGGGAAATCAGAAAACGTTTGGCGGACAGAGATCAGGTGGTTGTACACGGTCTTGGCGGTCTTGCGCCGGACGATGCGCTGAGTGCTGATCGTATTGAACTATTAGTGATTCGCCGTTAATTACGCATTAGTGCCCAAAAGGGAGAGGAATTCCATTCGGGTACTTTGATTATCTCTGAAGCTTCCTAGCATCACCGATGTTTTCATTTGCGAGTTCTGTTTCTCGACGCCACGCATCATCATGCACATGTGTTGCGCCTCAATGATAACGCTGGCACCTGAAGCTGCAGTGACCTCGCGGATCGCTTCAGCTATTTGTTTTGTTAAAGTTTCTTGGATTTGCAGTCTACGAGCGAACATATCAACAATTCGCGCTACCTTTGACAGGCCTAGCACTTTCCCAGTTGGAATATACGCAACATGGCATTTGCCGATAAAAGGGAGCAGGTGGTGTTCGCATAGTGAATATAATTCAATGTTCTGAACCACAACCATCTCATTGGTATTGGAATCGAATAAAGCGCCGTTAACGACTTGTTCAACGGTTTGATCATATCCCCGGGTGAGAAACTTCATNGCACTTGCTGCACGTTTCGGTGTATNAAGAAGTCCCTCACGATCGCCGTCTTCTCCGATTGCATCGATTATTTTTCTAAACTCGTNTTCCATTNAGTAGGTCGTAAGTTANAGGGTCCATAACCCTAAGCGATTGGGGCGTACTGGTAAAGAGCAAGCAGTAAATGTGACTGGATTTCAGATATAATGGACATCGCAATCTGTATTGGAAAATCAATTATGCCGGGAAGTAGCTTTGGCACCATGTTCACGGTGACGACCTTTGGTGAAAGCCATGGCCTCGCTTTGGGCTGCGTGGTGGACGGCTGTCCACCAGGGTTGGAGCTATGTCAGGCAGATTTGCAGAGAGATCTAGATCGNCGAAANCCCGGGACTTCGAAGTATACAACCCAACGAAAAGAGAATGATCAGGTAACCATTCTCTCAGGCCTGTTTGAAGGTAAAACAACCGGTACTCCTATTGGACTTATCATTCANAATGAAAATCAAAAGTCGAAAGATTACACNGACATCAAGGATTTTTTTCGCCCTGCTCACGCAGATTTTACCTATGAGAAGAAATTTGGCATACGGGACTATCGCGGTGGAGGTCGTGCATCAGCACGAGAGACGACCATGCGAGTCGCTGCTGGTGGTATCGCAAGAAAATTTCTGATGGATAGGTANGGAATCGAGATTCAGGGGTGTCTGCTGCAGATGGGTGAGATAGCTGCAGAGAAACTTGATTGGTCTGAAGTGGATAACAATCCGTTCTTTTGCCCTGATGCAAGCGTGGTCGGCGATATGAAGTCACTTATCGATGATCTTCGTAGGGATGGTGATTCCATTGGCGCAAAGATCATGGTGACCGCCAGAGGCATGGTCGCGGGACTCGGTGAGCCCGTGTTCGATAAGCTCGACGCCAGTATTGCTAGAGCGATGATGAGCATTAATGCTGTTAAAGGCGTGGAGATTGGCGCCGGATTCTCGAGTGTAGCCCAGCGGGGTACAGAGCACCGCGATGAGATAAGGTCAACGGGTTTCCAGTCGAACAACGCGGGCGGCATTCTTGGGGGAATATCCAGCGGACAGGATATCCTTGTTAACTTGGCGCTTAAGCCTACTTCAAGTATTACCCAGCCAGCACGCACGATTGACCATGATGGTAACGAAGCCGAAATTTCAACGAAGGGAAGACACGACCCTTGCGTTGGGGTTCGGGCGACACCGATAGCTGAGGCGATGTTAGCTCTGGTACTTATGGACGAAGCACTGAAGCATCGCGCTCAGAATCAGGATGTCATTAGTGACCTACCAGATCTCTCCTAACGCTGAGTCCGCATGTGTGCAAAGTAGATTAACGAATTCCTGTGCAGCCTCTGATAGTGTGCGTTGGTCTAGGTGAAAGATGCCTAGTGTTCTGCTTATTTCGACGTTGGGGATCTTTAGGGAACACGTCGTTGAATCTATCATCTATTGTGGTAACAAGCTCCAGGCGAGTCCGACTGAAATGAAAGTCTTGATCGTTCCAAGGTAATTAGTTCACATCATCACACTTAGATTCAGTTCGTGAGGTTCGAATAATGATTGCACGATTCGTCCGGTAAATGCCGCCAGGTCAGGAAGGGTAGGCGGACAGATCACTAAGGTGAATTCCTGCCGTTTCGCGAGTGGATGATCGGCGGCGCATATAAACCTGAGTTCATCCTGCCAGAAGGGAATTGAATGTAACTGCTCGCCCGGTTTAGGTGCGAGTGTAATCACCCCGATCTCCAGACCTCCACTAATAATTTCATCGTAGGCGACGGTAGAATTCATGAAGTGTAAATCCAGCGATACGTGGGTAAAGTGCTTCGTATAGTCGAGGAGCAATTCAGGTAGGCGCGATACTCCAATATGGTGATTCGTCGCGATTCCTAATNGCCCGCTAACGTCACGAGACAAGTTGCTGATGGCGCGTTGCGTATGTTCTATCTCTGCAAGTATGATAATTGCTCTGGATTATAACTCTTTACCAGCGGGGGTGGATTGATCTTTCTGCTCATTAGGTCAAATAGTCTGGTTTGTAGCTGCCCCTCAAGTAACGCGACCCATTTCCTAACTGCAGTTTGTGTAATGAACAGGTGTTGTGCGGCTATAGNAAATGATCTCTGAACATAAACACTGACAAATGCGCACAGATTCTCGATGTCCATCGATATGATCCCGACGTTAAATGGTTAAAACTAAGTGTTCGACTTAATCGCTCAATAGAATTGGTACTCTAATAAGTTATCCAACTGATAATTAATATTAATTTGAGTTATTTATAATGGCTGCTTACACTCTGCGCCATTGAATCTCGGCTGGTGCCAGGAGAAACCTAAATGGATGGATATAACGTAGCGGTTGTTGGCGCCACGGGTGCGGTCGGCGAAGCAATGATGGAGATACTTGAGNAACGGAAGTTTCCCGTCAACAACGTTTTTCCTCTGGCGAGTGAGCGTTCTGCTGGGTCTCGCTTGCAGTTCAATGATAAATCGCTAGTCGTACAGGACCTTTCGACCTTTGACTTTTCGCAGGCACAAATAGGCCTTTTTTCTGCCGGTGGGAGTGTGTCGGAGTATTATGCTCCAAAAGCTGCTGCGGCTGGCTGCGTAGTGATAGACAACACGTCGCACTTTCGTAGAGATGATGATATCCCTTTGGTTGTGCCGGAAGTCAATGCAGTTCGTGTAAAGGATTACAGTGATCGAAATATCATCGCCAACCCGAATTGCTCCACAATTCAGATGCTCGTCGCGTTAAAACCAATCTATGACGCCGTGGGTATCTCTCGTATCAACGTCAGTACGTATCAGGCGGTCTCCGGTTCAGGAAAGCGTGGTGTTGAGGAACTGGCTCACCAAACTGCGCGATTGCTGAATGCAAATCCCATTGAGACGGACGTATTTCCAAAGCAAATTGGGTTTAACGCGATTCCGCATATCGGAGANTTCCAAGACAATGGTTTTACGCTTGAAGAAATGAAGATGATCTGGGAAACCCAGAAGATTTTCGAAGATGATGAGATTCAGGTAAATCCGACTTGCGTGCGTATTCCAGTCTTTTATGGGCATTCTGAAGCTGTGCACATCGAAACAAGGGAAAAAATTACTGCNAGGAAAGCGGCACAGTTATTAAAGGAATTTCCCGGAATCAAGCTGATCGATGAGTGGGTAGATGGCGGGTATCCGACGGCTGTCTCTGACTCGGCGGGAACCGATGGCGTATTTGTTGGCCGAATCAGGGAAGATCTCCATCTGGATACGGGATTGGACCTTTGGGTTGTATCCGATAACGTACGTAAAGGGGCTGCTCTAAACAGTATACAAATTGCAGAGGTTTTGATAAAACATCTGTAATAAGCAATAGTTAACGCAACTATTAGAGACTATTTCTAGGTTTTACCGCCAAGGTCTTGTGAAGACGGAGTTCGTAGTGCGCGGTAAGTGCATTAAAAAGTTGTCTTTGAAGGAGTTATAGGAACAAAATGATTCGAAGTTGTCTGTTGCTCTCGGCAACTCTCCTAACTTTTTGCAGCTTAGCGGCGTATGGACTTGGGCTAGGAAAACTAGAGCTTAATTCTGCCCTGAATCAGACTTTTCATGCTGAGATCGATCTGGTCGATACGGCGGGACTAGAGCCGGAAGAAATAGTTCCGGCACTCGCGTCCCTGGAGGATTTTGACACCTACGGTGTTGAACGTACCTATCTGCTAACTGATCTGCGATTTAACGTGCGTCGTCACGAAGCAGGTAGGCTTTNCCTAGANGTCGTTAGTACCAACCCGATTCAGGAACCATTTTTTAATTTTATTGTTGAAGTACTTTGGCCCAATGGAAAGCTGCTTTCTGAATATACAGTTTTGCTTGATCCTCCCATTTTTGGCGAGGAAGGCATCCCGTTGATCGAGCCGGCAAAGTCAGCCATAACTGCGCAGAAAATTGCGGGGTCAGCAAGACTACGTAAGGAAGCGTTACAAAGCATAACATCGCCAATGATTAGACAGGGGGACGTTCTTGACGATGATTATAGTGTCACGGGTCCTGGTGACACGTTATGGACGATTGCATCTAAAGTTCGACCCAATGAGTCGGTGACTATCCAACAAATGATGTTGGCACTGCAAAGACTCAACCCTGAAGCGTTTATCAAAAATAACATTAATCTGTTAAAAGCAGGCCAAGTATTGCGTATTCCTTCATCCAGCGATATTGGAGAAGAGGCTCCGTCAGATGCCGTTTCTAAGGTTTGGATGCAGCATCAGGAGTTTGAGAAATACAAGAGTGGTGGTTTTGCTCATTTGGATGCGACCCATCGCCAGAGTAGTGAAATGTCAGAGGATGTAGGTGAGGACGATGGAGAACTCAGGTTGCTGGCTGCCAACCGCAGCCACGGACAACGCGCAGGGGATAGTGATGGACGCGTGGCGGATCTAGAGAATGAACTGGCAATCACCCGTGAGGATCTGGATCGCGCACGTCTCACCAACAGTGAGCTAAATGTTCAGCTGGATGATCTAGAGGGTCAGATCGAGACATTGAATCAGATTGTAAAACTGAAGGACGACCAGTTAGCTGAGTGGCGCGCGGAGATGCAAAAGGTGCAGGATGCGGCTGCGACTAGACCAGCGCCAGCGGCTCAGACTGCAGGATCGCTGCTGACGCATCCATTTTTGCTTGATGGGTTACTGCTGCTGGTGATTGTGGGACTGGTCGCGGGTATGCTTGTTATGCGAAAGCGTAAGGAAGGGAGCGAATTGGAAGAAGAGGAATTTGCTGACGTTTTATTGTCGGAAGAGGAGGTAACTGAGGAGGATGCGCAGTCGGAGAACTCCGAAGAAGAAAGCGAAGAAGCTGATGATGCATTAGACGATACAGCATCAATTGAATTTGATGGGGCGGGCATCAACGGTGGAGCTGATCTGGACCTCGAAGCTGACGAGGGCGTCAACCTAGATCTAGATGATGATGACCTGGACGAGCTTGATTTTGCTGAGGATAACAGCAGTAAATTAGATCTAGCACGTGCTTACGTAGATATGGGTGATAATGATGGAGCTAGGGCATTGCTAATAGAAGTCGCCCTAGAGGGTGATCCGGAGCAAATTCAGGAAGCCAACGAACTTTTGGAAAAACTGTACTAGCAGTTAGCACTTGGAAAGAATTGCTCTAGGTATTTCCTATAACGGC
>PASO01000005.1 GCA_002712135.1 Gammaproteobacteria bacterium
CTTTAAAACCTGCCTGCCAGCTTTGGTCGCCATTCTAGCTCTGAAACCATGGGTTCTCTTCCGTTTAAGCACGCTAGGTTGAAATGTTCTTTTCATCTTTAGATGACTCAATTGAGCGAGCCGCGGATTCTAATGAAGAACCCAATGTCAGTCAATGAACATGTAAATATCAATNATNGNGTATGTATAAATAATATATATATATATATATATTACTTATTATTNTTATTTTTATTATGANNAACAGANCTGTGGATTAGATCATTTAGTTCAATAATTTCAANTGTTTGAGTCGATGATATGTCATGTATGAATATCCACTTAATATGTTACCAGTCTGTGTATAACAGCGGGATAAATATCGATGTTATACACAGNCAAATGTATTCATCNTGATTACCCAATTCTATTCACAAGTTACCCACAGGATGATAAGTGCTTGTTGACGGGTATACCATATAACTTATTGATAAATAAAAAGTTTTTTTATCGGGTTTTTGGGTGTTGAGCTTTGCTTTTTCAATGCCTTTGGCGTTACTATCTATNCTTACACATGCTNACTAACATGTGAATTGGAAATAGCTTTTTATACATNGTGCGGTACTAGCTAANGAGCTTCCTGCCGAAAAAGCTANAATAAATANTGANGTTATCACGGGGGNTCTGTGGGGATTGGNATTTGGAAAAAGTGTTTACAAAGTCTTGAAGATGAACTCTCTNCTCAACAATTNAACACGTGCATCAAGCCTCTCCAGGTAGTTACCGGTAACACAGAAGTAAAACTTTTAGCGCCCAATAAGTATATCCGCGATCAGATTAATGATCAGTTCTTGCAGCGGATAATCGAATTGGTTCGCGTCAATGGAAACCAGCAAGTAAGGCTTGAAATTGGCAGTACACAGAAGCTCCGGCGCGAGGGAAACGCATTTGTCGAGCGAGAATCTTTCTATCCTTTACTGGATCTAAATAAAGAATTTACNTTTGATACCTTTGTAGAGGGGCGATCCAATCAGATNGCGAGAGCCGCGGCGTTGCAGGTTTCTGAGAACATTGGTGGAGCATCCTATAATCCACTNCTGCTGTACGGTGGTGTTGGATTAGGCAAGACCCACCTGATGCACGCAGTTGGTAATTCTATTTTAGAGCGTAATCCTCATCTGAATGTGGCGTATATGTATTCACAACGGTTTATGGAGGATATGGTTAGAGCCATTGAGCATGGGACGATGGGGGATTTTACACAGTACTATAGGTCGGTTGATGTGCTGTTGATGGATGATATTCAGTTTCTCGCTAAGGGCATGAAGTCTCAAGAAGAGTTTTTTCATGTTTTCAATAGGCTACAGGAGGGTGGTAGGCAGGTTATTTTAACATGTGACCGCTATCCTAAAGAGATTGAGGGCCTTGAGGAGCGTTTAGAGAGCCGATTCGTCTGGGGTATGACGGCTACTTTAGAGCCGCCAGACCTTGAAACTCGTGTCGCTATCCTGATGAAGAAAGCCGATTTAGAGGAGGCAGAGTTGCCTCACGAAGCGGCCTTTTTCATTGCGGAGCGAATTCGCTCAAATGTAAGAGAATTAGAGGGAGCTTTAAAGCGGGTGATAGCTAACGCAAGGTTTACTGGTAGGGGTATAACGGAGGATCAGGTGCGTGAATCGCTGCGGGATCTCATTGCGATACAGGATAGGCAGGTAGGAATTGAAAATATCCAAAAGACTGTCGCAGACTACTATAAGATCCGTATCAGCGAACTCCATTCTAAGAAGCGGTCGGTTTCTGTAGCTAGGCCTCGTCAAATAGCCATGGCGCTGTCTAAGGAGTTGACGAATCATAGCTTACCGGAAATTGGAGACTCGTTTGGTGGTAAGGACCACACCACGGTGTTACATGCGGTTCGCAGAATAGAAGAGTTAAGAGAGAGTAAACGAGATATCAACGAAGACTATAATAATCTGTTGCGAATGCTAACCTCCTGAAGAAACTAAGAGATTATGAAGCTCAGCATTAGCCGGGAAGCGCTGCTTGATCCACTGCAATTGGTTACGGGTGTCATTGAAAGACGGCAAACCTTGCCAATTCTTTCAAATCTTCTACTTGTCGCTGACCAAGACGTATTAACTATCACAGGTACCGACCAAGAAGTTGAGTTAACAGCAACAGCGTCGGATGTGCAAATTGGCGAGCCAGGTGAATTAACTGTACCAGCAAGAAAATTGATGGATATCTGCAAAAGCCTTACTGGGGGAGCCACTTTAAAATTAGACGAGGAGTCTAACCGATTGTCGTTGGTTAGTGGCGAATTCCGGTCGCACCTCGCGACGTTACCGGTGGTCGANTTCCCTAATGTAGAAGCGGAAACCGGTGCAGCGAAGATAAAAGTTGCGGCAACCGTTTTGAGTTCGTTGTTAGACAAAACTAGCTTTGCGATGGCGCAGCAGGATGTCAGATTGTTTTTTAATGGCGTCTTGGTTGAACAGGACGAAAATCTCATCCGGGTAGTGGCGACTAATGGTCAGAGGCTTGCTACCAGTTTTGCGGAAATCGAGGACCAGGGAGAAAATGGCCGTTTCATATTGCCCCGCAAGGGTGTTCATGAACTTATGCGGCTTGTTAATGAAGCAGGTGACGAAGAAGTAATGCTGCAGTTCTCAGATAACCATTTGCGGGCAGAGGTTGCAAACGCTGTATTGATCACTAAGTTGATTGAAGGATCCTATCCTGACTATACCAGGGCTATTCCATCTGGAGGAGATAAGATTCTAGTNGGTAGTCGGTCCGACATTAGAGAGGCGTTGAATCGAACCTCGATACTTTCGAATGAGATGTATCGAAATGTGAGGCTTCAGATGAATGCTGGAAAGCTGGACATTCATGCCAANAACCCGCTTCAGGAGGAGGCAGATGAAACAGTCTCCGTAGAGTATGACGGNGAGCCGCTAGAAATTGGTTTTAATGTTGGCTATCTGCTTGATGTTTTATCGACGATGCAGGGNGAAGAACTNAAAATAGCGTTNATAGANGATAGCAGTGCTTGTTTGCTGACAGATCCTGGCGATAGCAAAACGTTGTATGTCGTTAGCCCGATGATGGTTTGAGTGGCGACATAAAACGTTAACTTGATGGATTTTAGTTGTCGTTGGAAGGTGAGCGAGCGCTTACCAACCACACATAATTTATAAACAAGGTTGAAGTATGAAGTTCTCGATTAACAGAGAGTCCCTATTGAGGCCGTTACAACAGGTAGCGGGTGTAGTGGAAAGACGCCAAACACTTCCAATCCTGTCGAATGTGTTGATGAAGGTTGGGACAAGCGAGTTGTCGCTGACGGGTACGGATCTTGAAGTCGAGCTTGTGGGCAAGGTAGAGGTTTCGGGCGCTGACGCTGGAGAGGTTACGGTTCCTGCTAGAAAGTTCATGGACATATGTCGACAGTTACCGGATAAAGCAGATATTNAAATAGATCTNCAAGATCAGCATTTGGTGGTGAANTCTGGTCGATTCAGATCAACATTATCTACACTGGGAGCACANGANTTTCCTGCTGTGGAAACTTCGNTGGATGAGCTNACCATCAGGCTCAATAGCAANGCNTTAAANAATCTATTGGATAAAACAGGCTTTGCCATGGCGCAACAGGACGTGCGNTTTTTCCTTAACGGTATGTTGCTGGAAATTGGNGAGGGAGTAGTTCGTGCGGTTGCTACTGACGGTCATCGTTTGGCGTTGAACAGTCTAGAAGTGCCAGAAGCTAAAATGGAAAAGCAGGTAATCCTGCCGCGAAAGGGTGTTCTGGAATTACAGCGATTACTACAAGAAGTTGATGGTGATGTCGTCCTGACCATTGGCAGTAATCATCTAGGCGCGGCAACTGATGAATTTGCCCTTACGACTAAGTTGCTAGACGGCAAGTTCCCTGACTATGAGCGCGTAATACCGAGGGATGGAAATCGCGTTATCCTGGCGGATAAGGAAGAACTCCGTCAGGCACTGAGTCGGACAGCCATTCTCTCGAATGAAAAATTTCGTGCTATACGAGTTTCCTTTAACAATGGAATCATTCAACTTTCTGCAAACAATCCAGAGCAGGAAGAGGCTGAAGAAACTGTGTCTGTTGCTTATCAGGGAGATGCCGTGGAAATCGGTTTCAACGTGAGCTACCTCCAGGATGTATTGGGTGTTCTGGATAGCGAGAAGGTTCGGATAACGGTGCTTGATGCTAATAGCAGTGCACTGTTGGAAGAGCCTGAGAATGATGATGCCATCTATGTGGTCATGCCGATGAAGTTATGAGCCTGAATCGGCTTGAAGTCACCAGCATCCGTAATATTGAAGCAGCTTCATTAGACTTGGCACCCACGATCAATGTCATAGTCGGCGACAATGGCAGTGGAAAGACCAGTCTTCTGGAAAGCGTCTATTTTTTAGGTAGCGCTAGAACTTTTCGCGGTACCAACGCGTATCCTCTCATTCGCAGAGGCGCCAACTTTTGTCGGGTTAGGGGTCAATGTCTTGGAGGTGGAGAAATAGCGGTATTCAGGGACAGGTCGGGAGTAAAAAGATTATCGTTGTCTGGTGGTGTTATTCAGCGGACCAGCGAGCTTGCTGCAAGTCTACCAATAGTGGTGTTAGAGCCACAGACGGTAAACCTGCTGCTTGGCGGCCCGGATTACCGACGACGNTTCATGAACTGGGGAGTGTTTCACGTGGAACCTTCTTTTCGTGCTGTTTGGGGCGANGCATCGCGATGCTTGCGGCAGCGAAACCAGTTATTAAAGCGCCTAGAGAGCAATACAGATGAATTGGAGGCATGGACTGCGGAGCTGGCGCGACTCAGCGAAAAAATACATGTATTGNGGACTCGATATATGGAGGCATACTGCAGAAGGTTCTCTGAAAATGCCGAACTGACNTGTATGACCGACATAGCGCTCCGCTATGAGCCGGGTTGGAACACAGATTTAGCCTTATCGGATGTGCTGCGAAAAGAAACACAAAATGATCTAAGGAGAGGCTATACAGGTAAGGGTTTTCATCGCGCAGATGTTAAAATACTGGTCTCGGGCGACGAGGCAGCGAAAACCTGTTCGAGAGGGGAGTTGAAAGCCCTCGCGTGGATATTAACGATTACGCAAGGCGAGGACCTAAATAAAGATTTAGTTTATTTGTTGGACGATTTGTTTTCGGAATTGGATTCAGTCCATCGAGCTAAAATTTGCCAGTATTTCGCNCAGGCGGAAAAACAAGTACTGACGACTGGTATGGATCGGCGGGCATTGTTGGGGTGCTGGGCAGATAGTTGTAAAGCGATGTTTCACGTGGAACACGGTGTTGTGACAGGAGAGAATTAATGACCGATGATTATAGTGCCTATGATTCAAGCAGCATAAAGGTGTTAAAGGGCCTAGATGCGGTTCGAAAGCGGCCCGGAATGTACATTGGCGATACTGATGATGGCACCGGACTGCATCATATGGTTCAGGAGCTCGTTGATAATGCGATTGACGAAGCACTTGAGGGGTACTGCAGTGTCATCAGAGTCGTAGTGCATCCCGATGAATCCGTGACGGTTTCTGATGATGGCCGGGGGATTCCTACGGATATCCACGAAGAGGGGCAGTCTGCAGCAGAAGTTATTATGACGGTGCTGCATGCTGGAGGTAAATTTGATGACAGCAATTACAAGGTTTCCGGTGGACTGCATGGCGTTGGCGTTTCTGTGGTCAATGCATTATCGGACGAGCTCAACCTTACCATATGGAAAGGTGGTCAGGTATGGGAACAGACTTATCGAAATGGTGTGCCCCAAGCACCGCTAGAAGTCGCGGGAGAGACGAGCAAAAGCGGCACCCAGATACACTTCAAGCCTTCAGCCGAGACATTCACTAACATAGAGTTTCATTACGACATTCTCGCAAAACGCTTGCGGGAGCTTTCTTTTCTTAANTCCGGCGTTGCTATTTATTTNACGGATGAAAGATCTGGTAAGNCAGAGGTTTTCGAGTANGAGGGTGGTCTAAGAACCTTCGTCGAGTTTNTAAATCACAATAAAACCCCCTTAAANACAATATTTCACTTTAAGGAGGAGCGAGAAGATGGCATTACGGTTGAGGTAGCCATGCAGTGGAATGACTCCTATCAGGAAAACGTTTCTGCTTATACCAACAACATCCCTCAGAGTGATGGTGGTACACATCTCCAGGGGTTTAGGGCAGGACTTACTCGAACACTCAATAGTTACATCGAGAATGAAGGAATTGGAAAGAAGGACAAGATAGCGACGACTGGAGACGATGCGCGAGAGGGCTTGACGGCGATTATTTCAGCAAAGGTGCCTGATCCGAAGTTTTCTTCACAGACTAAAGATAAGTTAGTTTCCTCAGAGGTAAAGGGAGCTGTGGAGCAAGAAATGGGAAGCGCGCTCTCGTCTTATTTGTTGGAAAATCCTCAAGAGGCGAAGGCAATAGTGCAAAAAATGATTGATGCTGCCCGTGCTCGAGAAGCCGCAAGAAAGGCTAGGGAGATGACGCGTCGTAAAGGCGCTTTGGATATTGCCGGCCTTCCAGGAAAATTGGCTGATTGTCAGGAGCGAGATCCTTTACTATCTGAGATATATTTGGTGGAGGGCGACTCTGCAGGTGGGTCAGCGAAACAGGGTCGGAATCGAAAGTACCAAGCAATTTTGCCCCTCAAGGGCAAGATACTTAATGTAGAGAAAGCCAGATTTGACAAGATGCTGTCTTCGGCAGAGGTAGGTACGCTCATCACTGCGCTTGGCTGCGGGATTGGTCGTGATGAGTTTGATCCAGACAAACTGCGATACCACCGTATCATTATCATGACNGATGCTGATGTTGATGGGGCGCATATACGTACGTTGCTCCTGACATTCTTTTTTCGCCACATGCCAGAGCTTATTGAGCGGGGCCACGTGCTAATTGCACAACCACCTCTCTACAAGGTCAAGCGTGGTAAAGAAGAGCAATACATCAAGAATGAAGATCATCTAACCCAATATATGCTCGATGCTGCGCTGAATGGTGCCAAACTGTATACGGCGCAAGGTGCTCCGCCTCTCGAGGGTGAAGAGTTAGCTGGACTCGCGAAGAGATATTACCATGTGCAGAGCCAGATGAAACGTCTGGAACGAGTGTATCCACTGTCAGTATTGAAGCAACTACTTTACCTACCGTTGCTAGAAGCTGCCGGTTTAGCTGACAGAAAAATAGTGGATCAATGGCTTAACTTATTGAAAGCTAAGATGGATTCTCAACAGACATCTCAGACTCATTATCACTTTGAATTGGTGGAGGATACTGAACGCCATTTATATTACCCTAATGTAGCAATAATCAATCACGGCCTACGTCGGAATTACGTTTTGGGGCGAGATTTCTTTGCGTCTGTGGACTATCAAAACATCGTGCGGTTCGGAGAAGAGATTAGTCGTCTTGTAACAGAGTCTGGTAGCGTCCAGCGAGGCGACAAAAGCGAACCTGCTACAAGCTTTGAAGAGGCGCTCGATTGGCTGCAGCAGGAAGCGCTTCGTGGCCAAAGCAGGCAGCGTTACAAGGGGTTAGGTGAGATGAATCCGGATCAGCTATGGGAGACTACTATGGACCCAGAAGTACGCAGTATGTTGAGGGTTACTATCGAAGATGCGATCGCGGCGGACCAAATGTTCAATACACTGATGGGTGACCACGTTGAACCGCGACGAGAGTTTATCGAAGAGAACGCATTAGCGGTCGCTAATCTGGATGTGTAGTTACGGCGTAGTCAGCAAACTTGCTTAGGTCTGCAAAGGTAAGCACGGAAGAAGAGATTTGGCGTTTGGTCTGCTTGCCATTGCCTGTTAATACCAATACCGGTTCACAACCACCGGCCTGTGCTGCCTCAATATCTCGAAGCGAATCACCAACGAACGGGCAGCCCGCAATTGATTCGCCGCTTAGTCTCTCGACTTGTCTTAGTAATCCTGGTTTTGGTTTCCGGCAAGAGCAGTTCTCGTTCGGGTGATGCTGACANTAAACAATTCCGTCGATTCGTCCACCCGCGTCCANTACANGTTGCTGCATCTTCTGGTGAATAGCAGTGAGGGTTGCTTCACTGTATAGTCCTCGCGCNATTCCAGATTGATTTGTTGCTACAAAGACTCTGTATTTATGTTGGTGTAGTAATGCTATGGCATCCAAACTACCGGGAATTGGAGTCCATTCATCAGGGGACTTAATATAGTCAGAAGACTCATGGTTAATGACACCATCGCGATCCAGAATGACAATATTTTGTATCACAGAGCTTGGAGTAACGAGAAATCAGCGACTTCAAGGAATATCTGCCTCATTTGTGCCACGGTCGCGAGCCGATTGAGCTTCACCTCATCATTCTTATCCATGACGAGAACATCGTCGAAGTAGCCATCAATTTGTTCCTGNTGATCGGCCAGAATGGATAATCGAGCATTNTAGTCGCTNGTGTTCGAAAGATTTGTTTGCGCTTCGGTCAAGGCGGTAAACAGTTTGTGCTCCGCTTCAAGCGTAAATCGAGTGGTGTCGACTTCTGGCAAATCTGTATGGTTGGTATCTTTAAGAATGTTTGCCACACGTTTATTTGCAGCAATGAGCTTTTTTGCTTTGTCACTGACTTTAAATTCGTGCAAAGCTCTAACACGTTCATTGGCTTCCGTTAGATTGGAGATGGCAACAGCACTATTCCGCACAGCCTGAATCACGTCAACATCAATGCCTGAATCCTGGTACCAATTATTCAGGCGCTCCAAAATATANTCATANACGGTAGTAATATCAAAATAATATTGCTTCNCATGTATCACCNAGACGCTGTTCCTGGNATATTTCTGAGGTTTTGACTAGGCAGGCNTNAAGATCCAGCGAAAGACGATTCTCGATAATGATACGAATAACTCCAAGTGTTTGGCGTCTCAGTGCATAGGGGTCTTTCGATCCCGTAGGTGGTTGCCCGATACCAAAGATCCCCACAACAGTATCAAGTTTGTCTGCAATCGCGACGCTACTAGCGACAGGGCCGGAGGGCAATTGAGCTCCAGAGGCTGTAGGAAAATAGTGTGTGCGGATCGCATCACATACTTCGCTATCCTCATTATTCTTCGCAGCATAGTGCCCGCCCATGATGCCCTGTAAATCAGGGAATTCTCCGACCATATCTGACACTAGATCAGCCTTGCAAAGAAGCCCGGCACGAGCCGCGAGGCTGGAATCTCCGCCAATCTGATCTGCGATGAAAGCTGCAAGTATGCTCACTCGTTTCGCCTTATCGTGATAGCTACCCAACTCAGCCTGGAAAACAACTTTATTAAGGCGCGGTAATTGCTCTTCTAGTGATAATTTCGTATCGCTAGTGAAGAAAAACGTGGCATCTGAAAGACGTGGTTTTATGACCCGTTCATTACCGGCAACAACAATAGAAGGNTCTCTGCTTTCGATATTTGCCACGGTAATAAATCTTGCCCTTAGCTTGCCTTTTGCATCNCGCAAATGGAAGTATCGTTGATGTTTCTTCATTGCCGAGATCAGGACTTCTTCCGGCATCTCAAGAAATGATTCGTCGAAACTCCCGCTTAGTACTACTGGCCATTCGACAAGTGCAGTAACCTCGTCGAGCAAATCCTGATCCCAATCGACTGCGCACTTCAGAGCGCTAGCTTCCTTGGTAACGGCATCNTCTATAATCTTGCGGCGCTCTGCAAATTCGACAATGACGTTTGCTCTTCGACATAGGTCAACGTAGCTTTCGGCACTATCTATCTCGATGGCACTAGGGTTCATAAAGCGGTGTCCAAAGCTGACTCTANCCGTGGTGCACCCAAGTAAATTGAATGTTAGTTGCTCCTTGCCATACAGCGAGACGGCCCAGTGCACGGGTCGGACGAATTCGGCTCGATTGCTTCCCCAACGCATGCGTCTATCGATAGGCAGGTCACGAATACTTGCTGCGACGATAGATTCTATTTCTTCGACAATAGATCTCCCACGTCGTACTTCCCGAAAAACTATCCACTCACCTTTGTCTGTTGCCAATTTATCCAGAGACGCTAGGTCTTCTACGCCACAGGACTTGGCAAAGCCAAGGAGTGCTTTGGTCGGTTGTCCGTCGGCATAGGCAGTTTTGACGGAAGGTCCGCGCTTTTCTATTTTCTGTTCCGGCTGAAGCTCGTGCAGCTTAGTGATTAACACTGCTAGGCGTCTAGGGGAGCCGTAAGCGTTCACTGCTTCAAAACAATATTCGCGATGGTTCAACTCTGTAGNAATGTTATTTGCCAACGAGGACATCAGAGTCTTNAAGGATTTTGGAGGTAGATCCTCTGTNCCAATTTCTATCAGCAGATCATCACTTCGCATTCGCGAGCTCCTTTAGAATATACTGCCGTGCATCCTCGTGAGCGAGAGGGAACCCTAACGTTTGTCTAGATTCGAAATAAGCGGTAGCGACGGCTCTCGATAGGGTTCTTACTCTTAAGATAAAGCGCTGGCGCTCCGTTACAGAAATCGCGTGGCGAGAATCTAGTAGNTTGAAAGCGTGAGATGCTTTAAGGACGTATTCGTAGGCGGGTAGTGATAGCCCTGCTTCAAGTAGGCGCGAAACCTCACCTTCGAAAAAGTTGAACTGGTTTAGTAAACCNNNGANATCCGCTTCNTCGAAGTTAAACGCAGACATTTCCACTTCATATTGGTGAAAAACGTCTGCGTAGGTCACAGTTTGATTTTCATTCCTTGTCCAAATGAGCTCTTGAAAGTCTTCCACNCCTTGCAGATAGAGGGCGAGTCTTTCCAGACCATAAGTAATTTCACCCATAACCGGATAGCACTCGAGACCTCCTACCTGTTGAAAATATGTAAACTGAGTGATTTCCATACCGTCCATCCACACTTCCCAACCGAGTCCCCAGGCACCTAATGTGGGTGATTCCCAATTGTCTTCTACAAACCTTATGTCATGTATCATTGGATCGATTCCCAATACCCGCAGAGAATCAAGATAAAGTTCCTGAAAATTCTCTGGAGATGGCTTCATCACAACCTGAAACTGGTAATAGTACTGATANCGGTTGGGGTTCTCGCCATANCGGCCATCTGTGGGTCGACGACATGGCTGCACGTAGGCTGCCTCCCAGTTTTCGGGGCCGATTGCGCGCAGAAAAGTTGCGGGATGAAAGGTTCCGGCACCCATCTCAAGGTCATAGGGCTGCATTAGCACACAGCCCTGTTCGGACCAATATTGTTGTAGTGCAAGGATCAGGTTTTGAAANGTGTCTGACATAGAGGGTTTACGCCGGCGCAAAAAGTGCGTAAGTATACCCGACGGTATAACTTTCACACATGGTTGGCCGGTACAACAATGAGCAGACAGCGATGTGATTGGTGTTTAGATGATCCGATGTATGAGCGATATCACGATGAAGAATGGGGTGTACCGTTGTATGACGACGATGCTTTATTCAAGATTTTGATTTTGGAAGGCGCACAGGCGGGCCTATCCTGGATCACTATCCTTAGAAAACGAGAGAACTATAAGTTTGCGTTTGATGATTTTGATGCACAGATTANTGCTCGTTATGATGAGGCGCAAGTTAACTCTCTGATGACGAATGCAGGAATTGTGAGGAATCGATTGAAGATCCTGAGTACCGTCAACAATGCGCAACGATATCTCGAACAGAAGGAATCGGGCACTAGTTTTGCAGAATACTTGTGGTCCTTTGTCGACGGANATCCAAAACAGAATAGTTGGCNATGCTCATCTGAGCTTCCTGCTCAAACAACCGAATCTGAGGCAATGAGCAAAGACCTTAAGGCTAGAGGTTTCAAATTTGTTGGACCGATGATTTGCTATGCGTTCATGCAAGCGGCCGGCATGGTAAATGATCACGAAGTTTCGTGTTTCCGACATATGCAGTGTCGTTGGCTAGCCAGATGACTAGCCTAGTTTCATGTTTGTTGTGGGCTTTAGCAACGCTGCCCCGAAAACTGTTGCAGACACTGGGTAAATTNATTGGTTGGCTGAACTATCAACTTTGCACGCGGTCAGCGAAGATCTCTCANGAGAACATATCACTTTGCTNTCCTGAATTATTACCTCTGGAACAGAGTCATCTTGTTCGGCAAAGCTTGCAGCATACCGCGCAGACTATGCTCGAGACGCCAGCCGTTTGGCTAGGTTCTCGGTCGCGGCTTGAGTCATGGATTGTATCGGTATCCAACGAAGCATTACTGACCGAGGCGATCAAGACTGGTAAAGGTGTGATAGTGCTATTGCCNCATCTNGGAAACTGGGAATTGTTTAACGTTTATTTTGCACGCCATGGATCCATGACCGCGTTATACCACCCGCCACGCCAGCTTTACCTGCAGCCAATCATGCGGAGTNTACGCGAGCGATTTGGAAATGAGCTTGTGGCAACCAACAAAAAAGGTATTGTCCGATTGTTTCGNNGCNTGGAGGCAGGAGGGGTGGTAACAATACTNCCTGATCAGGTACCNACAAGTGGNGTATTCAGTNACTTCTTTGGTATGCAAGCACTTACTGANGTACTGATTCCTCGACTTGTAAGNAGGACGGGNGCGAGCGTAGTTGCGGTNACGGTTCAGCGNAGCGTCGANGGTNGGTTTACCATTGTGTGNCAGGAGCCNGAGCCAGAAATCTATAGTGAAGAAGAAGAACTTGCTGTTCAGGGTATGAATAAGACGATTGAGCGATGTGTACGAGGAGCGCCTGCACAATATCAGTGGGAGTACAAACGATTTCGTCAACGTCCGCTTGGAGAGAAAAAGATCTATCGTTTTAATAAGCCCGAAGAGTACCATCTGCGCCGCTAGATTTTTTCGCTACAATGTAAGCTTCACCTCGCAGGCCTCTTGAACAATTCCCTCGCGTACCCTCGTCTTTGAATACTAGTACTCGCAGGGCTGCGAACATGGAAAGTAGTTCATTAGGTTGTAGCAGATAGTCAGGATTGCTTGGGCTTCCGGTTGTCTCCTTTTCTAGCGTGAACGTCTGGAAAAAAATTAAACCGTCGGGTCGCAGGGCTTTGATGATTGCTTGCGACAGGCTTCGGTTCAGGTAGCGTACGACGACTATCAGGTCGTAGGTATTGCGGGCCAAACTGGCGGCGGTTATATCAACTTGTTTAGTATGAATCGTCAGGTCGGGCGTACATGCTTGCCTCAATTTATTCAAAGCTACTTCTGAAACGTCCCAGCTATCGACTACGAGACCTTGTCGCGCTAGCCAGAGTGAGTTTTGTCCCATCCCACAGGCAAGATCGAGAGCGCGATCATTCGCGCTAATAAGATGTGCATTTTCCACTAGCACTTCTGCCGGGTCGTTTAGCGCGTTGGTTTTTTGAGAGTAGATACGATCCCACTTTGTTTGATCGTTCATCTATTTGCGCCAGAACATAAACGTAAACAACACTAACAATGTAAATATTTCTAGACGGCCCAATATCATTGCGAAGGTCAAAATGATCTTTGCAGAATCACTAATGTTGCCATAGTGCTGAGCGACGTCTCCAAGGCCGGGACCAAGATTGTTGATACAAGCACCAACAGCCGAAAAGGAGGTAACAAAATCCATCCCGGAGGCGACCATGACCAGATTTAGTGTAATAAACAGGATGACGTAGATAGAAAAGAATCCCCAGATTGCCTCGATTACACTTCTGGATACTGGCCTATGATTTAATTTGATTGGGAATAATGCGTTAGGATGAATTAGCCGGTAGATCTCACGGATACCCTGTTTCCAGATTAATAACACGCGTACGACCTTCATTCCTCCGCCGGTTGACCCGGCACAGGCGCCAGTAAATGCACCGAAAAAAACCAAAAAAGGCAACATATTGGGCCAGCTACTGAAATTGACCGTGGTAAAACCGGTCGTGGTGAATACGGAAACTACTGTGAAAAGGCTCACCCTTAGCGCCTGCGCACCGTCGTAGGTGTTGTGAATTAGTAAACCAACCGTGGTGATTATCGCCGCAAGCGTCAAAATGGTGAGGTAAAATCTAGTCTCTTCATCTGCAAGGTAGTGCTTGGCACTACCCTTGAACGCGTAGAAATGCAGACTAAAGTTTATGCCACAAATCACCATAAAGACGATCGCAACTGCTTCTATGGCAGGAGAATCAAATTCAGCAAAACTTGCATCATAGGTGGAGAAACCACCGATTGATACCGTTGAAAAACTGTGGCAAATCGCGTCGAAGAAACTCATACCCGCAATCCAATATGCTGCGGCACACGCTGTGGTTAGTCCTAGGTAGATTGACCAGAGCGCCAAGGCAGTTTGATGGATTCGCGGTGTAAGCTTGATATCTTTCATCGGGCCAGGTGTTTCAGCGCGATAGAGCTGCATACCGCCGACACCTAACATCGGTAAAATGGCCACCGCTAGTACGATGATACCCATTCCGCCTAACCACTGGAGTTGCTGCCTGTAGAACAGAATTGAGCGTGGTAATTCATCCAAACCGGTGATTACCGTCGCTCCTGTAGTGGTTAGGCCAGAAAAAGATTCGAAAAGCGCATCAGCAGCGGATAAGCCAATGTGGGCATTGGCGAACGGGATGGAGCCGAAAGACCCAAGCGCTAGATAGAACATTACTGTTACTAGAAAACCATCCTTTATACGCATTTCCGCCTGATAGCGATGGAAGACCAGCCATAGCAAAAACCCAGCGCCAAANGTATATGCAAAGGCANTGATAAAGACTACTGCCACACCGTCGTTAAAATAGAATGACCACAGAACTGGCACCAACATGGTGAGGCTGAACATCATCAGCAGACTGCCTACGATTCGAAGTGCGATCTGTAGATGCATGACTGGGGGTTCTCTAGATAAAACTTAGGGGTGCTTGGAACAAACGTTCCACGTCTTTGATTTTAGATTTGTCCACTAGAAAAAGAATCAGATGATCCTGCGGTTTAACGACAATGTTNTCGTGTGCGATAACAACGTCTTCGCCTCGNACCAAGGCACCGATTGATGCGCCTGCGGGCAAGTTGATCTCACCTAGGGAACGACCGATGACTTTCGAAGTGGATTCATCACCGTGCGCNATAGCCTCTATTGCTTCCGCTGCGCCTTTGCGCAAGGAATGTACCTTGACGACATCACCTCGCCTAATGTGGGTAAGGATGGTACCAAGGGTTGATTGTTGTGGTGAGATAGTGATATCTATTTCACTACCGATTAGGTCTACGTATGCAGGATTGTTGATTAATGTGATAACTTTTTTCGCACCAAGACTCTTTGCTAATAACGATGACATGATGTTAGCTTCATCGTCGTTGGTTACCGCACAGAAAACATCGGTCTCTGAAATATTTTCCTCTACTAGGAGGTCCTGATCGGAAGCATCTCCAACCAGAACAATTGCTCGATCAAGTTTTTCTGACAGTTCGTAACCTCGCTGCCTGCTTTGCTCTATGATTCTCACCCCGTAGCGATCTTCTACCGATTCGGCAAGTCCTTGGCCAATGTGCCCACCGCCAGCGATAACGATACGCTTGTTGGGTGGCTCGGTGCGATGCAGCTCCCTCATAACTGCATGGATATCGCGAGTAGCAGCGATAAAAAACACTTCATCGTTGGCTTCGATGACGGTATCTCCTTGGGGCATGATGGCTCTGTTATCTCTAAAAATAGCCGCAACCCGGGTGTCCACCAAAGGCATATGCTTGCGGATACTTCCTAGTTCCTGATCGACCAGAGGACTACCATAGTGTGCCTTAATGCCTACGAGCTGAACTTGGCCGTTGGCAAAATCCATGACCTGAAGCGCGCCAGGATTTTCGATCAGGCGGCGAATATCATCTTTTATAATGGCCTCTGGGTTAACGGTCACATCGACCGGCATTGCATCGTCTCTAAATATGCTGCCCCCTGAGATGTAGGCGCTTGATCTTACTCTGGCGATTTTGGTAGGTGTTTGAAAGACCGTATAAGCGACTTGGCAGGCGACCATATTGACTTCGTCGCTGTTGGTTACGGCGATCAACATGTCTGCGTCTTCTGCGCCAGCTGAACTTAGAACATCTGGATGAGAAGCCATTCCTCGCACCGTGCGTATGTCGTAACGATCTTGGAGGTCTCGCAGCCGCTCGCCNTCGTTATCTACGACGGTGATGTCGCTTGCTTCCTTAGTTAGATTATGCGCGAGACTTCCACCAACCTGGCCTCCTCCGAGGATAATGATTTTCATGGTCTGCCAACCTTCTTAAGTCGCGCAATGTAAAAACCATCATAGGCATTCGGTTGGGGAAATAATTGACGGCCGATATTCTGTACTTTGCCCTGAGATATATTAATGGGTGGCATATCTACGTCATCTCGACCGTCTGCAAAGTTGGCAACCACGAGCTCGTTCTCGGCAGGAAGAATGGAGCAAGTCGAATAGAGAAGTTCTCCTTCCGGTTCCAAAAGGTTCCAAGCGTGACTGAGTAGTTCGAATTGTGTTGCAATGAGTTTTTCAACATCGTCTCTATCTCTCAGCAGCTTGATATCCGGATGGCGCCGAATAATTCCCGTCGCTGAACATGGAACATCCAAGAGTATTCTATCGAATTTGTCGCTTGAATACTGGAGGAAGTCGGAGGAGATAAGGGAGCATGTAAAGCCCAGACGGTCGAGGTTCTCTTTGATTTGTTTAACTCTTCTGGAGTCTTTATCGATTGCTGTTAGGTTGATGTCTGGTTGTAGCTCAAGNAGATGACAGGTCTTTCCTCCGGGNGCGGCACATGCGTCGAGCACTCGGTGCCCTGCCTCAACATTGAGTAACGGCGCGACGAGTTGCGATGCTTCGTCCTGAACACTAACTAGACCTTCACTAAAACCGGGTAAAGAATCTATAGGTGTCGGCNTGGTTAGCTGGATCGCANCTGNGGCATCNGCGATAGGTCGCCCACTGANNCCTTGTTCCTCCAGCATTGATTGATATTCAATGAGAGAAGTCTTTGTTTGATTTACCCTTAGCGTCATCGGCGCAGGTTNATTGTTTGCCAACATAATTTCATTGGCACGGCCAGGCCATGAATCGGATAGCTGATGAATCAACCAGGATGGATGACCAAGTCGTGCCTCCTGGTTGCTATTAGCTTNTTCTTCAAGTGTCGTCTGCNGTCGTTGNAAGTTACGCATTACCGCGTTCACCAGCCCTTTCGCCCAGGCTTTATTGAGGAGGGTTGTGACTTCGACTACAGAATTAACACTAGCATGTGCAGGACGTTTTAGATGGCAGATGCTGTATATGCCGCATAACAATAANAGATCAAGGTCCAGATGCTTTTTGGGGAGTTTCTTCTTGAGCAAGTTGTCGCGAAAATAGGCAAGTCGGTAGTGGTCTCGCAAAACCCCAAAACAGATNTGCCTGCAGATCGGTGAAGCGTTCTTAGCGAATTCCAACGGGTGACCAAAGGTTACCCGTTGGAGATATTGGATCGCNTCCCTATATTCTTGCATTTTTCCNACAAAGTTCAGGCATTACTTTTAAANTTCCGCCTCGGGGAAAAAATATCCTGGCGCGAATTAAGAACATCTCTGGCCGTAAGAATCGCTCCCTTACCTAGCGGTAACTGGGTTTGGGTTAGAATTACACACCCGTTTTTCGCNGACACATGTATCCCGCTAGCATCAACTCTGGTGATAGTNCCTGGTGATTCACTTTGGTCCGTTTCCGATATTTCGGCTTTCCAGATTTTGACCCTCANGTCGCCCAGAAAGCTATATGCGATTGGCTCAGGGTTAAACGCTCTGATTTGCCGATAGATTTTGTGGATGTCAGTNTTCCAGTCTATTTGGGCATCCTGCTTGACGATCTTTTTGGCATAGGTTGTCCTTTCCGATGTCTGTGGTAGAGCGGATATTGTGTTTTGTTCGAACTGTGTTAATACGTTTAGCAACTGTTCAACGCCGATCTTTGTTAATCGTGTTGATAATGTCCCGGCGGTCTCGGTGTCGCTGATCTTCAGTTCTTTGCTTGCAAGAATGTCTCCCGTGTCTAGCCCCTCGTCCATCTGCATCACACATACACCAGACCGATCGTCACCGGCCAAGATTGCGCGCTGTATAGGCGCTGCACCGCGCCACCTGGGCAATAATGAAGCGTGTATATTGATAGAGCCGTACTGAGGTAGTTCCAACACATCCTTGTCAAGAATCTGCCCGAAAGCTACGACGATGAGAAGGTCGGGTTTAAGCTCAGCGAGGTCGTAAGAGAGTAGCCGGATAGGTTGTAGAACAGGCAGTCCCGCTTCAACAGCAAGGCTCTTTACCGGGCTTGAAACTAAACGCTTGCCTCGCTTCCCGGGTTTATCAGGCTGCGTTACGACTGTGAGAATCTGATGTGTGCTCTTGATCANTGCATCCAGATGAGCCGCGGCGAAATGCGGCGTGCCAGCAAAAACAATATTCATTAAGCGCGAAGTTTTTGTTGCTTGAGCAGCTTTTTGCGGATCAGCTGACGTTTAGTGCTCGAAACATAGTCGAGGAATAGCTTACCTTGAAGATGATCCATCTCATGTTGAATACACACGGCTAGTAAACCCGACGCTTCCTTTTCAAATACTTCCCCGTCCAGCCCGACAGCTTCGAAAGTTATATTCTCTGGCCGGATTACGGGTTCATAGAATCCGGGTACAGACAAGCAACCTTCAGAAGTTTCAATCTCTCCATCGGAGCTTAGGATGCTAGGATTGATTAAGACGTTCGGCTGGTCTTTATCTTCAGAGACGTCTACGACCAGCAACTGCAGGTGAACGTTGACTTGGGTGGCGGCAAGACCGATACCGGGTGCCAGATACATGGTTTCCANCATTTGTTCTGCCAGATTGATGATTTTGCCATCTACGNNNGTGATAGGTTTNGCTTTCTTGCGTAACCTGGCGTCCGGAAATTCCAAAATATCCAANAAAGCCATTNGGTTTAGTAATATACCTCTAGTAATAATGCAACTTGCGCTACTAAGATTATGATCATAATGAAAATTCAGTGGGATCAGGTTCGCGATATTGTACCCTTTTTAAAGCTGAGATTCGCACTATGGGGAAAACTCTTTTATCCCTGATTCTTATCTTGGTTGATGCCCTTTCGCCTTACTTATCCTAGAAAGATGAGCTGCTGAAGGATGAACATCCGGAGCATTACACCCTGTAGGAAGGCAACATCTTATCTGNATAGCGCGAGGATGTTCGNTNCTGATGNATCGATGTGGTCAGANACCTANCTNGTGAATCCCCTCGGATTGTTGATCTTTACCAAATACTTCATGGAACAGGGTTAGGAAGTATTTGCGGCGCTAGGGAATATCAATNACAAGCAAAGTCGTGGCTGCGATCAATTAGGCCAGGACAACGGTGGATGCCTTAGATCTTGAAACCGAGTGATGTCTAGGTTACTTTGCCTTACTTTTTACACTGGTGGGTATGCTATGACATTTGTTGCAATTCTTATGGGCTCAGATTCTGATTTACCAGTAATGGAGTCTGCAATTTCAGTACTCAAGGATTTGGATATTGAGTGCGAAGTGCGAGTCACATCTGCACACAGAACACCTGAAGATACCAGAAACTATGTGCACGACGCTGAGCAAAGAGGCTGCGCTGTTTTTATCGCTGCCGCTGGAATGGCGGCGCACCTGGCGGGAGCAGTTGCCGCACAGACGCTGAAGCCGGTAATCGGTGTGCCAATTGATGCCTCTCTGAACGGTTTAGATGCGTTGCTATCTACTGTACAAATGCCTGGTGGAATTCCGGTTGCGTGTGTAGCGATCGGTAAAGCTGGTGCTAAAAACGCTGCGTATCTCGCGGCTCAGATTCTCGGAATAGAAGACGCAGACGTTGCAGACAAGCTGAAAAAAGACAGAGAAGACAATGCCGAGGTAGTGCGTCAGAAGAACGCTAAACTGAATGCCTGATGACCTTACGCGATGGCGGGCTAATAGAATAGTCGATGGGCTGATTAATGGCGCGGTTATTGCGTATCCTACTGAAGGCGTATGGGGTCTTGGTTGCCTTCCGGAACTGGAGGCCTCGGTTGGGCATATTCTCAATCTAAAGCAGAGGCACTGGCGCGAAGGGCTGATTCTCGTTGCGTCTGACATCTCTCATTTAGAGTTGTACCTGGACGGTATATCTTCAGATGATCGTGAACAGCTCATGCAGGTTTGGCCCTCCCCGGTAACCTTTCTTGTGCCTGATAATGGTAGTGTTCCAGCCTGGATTAAAGGAACTCATGACCGTGTAGCGCTGCGCGTTTCGGCCCACCCTATTGTCCGATCTATTTGCGATACTCTAGGGGGTACTATTGTTTCGACATCTGCAAATCCAACGGGCCATAAACCAGCCCTGAATGCCCTTAGGGTGCGTCAGTATTTTGGTAAAGAAGTAGATTTTATTGTTCCAGGCAGCCTCGGTGGACAAAGTGGACCGAGTGAGATTCGAGATCTGATGACTGGTGCGGTGATTCGTCAGGGCGGGTCGAGCTAATGCGTCGTTTAGCGGTTTTTGGAAATCCTATTGCACATAGTAGGTCTCCTGAGATTCATCAGCATTTTGCGGCGCAGCATGCTTTCGAGATCAGCTGTGAACGCATCCTGGTGCCTGCTAACGGGTTTGAAGAGTATGTTAGGAAATTCATCAATTCCGGCGGTGAGGGCTTCAATATCACTGCGCCTTATAAACAGGATGCGTTTGGTTTTTCGGCGCAACTTTCAGAGCCAGCATCGCTGGCACGTGCTGTTAACACGATTAGTATTCGAGATGGTGTTATCTGGGGGGACAATACCGATGGCATAGGCCTGACCAATGACATCACGAACAATCTGGGATGGTCGATCGATGACAAGAAAGTTCTCCTCCTTGGAGCTGGCGGTGCGGTGAGTGGTGTGACAAGCGATCTACTATCCTGTGCACCCAAAAAGCTTCATATTCTTAATCGTACTTTGAGTAAAGCTCAGGAAATTGAGCAGATTCATGGGGATAAGCGATTAAAGGCTATTGTCAGGCCAGAGTCAGGATACGACATCATTATTAACGCTACGTCAGCGGGCCTAAAAGGCGAGTTATTAGATATTCCTACATCGATTGTTACGGACAAGTCGTGTTGTTATGACATGACGTATGGAATTTCCTCTGGGGTGGCAACAACACCGTTTTTGTCCTGGAGCAGCAAACAGGGTGCAATGGACATTGCTGATGGGCTGGGCATGCTTGTGGAGCAAGCTGCTCAGGCCTTCAAGATTTGGTTCAGTGTTGACGTTGAGACGCGGAGCGTAATCGAGGCACTGCGCTCAACGTTATGAACAACCCTCTGCTCGAAGACTACGAGCCACCTCTGCTTGACCGAATATCATCGGTAGATGTCTTGTTGGTTTTAGAAGCATTGCTGAGCGATTGTTGCGAGATTGTCGCGTCAATTATAGACAACGGCAGGACCGCTTGGGATACGCTTGTCGCCTCGCTAGAAAGAGCTCAGGATCGTTTGAATAAGGCTTGGTCTTCCGTGTCGTACCTGAACACTGTGACTAACACAGATACTTTGCACGAGGTGTCCAACGTTTTTTTACCGCTCATCAATGCTTATAACACGNAAGTTGTGTGATGGTTGAGAGTTTAGAAAAAGGTCACAAAGAGCTGTTGGCAATCGTCGGTATTGCATTTCTTCCGTTTTTGATCGCAGGAGTTTTGTTTATNGGATTTCCCAGCGATGAAATCCCGGATGATACGGTCAATGAAGGACTATTGATTATTCCGCCAATACAAATTGAAGTCCTAGAAAGTGATGGTAAGTGGCTGTTGATCCACATAGTTACAGAAAGGTGCAGTGATGAATGTAGAGAAGTACTTTTTTTGACGAAGCAAAGCCGCAAGGCATTGGGCAAAAACGCAGCAAGAGTGCGTCGTATAGCCGTTGCGAGCCATGAACTAACAGAACCATTTATGCAGCTGATCATGTCNGAGCANAAATCGCTGTCATTAACGGTTGATAGTCAAGTTGTCGATGCTTTATCCAGCGCGATTCAGAATGACGCGATCGCCAATTTNGTGTTCTTAATGGATCCATTAGGCAACGTAATGATGTACTACACGCCAGAAATATTAGGTAAACCGTTGCTACAAGATCTTAGACGTCTGTTACGCGTTTCCAGAATTGGTTGATTCTTTGTAGAATCCNTCNTCCTCACTAAANAAACGTTAATCTTGTCGGCAATAAGTCACGAACTTAGCTACGCAACTTGTCGAGACTATCTCGAAGTCTATAAACCGAGATTAGTCTTGTTGATGCTACTGTCCCTGGCACTGCTGATTGACCATTACATCTTTCTCGTACGCTATGTCGTAGCTTGAATAGACTTTTCGTAAATGAACTTTTTTCTATAAATACCTTCTTATGAATAAGAAGATTAATAACAACTTATTATTGATTATCGGGATAGTATTCCTGGCGTTTGGTATCACCGTTGCTAGTCAAATTTATAGAACACCCTCAAGTGATGAACTTCGCGCTCTAGGGTATTACCCTTTCGACGAGCCCCGTCAGGTATCTGACTTTTCACTTATAGACCATGAAAAAAATCCGGTTGACCGAAGCGTATTCATGGGACACTGGTCGTTAGTATTTTTTGGTTTTACGTATTGTCCTGATATTTGCCCAACTACTATGTCGGTGTTAAATGCTGCGTTACAGGATATCTCTCAACCCCCACAGGTCGTTATGGTCAGCGTAGATCCAGAACGAGACACGCCAGATGTGCTAAGTCGCTACGTAATAAGTTTCAACGAGACATTTCAAGGTTATGGAGGAACGCGTGAGAACATAAAGAATCTGGCTACCCAGCTTAATATTGCCTTCGGTAAGGTTCCGGGCCCTGTGCTTGGCACCTATTCTGTTGAACATAGTTCCAGTATTGCGGTAATCAATCCTTTGGGTGAGTATGCTGGGTTTATCAAAGCACCACATCATGCGGAGAAAATAGCCGCTATTGCAAATAGCTTGCAGCAGCCTGTTTTTTGTAATGTTAGTTTTTGTATTTGAGGTGCCATCCCAATGGTAAAAATGTGGGGTGTCCTGCGATGAGCGCTGCTGGAAACTTGATGGGTGCTGAATTTTATAGTCAGTATCAGGCGGTTCGTGACCAGTCAGTGAATATATGCGAACCCTTGGAGATAGAAGATTATCTGATTCAGCCGATGGAAGATGCCAGCCCGCCCAAGTGGCACTTGGCGCATGTTACATGGTTCTTCGAAACCTTCCTGCTTAAGCCGTTCTCCCCTAGATATAAAGTCTTTTCCGAACCCTTCGAAGTCCTGTTTAATTCTTACTACAACGGTGTTGGTCCTCAGCATCCTCGCGGGCTGCGCGGAACACTGTCGCGCCCTACCGTGCAGCAAGTTTTGGATTACCGTGCCCATGTTGATCATCACATGGCGATATTGTTAAACGAAAACATGAGCGAACAGGCCAGCATTAGAACAACGCTCGGTATTCATCATGAACAGCAGCACCAGGAGTTATTGTTTACCGACATAAAATACAACTTGGGCAACAACCCATTGCATCCTTGTTACCATAATACGCTTACCCGGGAAAAGAAATCGTTGATGGAAATGACATTCTCTGAGTTTGCCGGTGGTATTTATGAGATTGGTAATAATTTGGTCGAGGACTTTGCTTTTGACAATGAGTCACCGCGTCATGAGGTTCTCGTTAGTGATTTTTGTTTGGCAAATCGATTGGTAACCAATGCTGAGTACATGGAGTTTGTTAATGATGATGGATACAACCGACCCGAACTCTGGTTGTCAGACGCCTGGAGCATGCTCTCGAAGTTAGGAGAAAATCGGTGGCAGGTCCCACTATATTGGCACATTGGCGAGGATGGCGTTGAGGAATACACATTGTCAGGTTTGTCGCCGATCATGTCAGAGGAACCCGTGTGTCATGTGAGTGCTTATGAAGCTGATGCCTATGCACGATGGAAGGGTTATCGTCTCCCCACAGAAATAGAATGGGAAATCTCAGCCCAGGACCAGGCGGTTAGCGGTAATTTCTCAGATAGCGAGCAGTATCATCCGGTTCCCGCTACTAAGGCCCGCTTGGATAGTTTGTTTGGTAATCTTTGGGAGTGGACCAGTAGCAGCTATGCTCCCTACCCCGGATTTACGCCATTTGAGGGTCAACTTGGCGAGTACAACGGGAAGTTCATGGCAAATCAACTGGTTCTTAGAGGTGGCTCCTGCGTAACTCCACCCGGGCACATTAGGGCTAGTTATCGTAATTTCTTTTATCCGCTAGATCGCTGGCAGTTTTCCGGAATCCGACTAGTGAGTGATGGTTAGTTTTGTCCAGTCAGTCGCTCTATTTCTATGAGATTGATCCTCCTATCGAGTCTTCGTTAGAGGAGATTCTGCTGGGGCTGAGCGAATCTCAAAAGATGATTTCGCCGAAGTATTTCTATGATGAGCGTGGATCTGAGCTCTTTATGGAGATCACCCGACAGCCTGAATACTATCTTACAAGAATAGAAATCGGCCTGTTGCAGCGCTATGCTGATGAAATAACAGCGCAGATAGGGGAAGACTGTCTGCTGATCGAATATGGTAGCGGTAGCAGCGAAAAGATCCGCATTCTTTTGGAGAGTTTGCGCCCTAGGGCCTACGCACCGTTGGATATTTCGAGGGAATACCTGGTTGTAGCTGCTGGCGCCCTGGCCCTAGAGTTTCCCTGGCTTGAGGTTCATGCAACCTGTCTTGATTTCACAGCGGATTTTGAGTTGCCGTTTGCGATGGATGCGAAGCGGGTCGCGTTTTTCCCTGGTTCAAGCATAGGGAATTTTAATCGAACNGATGCGTGCGAGTTTTTGNGTCGCGTTCGGCGTTTGGTTGGGAAGCAAGGTGGTATGTTGATTGGCGTTGACCTGAAGAAGGATCCTACGTTACTTGATGCGGCTTACAACGATGCCAATGGCATAAACGAGTCTTTCAATCTGAATATCCTAAATCACCTCAATGAAAAGTATGATGCGGACTTTGTAGTCAGTGAGTTTCAGCATGTCGCGAAGTACGAAGCTGACAATGGCTGTGTGGCGATGTACTTGAGGAGTGCGGTGAACCAGGAAGTTGATATGGCGGGGACGCAGATCAAGTTTACCGCTGGAGAACTAATTCATACTGAGAACTCCCACAAGTACTTTGTGGATGAATTCGTTGATATGGCGCGCGAGGCTGGGTTCAACAAACATAAACTCTGGACGGATGATAATAAATGGTTCGGCGTGTTTTACTTGTATTAATTACCTGTCTTCCTGGTTGGAAAGTGCTCGCGTGAGATCGAGAAACTCATGTGGGTCCTTCAGGTAATCGTCAGGGTCTCCGCTTGTTAATCTGGTTAATGCGAAACGGGCGGCTGAAAACGTTTGGAATGCGGGTAGGTGCTCAAGCTCGATTTCGGTGAGTGTGCGTTTCTCGGAGTAGCCCTCAATAAGAGCTGCGCGCAAAGTCGGGGAGATACTGATGGCATCTTCCCGACACCAGTCGTTGATAGTGATAGCAATGTCCTGGACTAAGAAATCATTGCAGGCGTTGAAAAAGTCGAGTATGCCTGTCAGTTCATTTGCGTCGAAAAGAACGTTGTCGCGAAATAAATCTCCATGAACAATACCTTTTGGTAGGTTCAATTCTTGCGCAGCCTCGTAAACGTTTGAAATGCGATTCAACATGGCAAGATCATCCTTAGAAATCTTTGCGGCGACTTCTTGAAGTGTAGCATCCATCCATTCTGGGGAATAAGGATTCGCACGGCACCAATCCTGAGTTGCCAGGGTAACGTGAATATCTCCCAAAGCCTTTCCGATTGAGCGACAATGCGCTTCTTCCACTTGCTCCAGATGGACACCGTCAAGTTTTGGAAATAATAACGTTGGTTTGCCACAGAAGAGCGTTGTGGTCATGCCATCCAGGGTTTGCTTAGGAGTAGGTACAGGTAATCCGTAGAAAAATAGATGCTGTAATATCTGGTTGAAAAATGGCAGATCGTCAAGCCCCAATTGCTCGATAATTGTAAGAACGTATTCCGTTCTTTCTCCGTGCTCAGTGATGGAAATAAAGTAATTAGAGTTTTCGATACCTTCCACGATAGGCTCGAAAGACGTTAACTCACCTAGTCTGAACATGGCGAGGTAACGCGCGAGTGCTTCCTCGGTAAATGTGGTGAAGGTTGCGATCTTCGTCTAGCTCAAACTACCACTCGACGATTACCCACTGCGGATAGAGCTTCTTATGATGATCCAAACTTGTGTAATGGGCTGAACCGTCTCCGGGCACCATGTAGTAGGGTCGGCGCTTCTTGTTTTTTGGTACTATTTTAATCATGAGTAAGATTCCATTATTTCGGTACTCGTAGATTGTCTTTTCTTCACCTTCAATAATCTGAATATCATCGGGTGATGGTGGTTCGCGCGCAGCAAGACTTGCGCAAAAGACGCAGATAAGAAAGATTGAAATAAGCGTTCTGTTCAAAGTATGGTTCGTAGTGTCTATACCGAGGTGCGATGCAAATGAAGGACCATTATCATCTGGTGCTCATAGATGGGTCATCCTACCTGTTTAGGGCATTCCATGCACTACCTCCTTTGACGACTTCCAAGGGTCAGCCAACGGGAGCAGTAAAGGGTGTCATCAGCATGATTAGGAAGCTGATGAATGATTTTCCAGATAGTGATATTGGGTGTGTGTTCGATGCCAAGGGAAAGTCGTTTCGAAATGAAATATATCCGGAGTACAAAACGAATCGGCCGTCAATGCCTGATGATCTGCGAACNCAGATTACGCCGATCCACGACATAATAGAAAAGATGGGTGTTCCGTTGCTCAGTGTTGAGGGTGTGGAAGCGGATGATGTGATTGGAACTCTCGCAAGTCAGGCAACCAACGCCGGTATGGATGTTCTTATTTCTACAGGTGATAAGGATATGGCGCAGCTAGTTAATGACCATGTGACGTTAATCAATACGATGAATGATGTATTNATGGACAAGGCGGGCGTTGTGGATAAATTTGGCGTGAACCCAAATCAGATCATTGATTATCTGGCGCTTGTAGGTGACACGTCTGACAACATCCCGGGCGTTCCGAAGTGTGGTCCAAAAACCGCGGTAAAATGGNTATCGGAATACCCGTCATTACAGGAGGTCATCAATAACGCNGATGCGTTTAAGGGAAAGGTAGGAGAGAACCTCCGCGAGAGTCTTCATCAACTGCCGATATCCTATCAACTGGCGACCATAAAATGCGATGTCGAACTGGATTGTAACGTTGAANAATTGCAGCTAATAGAACCTGACCGCGAGGGATTGCTAAATATATATATGGAGCTTGAGTTCAAACCCTGGGTCGATGAGTTGAGAGGAGAAGACGCCNCCTCANCGCGGAAAGCAAGTAATGCTGACTATAAGACAATTCTTGAATTGTCGGAGTTGGACGATTGGCTGGGCGATATTTCCACGACGAAACCGCTTGCGATTCACGTGGAAACCAATATGAGCGATTACATGGAGGCAAGCCTGGTNGGCTTATCTCTGTGTCAGACTGAGGGAAACTCNNCGTACATACCTCTGGCGCATGACTATGATGATGTNCCAGATCAGCTTGATACAGACACNGTAGTAGGNAAGCTCAAGCCGTTGCTTCGGGACATTNAGATTGTTGCTCATGATTCAAAATTCGCGNTAAGTATATTGGCTAAGTATGGCATTGACCTCTCTGTAAGCTTCGACACAATGCTTGCTTCATATGTACTTAATTCCGTTGGATCAAGACACGATTTGGATGATTTGGCATTGCGCCATGCAGGATTACATAAGACTAGATACGAAGATATTGCGGGAAAAGGTGCCAAGCAGCTGTCGTTTAACCAGCTCGATATTAAAACTGCACGCGAGTATGCAGCAGAGGNGGCAGACGTTGCATTGCAGCTGTCTAGCATCCTAAAGGGCAAGCTAGAGGCGGAACCCACCTTGGCNAGTGTGATGAACGAGATAGAAATTCCCCTCGTTGANATTCTNTCTCANGTAGAAAGAAANGGGGTGCTTCTTNATACCGACTTGCTTAAAACACAAAGCGGNGAGCTNNATAAACGAATGCACGAGCTGCAGCAGGAGGCCTACGGTCTTGCAGGTGAGGAATTCAATCTCNGCTCGCCGAAGCAACTTCAGNATATTTTCTTTAATAAGCTGGAGCTACCGATTCTTAAGAAAACNCCTAAGGGCCAGCCATCTACAGCAGAACCTGTATTGCANGANCTGGCACTGGACTANCCTCTGCCTCGTGTGATTCTGGAGTACCGTAGCCTTTCAAAACTAAAGTCTACCTANACGGATCAGTTGCCAAAGCANGTGAATGCNTCAACNAGTCGTGTACATACGTCATATCGTCAAGCGGTGGCTNCCACAGGTNGGTTNTCCAGCACTGATCCCAACCTTCAGAATATCCCCATCAGAACCGAAGAAGGCAGGCGNGTGCGTAAGGCGTTTGTTGCGCCAGATGGCTATTTGCTGGTTGCGGCGGACTACTCGCAGATAGAACTGCGGATCATGGCACATCTATCAGAAGACCCGGGTCTGGTAGACGCTTTTAACAAAAATCTCGACATCCACCGAGCGACAGCGGCTGAGGTGTTTGGCATTCCTGTTGAGGAAGTAAAGGATTATCAACGTCGNAGCGCTAAAGCAATTAATTTTGGATTGATTTACGGCATGTCCGCCTTTGGTNTAGCGCGTCAGTTAAACATTGCGCGGAACAATGCGCAGGAATACATCGATTTGTATTTTGATCGATACCCAGGAGTAAGGGATTACATGGATCGAGTTAGACATCTTGCGGGTGAACAGGGGTTTGTGGAAACCATATTTGGACGCCGTTTATATCTGCCGGAAATCAATGCGAAAAATTTTCAACGGCGCCAGGCAGCGGAACGAACCGCTATCAATGCACCTATGCAGGGTAGCGCTGCAGACATTATTAAAAGAGCGATGATAGAAGTAGATNGATGGCTTACGACCTCCCAAATAGACGCACGAATGATAATGCAGGTTCATGATGAGTTGGTGTTGGAAGTAAAAGAAAAGGAACAGGAGCATCTAACGGATGTTCTTGAGCAATACATGTCTGCGGCCGCTGATCTAAAGATACCGCTAGTTGTCGAAACGGGAGTTGGAAAAAACTGGGATGATGCTCATTAACNGCTGAATACCTAAACCAAAAAAGTAATTGGCAAANGCATTGGGAACTTTTTTTATTNCCGCTAGTCATAATACNTGGATAGCNAAACATNGAGAGTAGCGNAGCAGTAACTTCGGTTGTTTTCCCCCAAAAAGAACCGAAGCTGGCTCTGGTCATATCCTTCCCAACAAGTGGCCAGAGCCTTTCCTTCGCTAAGTGAGAAAATTTGTTACCCGCTCTGTTAAATCGTCAACGCCAATTTTCTTCNTTGCAGAAAATACTTGGATAGACACATTGTCGGGAAGATTGTTGCTTAGCCTCAGTAAAACGCTCCGTTGTGCCCCCCTTTTTAGCTTATCTGCCTTGGTCAACAAAATATGTATTGGAATATTTGCAGAAGCACTCCATTCGATCATCATCTCGTCGAAGCTTTTAAGCGGGTGTCTGATATCCATAAGGAGGACGAGTCCTTTGAGGGATTTTCGATTTCGAAGATACTCGTCTAGGTGTCGCTGCCACTCCTGTTTAAGTTTTTCTGGAACCTGTGCATAACCAAAACCGGGTAAATCAACTAAGCGCAGATNGTCAGTTAATTCGAAAAAGTTAATAAGCTGCGTTCGCCCGGGCGTTTTGCTGGTTCGGGCGAGTTTGCTTTGTCTTGTGAGGATGTTAATGGCACTAGACTTTCCAGCGTTTGATCGGCCACAGAAAGCGACCTCCGCGCCTATATCGCCGGGGCAGTCCGTCAGTCTGGCGGCGCTCGTGAGGAATGTGGCCTTGTGGAATGCAACACTCATGGAAACCCTTGGTTGAATAGGTTGGTCATTAAGTACGTAGTTTATATATAATGTCGCGTCAGTTTATCACTGCTTGGTGTTGCATGAGGTTGTTACAGTTTTTTGTNGGAGGGATGTTTGTAGCTAGCGCTATGTCNGTNTTTGCGGTAGCAGANGCGGAACGGGGTAAGNCATTGACACTGGTTTGTACTGCATGTCATGGCCAAGATGGCAATAGCGTCGTGGGGACATACCCTAACATCGCCGGGCAAAACGAGCAGTATCTTTTGAAGCAGATGCTGGACATAAAATCCAAGGCTCGCAGTGCTCCTTTGATGGCGGGAATCTTGGACAATCTGGATGAGCAGCAATTGGAAAATATTGCAGCCTATTACAGTCAACAGAAATTAAGCTCGGGTAGTGTTGATCCTAAATTGGTTGAATTGGGTGAAACAATTTACCGTTCGGGCATAAAACGTAAGGAAATTGCAGCCTGCAGTGCTTGCCATGCACCTGACGGAAGCGGTAACGGTCCTGCTGCGTTTCCGGTGTTGAGTGGGCAGTGGCCAGAATACACAGTAGCTCAACTAAAGGCGTTTCGTTCTGGTGAGCGTCAAAATGATGGCGATGCGAGGATGATGCGGATTACCTCGATGGACCTTTCTGATCACGAAATAGAGGCCGTGGCGTCTTATCTGTTTGGTTTACATTAGTAGACATGCTGCGGAACACTTGCTGCTAATCTGCATCTAATCCTTAAGCACGGTATTGGAGACAACATGTCACTTGTAAATGAATCAAAATTAGCTCTCGGCCTTGTGCTGGCGCTTACCATTGGTTTAACACATGCAGAGGTCAAGTACGAAGAAGGCATTCACTACGTTTTACTCCCGGTTCCCCAAGAGATAGAGGCACCAGGTAAGATAGAAGTTATGGAATACTTTTCTTACGCGTGTATCCACTGCTTCAGGTTTGAGCCNATAGTGTTAGCGTGGCGTCAAGGACTGCTTGATGACGTAACGTTTAATCGTACACCTGCGTTGTGGAACAATGATCTTGAAACATACGGGAAGTCCTATTACGCTGCTGAAGCTCTGGGTGTGCTGGAAAAAGTCCATATTCATTTGTTTAACCTGATTCAGCAGAAAAAGCCCAAGGATCCGCAGGTTATTGCACTTTCACTGACAAACGTTGGGGTTGACCCGNTTGATTTTGCACGGATGTTGGGTAGTTTCGAAGTGGATAGAAGGCTGGGAAAAGCACGTGGGCGCGGACAAGCTTATGAGAAGGCCTACTACAGTGCCTTTGAGGAGGGTGCCGGCGTTCCCATGATGGTAGTGAATGGCAAGTACCTTATCAGCGGAGCTACAGCTGGTGGGAACGCGGCGATGNTACCCGTGGCNGAACATTTAATTCAGCTTGAACGTCAGNCTATGGCTGCAAAGGCGGACTNAACGATNGCGGTCGTGCGGCATCTACGCGTATTTTAAGCTCTTTCCCGGGTTTAAAATGTGGTACGAACTTACCGGGCTTATGAATGCCGACTTCGCCAGTTTTAGGGTTTCTAACTTTTCGAGGCTGGCGATAGTGGTTTGAAAAGGTACCAAAACCCCGAATTTCTATTCTTTCACCTGACGCTAGGCTGGCTGACATGACCTCAATTATCGTATGAACGGCNAGGTCCACGTCACGAACAGATAGCTGTTCGAGCCTCTCAGACATCCGTTTAATAAGTTCGGACTTGTTCATAGCTTCTGATATCTATCAGCAATGAAGCGATTATACAAAATAGAGTAACATAATCAATATGTTATATAATAAAACTGATGTATTTAATTAAATGTAGTGAATGTGCTGCAGCTCGTAGTTTGCTTAAAGAAGTAGGTAAAATGCGGCATTTATTGAATCGCGTATTGCATTCGCATAGAATTCGCCATGGCGACGCGGTGGAGACAGAAATTCTTATTCTTTGACGCCATTGCCGCGCGTATCTCTCCCATTATTTTTTATCGAATTATCGTATCCATGCCCGTATTGGTCATGGCAGTTGGCTATGGAGCATCGAATGGCAACGATTCTTAATGACACTTCTCGAACTTTTAGCGAGTACCTGCTAATCCCACGGCTCACGCGGAGTGGTCAGCGACCGGATCTTGTGGATTTGACGACACCGTTGTCTGCTGTTGAGCAGAATCAGCTACCGCGTTTCAATATCAATATTCCGATTGTTTCCGCCTGCATGCAGTCTGTCAGCGGTACGGAATTATCTATATCCCTGGCACGGCAGGGTGGTTTGAGTTTCATATTCTGTTCGCAACCAATTGATGAGCAGGTGGAGATGGTACACCAAGTTAAGTCCCACAAGGCTGGTTTCGTCACTAGCGACTCTAATACGACGGAGGAAACTTTGCTGCAGGATGTGGTCGAGCTAATGCGATGTTCCGGCCATTCCACCGTACCTGTAACCAGTGATGGTAGTGCTACAGGGGTGCTAAAGGGAATACTCACCGACAGGGATTTCTGGGAGTTTGAAGATGCTATGGATAACAAGGTCAAGCAGCACATGACTCCAATCGATGATGTGATCTATGGCAAAGATGGTATTTCGCTGCGCGACGCTAATGAGCTTTTGCACAAGCATAAGAAGGATTGTCTGCCGGTACTCGATAAAGAGGGAAACTTGGTAGCTTTGGTGTTCAAGAAAGACTACGAGGATCATCGGCGACACCCATTAGAGCTGCTTGATGATTCTAAACGACTG
>PASO01000006.1 GCA_002712135.1 Gammaproteobacteria bacterium
CAATCCGATACAGAGGTGGCATCGCGACGAACACATGCCCCCTATCGACGAGGGCCGGGAAGTGTCTAACAAATAATGCGATCAGCAAGCTGGAAATATGTAAGCCATCAGAGTCGGCATCTGCGAGAATACACACCTTGCCATAGCGCAGCCCCTTCAGCTCGTCTGAACCCGGGTCGATTCCGAGTGCAACCGAAATGTCGTGCACTTCCTGAGAGCCAAGAATCTCCCCAGAGTCCACTTCCCAGGTACTTAGGATCTTCCCCTTAAGGGGCAGGATCGCCTGCGTCTCTCTGTCACGCGCCTGTTTCGCGGAACCTCCTGCAGAATCTCCCTCCACCAGAAACAATTCACCCTGCATGGCATCCTGACACGTGCAGTCAGCTAATTTCCCAGGTAATGCAGGTCCAGACGTTATCTTTTTGCGGGCTACCTTTTTGCCTGCTCTTAGACGCTCTTGAGCATTACTAATCGCTAGTTCAGCGATCGCCTCTGCCTCTGTAACGTGCTGACTTAACCATAGAGAAAAGCTGTCTTTTACTACGCCAGAAATGAACGTCGCCGCCTGGCGTGAGTTCAAACGTTCCTTGGTCTGGCCGGAAAACTGGGGATCAAGCATTTTCGCAGACAGCACATAGCTACACTTATCCCAGACATCCTCCGCTGATATTTTCACACCGCGGGGCATTAGATTTCGGAATTCACAGAACTCTCTCAGCGCTTCCAATAATCCGCTTCGCAACCCATTTACATGCGTTCCACCCTGAGTCGTTGGCACCAGGTTCACATAACTTTCTGTGATTAGTTCCCCGCCCTCCGGCAACCATTGAACGGCCCAGTCCACCTCTTCATCATTACCCGACAGCGACCCAACAACCGGCTCCTTCGGTAGTAATTCAAAACCCTCTAGCTCAGTCAGCAGATAGTCCTTTAGACCATCTTCGTAAAACCATTCAAATTGTTTTTCTTCCTTCTTGGACGCGGTTTCATCGGTAAACGCAACCTTCAGCCCAGGACACAACACGGCCTTAGCCCGCAGTTGATGTTTTAGTCTAGGCACGGAGAACTTCGCGGAGTCAAAATATTTCGGATCAGGTTTAAAATTTATCAGCGTGCCGGTGTTACGCTTTCCCACCTTATCCTTTAACGTAAGTTTCTTGGCTTTCTTCCCACCTTTGAACGCCATGTGATGGAGTTTTCCATCACGTTTTACAAAGACCTCAAGGTTCTCTGAAAGTGCGTTGACCACCGATACCCCAACACCGTGTAACCCGCCGGAAAACTTATAGCTATCACTGTTGAACTTAGCGCCCGAATGAAGACGTGTAAGTATGAGCTCAACGCCAGGTAACTTTTCTTTTTTATGGATATCAACAGGCATACCTCGCCCGTCGTCGTTGACAGACATGGAACCATCCTTGCGAAGGGCAACCCGAATCTCGGTCGCATAGCCTTCAAGCGCTTCATCTACCGAATTGTCAATAACTTCCTGCGCCAGATGATTGGGCCTCGTCGTGTCGGTGTACATGCCCGGGCGCTTTCTTACGGGATCAAGTCCCTCGAGTACTTCAATAGAATCTGCTTTGTAGGAGCTGGCCATATATCTCTCAAACTAAACCTTCGATGACACATTAATACGAGTCGACAAGAAATTGTCGATCTCTAGATGGGGAAAAAATTATAACGCGCCAGGGTGTATTTCCCTAGCGTTTGCGGGTCAGGAAAAGCTCTCATCGAGCGAGAAGCCATAGTGCAGACAAAAAGTCAGCAGCTCTCCAAGAAAGCGATTAATCTGCGACTTCTCATCCGGTTGATACATATCGGGATTGGGCATCGGATATCGGTACCTGAAGTTTCGATGTCTCTCAAAACTTATAACTTCAGCCGTACATAGGTCGTGGTAAACCCGAAGCTCCATGCTAGGCCACTTTATCCACGACTTCTCAGTTTCGCTCTCTACTGTCACGGACAGCATAGTTGTGTAGGGACACCGTTCTGAAATTTTCATCGTTACAAGCGCACCATCCTCTGTAGTACCCTGTACGCCAAACTCTACACAATCATCCTTGTGCATGTTCGGAAATAAACGGTGCAGACGGGAATAGTTGGCGTCGCACTCTGCCATGTCTGAAATGAGATCAGGAACGTACCTGCTTTTTTTCATCACGAACGGTTATTGTTTCCTTATAACAAATTAACCCACAATCCTCTGCCAATAAGCAACCAAAAAACCTGTTAATAAGTGATCAAAAAACTTGCAATTAACATTCCAACTCGTCAGCCAGTTGTTCCAAGATAAGCTCCTCAGCTCTCGCTAATCCTCCTTCATTTCTCCTAAATACAGTTCTTGCACGACTGATCTGTGACTGCCTGCCTGGTTCACTTTGCAGCATATCCCTAAGTGCAAGGATTAGACCTTCCAGGTCAGATACAACCACGAGAGCGTCCTCTTCGACAAACTCAGCTGCCACATCTTCGATGTTGCGCAAATAAGGTCCTATCACTACGGGCACGTTCGCAATTACTGCTTCCATAAAGTTATGACCGCCAATTGGAACAAAACTTCCCCCCACTATGGCAACTTCACACGCCCCGTAGAAATAACTGAGCTCACCCATGGTATCCAGGAGAAATATATCGGTATCTTCATCGCATGGCTTATCCTGGCTACGAAGCACAAACTTCAGACCATTCTCGTCAATCAGGCGAATTACGTCATTGGTACGGTGTACGTGTCTTGGAGCAATAACCAGCATCAATCCGGGAATAGATTCTTTAAGTTTGGAAAACGCCTCTAACACCAGCACCTCTTCCCCAGGATGCGTGCTGGCAGCAATCAGTCGCGGCCTGGACCCGAGTAGCGACACTATAGCGTCGACTTTCTTACCAAGATCAGGTGCCTTATCGCTATGAAACTTGATGCTGCCAGCAACATGAAGCTTGGTTTCATCCAGTCCTAACTCGATGAATCGTTGACCTTGTGCTTCCTTCTGTACCGCAACAACATCAATTTCCTGCAGCATCTTGGAAGAAATACTATGAATCAGACGATAGCCTCGAGCCGATTTCTCCGACAATCTAGCATTAATCGACAACACCCTGATATCGTTTCGATGACAGTGATGAATCATGTTTGGCCACAGTTCAGTATCGATCACCACCAAAGCGTTCGGCCGAACATTTTTCAAAAAACGCTTCACTGCACCAGGGAGGTCATAGGGAACATAGTAGTTTTCCACCTGATCACCTAGTAAGGCACCAACCCGCTCTCTTCCCGTGGGTGTCATATTGGTCATGACAATTGAGCACCCACTCGACAACAATCTTTTGACAAGCGGCGCGACAGCGATGGTTTCTCCAGCTGATACAGCGTGTATCCAAACTAAAGGCTGAGCGCGGCTGGTTTCAGGCACATATCCAAGACGCTGCAGTGGTGTCCGGCGATACTCAGGTTCCTTTATGGAGCGCCACAAAACACGCAACCATACTCCCGGCATCAACAGATAAAAAAACAAACTGTAAAGGGTTCGTGCCAAACGAGTACCCATCCCATACGAGTCAGCCTGATATACTAGCTGTTTTTCATCACCTGCGTTCAATGATTAAAACTGACATAACAATTATTGGCGGTGGAATAACCGGACTTTGGTTGCTATCGCTCCTTAGATCCCAAGGATATGAGGCTCTCCTGTTTGAGAAATCAAAACTTGGTTCGGGCCAAACACTCGCTTCTCAGGGGATGATACACGGAGGTTTGAAATACAACCTTGATGGCGTAACTGGTGGAGCATCAGAAACGATTGCCTCAATGCCCGGAATCTGGCGCCAGTGCCTGGCAGGTGATGGCGTCGTCGATCTCAGTAACGTAGCTTGCCTTGCCTGGCAGTATTATCTTTTTTCAGATGGGGGTCTTGGCAGCAGACTCTCGGCATTTCTTGGCAGCAAAGCTATAAGAGGCGGTCCAAGAGGCTTGGAGCGCGAGCAGTTCCCTAATCCGTTCAGGCACGACAGCTTTAGAGGTGTCGTCTACGAAATACCAGATGTAATCATCGACACACATTCTCTGGNAACGACTCTGGCAAAANCCAATCAGGATAATCTCATCGAGGCATCGCCAGTCCCGANACCAGAACATGGTCAAGGTATCGCNGGCCTGCGCCTTGACGACGGAACCGTCATAAACGCTCAGTATTATATCTTCGCAGCGGGAATAGGAAATGAGTCTTTGCTCGCNGATAGCAATATCCCCATCGAAACTCAACGACGCGGACTTCACCAGGTTCTGNTGAAAGGCGACCTGCCATTCCTGAACGGACACGCTGTTTCCCTNGCCTCAAGAGACAAACCTCGTTTTACCGTCACCTCATATACCGATGACAANCAGACTGTATGGTATTTGGGCGGGGATCTGGCGGAGACCGGTGTTAACCGAGACGACAAGGAACAGATCGAGTTTGCCCGGAAAGAACTGGAAACCTTCCTTCCATCCATTAGAACAGACTCCTGCTCTTTCAAAACACTACATATCGATCGCGCCGAACTAAAACAACAAAGCCATCTGCGTCCCGACAAACCCTCATGTATGCAGCATGGCAACGTTGTCGTATGTTGGCCCGTCAAACTAACTCTTGTCCCACTTCTCGCACAGGAAGTTATGGACAAAATAGTTAAGCCACCACTACGCTTNACGGACCCCATACCCAACACCTTTAGAAAGGCGATTCCAGGAGATCAACCTTGGGATAATCTTTTTTAACATGGCTTTTGAACCTGAACATCTAAGGAGTATCTACAATCTCGATGTGTCTCCTATTGGACTTGGCACCGTAAAGTTTGGCCGCAATACAGATGTAAAGTACCCTCGACCATTTGATCTTCCTTCAATGAATGAACTACAGAATCTTCTCGCATCTGCCAGTTCTCTCGGGATCAATCTCATTGATACGGCCCCTGCCTACAGTGAAAGCGAGCAGCGACTGGGACAACTGCTTTCCGGACAAAGGCAAAAATGGTATGTTTCGACCAAGGTAGGAGAAAGCTATGATGGACGCTCTAGTTTCGATTTCACCGCCAAGCATACGCGCTCCAGCGTTGAAAACAGTCTCAGAAGGCTGCGCACAGATTATCTGGATATCGTATTAGTGCATTGTGACAATGAAGACTTTAAGGCACTTAAATCCACAGATGTCATTGCAGAACTGAGATCGATGCAGAACCAGGGGTTCATTCGCTACATTGGCGCATCAACAAAGACACTACCGGGAGGGTATTTTGCAATCGAAAATACTGATCTGATCATGGTCGCTGGAGAATCAGACCAGATTCCCTTACTGGAGAAAGCCGAACTCAAAAACAAACCCGCACTTGTTAAAAAAGCACTACAAAGCGGACACTCGATGAACATAAGAGGTACCCTGGAGACAGTGCTCGCCTATCCATCAGTCGCCAGTGTAATTATCGGTTCTATAAACCAAAACCATGTTAAAGAGAACGTTACTTACGCTACATCTCTCTAATTTTATCGACCAACGCACTCGTTGAACAATCCTCTACAAGAGATACCACTTTCACCTCACCCTCGTATGACTTAACAATATCTGCACCAATGACCTGATTAACTGTGTAATCCCCACCTTTTGCCAATACATCCGGTCTTAGCGTTTCGATCAATTTTTCAGGTGTATCCTCGTAGAACGGCACCACCCAATCTACGTCAGACAATCCGGCAAGTGTGGTCATACGGTGGTCTAGCGTTACAAGCGGACGGCCTTCACCTTTCTGACGACGCACCGACTCATCACTGTTGATCGCAACAATTAGCCGATCGCCAAGACACCTTGCCTCCTTTAGATAATTTACATGTCCTGCATGAATGAGATCGAAACAACCATTGGTCATTACGATCTTTTCGCCTCTACCTTTGGCTTCTTCNACTGCATTTGACAGCTGTTCTTGTGACATCTGGCCACTATCAAAATCAAGCTCGCCAGCCACCTCTTGCCTTAACTCAGGACCACTAACACTGGTGACACCGAAGTTACTCACGACCAGTCCGGCAGCCATGTTCGCTAGACCAACAGCATCGTTTAGGGTTTCACCAGAACCAAGCGCCGCACAAAGTGTTGCAATCACAGTATCACCAGCACCGGACTCATCATATACCTCGCGCTTTCTAGCTGGGTAATGCATCACAGCTCCCTGCCTCTGCAGCAGCGTCATTCCTTCAGAAGATCGAGTAACCAAAATGGCTTCTACATCAACTCTCTGCATAAGATCTTTGCAACGCCTCACCATCTCAGCCTCGGAAGACCAGTCCCCGATGGCATGAGAAAGTTCCAGGCGATTCGGTTTTACGACCGTGGAGCCACGATATACATCGAAGTCCTTGAATTTGGGATCTACTAGTACCGGTTTCTGCAACTTTCGTGCATAGGCGATTACATCCCGTGGGTCGGTAATTACACCTTTGTCATAGTCAGATAACAGAACATTATCGACAGCATCAATTGTCTTGGTAACTGCCTGCTGCAGCACCGACAAATCAAGAGGCGTTTGCTCCTCAAAATCAGCACGCAACAGCTGCTGATTCTTACTCACAATTCGCAACTTGGTCGTCGTACAATATCCATCTTGTCTTGCGAAATAGCAGTCGATGCCAGCACTCCCCAGCTTCTCGGCGAGCACACTACCGGCTTCATCATCTCCTATCATGCCAACAAGGGCTGACTTGGCTCCAAGAGATGCAACATTCAAGGCAACATTCGCGGCTGCTCCCGGTCTATCTTCTATCTCTTTAACATCGACAACTGGAACGGGCGCCTCCGCCGACACGCGCCCAGTTGAGCCATGCCAGTATCGATCGAGCATAAGATCGCCAATGACGAGAACACTCGCGCTATCAAATCGAGGTAACTTCATGCAAAGATTCAATTGTTAGGATGCCAAATAATAACACAGTGACCGAATTCAACAGTCCATGACTCCGTCTCCCGCGCTATAATGCCTGGCTTGCAAACAATAACTCTACTGCAACGCCGCTTTTGTCATCCCAGATTTTGGTCAACCTGGGCGGGCTTCGCGTTGGTGTTTTTAGTGGTACACCTTCCGCACTCCTGGCGGATCCGTGCAGGTTCGATGCTTGGCGCGCTAGGTTATTTAATTGCCATAAACCGTAAGCACATCGTCAACGTTAATCTCTCTCTGTGCTTTCCCGACATGACCACCAAGGAACGACAGACACTCAGTCGAAAAGTCTTTCGTTCAGCGGGCATCAGTATTATTGAAACCGCTACGGTATGGCTGCGGGATCCAAAAGAATTCAGACACCTAGTGCAAATTAATGGTCTGGATAATCTGCATTCGGCGCTCGCTCAGGGAAAGGGAGTGGTTCTGCTGGGAATGCATCTCTCAACTTTGGATTTCTGTGGTGCAGTCCTGGCGAGTTATTGTCAGTTCGATGTGATGTATCGAAGAAACAAAAATTCTCTTATAGAGGCAATCATGACTCGGGGTCGACATCGAAGTTATCCGCATGCTATCGAACGTGATGATATTCGATCCGTTATCAAAAGCCTGAAAGAGGGTCGAGCCATATGGTATGGGCCTGATCAGGACTATGGTCGAGACCATTCAGTATTCGCTCCGTTATTTGGACAACCGGCGGCGACGATCACGGCCACTTCTCGTATCGCTGAAATCAACGACTCTCCCGTCATTATCTTTACGCACTATCGAAGCGAGGACGACTCTCACTATGAACTGAGCCTGAGTGAACCACTTGAAAACTACCCCACAAGTGACCCCCTAGCTGACGCTACCCGAATCAATCAGATCGTTGAATCGGCAATAGCAAAACGGCCAGAACAATACTGGTGGCTACATCGACGATTCAAGACTCCTCCGGAGGGGAAGAAACGACCCTATTGATAGAGGCAAGGGGTGGCAGACTCCTTAGATGTTTGGCGAAATGTTGGAATGTAAACTCAAGCTTGTATCGCTGACGTCCTTCCTCTCCAATTGCTTTTCGCTGTTCTTCTGACAGGGAATAAACCTCTTTCAGCTTCCTACTAAGATCCTCACGACCCGAAAACCTAATACCGACATCACCAAGGACATCATCCGGTCCTGGGGCATCGCTGGCGAGAATTGTCAATCCAGAAAACATCGCTTCCAAAAGCACCACGCCAAACGCCTCCTTGTCCCCGGCGGGGAAAACAAAGCAATCAAACCCTCGGTAATAGCGCGCCGCCTGGTCAACATATCCTACAAAGGCGACTCGGTCCTCTATCCCCAATAAACCCGACAACGCACGAAGTTCAGATTCTAGCGGCCCGCTACCAAGAATAACCAGACAAGAACTTTGGTCGAGGTCAGCCTCTGCAAACGCGCCAAGCAGCATCTCAAAATTCTTTTTCTCTACAAGCCGACCCACAGTACCAAAGATAAAACTGTCTTCTCTTAGACCTAATTCATTTCTAGCGTCCGTTCTATCTATTAACTCACTCTCTTCGCTTATTGCATTTCCCAGCGTATGAATTCTCCCTTGCGACACAAGTGAAGGACACGAAGCTTCAATATTTCTCGCGACCGACCTAGATACAGCTATCAAATGAATTTGGCGACGCCAAAAAGTTACAAACAAGGATCGGGTCATTCGCTTAAAGACATTGTGCTCGTGAGCAACACCAAGAATTAAAAATGGTCCAAAAAAGTAGCTCATAATCCCCGCAAGGTAGATGGACTTGTAGCGATGCGCGATCACTACATCAAAATGATCCTCGCGAAAAAGTTCTCTCAATTGAAATATCAGTGAAAACTTTATACCTCTCAAAGCGCCCATCTCACTTTCGAGATAAATTACCTTATCTCCTCCTGTTGCCAATGTAATTTCGTCGCTCGACTTTCCCCTCAAGTAAACTGTTGTAACATTTGCATCGGGGAAGGCTTCATTGTATTGACGACAAACAAGGCGGAAAGGACCTTCATAGTCGTGACATATCTGTAGAACTCTCAGTTCGCTCGATCGATTACGCGACATCGCTACTGGGCTTAGTAACCAGAAGGTCTTCGAGTAAGAGATATTGAAGATCGGATCCGAAGAACATATTAATCGCATCGGTAGGAGAGCAGACCATTGGTTCTCCCCTCCGGTTCATTGAAGTATTTAGGACTGCTCCATTTCCAGTCAGCGCTTCCATTTCTTTAAGTAAGGCGTAATATCTTGGATTCGTATGTTCACTGACAATCTGCACACGAGATGTGCCGTCCTCATGGACAACTTCAGGAATTCTTTTCGCCCAGGTCTTGTCTACGTCAAACGTGATAGTCATAAATGGCGCAGGATGATCCGTCTGGATAATTTCCGGAGCTACAGAGTCCAGAATACTGGGACAAAATGGACGCCACCTTTCACGAAATTTGATCTGGTGATTGATTTTATCTGCGATCCCTTTGTATCCAGGATTCCCTAGTATGCTCCTCCCACCAAGTGCCCGTGGCCCAAATTCCATTCTTCCCTGGCACCAAGCAACCGGGTTTCCATCGTTAAGGAGTTCCGCGGCCTTACGGGACACATCATCTACTTTTTCGTATACTGGATTACCCTCGTGCGACTCGCATGCAGCCACACACTCTTCTGTCGTGTACGAGGGACCAAGGTAAACGTGCTCCATTTTCTCCGGGTATATCCCGCGCTTCCAGGTTGCGTAGGATGCCGCACCTACTGCAGTGCCAGCGTCACTAGCCGCCGGTTGCACAAACAGTTCTTTTACATAGGGCAGCTGTAAGATTTTTTGATTCAGTTTTACGTTTAAAGCACCGCCACCAGCAAACACTAGCTTGCCCGTTTCCTCAAGAATATCTTTTAGATAATGATCAATAAGAGATAGCGATACATCTTCATACAACTTCTGAATCGCAGCTGCATAGTGAATATAAGGATCATCGGCAACGTCTCCTTCCCTACGCGGGCCAAGCCAGTCCACTAACTGCTGCGAGAAGTAGAACCCTTTGGGCCCTTCCTTATATCGCCTAAGACCTACTGTATTGACCAACTCTGTATTGACCCTAAAGTTTTTACCATCAAATGTTAATAGACGTGATAAGTCATAGCGATCCGGGTCACCGTAAGGCGCCATACCCATCACTTTATATTCCCCATCCAACATCTCAAACCCTAGGTACTCGGTGAACGAAGCGTAGAGCTGACCAAGAGAATCAGGGTCAAAGAACTCCTTTATACGGTGTATATGCCCTTTCTCACCATAGCCAAAAAAAGTAGTCGCGTATTCCCCCTTGCCATCTATACCAAGGATCGCAGTTTTCTCTTTAAAGCCGCTTAGATGATAGGCGCTGCTTGCATGCGCAAGATGATGTGTAACTGCATCAAATTCGACTTTATCCCAGTCGATACAGAGCTCTGCCAACAAATTACGGAGCCGTAGAACATTTCTTCGATAGTGCCTGTTACCATTAAGCAACGCATCCATAGACCGTTCTGGTGCATACCAATAACGTTTTGCAAAATGCCAGCGCGCTGGCGATAACAAACTGACTTTCGCAAAAGGAAAAGCCACTACATCGACTTCATCAGGACGAATTCCCGCAAACTCCATACAGAATCTAGCAGAATGTAAAGGCATCTGATTCTTCGCATGCTTGTCGCGAATGAAGCGTTCCTCTTCGGCGGCAGCAACTAACTTTCCGTCAACATAAAGCGCAGCGGAGGGATCGTGCATCAACGCACCAGACAAACCAAGAACTATTAGTGACAACTGCGGGCCCTTAGGAAATGCAAAAAGGGTATTCTACCTGCTTGGCGACAATGGGGGTTACTTTAACCTCGCGCCATATCGATAGTTAAGTTCGGAGAGTAATCCGCTAAGCTGGCTAGTGAGTGTTGGATTGTCCCGCCAGTTTTCCATAAAGCGCTCCAGGTCCTTCTTAAACGCACGCGCGAACTGCTGACTATTCTTATGTTCACGCATCGCATCTAGGTCGATCATCACTGGACCACTTTTGGACATTAAAAAATTGGTAGCTTTTAGATCTCCGTGAGAAATTTGCGATTCAGATAACTTGTGTAAGATACTCACTAAGGCTTCCAATTCGCCATTCGACGTTTTGATTTTACGCAGACATTCAAGTGCATCCGGGCCTTCAACATATTCGGTGATTAGATATGCGCTCGATCTAAAGGGGCCTAACCTGTTCTCAATAAGCGCCACAGGCTTTAGTGCGGGGATATCAAGAAACTCCATAAGAAACGCATTAGTCCAGGAAATCCAAGCTCGACTTTTTCTAAACGCGCGCCGTAGACCATGAAAAGGTCCTTTTATNTTATAGCGTTTGACTACCAAGGAACGATCACTCAAGTGAACCAGTGACACCGTCGAAGAGTTCCCACGCTTGATTATACTACCGTTATCTATGAACGCGTCAGGCTCTTCCAATAGAGCCTGCATCTCTTCNGTAAACACGCCTCTTTCGCAGACCATAAACCGGGTAAAAGAAGGATAGCAAACGAATCTCGTACAATCGCGAAACGTCTTTCCGATATACGCTCGCTTTCGCGTTTCTCTGCTCCGGAATATTTCAGATGTCAGTCGATCGAAACGCCGTGGGTCTTCGTTCCAACCTCGCGCCATCTCNTAGCACGCAAAGGCGCTCGGCACTAATTCATCATGGCGGGCCAGGAACTGTGCAAAAAATAGAGCGAGATTCGTAATACTTGGACCTTCGTCAAGAGCTTGTGTAGTTTTGCGCCGGATTCCCCCGCCGTCTATGGTATGAACCTCACCATCACTCAATAGAAAATTTGCCAGGTGGATATCTTTCTGGATAACNCCTTGATCATGGAGTTTTGCCATAATCTCCATAACGCTCGACAATACCTCGAATCTTTGGTTTTCCGACCTTTGTAATTGCTCAAACAAACTTATTGCGTCGGGCAAAAATTCGAATGCCAACAGTCGTCCTCCCCCTACAAGGGTCCCTTCCCACATTAACTTCGGTGTCCGAACACCCGCGTCAACTATATGGCCGACACCATTTATCTCCCTTTTGGCGTTACGTACAGCGTGTCTGCCCAAAAAGGTCTTCACAAGAATAGGCTGGCCCTCGTCACGGGCCAGAGCAACGATCCTTTTCGTAGGCAATAGTCGAAGTACTCGAACAAAATCGATTTCGGTAATTTCATTATCAGGTTTTTTCACCTGCAGGCGGAATGGCGTTTTCACATTTCTGCCTGCGTTAATTAGGCAGTTGGTGTCCATCAGTCCCAGACTCACTATTACTCCCTGCCTTCGAAAAAACGAAGAACACCCCTGATCTCACGTTTCGCTGGATTGTTTAATCGTTCCAGATTCTTATATCTCAGATAGAACCGCAATCTCTGAGATCGCCTCAGTCTATGTTTCGCAACTTTATCCAGACATGCAAGATCCTTTACGACCCGTCTTGGCAAAAATGGCCGCCAATATCGGCGCCCCAGCGGACTATCTACGACGTAAACACCGATTTCACACACCTTATCCTCTGACTCACAATCATGCATCTCTTGATTCGATTCTTGGCTATTTGTCACCAGTATGTTACGCCAATTTAAATCGTTATGAGCAAAGCTATGCTGATGCATATCATGAACGTAGCCAGATAACCGATCGATGACATTTTCAATAAACTGCGCATCAATACCATCTTCCGTATAGGTTTCCATATCTACCGCGCCAGAGATTTCCTCTGTTACTACAACGCCAATCTCAGTAGACTCGCCATAAGCGACCAAACGTGGAGAGGGTATTCCAAGAGATTGAAATAATAAAAGATTTTCCCATTCTCCACGTGCTCTACTACGCCCAAAGTAGCGACGTAGCCCCTTGCCTCGACGATGATACTGTTTGACGTAGTAACTCAGCCCACAAACTTCTACTTTTTTGAGAAGGTTAAGCCCATAATTGCTCACCAATTCGCCTGTGCTCTCGACACATGCTTCTATAGATGCAAAAGCCTGATTCTCCTGTGCGCTGACTGTTTCCGTTACCCACATCAAAGCTTAGGATCCATTGCCTTTACCCAGGAAGGCAGGGTTTCGTGATCCTGGAAATAAAGTTTAGTAGCTCGCTGGTATACCTCACGCCAAAACTCTGCTTCTTCTTGCAGCGTCCGTCTCAACGACTTGCCGCTATAGAATTCCATAAAACGAAACACATCTCTCGCGGTAATGTTGTAATCGAAACCCGAGAAGAACAAACCTCCCACATCCTTAACCCGCCAACGACGCGGCGTTTTTTTGCGTAACTGAGCTCGATGGAGATCAATTAGGAAGGGCTTTGGGTCTCGGTTTTCCACATGGAGAAGAAAATGACACAGATAAAAATCGCGATGATTAATTCCGTTGTGATGTAATTCACGACTAATTCTTGCGAGCCTTGGTATCAGGGAACGCTTAAGAGAAAAACTTACCTTGTTCTCCTCGAATAGTTCTTCCAAACTCTTAGTATTCTCCAGGGCTTGGGTAACAATGCAGGATCGTCGCCTAGCAGGATTAAGCCCCTCGCTGAAGTATGCAACAGTAGTCAACGAATCAATACCCAATCGTTGCAGTTCCTTGAGGGCCTTAAACTCATTCTCCGCTCCCAGGACTGGCCACCGAAGCTGACACAGATTCTTGATAATCTCTCGCCAGCCGACACCAAAATGTATCTTTGCAAAAAACCGTTCGCCGCCTTTTTCAATCCTAATAGTCTTACGATTCTCCAGCGATCGAAATATTTTTCCATCCAACTGCGAGATTTGTTCAAATAGCTGATCATCTTCAAACAAATGATGAAATCGTTGGTCGATGTATTGCTGCTGCACGATTAACTCATAGCTCTGAATTTACCCTTGAGCTCATCACTCTTTTTTTGAGCGAACTGAGAGATAAAGTCAGAGGCTCGCTGAGGCATACTGTAAATATCGGCGTGTCCGGCAAATGCTAAGCCGTTCTTTTTCATCTCCGACAAATCAGCCGACGTTATCATGGACAAAAGTTGCTGGTCGAACACTTTTTGTTCAAAAGGTGAAGGCACCAGCCATCCAACACCCGCTTCCCTTACATAATGCGCGTAACCGCAAACATCAGTAGCGAGAACCGGCAAACCAGCAACTGTCGCCTCCAGCAGAACTGTNCCGGTATTCTCCATATAAGCCGGATGTACCAATAGGTCGGCGCCCAATAGGAATCGAGGAATATCATCCCGTCCTTTTAGAATTTGTACCTGTTTCTCCAAAGATAAACGCCGCGCCATACGCTGAAATTGGTCAGGCGCATCCTGTCCAATNGCAATTAGACGNGTTCGTGCTCNCACGTCTTCAGGCAAAGACGACATACCCAAAAGAATACGATCCAGGCCTTTGGTGATAAATCCAGATCCCACCATTAGTAACAGAAAGTCGTCGTTAGTAAGTGAAAACTCATTTCGTAAGTCTTGTTTTANCCCGNCTGCATTCNCAGNGGCACGCCTATCTCGAGAAATACCCGGCGGCAGTAGGTGNAATCTCGACTCTTGAGTGCCGTAGTATTTGTAGAACAGCGGCTTNTGTACCTCAGAGATCATCAGAATATCCGTTTTCGCGGATTTGTCGAAAACCGCCTTCTCGTATCTGGAAAAGTGGTGATACCTGGGTAGCAACCGATCCCACCATCGACGCTGTGTGTGCATCTTTTCCTCGTAGCAATAATCCGCCGCATAATAAACATCTAGTCCTGGCATTTTATTAAAGCCAACCACGCTATCTACTGGATACTGTTTAAGATGTTCACTCACCCAGCCAGAGAACTTTTGATAACGAGTATGGTTCATCATGGACTTCACCGGTACGCGAACTATATCGAAACCGTTAGGTACCTGACCTTCCCAAGACAATGTATACACCCTGATTTTGTAACCCCGNTTTTGACATTCTTTGGCGATACGAATGAAATCGAGCTGTAAACCTCCAAAAGTCATATACTTGTAGAGCGCAAACGCTAGCGTCCCNGTGTNATCNCTTCCTGTTGCTCGNTCCAACACCACACGCTCGATGTGATGGGAAGCTTCCTGATGTAGAGAATAAATATTTGCGTNTTTTGCAAAATTACGACCGTTTTTCAGACATTCGGCTCGGCGATCAGTCCGTAACATTTCTAGNAACTTTTGATTTAATGTTTGTTGCTCNAAGGGACTCTTGACGAGGTGACCTACATTAGCCTCCTCTATGTAGTGTCCATATCCACAATTGTCNGTCGCAAGAACCGGTAATCCAGCGACCGCTGCCTCCAGCAGAATAATTCCTGCCGCTTCATCAGTAGCGGGATGCAATAACAAGTCGCTCGCGAATAAAAACCTTGGGATCTCATCTGGATCAAGACCCTCTGACAGGATCGTTGTATTCTTACGCAAGCCCAGTCGGAATATGAGTCGCTTAAAAGGCGCCGGATTGTCTTTGCCTACAATAAAGTAGCGAGTCTTGTTACGCATTTCCGAAGGTAGCGATCTTTGCGCATGAAGAGCGCGGCTCACCCCCTTCTTTATAAAACCCGAACCGACGGTTAGCAGCATATACTCATCATCGGCTACTCCAAGCTCGGCTCGCATCTCTTTTCGCAGTTCATCTACATTCGGTGGTGCAACCCGATCACTGGATATACCTGGAGGCAAGAAATGCATTCTNCTTTTGAGCGTTCCATAGTACTTTTCAAAAAACGGTCGCTGAGCATCCGAAATCATCAAAATTTCTGTTGGGCTGTCGTTGGCAAATACTGCTCGTTCATAAAGGGCAAAATGGTGATAACGCGGTAGTTGTCGGTCAAACCAGCCGCGTTGCGTACGCATTTTTTCTTCGTAACAGGAGTCTCCGCAGAAATAAACATCAAGGTCAGGCATCTTATTGATGCCAATCACGCCATCCACAGGATCCCGTCGGAGGGCTTCAGTAACCCAAACACTGAACCGCTCGTACCGCGTGTGATTGGTGACCGCGTAAACCGGTACGATTACAATTTCAAATCCTTCCGGTACGTCCCCGATCCACTCTAGGGTATAAACGCGGATCTCATGTCCTCGACGCTGACACGCCATCGCCATATGCAAGAAGTCTAGCTGAAGACCGCCATGCGGAAAATATTTATACAAGCAAAATGCGAGTTTCAGCTTTGGGACGCGGGTTCGATTTGTGACAATAGCGCTTTCCACGTGGCTTCCGGTGTCGTCGTAAAGCAGGGAGGATAGATTTTACAGTCGTCANTGGAGAACTTACAGTTTCTTTTTTTACAGGGAATACATGATAAGTGATTACTTACTAATGTGGTTTGATTGGGACCTTTTATACCTATGAGTCTTGGGTCTGTCGGTCCATACAAGGCCACCGTGGGCACACCATAACCGCTCGCCAAATGTCCTAGACCAGTGTCGACCGTAACTATACCGGCGCAGCTCGCTATCTTTTTCGCGAGTTCTCTCACGGTCATCCTAGGAAGAACCTGAGATGTGGACCTGGCAATACGAACTGCTCTACTCCGTTCAGTATCGTTACCCCAGGGAATGACTATCTGATAACCATCTTCTTCGACCAGGTTGGCCAGTTTTTGCCATTGTTCCTCAGGCCAGTGCTTCGACGGCCAGGTTGTACCATGCAAAAACATGACCGAGTGGACTCCCGCCTCTGGGCTGCGGGCAAGACCGAAATCAGGTTCCGACTCAATTCTATAGTTCAGCAAAGCGCCTCCCAGTTCTCGCACTCTATCAATCGCGTGCTTTTNTTTATCTATAGAGATCCGTTGGCCATAGAGAAGACTGGATAGGGGTTCACGACTGGATCCGAAATCAAGACCGCCGCTAGTTCCGTTGGCTAGGCATGTCACTAAAGCGCTCTTGAGCAAACCCTGCGCATCAATCACAAGATCATAGCGTTCGCGCCGTAATCGACTTACAAATTGAGAGAACTCAGTTCGAGTTTGTGAAGACCACCAGGTGCGACGCCACCGTCGCAGTCCTATTGGGATAACGCTGGATACATGTTCATGTAACGCAGGAATGTCTGCAAACGCTTCTTCGACCACCCAATCGATAACTACATCGTCGAACTGTCTATGAATATCCGTCGCGAGCGGAAGCGCGTGGACTACGTCCCCGAGAGACGACATCTTAATGATAAGAATCTTCATCAGCCTTCCAGCTGTGCTAAAACACTTTCGGACGCGATCAGATTCAAACAGTTCTTGTGTCCTAACGGACACTCCCGTTTAAAGCAGGGACTACAAGGAATCTCCTTTCTAATAATCGAGTGCTTTAAGGTTAGGNGTGGCGTGAAGTCAGGGNAACTCGACCCATAAAGAACCAGAGTTCTGCAGCCAACTGCAGCAGCAATATGCATTAGACCTGAGTCGTTACTTAACACCTGAGGACAAAGATTTAACAGATCAATCGCATCCAGCAGCGTCGTCCGACCCGCGAGATTTTTGCAGCGTTTCTGCTGTGATTGTGGCAACCACTCAACGATCTTCTGGCTCATAAGACGATCAGCTGCAGAACCAAACAACCATACCTGCATTCCAGCTTCGATAGCGCCTTGCGCGACCTCAGCAAATTTTTCCTCCGGCCATCGTTTAGCATCGCCAAACTCCGCGCCGGGGCAAATACCCAAAGTGGGAGATGATCGGTCCAGCCCAAACCTTCTTAAACAATCCTCCTGATTCCCTTGGTCAATTATCAGCTCCGGCGGCTTATATTCTGGTAGCGGTCCTCCTGGAGCCAAGCCAAGCGACATAAACCGATCAATCATCCTGGGCAGACGAGCTTTATCAAGACGACGGATATCGTTCAATAAGATATACCGCATTTCGCCCCTGTAGCCGGTCCGAACCGGTATCTTGGCGAGGAAAGGCACGAGAGCTGACTTTAACGAGTTTGGTAAGACAATCGCCTGATCATATTGGTTCGACCTCAGAGACTTGGCGAATCGCGCTCTATAACCAAATCGTACCTCACCGTGACTAACATCAAAAAGCACCGATTGGTGTACATGAGCCATTCTGGATAGTAGCGGCTTCGAAGCACCAGGAGCCATCACATCGATTTGGACGTTGGGGTTTCTCTTTTTAAGAAGCGAGTAGAGCGTCTGTGACATAACCATATCACCTACCCAAGAAGGACTGACAACTAATATTCGTTGCTCAGTCATCGACACTCCAAAACATTTGGTGCCGGGCTAACCGACAGGGGTGGACCATTCAGGATGCTGATCTCGCCTACCCATGACCTGGTCAAAATACATAGTTTGTAGTTTCTCAGTTACTGGTCCACGATCCCCACAGCCAATGGTTCGATCATCTAATTCACGTATCGGAAGCACCTCCGCTGCCGATCCCGTGAAGAATGCTTCATCGGCAATATAAACCTCGTCGCGCGTGATCCGCCGTTCAGAAACCGTAAGACCGATTTCCTCCGCCAGCGCAATTACCGTTGCCCTGGTGATACCCTCAAGGCAAGACGTCAGCTCCGGGGTAACAAGCTGGCCGTTCTGCACCAGAAAAATATTCTCGCCGCTCCCTTCCGCAACATAGCCCTCATTATCAAGCAACAATGCTTCTTCGCAGCCACTTTGAGTTGCCTCCCTGAGAGCCAGCAACGAATTGATATAGTTACCGTTTGCCTTAGCCTTGCACATGGTAATATTTACATGATGGCGCGTATAAGAAGATGTACGTACCTTAATACCTTCAACCCGTGCTTCAGGTGAAACATAAGCTGGCCACTCCCAGGCAGCGATAGAACAATGAGGCGTTAAACCTTCTGCGCGCAATCCCATGTTCTCCGACCCTAGGAAACACATTGGACGAATGTACGCCTCCTTTAGATTGTTTTCCCGGACCACAGTGACCTGTGCCTCATTTAACTCTTCTTCGGACCAAGGCATAGGGAAGGTAAGAATATGTGCTGAGCGAAACAACCGACGAGTATGATCATGTAAGCGAAAGATCACGGGACCATTGTCCGTAGCATAAGCGCGCAATCCTTCGAACACACCAAGCCCATAATGAAGAGTATGGGTTAAAACATGGACTTTCGCTTCACGCCAAGACACCAGCTCGCCATCGAACCAAATTACTCCATCTCTGTCAGCTAACGTATCCATTTTTCGATTCCCATTGTTTAAGCCATTTTTCGAAACCAAGTATTAAAAAGAACTACGCGTCGCCTTATTCATCCAACATGAAGCGTTGCCACACTCCATAAACAACCTGACGATACCCTTGCAGCGTGTCAAAGGATATAACTTCCCCATGCAACGATTGATAATGAACCGCACGTCGATACGCAACATAGGCTTTCTGCAGTAGTTCTGACTCCGTCTGACCCATCAGCTCATGATCTCTAATTTCGTCTAAAAGCNGCATCATATCAGTCCATTNAGACAAGGCCTGATGTTCGTGAGCCCAAGCAAGAACCGCGTATTGGACCATAAATTCAATATCAACAATAGCCCCAATTTCGTGCTTCAAATCCACACTAGCCAACAATTGAGGTTGCTCTCTCTCCAAGTAAGTGAGAGCGCATCTTCTCACGCATCTCGACCACGTCTTGCTTTAGTTCACGCCCGTCCCGGTGATATTCGATGATAGTCTTTCTAACGGATTCAAATTTTTCACGAACTATGANGCGTGCGCATACCCTCTCGCATGGCNGTAAGTCTCAAGGTGCCAATATCAGTATCTTCCTTGATCAGGCCCTTGACCGGGCCTGACATCAATAACAACTCGTAAATACCTTAACGTCCATGAAAGCCTGTCTCCCGACACTGTAGACAACCTATTCGTCAAAACGGTCGGTTCTGTTTTGAGTGGATAAATTCGCTTATAAGACTAACCCGACTTCTCACATAACCACATGATCAGCGTTTCGAGGTCAAGTACCTTCCCCCTCATTCTTAAGGTCCGGATAGATATCCTCCGAGATCATTTCGAGCGGATGCCAGTTCAATTTGGCGCCGCGCCTGGTCTTGAAACTAGGCAGATCAGCCGCATCCATTGACAAACGTCCGTTCGCGACCAGATCATTAATGATTGATCGAAGATTGTGGGTTATGTCTGGTTTTCTTTCCTCCTTCACGAATTGAACCCATCTTTAAGGGCATTTACAGCTTGCCTTTTTTNCAGCGCTTTCCGCTCATAAGGTTAATACTGATACACTCCANCAATGCCAAGTTCACCCACCGTCAAACAAATGGTTTTTGACCTTGTCGCCACGCCGTCGATGAGTAGCACCCTTGCGCAGTTCGACCTTTCGAACCATGAGGTGGTTAATCTGCTGGCGAATTGGCTTGACGAACTAGGACTTAGCGTTAGAACGAAGCCGATACCAGGCATCCCGGGAAAGGAAAATCTCATTGCTACCATGGGCAAGGGTACAGAAGGCTTAATACTTTCTGGACATACCGATACCGTCCCCCTCGATGAACATCTTTGGCGCTCTGACCCATTTATGATTTCGGAAGTAGACAGTCGCTGGTATGGCCTTGGCACCAGCGACATGAAGTGTTTCTTCGCCCTCATAATTGAAGCGATCTCTCCGCTCCTGAATCGACAGTTCAAGCATCCATTGATTATTCTAGCGACAGCAGATGAAGAATCTACGATGAGTGGCATACGCGCTCTTAGCAAAGAAGACATTAGGGATTCAAAGTACGCGGTAATAGGCGAACCAACATCTCTCAGCCCTATCAATTTACATAAAGGGATGATGATGCTGCGAACGGATATTCACGGTGAGTCAGGACACTCATCCAACCCTGAGTTAGGGGTAAACGCGCTCAATGCGAGTGCCAGTATAATTAATGAACTCAAAGACTTTGGTGACCAACTAAAGGCCAACTTTGCAGATGATCGTTTTGATATTTTTTACCCAACTCTCAACCTAGGCTGTATTCATGGAGGGAATAATCCAAATCGAATCTGCGACCATGTTTCTATTTCACTGGACGTCAGAACTCTGCCGGGAATGGACAACGAAGAATTACTGATGGAACTTCGCTCGCGCATCGAGAAAATTAATACCGCACCAGGACTCACCAGTAATCTGGAGCTAATTCACAACCCCATTGCACCGTTCGAAAACAAGAAATCAGAACTATTAGACACCTTGCAAGACTTAACATCTAATGCTGCCCGCTCTGTCGCTTTTGCGACCGAAGCACCATTTTTAACTGATCTCGGTATAGAAACGATAGTGCTAGGCCCCGGGTCCATTGATCAGGCACACCAGCCAAATGAGTATATTGACCTTAACCAACTTGCACCAACAGTTGCTATAATCCGCGCCCTTGTAGAAAAGTACTGCCTTAACTAGTACACATCATGAGCGATAAAGATCACTTGAAGTGGTTCCGGGCATCGACCCCATACATCAACACACACCGAGAAAAAACATTTGTATTCTTCCTCGGCGGTGAAGCGATCCTGCATGAAAATTTCGTTAATGTCTTAAACGATATTGCCCTGCTGAATAGTCTTGGCGTCAGGCAGGTAATCATCCATGGTGCTGATCCCCAAATTGAACAATCTCTTGACGGTGAGGAGTGGCCTCTTTCAGGTTCGGTGCATGTAACCCCACCTGACATTCTTCCAATAATTCTANCCGCGGTCGGTTCATCAAAGGGAAAGTTAGAAGCAGGACTCTCACGCGGTCAAGCTACTATGCATTCACATATGCTGATAACCAGCGGTAACTTTGTCAAAGCAAAACCGATTGGAATCAAAGACGGTATAGACCATCACCATACGGGAATTACACGCAGTATTAATCGATCTGCAATAGAAACCCAACTCGCTAACAACGCTATCGTGTTGATCTCTCCGACTGGTCACTCTCCCTCTGGAGAGACTTTCGTTCTTGATGAACGCGAACTCACTCATGACGTTGCGTCGGCTCTTTCAGCCGAAAAGCTGATTTACTTCTCATCAGAGGATGGCATACAGGACGAGGATGGACAGTTAATCAGCGAACTCACAAAATCTCAGATATCAACTGTGCCCGACCCCATGCATAGAAAGCTTGCTGATCTAACGATTTCAGCATGCCTTGAGGGTGTAACCAGGTGTCATGTTATAAGTTATGAACGCGANGGTGCNCTACTGGAAGAGTTATTTACACGAGATGGTTCCGGCACCCAGATCGTTGAGGAAAGTTACGAACAACTCAGGGTCGCAACNGCTGATGATGTGGCTGGGATACTGGAACTGATTAGTCCTTTGGAANAGCATGGGATACTNGTTAAGCGATCTCGTGAGCTAATCGAATCGGAGNTTGATCACTTCAATATNATTGAACGGGACGGNATGATTGTCGCCTGTGCGGCNCTCTATCCTTTTGAAGGTAAAGGAGANCTCGCGTGCCTCGCAACACACCCGGANTACCGCAATGNCAATCGCGGNGANCTACTNTTACAACGNATAGAAGCGGACGCAANAGAACTNGGTTTGTCCTCGCTGTTCGTGTTAACCACGCAAGCAGCTCATTGGTTTGTCGANAGAGGGTTCGAAGAGCAATCTATCGACGTACTNCCGGAGGGNCGNAAGTCTCTNTACAANTATCAGCGNAACTCCAAGTACTTAAACAAAACNATCTAATTTACGACGTCTTGATCTAATTTACCGTCCATATTCGTGAACCGTTCTAACNAGAGCCTTGACGTTCTCGACCGGNGTATCAGGAATAATGCCATGTCCAAGATTGAATATGTGTCCTGGCTTTCCACCAACACNGTCTAGNAGTGCAGTCGCTTCGCGAACCACTGATGCCTCNTTACCACACAAGATGATCGGATCCAAATTTCCCTGTACGGATTTCGCATCGAGTAGTTTCCAAGAATCCATTAGCGATGCGCGCCAGTCAATGCCGATCACATCCGCGCCAGCTTCATCCATGAGAGGCAAAAGCGCTGGGTTTCCGGTACCAAAATGAATTACTGGTACGCTTCCAGAAACTGACTCNATAAGTCTTTTGCTGTGAGGTAACACGAAACGCCGATAATCTTCAGGCCCGAGGCATCCCACCCAGCTGTCAAATAGTTGAACCGCCTGAACACCGGAAACGATCTGGTAATTAAGGTAATCAATGACAACATCAGTGACCTTGGNCATTAGAATATTCCAGGCACTTTCGTCGCCGTACATTAATTGTTTCACGAACACATAGTTCCTCGAGCCGCGCCCTTCTATGGCGTAGGAAGCCAACGTGAACGGTGCTCCGGCAAAACCAATAAGTGGTATATCTTCGGGAAGTTCCNTGCGTATCAGCTGAATAGTTTCACGTATATAATCGACGGAGTCCGCCGCAGGTACGACCTTAATTTTGTCGATATCTGCATTAGTGCGTATAGGATTACTGATGTCAGGCCCTATTCCTGGTAAGTAATCCAAAATGCAACCCATGGGCTCAAGTATAGGCAATAGATCCGTAAACAGAATGGCTGCATCAACTCCCAGAATTCGCTGCGCATCGCATGTGACTTTTGCGGCCAGTTCAGGTGACTTGAAAAACGTGAGGCTTGGTGTATTACCCTTAACCTCATGATATTCCGGCATATAGCGACCAGCCTGACGATACAACCAAATAGGCGTATAATCAGTTTTCTGCCCGCGGCAGGCTTTCAAAAATGCACAATCATCTAGTCGTGACGACATTGCTAGTCCAAAAAAGCCTATATTATACCTTAGTGTCCCCCCGGTATCCGGCGCTTCTAGTGAGCCTTCTTCGCAATAGAAACCAATCAGATCATCGATTCCCTTTACCGTGACCAACGTTCTCTCGCCACGCTTTATTTGGTCACGAGGCAGTTTATCGGTTGCATCTGAGATCAGAACCTCATCAGACGCCGCACAAGCTTGCAGGCGACTGGCACAATTAACAGTACTACCGATCGCATTAAACTCTATCCATTCTGACTAACCAAAGTTACCCCCCGCAAAAAAGCGAGAATGAATACCGATACGAATATGAAAACGTTGTCTTAACTACTGCTATCCTAGAGTAATCTGGCTAAGTTTCTCTTATATAACAATTGTCATTTGGACGCATGCTATTGCGTCCTTCCTGATGTCAGTGGACTGACCGTACTGAATCATTGCGCCATCGCCCATGAACTTATCTTCTGTTTCACCATAGCAATGCGCAAGACACGCCATTTTATGCAGATACTCATTCAGCAACCTTGTGAGCGTATTTTCATTAAGTCCAAACATCAGATGCGTAAACAATTCGATATCTGAGAAAAAAACAGTCAGACGGCACCTCCAGCCAGGAATCCTTTGATTCTCTGCTATCAAGTGAAACACTTGCTAAGCCATGTAGGGCTTGAGTCTAGATTATAGGGCCTCGTTCCCTTTTTCCAACACGTCGATGATCCTCAACCAGCAGCGATATGTATTAGAAGCAAAGATAGGAAACCAACCCTCTGAAGCATACAAACAAGCACTCATTATATCCTAGACCAAACTCATTTTTGCTACGTTAGCAGGAAAGAAAAAAACCCACAGACAAAGACAACAACAGTGTGTGCTTCGCGCCAGCAGAGTGTTCCAAAAAGTGTCTGCTTGTAAGCATTAACAGGTGGGGATACAACAGCACGGTGATAGTCAACATCGCCAACCCAAATGACGATTTATCTAAAAGCGAAACAGTTAACGCGGCACCGAGATAAACCATGACGCTGGCGACAATAGGTAAGGCCAACAAGACAACTGCTCTGCTTGCGTATACTCTGGCTAAAGATATACGCCATGTCATAGCGAGATTAAGCTAATCTACAAGCGGCATCTCGACAGCCTGTTCTACTTCCGCTGCATAGTCGACCTGAGAGAAGCCAAATCCGTGCAACTGCAAGAAGGCTTTCTGATATCCGGCAAAATCTGTCAGCTCGTTAAGATTGCTCTGGCTGACTTTAGCCCAGTTTTCTCGCACATAGGATTGGATCTCATCTGAGAGCTCCCACTCGTCCATACGAATTCTTCCAGCATCGTCTTGTTCGAGCCTACGTTCTCCGAACAGTTGGGACGCAAACAGGCTAGTGGTTTGTTCGATACATCCCTCGTGATTGCCCGCCGCCTTCATCGCCTTGAATAACAGCGAAAGGTAAAGAGACATTCCCGGTATCGCCGACGATGCCCCGGTAAGCAAACCTTTCATTACCGCTACTCGCGCAGTCCCCTCTACGCTAGCCATTTTCTCGTTTAGCGCCAGGGCAGCACGATCTAGATCCTCCTTTGCTTTACCGATGGTGCCGTGATAATAAATTGGCCACGTTACCTCGCTACCCAGGTATGTATAGTTCGTTGTAATACAACCTTCTGCCAACACGCCAGCTTCCATTAGCGCTTTGATCCAAAGCTCCCAGTCCTCGCCACCCATTACCTTAACCGTATCGCGAATTTCTTCATGCGTGGCAGGCTCTAGGCTCACCGGACGAATCTCGGCGCTATTAATATCGATGGTCACGCCAGAAAATGGCTCGTCAATAGGCTTCAAAACAGAACGGCAAACTGTACCATCCGCCAGTTCCCTCTGGGGCGCAGCAAGCGAATAGACAACCATATCGATACAACCAAGTTCTTTATTGATAAGTTCGATTGCCCGTTGCTTCAAACTCTCCGAGTACGCATCACCATTAATGTTTCGCGCATATAGTCCTGCCAATGCCGCCTCTTCAGTAAACGCCGCAGATTTGTACCAGCCTGGGGACGCGGTTCTTTTCTTGACCGCAGGTCGTTCAAAAAAGACACCAATGGTAGACGCACCGCACCCAAACGCCGCAGAAATACGCGATGCAAGCCCATAGCCTCCAGAGGCTCCTATCACCAAGACACGAGAAGGACCATCTTTTATACGCCCGTTTTCTTTGACATGGGCGATCTGCTCCCGAACATCCTGGGCACATCCTGTCGGATGTGCAGTAGTACACAAAAAGCCTTTTATTCGAGGTTCAATTATCATTATTTATTTCGTCCTCAATCTTAAACCTTACGATAGCTGATTATCAGAAATGCTAAACCGCACAGAAGCATAGGCAAGGATAACAGCTGACCCGTCGTTATCCACCCAAACGCCACGAAACCAATGTGCGCATCCGGCTCACGAAAAAGTTCCGTTAGACCACGCAACAATCCATAAGCAAACAAGAACATTCCCGAGACCGCCATCGGTGGGCGTGACCTCGAGGCAAAGACCCACAGCACGATAAAAAGCACCAGTCCCTCTATCACTGCCTGATACAAACTCGACGGGTGCCTTGTAACCGAATCTCCAGGATAGACTACTGCCCAAGGTAAGTCCGATACCCGGCCCGGGAGCTCACCGTTAATGAAGTTACCGATTCGTCCACATCCGAGGGCCAGCGGAACACTGGGTGATACGAGATCCATAAGGGCAAAGAATTTTTTATTATGCTTTTTTGCGTAAAGAAGAACCGCAAATATTACGCCAAGCAATCCGCCATGGAATGACATCCCTCCCTGCCAAAACTTGAACAAACTCAATGGGTCGTCTATCAGCTGATCCATTCCATAAAAAAGCATGTAGCCCATGCGACCACCCAGTATTACACCGAAAACGCCATAACTAATAAGGTCCGTTAGCGCTTCCTTTGACCAACCCAGATTGTGGCGAGTATTTCGATTATGAATCGTCCACCATACTAACACGATACCAACAATGTAACTTATGGCGTACCAGTGTATTGCTAGCGCACCAAGTTCCAACGCTACGGGGTCTAGCTCAGGGTATTGCCACATACATCCTCCTGATAGAACTTATTCACTCTGATACACTCTTTGGCTTTTCCCGATGACGCAGTCTCAATGTGTTTAATCCTGTTTGCAATAGCTCCGATTGATCATTTCCGGTTCGTAGTCGCGGCAAACAGAGATGAGTACTATAAACGGCCGACTCGCCCCGCCACATTTTGGCCAGAAAACCCCGAGATATTAGCAGGCAAAGACCTTTCGATGGGTGGCACATGGATGGGAATCACTAAATCTGGTCGCTTTGCGGCGGTAACCAATTTTCGTGAAACACCTAACAAACCCGATCGTCCAATGTCTCGCGGAGAAATTACCACACGATTTTTGGATTCATCGGACCCTATTGAAGACTACCTGGATAACCTGGCAACTCGCTCGTATCTGTATCGCGGGTTCAATCTTATACTTGGCGACGGTAACGATTTTTTCTATTACAGCAATCAATTGGGAGGTCGTACAAAGCTTGATCCTGGGTTCTACGGATTGAGCAATCAACTACTTGATTGCGACTGGCCCAAAGTTAATGAGGGCAGAGAAAAGTTTCGCGCGAAGATTGAATCAAAAGACTTGGATCTCACGCTATTTGATCTGCTATCCGATGAAGGGGACAGTCGCGCATTCTCCAACAGCTTTATCGCATCGGCAGATTACGGTACTCGCTCACAGACCGTAATCACCTGGAGAACAGACGACAAAATAAAGTTTGTAGAAAAGAACTTTTCAAAAAGGGGTAAACCAACGTCCAGCAACGAATTTACTTTTTCGGTCGTTTAACGAGAGCGAATTACCTGACCCAACCCAGCTTTGCGCAGTTCCTCATCAACTAGATTCTTGATCAGATACGCGTTGTCCATCTTAAGCGTCTGGTTGAGGATTCGCTTCGCCTTCTCTAATGAAAAACTAGAAAGCGCCCACTTGACCATCAACAGATTCGTAGCGTTCATGGATAACACATCGTATCCCATTGCAGTTAACAGCAAGGCCGCCGATGGGTTTCCAGCCATCTCTCCACAAACACCGAGCGGTTTGCCCTCCGAATGCGCGGCAGTGGCGACATGCTGGAGCGCCTGCAAAACAGCAGGATGAAACTCTTGAAACAGTTCGGCGACCCGTGCATTGTTCCGATCTACTGCCAACATATACTGGATGAGATCATTACTACCTACAGAAAGGAAATCGACGCGTTTCGCAATATCTCTTGCCTGGTAGACTGCTGCAGGAACCTCAATCATCACCCCCACATCTGGCATCTTGACCTCAATGCCTTCTTCTATGATTTCTCGGTAACACCTAGAAATCAGTCGCTGAGCCTCATCAATCTCCGCAATACTAGTCACCATCGGTAACATTATCCGCAAATAGTTATCAATGCCTTCGTTGGCTTTTATCATTGCACGAACCTGTGCAATGAAAATCTCTCGGTGATCCAACGTTACCCTGATACCCCTCCAGCCTAGGAAGGGGTTTTCTTCCTCAATAGGAAAATATGACAAAGACTTGTCACCACCAATATCCAACGTACGCATGGTGACCGGCCGAGGGTGAAACGCCTGAAGGTGCTCCCTATAGATAACCCGCTGCTCTTCCTCAGTGGGGAAACGGTCGTTCATCATGAAGTGAACCTCGGTACGATAAAGTCCAACGCCTTCCGCGCCACGACCAAGGGATCGAGCTATGTCGGTTAGCAGCCCTGTGTTAACCCATAATCC
>PASO01000007.1 GCA_002712135.1 Gammaproteobacteria bacterium
CATTTCCTGGACTCAGTATCTGGCTCAGGAGTTAGGGCGCTACAACATTACCGTTAACGCGCTGTCACCCGCTTACGTTGCCACCGAACGCCTGATGCGACAGTCCTTTGGTGAGATCACCGACGTCAGAAGACAGTTAAAGGTACCGCTGGACCGTCTCGCAGAACCTGATGATATTGCCAAGGTCATGGAGTTTTTCGTCACCGACCTTGGCGACTACGTAACGGGACAGACCATATCCGTCTGTGGTGGCGCCATTAATTTTTAACGCGACAAGCCTGTCTTAAAGTGGATGAAATAAGGCGCGAGGAGTTTCGAGAACGGGGTGTGGTTGCCCTGCGAGCGGCAGTGTCACCAACTGAGCTAAGCATCCTCCGCAGGGCATTCGACTGGTCTATCGCTAATCCGGGGCGCAACGCCAGCTCGATTAAACCTAGGACACCAGGAAAACTCTACAACGACCTCACTAATCCAGACAGCTTTCCCGTCTACGTCGACGCTAACGCAAAAACAGGTATACCGACAATGGTCAGCCAGCTGTGGGGTAAGCCCGAGGTATGGTTCATGTACGAGCAGGTATTCCTGAAAACCGGTGGTTCCGAAACTTCTGCACCACGGACACCATGGCACCAGGACCTGCCCTACCTGCCCGTTACCGGAAACGATCTCGCCGTGGTATGGATACCTTTCGAGTCTCTCGACACCTCCGAGTCTCTTGAGTTCATAGTCGGCTCCCATCATGGCACGCTGCACAACGGTTCCCGCTTCAGCGCCGAGGATCCAACGACACCGCTCTACAATACCGGTGAACTGCCCAGGCTACCTGACATAGAAGCTAATCGTGATGCGTACGACATTGTTTCCTTTGCCGTTGACCCGGGAGACCTGATTATTTTTCATCCCGGGATGTTGCATGGAGGTGCCCCGATCGCACCCGGCAAACAGCGCAGTACACTGACGCTGCGATACTTTGGTGAAGACGCGCAGGTGGCGCTGCGCCCAAACGATACGCCGGCCATACTTGAGCGCATCCGTGCAAAGCAATCCGTAATACATCCGCTGCAGATCGTGAAGCTACTAGGAAATGGCGCCCCGTTTCGACATAAGAAATTTCCCGTATGCCTCCCGTGACGCGATCACCATAACTCACGTACACTCTGTTTACTGACTGAAGCAAGCAGGGACCACATTATGAACAATGTAACGAGCGAGGTAGCAATCGTCATCGGTGGTGGATGCGGCATTGGTCGCGATGCGCAAGTAAGGTGGCTCTATCGTGAATATCTCATCCATTTATGGCATCGTTGATGGCGCTGAAGGTTACAAGATACGCGTCAACTCAATACATCCGGGCTACATTTGGACACCCATGGTTCTCAGCATGGTCTAGGGTAATCCAGATGCGGAGGCACAGCTCTATGAAGACCTGGTACAAAAACATCCCATTGGTCGACTGGGAGAGGAAGAAGATATCGCCCGTGGTGTTTTGTTCCTTGCGTCGAATGACGCCAGCTTCATCACAGGCAGCGAACTTGTCATCGACGGAGGATTCACTGCCGTTTAGTTTTTCGTTCGCGGTCGAAACCAACTTTCGCTATATTCCACCCCCATGACTACGCATGAAAGTTTCTTGAAAGGTATAAAGGTACTCGACCTGTCCGAGGGGATCCCGGGTCCCTTCTGCGCCAAGCTACTCGCCGATCTCGGTGCCGACACAATCAAAGTAGAGCGACCCGATAACGGAGACATTAGTCGATCGTTCGGTCCGTTTCCAGATGATGAGCCGCATTTAGAAAAGAGTGCTAGCTTTTTCTACCTAAACACCGGTAAACGCAGCATCGTGCTCGACATCACTTCACCTGGCGAACAAGGAACGCTCGAATCTCTGGTACAGCAGCACGATGTGGTCATCGGTTGTGAGCGACTTGCCAGTGCAGGGATCGGTTACGACGAAATCAGGTCCTGGAATCCAAATGCCATCTTTACATCCGTTACCGGTTTCGGGGATGACGGACCATACGCCGAGTTTGAGACCTCCCATCTCATCAATTGTGCAATGAGTGGTTGGGCGCAAATGTGTGGCGTACCCGAGCGCGAACCAATCCAGGCAGGTGGATCCACCCCGGAAATGCTGACTGGAGCCTATGGAGCTACCGCGACGCTGTTAGCGGTCTTGGGGCGTTCTCGTCACGGGGCTGGTGACTACATAGAGGTCAGCTTACATCAGGCTACTATTTGCGGTGGGCAGATTCTTAGCTTGTTCTATGAGTATCGCGACCTCATCCCATCACGTTATTCCAGCCTCGGTGCGGCGGCCGGTGGATGTTACATGCTGCCCACGGAAGAAGGGTATCTCGGACTGAATGCATTGACCCTGGACCAATGGCACTTGCTGTGCAGGTTTATGGGACGGGAAGATATTGCGACTAACCCAGACTACGAAGACATAAACTGGGCCAGGCCGGATGAGCGGCTGGAGGAAATCCGTGAGATCTTTCGAGCCGCACTNACCGGCAGATCAGCGACGGAGATCTTTCACGAAGCCCAGGCGGCACGAGTTCCCTTCGGCCTGGTACCAGACCTCGCAGCATTATCAGAGCTGCCCCCACATGTTGAGCGCGCTTTCTTTCAGGAGATCGAGCATCCTGTCTGTGGCACAGTGAGGGTGCCAAGCGTGCCATTTAAATCCACTGCAACGGCCATTCAGATTAATCGCCNACCGCTNCTGGGGGAACATACACAAGAGATTCTCGACGAGCTACCAGAATCGAAACCATCTTCCGGTAGCAACAGCGATGAACCCAATCCACTGCCGCTAAAAGGACTGCGGGTTTTGGATCTGTCCATGTATTTTGCAGGTCCATCCCTAGCGCAGATTCTTGCCGATGCTGGTGCAGACGTAATCAAGATCGAGTCTATCCAGCACATTGATGGCTGGCGCCGCGCCGGTGGACAAGGGCCGGACGGCGTACCAACCTGGGAGGTCTCGCCCTATTTCAACTGGATCAACCGCAACAAACGCGACGTCACGCTGAACCTTAAAGATCCGCGAGGTGCGGAAGTCGTGAAAAAACTGGCTCGCGATGCGGATATTCTGCTGGAAAACTACACACCGCGCGTCATGGAGAGTTTCGGGCTTGGCTACGACCAGCTTAGGAAAATTAACGAGCGCCTAATCATGATCTCGTTATCCGGGTTCGGCGCCGACGTTTCCTGGCGCGACTATGTGGCTTTCGGCATGTCGACGGAGCAGATGTCAGGTGTCTGTCATCTAACCGGTTACGAGGATGGTGAGCCGCTCTTTACCGGTACCACTGGTGGCGACCTTCTGGCCGGCGTAATGGGCACGGTCGACGTGCTTGCGGCGCTCTGGCAGAGGGAACAAACCGGGGTCGGTCAGTACCTGGACTTCAGTCAGATAGAAGCCTGCAATATGTATGTCGGTGATGCGATGACCGGCTGGTTTCTTGCGCAAAGAGATCCTGGTCGCCGGGGCAACTACCATCCACAGTACGCGCTTCAGGGTACCTACCCATGCAGGGATGATGGCTGGATCGCTATTTCGTGTAAGACTAAAGCGCAATTCGAACAGTTGTGCACCGCGGCGGGTATTGATGCACAAGATGCCAACCTCGAAACAACACTGAGCAGCTGGAGCTGTGCGCAGGACAAGATTGAACTGATGCAAGACCTGCAAAGCGCAGGAATCCCTGCTGGCGCCGTGATGAATGGCCGCGATCTCTTTCACGACCCCCACCTTAAGGCACGCGGAGCCTGTCTGGCCCAGGACCGTCCTGGTCTCGGCGTACTGCACTATCCCAATCAACCCTATCGGATGAATCGCACTGTAATGCCACCCGATACACGTGCACCCTTGCTCGGTGAACACATTGAGGAAGTTCTGGGAGAAGAAGCCGGCCTATCGTCTGATGAGATCATCGAACTGGTAATTGACGAGGTTACCGGGACCGTGCCCCTGGCTGCACTGTAACGTAGGCTGCCAAGAATCAGCGCTTAGATTCGGCCAGTTCGCGGTCTTGCTCAGTCTGATACTGAGGCGACGTATCCCTGAATGAACGCAGATCCTGGTTCACAAGGTCTTTGTTTCGCTCTTCTATCATGCGCCAGCCTTCATCCCAATTAAAATCAAGAGGCTCGATGCCCGGGGCATCCATATTGTCGATCCCTGCAAGTGCCGCCCCTACAACAGCTAACTGATTTTCCGGATCGAACGGTCTACCTGATTCAAAACCCAATGGATAGTCAAGGAACTTTACTCGCGGCGGCCTGCCGGACTCAAGGATATCGAGCGCGCTCCCTAGTATAATCGTTGGGAGACCATTGTTCTCAAAATGACGCGCGATCAGACACACGGTCTGATGACAGACGGGTCACAACGGTACCAGCAGCAAGACATCAATGTCTTCCTGCTCAATTCGCGCCGCCAGCTCAGGAATCAACTTCTCAGTGACTCGCCTTTGGGAATAGATACCACCCATGCAAGAGAAAAAATTATCCGCGAGGTGGCCAATCGCACCCATATCGCGCAGTGATCGTAATGCCTCAATGGGAAAAACACAGCGGGGATCCTGCCGGGCTTCGATAAGATAGTTTTCCGTGACGTGGGAAAAACGAATGTCCGCCACCTCGCTGTCACTGGGAATCGCTCGGATACTCGTATCGTCCTTGTAGTGGTATGCGATCTGACCAGCAAGGTATGTACCTGCCGTAGAAACCAGGCCTAGCTTACTCCTGGAAAGTGGCAAAGGCGGCTTCACGAACGCCGTCGGCGTGTCTGCTCTAAACCAGCGATAGGCCTCGTACCCAAGACTGTCGTAAAGATTTTTTGTCTGCTGGATATAGCTGACCGGTTGATGCATGTCATCTCCCTTCTGTTGGGCAATTATAGAGGTGCCTGTGTCATAATTCCTGTCTACTGGTATCTAAACTTGAANNANAACACAGTTATGAAGGACCACCTCATAATGCTTGCACGCTTGTTGATGCTCTCAATGCTCACCTATACAGCGGTTGCAGAGTCCTATTCCCCTCATGCTGGAAATCCTTATCCCACCAATGTTTATTGGGGTGATACACATGTGCATACGTCACTGTCGTCCGACGCCTATATCTTTGGTGTAAGGCTCACGGCAGACGACGCTTATCGTTTTGCAAAAGGTGAAACGGTGACTGCCACCAGCGGCGAGGCAATTCGTCTGCATCGTCCACTAGATTTCCTTATGGTTTCCGACCACGCAGAAAACATGGGCGTCATTGCACGCATCGACGCTGGCGATAAAAAGCTGTTAGCGACAGAGGTTGGCAAACGTACCGCCAGGGCCCTCGACTACGATATTTCATTGAAAGAAGCCCTTGATTCGAACACTGATGAACTGCTTAACGCATTCAATGCCGCANCCTTGATTGCAATCAAAGCCGACTCGGGCACAAAAAAAGGGCTNGGGCATGCAGTCTACGGCGAAGATGAGGATTTCACGCGCTCGGTGTGGAAAGAGGTTATAGACAACGCGGAAAGGCACAACGACCCTAGCCGCTTTACCACCTTCACAGGCTATGAGTGGACAGTGTCNTCGGGCGGGCACCGAAACGTTATCTTTGCGGACGGCCCTGAGGTCACCAGCCAGACCATGCCATTCACTGCCCTGGACAGCATGGACCCGGAGGATCTTTGGGCATACCTCAAAGATTACGAGGAAAGCACAGGCGGGCAGGCATTTGCGATCCCTCACAACGGCAACCTAAGCGGTAACCGGATGTTCGCACTGACCACTCGCAAGGGCGAGCCGCTTGACCAGTCTTATGCCATCACCCGATCGCGTTTCGAGCCGATCTATGAGGTGACACAGATCAAGGGGACCGGCGAAACTCACCCGCTGCTTGCGCCCAACGATGAGTTCGCCAACTACGAGATATTCACCTGGGGTATCACGAAGAGCCAACCCGACTCGAAAAAGCACGGCTCCACAGATACCAAAGTAGAGACCAAAGTCTCAATCGCACCAAGACCAAAACCCGCCCATTCCTATGCACGGTCTGCACTGAAGTTTGGCCTGGCAGCCGAAGCGGAGGTGGGGACCAATCCCTTCAAATTCGGGTTTATCGGCAGCACGGATTCCCATACCGCACTGGCAACTGCGGACCAGAATAATTTCTGGGGCAAGATGCCCGGCAACGAACCCGGACGCAATCGTGTCGTTACCGGATGGAACTACAGTGCGGGCGGCTACGCGGCGGTTTGGGCCAAGGAGAATACGCGGGAGTCCATTTTTGCCGCGATGCGGCGTAAAGAAGTCTACGCCTCTACCGGGCCGCGCATGACGGTTCGATTCTTCGGTGGCTGGGACTATTCAGAACCCGACGCCGTCAGACCGAACCTGGCTGAAATTGGTTACGCTAAAGGCGTACCCATGGGCGGTGATCTCACCGCAGCGCCAAAAAGCAAAGCGCCCAGCTTTCTGATCCGCGCCGTCAAAGATCCCGATGGCGCCAACCTGGACCGTGTACAGGTGATCAAGGGCTGGNATGAGGGTGACGGCAAGTTACATGANAAGATCTACAACGTCGCCCTCTCTGATGGCCGGAAGGAGAATAGAAAGGGCAAGGTCAATCCAGTGGGCAGCACGGTGGACGTGCCCGATGCATCCTACACCAACAGCATTGGCGATCCTGAACTCGCCGCGGTGTGGACGGACNCGNATTTCGATCGTANCGAACGCGCCTTCTATTATCTGCGCGTACTGGAAATTCCTACCCCACGCTGGACGGCCTACGATGCAAAATTCTATGGCCTGAAGAATATACCGAAAGAAGTACCCATGGTCGTTCAGGAACGCGCCTTTAGTTCGCCGATCTGGTATACGCCAATCTAAAATCCCATTCTCAAAAGAGGTATTCAATGGAAGAACTACTGCTGCACGCTAACCGNCACATCAAGGTGAAGCATGCCTTCAATATTCGGGATATCGGTGGTTACCCGACCGTTGACGGCCAGACCACACAATGGAAACGATTTCTACGGTCTGATGGTCTACACGCACTTCATGATGCCGATAAGCAGGTGCTACTGGACTACGGCGTCAGCCTGGTAGTGGATCTAAGACTGCCCAAGGAACTTGAGTCTGCACCCAACGTATTCAGAGATTCTGACCAGGTCCAGTATTGCCATCGATCGTTTATTGATGAAGAGGTTCTTAAGACACTGGAGGATAAGCCCGTTCAAAACCGGGCTCACATGCGTGCGGACAAGGGGTACCGCACCTGGCTGGAATACTGCCAACCATCGGTCCGCGATATTCTGGTATCAATTGCCGAGAATGATGAAGGTGTTGCCCTGTATCACTGCTCGGGCGGGAAAGATCGTACCGGGCTGGTCACGGCCTTGCTGCTGGGCATGGCAGGTGTCGCCCATGAGATTATTGCGGCCGACTACGCGTTGACCGCTCGCTACAACATAAACTCAACATTCAAAGGACCCGAAGGGGATATCAAAACCTGGCAGGATTATGAAGCAGCCTATTGCCCACCCGCGGTCATGCGCGAATCCCTAGAGCACCTGAATCGAGTCTATGGCGGCGTATTGGATTACGTTAAGCACATTGGCGTCACAGAAGATCAGGTCGAACGCTTACGACGCCTGTTATTAACGCCAACCGAAGACGACACATTGCCGAGTTAACTTACGATAGCGCCTCATAAGTCATCTTCTCGAACTGCACAGCAGTATTGCCCATGAATCCGAATACATGAGTGAAGAACATGCCGAGAAGTTCTTCTTTTGGATCAATGAAAAACCAGGTGCCAGCCGCACCGGCCCAGCCNAAAGCACCTGCAGAACCAGGTGTAAAGCTNGATCCAATNGTCTTACGNACNTANACACCNAANCCAAAACCNTANTTCGCGCCGTACACGTCGATGCNGCGCTCACCNAGGTGATTCGTNCGCATCAGTTCAACAGTCTTACGTCCNAGAATACGNACACCGTCGAGCTCCCCGTCATTCGCGAGCATTTGTGCNAAGCGAGTAAAGTCCCNNGGCGTNGNCAGCAANCCNCCGAACATGCCNTTACCAGACATGNAGCGCCGTTCNGCGCGNCCNGCTTTNTCTGTCGTCTCGGGNGGNTCGCGAACAATCAGNTTCNCCTCCATNGGNTTCCACCNGTATTCGGTNGTCANCCGATCGAGNNCTGNTNCGTCGCAATAGAAGGANGAATCATGCATNCCGAGCGGNCCAAGTAGTTTTTCCTGGAACANTTCNTCGAGACTCTTGCCCGATACNCGCGTNAANAAAAGNGANAACACATCGTAGTCNTANCCGTANTTCCANGTCTCACCTGGATGCGAGTGTANCGGAGATGCNGCCATNCCCGTGACNATATCATCATAATCAAGGGTGGGNTCACTTACGCNTGGATCGNCCATTCCCGACNANACCGATTTCATNGCNGNCNAGAATGCAATNGGTGTNCGCCCCANCGCCGGCAGGCCTGAGGTCATNGTAAGAACGTCAAAGATTGTCATCTCTCGNCGCGCCGGCTCCATTGGTGCCAAAGCGCCCCGCACCTTTTCTGAAGCGGNNGTNAGTGCNAATACATTGGGCTTGGCNAATTCCGGAAGCCACTTCGATATGGGTTCATCCAGCAGAAATTCACCATCCTCAAACAGTGAAAGCAGTACCACCGCCGTCATCGGTTTGGTCTGAGAATACAGCCGAAATAGGGTGTCCATCGAGATCGCAGCCGGTCGTTCCACGTCGAGTGAGCCACTGACGTGAGAGTGCACAACCTTACCCTGACGCGCAATGATAGTCGCCGCACCAGGCAGCCTCCCGGAACTGACTTCATTATCTATCAAGCTACCGATCTTATTTATACGCTCCGGCATGAAGCCCATCTCAGCCGGATCTCCTATAGGTAGCTCTTGTCTTTTTTTTCCAACCATCTTTCGCAATCCCCACCATCAATCGTTGACGCAGAATACCACCAGCGCCGAACGACGCAAATTAGCGCTTCTTTAGCCAACTTCTGTGCTGCTATTCCTGACTGATGACGTAGTTGAGGATTTCAACAACCTGCTGCGGACTCTTTGCCCACGCCATGGCCGCACCATCAACTTCCTTTAGCGCGTGAACGATACCTTCATCGTGGAGGGTAATGTAGGGTTTCCCAATCGCGGCGCAGTAGCCAGCATCGAAGGCGGCATTCCATTGTTTATACTTGTCACCGAAGCGAATAACAGCGACGTCGCACTTATCAATCATCGTGCGGATTCGAATACCGTTCACCTTAGATGACTTGTGGTCACGCCAGAAGTTGTCGCTTTCCTCCCCCAATAAGTCACCGGCCGAATCACTAGCCTCATGATTGGTCACCGCCGATAAAAACGTCACGGGCAAAGCCGATGCGCCACTAATAATTTGTTGGCGCCAATCCGTATGAATTTCGCCCGATAAATAAACCTGCCAATGCATGTTAGTTCCTTTGTTAGCTATCCTTTTGATTTTTCCTGCTGGGGTTAAGCGAAGCGATCAGTGCCTGCCTGCATGAACCAGGCGTATTCCTTGCGCCTTTTGTTCTCGGCGTGGAAAGGATAGGGATGATCAAGCGCCAGTACTTTCCTTAACTCGGGATACCGTTCGAGCTGACCTGGCGCGAGATCCGCTTCACGCCATTCGTGCAATGGCCGCATGTACGTACGCATCCAACTCTGCACCAGAGTAATCCGGAGTCCAGGATTCTTTCGGGGGTAGGAACCATGCCAGGTAAAGCCGTTCCATACGGCAATCGACCCCGCCTCACCCTCTAGCGTCACGCAAGTCGGTTGTGCATCTCCAGGGGTTGCTTCCCCTGGTGAAGGTGCCCGGGCCATCCTGTGACTGCCAGGCGAGAGGATGGTTGGGCCATCGTCTGCGCTGGAATAGTCTGTACAAAGAATCGATACATTACACTCATGGCAGATATCGCCCCCACCGGGGACCCCGTGAACGTCGCTATGCAGCTTGCCCTCCAGTTTGTCTGGCACCGGCCGATCCATCTCACCAGGTGTCGGCCCTCGCGTAATATAGGTATGACCACCAAGGATTGCCCGCTGACCCAAGAGCCAACGCGCCATGGCGAGCCCGGCCGGCTGTAGCGCTGCCTCAGCGAATATGTCATCTTCCGGCATTAACTCCCAACTCTCTCGCATTACTTCTGACGGGATTTGTTCAGTTCGGGTTTCCCAGTCTGAAAGATCCACACCACCGCGACGCTCAACGGTATGGAGTATGGCGTCACGCAGACGCCCAACCCACGCTTTCGTGATCCCTGACTTGGATGGCGGGATTACCGTAAAACCGTAGGCCTCGAGTTCCACAACGTGTTCCGAGAGATCGAGCCGCTTAATCTCCTCGATCAATGGATCGAGAAATGGCTGTGTACCCTTGCCGGAAATGTCCATGGGCTCTCTCCTATAGTTGCTGCACGATCCCATAATTAGATCATCCAGTTTTTACCGCAGCTAATGGCGTGATCCTGGCGCCAGCATATACCACTCCATAGGAGGCGCTCCCTCTTCTTTCATTTTTTGGCTAACTTCGAAAATCAACTTACCGGCCTCGGTCTTTTCATAAAACCAGCGCTCGGCACCCCAGGCCTCAAAATCACTATCGGTGATCTCGAATACGAGCTCCTCGTAATAGGTGCGAATGTCATGCGCGACAAACATCAGGGGGCCGTCAAAGCCGTGCTGATCCCAGGGTTCACCATCGGCTATCCTGACAAACTTCTCCAGTGCCGACGGTATCTCATCGGCGGTGACCACTCGACCGACGGATGTTCGACCATTTACTGCGATCGCACGATCATAAGCTGAGCGCAACGCCTTCGCCTCATCGACCGCCGGATGTAAATCAGGATTGAAACGGGGTGGCAGCAAACACACTAATGGCTCACTATCCTTGCCTTGGATGGACTCGGGAAAATCCTCCAGCACCGGGCCCTCGGGTCGCTCCAGCAGGGCGAATGCGGCACGCAGTACGTCACGCTGAAACTTAGCATCACGGGGTTTCCCCAGCGGTAGACCCAATGGAAACTCGGCATACAGTGAGCGAGGCGTCTTCATCTTCTCTGCAATGAATCGCATCGGGGTAATCACAACCGTGGACAATCCTGCCGCTTCAAAAACATGTGCAAGCGTACTCACAGTACGCGGACAAAGGGGTCAGACTGGGGTCAGCAATACTACATCGACTTCATCTTTGAGCATCTGCGCAGCGCAAGCAGGGCCTGTATCTAGCCGCAGTTCAGATACCGAGTCGGACTGATTTCCCGCAAAGGCATAGTGGTTGCTCGCCACGCTGCCAATCACACTCTCGGCAGCAAGTTCCTCCAGGCGATCTATCGGATAAACCACATTAATATCGGCATGGAATCCCGAGCGATCAAAATTCGGGCTCACGTGACCAAGCTCAAGATCACGCGCGTCACTCGGAAGGGTCTCAAAGTGAAAATCCTGAAGCTGCCAGTTGGAGACACCACCTTTGCGCGACAACGCGGCAGTGGTCACGATAGCAACGCGTGCTTCCTGCAATGGGGGTGGCTCGGTAAATGCGGGATCGTCAAAGGACGGTACCGGCATTTTCATCACAGTATCTTTCATCAGTTGGTCGTTATCAGGCATCCAAAACCCTCCATTAGCCGCGTCGGATTATGCAAATAGCGGTCCAGATAGTAAAGCCTGCTCGGCAGCGTCCCGGCATCTCGACGCCCTTACCTGCCAGGGGACCCCTGAGCAGTGCGGTGGGGCCTTCAACCCGCGCTGATCGTGCACAACCTGACACAAACCTGATTAACTCGCCCCTCGGCGCTGTATGATCCGACTGGCTGCGAGACAACCGTCGAAAAGCGCCGCATTGATATCATCCGAGGTACACCAGGTACTGAGAAAATGTGCGGCAAAACAATCACCTGCACCAGTGGTATCCACCACCTCAGGCACAACCACCGCGGGTTGCTGGTACGTGTTTCCATCCTTGATGGCCATGGCGCCCTGCTCCGCAAGAGTAATCAAAAACATCCCGGCGTAATCCTTAGCCAGTGTCTGTAAATAATCTCGCAGGGAATCCTCGTGGGGCGCGACACCAAAGATGCACACATCCGCGAAGTCTCTATCAGCCGTCACCTGATCTATATGAGATACGGGTGTACCGGATATATCCGCGAAGTCCACAACACGCCTGCCTCGGGTCGGCACACGCACTAGGCGCTCAAACACCGGGGAAATTTCATGGTAACGCGTCAGCACCACAAGGTCGGCTTCCTCAATGATCTGTCGTTGTGACTCGGACACTTCCCAATCCAGCAATCCACCAGGATCATAGCTGTGAAAAAAACGCTCGCCACTATCATCGAGCCGAATACCAATAAAGGGGGTTCTTACAGCTGGCGCCAGATCATGTTTGATACGGAACTCATCCAACTTGCTATCAAAAGCAGCTCGATCTTTGTCGGCAACTACAGAGAGCAGGTGAACTTCTGCATCCGGGAAAGCCGCAGCCGCATGCAAGGCAAAGTTAAAAGTGATGCCACCGAGACGTGGTTTTGCCTCGCCGTCGTAATGATCGAGGCAACATTCTCCTGCGGCAACTATTTTCATGGGGTTCGATAGGCCTAGTGTGTGAGTCAGATGTCGGCCAGACGCACCAACATCGTTTCATCTTCGCGCATGATCATCCGCAGGTAGTCAGGATCACTGCTGGCTGCGTAAACCTCGTCCGAGATCTGCCCCTGGAAGTCGTGCCCTGGGAGGATATAGGGGCGACAGTGAATTCCATGCATGCTGATGCGTAAACCAGGCGTTTCCTTTCGATAAGATCCATGCCAGGTGCAACCCTGAAAGATGACCAGGGATCCGGCGGGGGCTTCGACAGGAACAGCTCGGTCCATCGCCTCCTGCTCAGGAGGAAATCGTTGCTCCAGATGACTCCCGGGCACGTAGGAGAACGCGCCGTTTTCTCGAGTGTAGTCGGTCAACAGCCAATTCATGTTGGCGATATGAGGCGCGCGCCAGTTCCAGGGTGTTGGAATGCGACTCTGATCCGCATGCATGCCAGTACTCATCACCTTCTCCCAGTCATCTGGGGTCTGCCACTTGATCCAGGCACTACTATTACTGAGCCGATGTGTCTCGCCAAGCAGATGAGACATCAGCGCCTTCTTCACCGGATGGGTTAACAACTGCTCAAATGCTGGGTCCTGATCCACCAGATGAGTGATTACAACGTGACCGATTTCGTTTGGGCGCCCGCCCAGAGATCGATCCAGGCCCCGGTTCAGATCAAAGTGGGCGCCGGTTCGCTGTTCCGCCACCGCCAATACGGTGTCTCGCAGATGCGTGAAGAATTCATCTGGCAGACCAAGAACGGATTGTGGTACTACCGTCAATCCATATTCGCCCAATTCCCGAGCATAGGTTTCAAGCCCGAGCCGGGTGAGTTTGGCAGGGTCTGCTTCCTGGGGAAGTTCGGCCACTAGAATTACCTAACTGTTATTGCCTCATTACCTTGGACGTCAAAACCCGGTCACCCGACTTAGTCGCAGGGTCCCATCGCGCTGACGTCAAATAGCGCAGAGCAAGCTGCACTGCTCTTGGATCATCTAGCCGCTGTAAGGCCTCGACCGTCCAGCCACGTACATGGTGATGCCAATGATCGAGGTTTCCATTAAGCCGATCAACAATCTCGTCCGTAGACGCTTTGGCACCCAGCCGGGAAATCGCAAAGGTCGCATTACGAACGACAATCGCATCTTCATCACTGAGCCCCTTCGTGAATGCATCAACAACACCTGCATCAAGTTTAGTCTGCTGTTGGGTAATGAGACCTAATGCCTCATAGGCCACGCGGCGCACACCCGTATCAGCACTCGCAGTCAGTGATCGGGTGGGCTCAATTGCGCTTGCTGCGGTTAGCCCCATGTCGCCAATCACATCAATAATTCTCACCTGCAGTTCTGGATTAGCATCATCGAGTCGAGACAACAAAGCGGGCAGCGCACGTTCCCCCGCCCGAACGATGCCGTAACCAGCGATTGATCTGACATCAGTGTCGTCAGAAAAGAATCGCTCAAACAGCAAATCCAAACCAGATGAAGTCGAGCCCAGCTCGTACGCTGCACTGATCGCCTTCTTGTCGTCAGGGCCGTCAAGATTTTCAGTTAGGTCATCAATCGACTGCTGCGACTTATTCGTATCGTTGGCGCCTAGGTGCCACGACCAGATATATTTCCAGATCGGTGTCTGGCAGTCGTCTTCTGGGCCATGCCATTCAGGAGAAGCATGATTCCAGGTTGGTCCTGTAGGTTCTTCTTTGCGGGCAAACAGAAACTTCACCATATGACGTTGCCGACCCGACACATTGGCACAATAGCGGCCGTGCACAGTATCGAAGTGTACGATCGAAATAGTTCCGGCGTTTCCATCCAGCGGAATCTTGGCTTCTTCCCAGGGTACAGACGCCTTTTTCATGGAAGCGATCAGGTCAGGATACTTCTCGTTCAATTCCAGCTCCGTTTCTTCATACCGCTTGAAACGCTCGGTACCACGAACCGCACTGGCGTCCATTTGTTTGGTTATCCCCTGGTAAATTTCAGCACGACGCGCGTCTGCCTCGTGCTTCAGATGATCGACTTCACGACGGGTCGTGTATTGACTGCGCGGCACGATACCCGTTGGCCCTGCCTCAACCGGTGTATCCTGCGGGTAATAAAGCAGCATCACGTAACGCGTTGGGTGATAACGTCGCAGCCCATCAACCGCGTAGTGGGAATGACCGTCGCCGTCCTTGTGCAGCGCCTGGGCACCATCGGGATAGTTAACGTGATCATGCCGGTGAAAGTGTAGATAGTAGTCGGGCCCGAGGATCGAGGTTAACGCCCCAACCACCTTGGGCTCTTCAAGCATGTTCCTGAGTTCCGGCACACAGGGCAGCAAATTGTTATGGCCACGGGGTCCCGTTTCATCAAGCGGCTCCAGTTCCTCCCAATTGTGCTCGTGATACTCACGCGGCAGGTCTGACTGCAACTTCACATAGCCTTCAACGATGAAACGTTGCATGGCCTCATCGTCGAGTAGATATTTGTTACTGTCGTTCACTTATTATCTCTCATGACATTACGTGTCTAAATGATACTGCGCTTATACAAGGTTTTGATAAATAGATGTGTGTAAATAGTATGCCGCCCCAAATGCGGTTGAGGAGAAAAATTTTCACGAATAGACTGCGGTTTTTATGTTACACCACAAATGACCTGGTGGCAGGTAACCAGCTAGCGATGTGTAATTTGAGACAAGCAATGAAATGATCACTCACCTACTGTTTGATCACGATGGCGTCCTCGTTGATACCGAACACTGGTACTTCGAGGCCACCCGTGAAGCACTCGCCAGACTGAACATCACCATGACCTTTGATGACTACAAAGAGCACCTGGTAGATGGCAATTCCAACTGGGTCGCTGCCAGGGTCCAGGGTGTAACGGATGCAGACATCAACACTGCTCGGGGCTGGCGGGATGAGCGCTACCATTACTACCTGCAGCGCGAGGATATCGACATACCCGGGGTCTCTGACGTGTTAGATGAACTGAGCCAGCAATTTCAGATGGCGGTGATCACGACCTCCAAGCGTCGAGATTTTGAGCTGATACACCGTCAGCGAACCTTACTCGAGAACATGGCCTTCGTGCTGTGCCGTGAGGATTACAATCTAGCAAAACCCCACGCAGAACCCTATGAAACAGGCCTTGGACGATTCGGCATCGGACCGGATAACGCCATTGTGATTGAAGATTCAAAGCGTGGCATTGCAGCCGCCGAGGCGGCGGGCATTCGTACGATCAAAGTACACAATGAATTCGTGGCACATCAGCAGGCAGCGTCTGATTTCGCGATACAATCGCTGAAGGAGCTACCAGAACTGCTGGGGCACATTAATCAAGACGACACATAAGGTCGAGTGAAGTTGGAGAAAAATAAATGAGTTCCAAGCCGATGCACAAACCCACAAAGATGCCAACAGCTGACGCNGACGCGGTCGGCATGTCGAGTGAGGGCCTGGGTGGTGTCGACCAACTCATGCAGAGTCATGTTGACGCTGGCGATATTCAGGGAGGNGTCACCATCNTAGCCCGGCGCGGCAAGGTCGTACACTTCTCGACGCACGGAGAAATGGATGAGGAAAAGGGCCGTGCGATGGAACCCGACGCGATATTCATCATGGCCTCCTCCGCTAAACCAGTCATCTGCGTTGCCGCGCTGATGCTCGTTGAGGAAGGACTGATAAGCCTGAGTGATCCGGTTTCGAAGTACATTCCTGAATTTGCTGATGCAAAAGTAGCAGTGTTCGAAAGAGACGNCCCCGATTACCGTCTTGAACCAATTAAAACGCCGGTCACTATCCATCATCTACTCACGCATACGTCCGGTCTTTCCTTTGACGGGCCGGGTGGATTCCTTCAGCCCAATGACGGCGATACCCTAACCATGTATGCCAAAAAGATCGCGGAGGCACCACTGAATTTCCAACCGGGCGATCAATGGGGTTACGGTAACACGGGCATTCACGGGGTGATGGGCGGCATTATCGAACTTGTGTCTGGTACCCCATTTATCGACTTCATGCACGAACGGGTGTTTACCCCCCTTGAGATGAACGACTCCTATTTNGATNTCCCTGATGACAAATATTCACAACGCGTGATCATCAAAGGCCTCGACTTTGCCCAAAAGAAAAAGGGAATGGGACTTTGCAGTGCAGCAGAAGATTTCCTCCACTTCAATCAAATGCTACTCAACGGTGGTGAGCTTTTCGGGCGACGATTACTTAGCCCGGAGACAGTCAATCTGATGAGCAGCAATCAGGTCGGCGATCTCTTTGCAAACGCTGGTGAAGGCGAGAAGAGTCAAAAGGGTATGGGATTTGGATACGCGGTGGCCATCACGCTGGATCCTGAGACAGCAGGAAATCATCGCGGCAAAGGCTCATTCGGTTGGGGCGGTGCAGGAGGCACCGTGTCCTGGGTAGACCCCGAGCACGAGCTGGTGGCTGTGCGCATGATGCAGCAAGAGTNTGGCGGCGATTTCTCCGAGGCAGTGGAGCGAGCGCTCATCAAATAGCCACGCCTTCCCGCGTTAAGTTATCCTTCAAAAACCAGAACAATGAGACCTTGAGATGTCATTCGAGACCATCACGTACGAGAAAGAAGATTCCATCGCGATTGTTACGCTAAATAGACCCGAGCGACTGAATGCGTGGACCGACCAGATGAACGCGGATATTGTTCACGCCATTGACAATGCCAACGAGGATAAGGACATCGGTGCGGTCGTGGTGACTGGTGCCGGCCGCGGATACTGCGCCGGTGCGGACATCAAAGACAGCTTTCAATCACAACTAGATGATGGTGCCTCGGATGTCCTCAAGGATGTCGAGCCGTATGTGACCTTTATACGACGCAGCAAACCAATCGTCGGCGCGGTCAACGGCGTCGCCGTAGGCGCGGGTGCCACCATGCTGCTACCATTCGACGTTATCGTTGCCTCAGAAGAAGCCCGTATCGGTTTCTTCTTTTTAAAGATGGGCGTAACGCCAGAGTTAGCCTCATCACACTTGCTTGTGCAGCGTGTTGGGTTCGGGGTCGCGAGTGAAATGTGTCTGACCGCACGGCTATATTCAGCAGCAGAAGTCCATGAGCGTGGTCTCACCAACTATGTTGTCCCGCATGATGAACTAATCGACAAGGCTAAAGAGATAGCACGGGAGATTGCTGTGCATCCTGCGCGCCAGCTCATGATGGTGAAATCGCTGCTAACTGCCAATGGATCGGAATCCGACATCAACAAGGTGACCGAGCGGGAAAAAGCGGCCCTCGACGAGGCGTACGCCTCTGCGGAACACAAGGAAGCAGTTCAGGCGTTTATTGAAAAGCGCGAGCCAAATTTTCGGGATTTGTAGTTTTTACCTGCCGCATTGACGGCATTAACTCAGTCTACCGCCAAAGCCATCTAGCGCGAATCAACCAGGTCCATGCCGATCACATCATCGATAAAGAGCTCACCCAGCTCCTCATCGCTGACCCCAGCCTCGGTGGTAAGCACTTCTATGGAGTGTTCTCCCAGCAAAGGTGCGCGCACGTTCGGTGGGGGTGCTGCGTTGCGAACGGGTTGCGAAGCTGTCACGCGCGACTAGCTGCGGATCACTCAGTAGGTCCGGTCCCTTCTGAACAACGCCGGCCGCGATGCCCTGCGCTTGCAGATCGGCCATCAGCACCCTCGCATCCTGCTCGTTTGTCCACTGACCAATAATATCGTCGAGCGATTTTTGCTGGCGCGCTTCGACGCCTAAAAAGCGTTCCAGTAGCGCCGAATCAATGAGGCTGGCCAGTTTTCGCCATTCATCATCCGTGCGACAGCTGATACCTATCCAACAGTCGTCTCGGCGAGGGTATATACCCTGCGGGGCAAACAGGGTGTGTCTATTTCCTATTCGCTCTGGATCAACCCCGGTGAGTGAGAAGCCGGTCATCGCATCGCCAACAAAGAGATTACATGCCTCCATCTGGCTAAAATCGATGTGTTGTCCATTCCCGCTAGCACGGCATTCATGGAGTGCTGCCAGTAAGATACGCGCTCCCAGCACACCCGCGTAGATATCTCCGCCGGTGGTACCAGTAAACAACGGACCGTCACCTTCGTAAACGGTGAGATGCGCCATTCCAGACATCTGCTCCGAGACCTCCGAGAAGCTTGGTGCAGAACGAGCTGGCCACTCCCTGGGAAATGTCCAGGACCTTCAGATTGTTAAGGTAGCTCACTAATTTGTCTCGATGTATTGTGCGCCTGATCCAGATTAGACGCGGTTAAGAAGGGATACCTGATAGGGCGATGCGTACTTTATGCCAAGAACGGTCGCATAACCTTTGTTTTTGTTAATTCATTACATCCCGGTAAGGCGTCATATCCATCCCGGAGAATCTGGCGCCAACGCCATCGAGGGTTTCGTCCGTCCAGTACTCGTGACCGGGTTCGGGAAAGCCGAGGAGATTTCGTTCTTCGACCGATGCTCGCTCAATCCATTCTTTGAATGCGGGCTTGCCCGCGGAAATCGGCCAGCCTACGATACCCATCCAACGACATGCCTTGGGCGCATAGGTGACGAACATGCCAAGACGGCCACGATTGGCGCCGGTAAACGCCGTACCTCGGTGAAACGTTCGCATGCTATAGACCAGCAGGCTGCCCGCGGGGCAAGTTACCTTTACCTCGTTGTCGTAGATTTCCGGACGGGATTCCCTCGTGTGGTGGTTGGGCACCAGAATCCGCTCTGAATAATGCTGTTTAGAACAGACGGCGGTTGGCCCGGACTCAAGGGTCACATCGGTAAAGTAATAGAGGTAGGCCGTCTGCCAGTATTTAGGGACGTCCGGCGGGTACGCCAGAGTATGATTACCGTAGTCAAGATGCATGGCCTGCTCAAAGTCGTCTTTGGTATTCATTGCTTTGTAAGTCAGGTGTGACTGCTCGCAGTACATCTCTTCACCTTCCCCCATCAGTACAGCAAAACGGTGCAGTTCAGGGTGAAAGGTCAGATCGTTCAGGGCTTTTCCCTGATAGGGAAAGTGCGGAATACCACGCTGGTCAGGATAGGGCTTGTTGTAGTATTCGGGTTTCGGTCTCGACGGATCTTTGGCGAAGTCGACCCAACCCGGCACAACCTCGTCGAAGTTGCCAAGTGCACTCTCAAGTTCGTTCGGAGTACAGAAGTTCTCAACGATGGCGTAACCGTGCTCTCGATAGTGGGCTTCGTGCGCGTCGGTAATCCGATTAGTATGAATTGTTTCGACTTCAGTCATTCAGTACTCCTTCGCACCGAAAAGTACGTCAGGACGAGTAAAATATCAATTGAATTGACCCTTGCTCCAGCCCCGGTACACTGTCTGCTAGCTTTACGATTTGCCAGGGGGGCAATATGAAAGCACTACTTCTCAATGGGCAAAGCCACCATGGCTGGCTTGCCAGCAGTCCACTGGTCAAAAAGATTCTGGAGCAGACCTGCCTTTTTAGTGTCGATATCAAGACCAGGCCACCAAAAGGTAGCGACATGTCCGGCTTTCGACCAGAGTTTGAAGCCTACGACCTGATTGTCCTCGACGATGGGGGCGATCCGTGGTCAGACGCGACCAACGCCGCCTTTGTCGACTACATCAGTGCCGGTGGTGGTGTGGCACTGTTTCACCATTCCTGCCAGCTGTTCCACCAATGGCAGGAATTCAACGAGATTATGGGCCTAGCCGGCTGGGGCAAACGACCAGCGAGTGTTGGACCACGACTTTATTGGCGCGACGGCGAAGTGGTTCGAGATACAGGCCCGGGTGATGCCGGCGACTGCCTCGACTTGCGAGAGAATCAGATTATCGTCCGAGATCCGGCGCATCCGATCACAAAAGGATTGCCGGAAAAGTGGCTACATGCTACCGATGAACTTTACTTTAACCTTCGTGGTCCTGCTAAGAACCTTCATGTGCTGGCAACCGCCTACGTCGAACCCCAGGCGGAAGCACATTACAACGATTCCGGTTTCGGCAGCGGCGAACACGAGCCCGTGTTATTTACGGTGGACTACGGAAAGGGTCGATGTTTTAACACTACCCTCGGGCACGTCGAGGGCGGCACGCCAGCCGACACTCGCGCAGACTCTATGGAATGCGTTGGATTTATCACGACATTCCAGCGCGGCTGCGAATGGGCTGCGAGCGGCAACGTAACACAAGACGTGCCCGCAGACTTTCCTGCTGAAGATGCGATAAGTATTCGTGAAAAATGTGAGCTGCCCTCCGCAGCCTAAGAAGCTATAAGAATCAAGGAGAGAACAATGTCCAACCCACTTAAAGTCGCCCTTTTGGGCGCCGGCGGAATTACCCGTTCACACCTACCAGCTTACCTGGAGCATCCTGATCGGGTTGAACTGGTTGCTATTTGCGACATGGATGAACCACGCGCCGCAGCACTAGCGGGCGAAGCCGGCATCGATTCCATCTACACGGATTTTAACACGATGCTGCGCGAGGCCGATATCGACGCGGTCGACAATTGCACCTTTCATCCAGCACATGCACCCTTAAGTATTACCGCCATGGAAGCTGGCAAACATGTTCTGGTCGAGAAACCCATGGCGATGTCCGTACAGGAGTGCGAAGACATGATTGCGGTCGCAGACAAGACGGGCATGACCCTGATGATAGCCCAGGATCTGCGCTATTCCCCAGAAGCAGTCTGCGTAAAACGCCTGATCGATGACGGCAAACTGGGCGATATCCATGCAGGTAGAACGCACCTGATGCAAAAATTCGGAGTTGGCCATGACCGCTATGCCGACGCCAAACAGGGCGGCGGCATCCTCATGTCAGTGCAGATACACCACATCGATCTGCTTCGCTATTACATGGGTAACGTTAAGAGGGTCACTGCGGTATGCAAGTCGGTGACCGATACCATGGCCAATAACGCAGAGGACCTCGTCACCGCGATCCTCGAATTCGAAAGCGGTGCCGTTGGCAATGTGTTTGCCTTCCCTGGTGACACGCCCATGGATATTGTCGACGGAAAGCGGACCCGATCAGACAGGGAGTATATTGTTTACGGTAGTGAAGGAACCATTCATTCGACCCCCCAAACTGATCGCAATATGGCACACTTCGGGGAAGTCCTGTTCGCACCACTTACGGGAAAATCAGCGGGTGAGTTCACGCCTGTAGACACTAGCGATGCCGGTACGCCTAGCCTTAAACCCTTCGTTAACCAGATTCTGCACTTCGAAGAATGTATTAGAACCAATACCGAACCCTTCAGCAGCGGTCGCGATAATATCGACACCATGAAAATCATCTTTGCTATCTGGGAGTCGTCCAAAACCGGAAAAGCCGTCGAACTGAAGAATCTGTAGCCAGGACCAGTAGTCGACACAGTAAAACCATTTGGTATCATGCCCGCCTTTTCGCCGTCTCAGGGACGGCGCGTGTTACGACCAAAGGAGCACTCGATGACCAGTTATACTGCCACGCTTGATACTAAGGACGATTCGCTCGAAGTCGTGGGCGGCAAGGGCCGGTCCCTTGCCAAAATGACCAATGCCGGTTTTCACGTACCAGGTGGTTTTCAGGTAACTACTGCGGCTTATCGCAGCTTTGTCGCCGACAACAAACTACAGGACCAGATTCTTGAGTTCGCCAAGCCTGCAGTCGTGGAAGGACGTCCTTCTTTTGAGCAGCCTTCCACAAACATCCAGGGATTGTTCGCGGATATTGAGCTCGCCGCAGAAATTACTTCAGAAATCAGAGCAGCCTACGAGGCACTGGATGGTGAACCTCCGGTTGCGGTTCGATCATCAGCTAATGCCGAAGACCTGCCTGGCCTATCCTTCGCCGGTCAGCAGGAAACGTATCTCAACGTCACCGGTGCAGACGCTGTAGTCGCGGCAGTGAGAAACTGTTGGAGTTCTTTGTGGACGGCACAGGCAATCAGCTATCGTCATCAGAATGGGATCGATCAGGATTCAGTCGCAATGGCAGTTGTGGTTCAGATCATGGTGCCGTCAGAAGTATCCGGCATCCTGTTTACCGCTAACCCCGCCACTGGCGAGCGCAACGAAATCATTATCAATGCCAGCTTCGGTCTTGGCGAGGCGGTAGTCAGTGGCCAGGTTACACCAGACACCTACATCGTCGACAAGGCCCGCAAAACCGTCAAAGAAACGATAATCGGACCGAAAGAGCAGAAGATTATCTCGGACGGCGCCCAGGGCGTGAAGATGGAAGATGTATCGGCATCAGAGCGGAATCAGTCCTCGCTATCCGATGACATGCTGACAGAACTCATCGAGACGGTACTGAAGATCGAAGCGTTGTACGACGGCCTGCCTCAGGATATCGAGTGGGCATTTTCGAACGGAAAATTACATCTTCTACAGTCCAGGCCAATTACGAATCTCCCGGTACAGCCCGTCGAAGTCGAGTGGATACCAACGCCACCCGCTAAAACCCTGGTACGCCGACAGATCGTCGAAAACATGCCGGATCCTGTATGTCCCTTGTTTGACCAGTTATATCTGACAGAGGGCCTGGAGATGCCGCGCAAAGACAAGAGCGTCATGGTCGGCGGAGGTCCGGTGTTCGTTACCATGAATGGCTTCGCCTATCAGCGTGCCGATTGGCCGCAGTTACAGCCGAAAAAGAAACAGGAATCCAAGGAGGTGACTGACGAGGATCTGGAAGAACAGGAAAATCGGATGGCGAAGCTTGCCGCAGAACTCAACACGCCTGACGACAAGGTAGCTAAACAAGAAGAGCATGATATGGAACTGATGGTCGCCGATCTTCCTCAAGAAGATCGCACCGTATTCCGTGAATTTCAGTCATCACAGAACATCGACGACCTTGCACATCAAGTCACCATGCCAAGGAGCAATACCTCGGTCTATATGTTCGCCAGCAAAACGGATTTCAATGACAGGCAATTGGCGGAATGGCGCGACGAAACGATGCCACGCCTCAGAGGTGTTGGTGAGAAGTGGGCCAAATTAGATCCTGCAAACGCAAGCGATGAAGAATTGCTCGAAGGTATTTGTGAGATGGGTCGCGAGGAGGGTAATTACTGGTCCAGTAATGCCAGTCACACTTTTGGTGTGGCCAAATCCACGGATTCACATCTGCAGGACTTCCTTGAAACCCACCTGCCAGACCATAACTACATCAGTGGCCAGTTTCTCTCTGGTATCGAGTCAAAAACGATGCAGGCAAACAGGGATCTGTTCGAGATCGCTAAGCTGATTCGCACCAGCGAAGCGCTGACCTACCTCATCATCGTGACACCAGCAAAATTTCTCATGGACGCCCTGCGTGAGCATGCGGATGCAACTGCCGTTGTAGAGGGTATCGATCAATACCTCGACGCCTACGGTCACCAGGGTTACAGCATGGATTTCGTCGAACCGACGCAGATTGAAGATCCCTCTGCGCTCTTTGCCACGATTAAGGCGATGGTTCAGGACGAGGACTACGATCCGAAAAACCAGGAGATCAAAGCCGCTGCTATTCGTGAGCAGAAGTTTGCCGAGGTCTCCGAGCTGTTATCGGGCATCGAGTACTGGCAGTTCCGTTATCGCTGGTGGCTTGCGCGTAAATACAACCACATTCGAGAAGAGGTTGCTTTCTACTTTGGCTATACCTGGAAAGTCCTGCGCCCGATGGCGGCAGAGTTAGGACAACGGATGGTGGAAGCCGGGACCTTCCTACTTCCAGAAGATACCTATTTCCTGGTAACAGACGAACTAGAAGAAGCCATAGCAGCGCGTAAAGCTGGCAAAGCATTACCGGAGTTGGGGAAACTTGCAGCTGAACGCCGCGAACTTCGAGAGGCCCGTAAGCGGCACCATCCCCCAGGCACCGTACCGGAGGAAGCGAGTAATGTACCCGGAATCAAGTTCAAGGAAACGCAGATCAAGAATGACGAGAGCAGCGATACCATGCGAGGTTTCGCAGTTAGTTCCGGACGCGTTACTGCGCCTGCAAGCGTGATTCTTGGCCCAACGGAATTCGACAAGATGGCGCCGGGTTCGATTCTGGTGTCACCGCTTACGACACCTGCATGGACGCAGCTTTTCGCTCATGCCGTTGGCCTGGTAACCGACATGGGCAGCATCCTTGCACATGGTTCAATTGTCGCGCGAGAATATGGCATCCCGGCAGTGCTAGGTGTGGGCAACGGGACCAAGCGCATCAAGCACGGCCAGATGATTACCATCGATGGAGATGCTGGAACCGTTGTCATTCATGAAGAAGTTGAGGAAACAGGGTAGGCTAGAAAACCGACAATACCTCTGCATCAAGTCGCTCCCAGACGTGAGGATTGTTACCGATACCGCACATCATAAACTCATCTGCACCGGCTTCGATATACTCGCCCACGTAGTCCTGAATCATGTTGATGGTGCCCCAATTGTACCAGGGCTTGCCCCCCTCTGATTTCTTAAACGCTTCCTCGGTGTCAAAGATTCTGGTGGGTATACACACGGTGCGGCGAACTTCCGCCTGGTCGCGTCCACAGTCCTCACAGTGCCGATCGATCACCTCCTGCTTCTGTTTATAGACGTCCACGCCACCGGGGCGCCAGAAGTCCAGGTTGCTGGCGTCCGCATAACGAGCCACGGTTCTAAGCGTACGCTTTTCACCGTTGCCGCCAATCAGAATGGGGATCGGCCCGTCCTGAGACGAGTTAGGTGACATGGGTGCACCTTTCAATTGATAGTAATTGCCGGAAAAATTCACAACCTCTTCATCGTCCTTGTGGAACAGCATACGAATCAACTGCGTCGCCTCCTCCAACCGGTCGCTGCGTTCCCTGAGCGAAGGAAAACCCCAGCCATAGGTGGTATGTTCCTGCTCGTACCATGCGGCGCCCAGACCGAGTTCCACCCGACCACCCGACATATGATTGAGGGTTGTTGCAATCTTTGCGAGGTGTGCGGGATTACGGTAAGTGTTGCCCGTCGCGAGAATTCCGAGACGCAATCGTTCCGTTTTCATCGCCAGGCCCGCGAGCAGCGTCCAACCCTCCAGAGCAGTACCGTGCCCACCAACCCCCGGTGGCAGAAAGTGATCCGACAACCACATACTTTGCCAACGCCCCGTTTCCACCGTCTGTACCAGTTTAACTATGTCAGGCCAGTCGATGTTGTATTGCGGGAACTGTGCACCGAATATCATGAGGTCTCATTAACTCGCTTGTTGTCCATATTAACTCACAGTACTAACCACAAATACCCGCTACAAATGCACGGCGACCAGTCAAAACCTAATGCGTGCTTCTTTCTCCTCGTCGAACCACCAGCCATCCGGAAATGGTGCTATGTACATCTCCTCTGGCAGGTCGGGCCGTCCGAATTTGTCCCAGTGAACGATGCGGATGTCACCGAGGGCATCCAGAGGGAACTGGTAATAATTCCACAGCAGAACACGATCGAGCGCCCGCGTCGCGCCCACAAACTGATCGAAGCTTGTCGCATTGAGCGCTGTCTCAACCAATGCATCGACCGCCGGATCGTTGAGGCGGGACGCATTGAGATAGAGAGTCGATGAGGAATGAAAAAAGGGTCGCAACTCCCAGGAAGGTGGTACCTGTATACCGCCTCCGACCAGCGTAGCATCGTAATCAGCATTGCGCAGAAGATTGTAGTAGCTGCTGCGGTCGATCATGCGGATATTTGCCTGGATGCCGAGTATCGCCAACGAATTCACGTAGGGCAGGAGAATACGCTGGTCTTCTCGCTGGAAGGATAGAAACTCGATCGCAAAAGTTTCACCCGCCGCATTAACCATGACGCCATCCACGACCCGGTAACCGATTTGTCCAAGTAGTGTCCGTGCCCTCGATAATCCCTCGCGATCAACGCCCACACCATCTGTACTTGGGAAAGAAAAGGAGTGGGTGAATACCCTGTTGGGTAACCGAGCACGATGCGGCTCGAGAAGCACTAGTTCTGCTCCTCCCGGTAATCCTGAGGACGCAAACATAGAGTCCGCAAAGAAGCTATTTGCACGGGTTAGCAGACCACCGTGCAACGCCCGGATCTGCCACTCGAAATCCAAAGCATGCGACAGCGCCTCGCGTACCTGAAGATCGTTGAACGGTTGGCGCCGAGTATTCAGCGCCAGGCGATACCGAGATCCGCTCAGATCGCCGGACCGCAGTTGGCTCATCACAAGCCAGCCAGCATCGCGAGCGGGAACCTCATAAGATGCCAACCAATGCCGCGAGTCAGTTTCGGTCCACACGTCAAGCACGCCCGCACGCAGGGCTTCACGGGCGACCGTTGCATCAAGGTAACGTTCGTAGCGAATGGTATCGAAGTTGAATTTGCCACGATTCACTGGAAGATTCCTGCCCCAGTAATCCCGCACCCGCTCGTATATCAAGTAGCGACCCTGAGACACACCTGTTAGTCGGTATGGGCCGCTTTGTGGTGGAGGCTCCATGGTCGGTTCGCTCACGTCCCGATCCTGCCAGTAGTGCGCGGGTACGATTGGAGTGTAGCCGAGAATAAAGAGTTGTTTACCAACGTCGGAATCTGCACAAATTTCAACGGTCAGTTTGTCCAGGATATTGACTTCAGTGACCCAACCCAGCGCTCCTGCCCAACCGTGGGCCATGATGTCAGCGCGAAACGTTTCAAAAGAAAATTTAACGTCGGCCGCGGTAATCGGCCGGCCGTCATGCCAGCGCGCCTCCGGACGCAGGCGGAAGACAATTCTTCGGCGATCAGCGCTTAGGGCGATCGACTCGGCGAGACTGCCGTAATAGCCAGATGGTTCGTCACCGGCGCGCTCAATAAGGTGATCGTAGGACCGGTAGAATCCCGCGGGCTGATACATCGGCGAGACCGTGTTTAAAGGCTTGAGCCAGGGCAGCACCAACGTGCCGCCCTTGGGGGCGTCCGTGTTCAGATAGTCGAAGTGCGGAAAGTCGCCGGCATATTTGAGTTCATAGTCGGGTATCTGCGAAACGCCACGCCGAAATTCGAGCGGTTGAGTCTCCGCAACAACCCTCGCCTGCATCAACAGGGCAAGCAGCAATAGCGAAGTACTTTTTATACAAACACCAATCACGATCCAGAACCAGCGCTGATGTGATCATTCCAACTCCTAAAATCCCGCGAATGATCTCCCTCGTGTGGTTCGCTGCTGACACCATGGGACTCTAATGGAAAAGCCTTCTCCACGTAAGCTTCATAGTATGTCACTGCCTGCATCAGGACGTTGAGGAGTTGCAGACGGCCGTATGACAACACTCGCACGTCTGATGGGTTGAATCGAATCTTGTGATTGTTAGCAGCCTGGTCAATCTCAATACTCTTGTAATAATTATCTAACAGTGTCGTGAGCTGATTGCGAGTAGCAGTGGGAGCGCCGGTCGCGAGGTAGAAGTCGTCGACAGGTGTTAGATCATGTCTCGATGTTTTTCGTTCGAGAACAAATGTGGCCCGCTTACCGTTATCCAGCTCAACAGCCAAGCTGCCAAACCGCTCAAGAATCGATAGCTCGGCTTGTTGTCCTTCCTGTGTTCCCGCTATCCTCGAACTAAAAGGTGCATTTACCATCTTGAAAATTATCCTGCCATAAGACAGCTCTATCTTTGAGGCCAGGTCAGAGAGCGACCAAAGTCGCCCGTCTAACATAACCTTCTTATCGTGATTATCTATGATAAACACTGATCTGAGATCAGGTACTTTTGACAGCCACCAGGGAGTGAGCGTACCTATTTTTGATCGTGCGCAGTAGAATATACCCCTACCCCCTGTTGCCGAATTGACTTGGCTCATCGCTGCAAGAATCTCTGATTCGTCACTCTGATAGTCGGGCGCATGCCTCGACCAAAGCCGGCTGAGTATCGGGACGTATTGATCGGGTAATGCAGGATCGAAAGCGGAAATGTCACACACAAAGTAACCACCCTCGCCTGATGAATCACCATCGCCCCGAACATACTCCATTTGGGTGGCGAAAGGCTTTTGCAAGGCGCGGCAACTAACGACAAGTATTATATCTTCGATAACTTCCCGGGTAGCAAGCTCAAGCAGGGCGGTTGTAATAAATTCGGTCATGCCTTGCCCAGCCAGATTTCTGCTTAGGCGCTTGATAGTCGCCTTGAGCGCAACATCTTCAGACAGCGATCTTGCTATATCAGTGAGGTGCAGGGATTGCGCATGGTGAATACCGACGATGATCTCCTGGACGAACTTGGTCGACACTACACCAAGCCCTCGAGTCAGTTCGGCCGAAAAAGCCCGAATGCGCATCGAGTTGGCCGATTTAAGTAATGAGCTACTCATTACACAACGCCGTAAAGAACCTTTTCCGGTTTTACCACCATACAACCCTCAAAAGGCGCGCCTCACCGTTTTTCCTATATTTTAATCATTATACTCAATTGTTTTTATTGCNTTTTATTAAAAAATGGGGAAAGTCAAAGATTCAGTTGTAATGAGAGGTTGACATTTGTCGGGGCAACCAAAAGTATGTACACGTGAAAATTGACTTAACGCTTATGAAAATAATAGTACTGTGGGGGTACAACTAATGAAAAAATTCCTTCCTTTTGTGTCGCTGGGATTGGCATTTTCCCTAACGGGATTTCCCGTCGCTAATTCGGCGGATGGCGAAGAAGACAATGCCTATATCGAAGAAGTCATCGTAACTGCCGAGAAACGTTCAGAAAACCTGCTCGATGTACCGGTCACCATGACCGCCTTCAGCAGCCAGATGATTGAAGAACTTGGCATGACCAACCAAGATGACCTGGAGCAAATGGTCCCAGGCCTGCAGTTTCAGGATGAAGGCGAGCAATCCGGTCAAGGTACGTCGATACGCGGTATCGGTACTAGACTCCATGGTGAGACCCACCCGGACCTCGCGGTTGCCACTTATATAGACGGCATTTACTCGCTGGGTATCTACGGCGTCGCACCCAATATGTTTGACCTGGAGCGAGTGGAAGTTGCTCGTGGTCCGCAGGGCACCCTCAATGGCCGCAACTCTATTGCCGGATCTATCAGTTATTACTCGACTAAACCCACCGATGAGTGGGATCTTCTGGTGCATACCGAGTTTACCAACCAGTTTACGCAGCGCTACGGTGTAGCTTTCGGTGGCCCAATTACCGAAAACATTTCCTTTCGAATCAACGGTAGCTACTACGAAGGTGATGGCGCACAAAAAAATATTGGTTTTGGCGAGGATTTCGATGCACCTGATCAAAAGTTTTTCGCACCGCAGCTGCGTTTCAAAACCGATAGAATGGATTTGAATCTGCGCTATACCAAGTTGAATGACGACGGCATTCCTAGGACGCAGGTGCACTTGACTAATTTCGATATTACCAGCGCCACTGATTTTCTTGGAAATCCGAACGCGCATTACCTGTGGGAGGGTCCTGTTCCGTCCGTACCAGCAGGCTGTCCACCTCGCACGCCTGGCTGGCAGTGTGGTGACATTAAGAACGAGCTGAATGTGAACCGGTCTGCGGTTGGCGGCAGTACCGCGGAGCGAGCCTCGATCGCTTTCAGTTTCGACATTAATGACAGCTTCACGCTGCGTTACAATTACGGCGACACCGACAACTTCTCGCAGGTCACGAGAGACCGCGACCTGACCAACCGGGTAGCCAGTGCAGATGATCCACTCCTAGCATCCGACGCACCGGTGCCCTTGAGAGATGAGATGTATCAGACGGACTACGCCTACACTGAGAGTTCTCACGAGTTGCAACTGGTTTCAAACCTGGACGGTAACTTCAACTTCATCGTAGGCGCCTTTACCTACGAGAATACCAGTGAGTGGATCGTACCTTCCTTTGTCTTCACCAATAGCTGGTCGAATAGTTTTGCAGAAGATGTAGCAGCAACGACAAGTTTCGGTACTTGTGCGAATGCGCTTGCTTTTCTTACGATGATCTTCGGCGCAGCCTCGTCGGCGGCAGAAGCGGAGGAAATGGGCGTGCCCGGTAACTACTGGTACTGTCCTGAAGGTAACGACCACAACCAATGGTTGAGTTTCGAGTCGAAAGGCGCCTCAGATACTGATGCCTACTTTATCAACGGTGATTATCAGGTTAACGATCAGTGGCTGGTCTCTGGCGGTCTTCGCTATACGGAAGATAACAAGGTTCAGACCTTTAACGGTGGCTTTGCAAAATTTGGGTTTGGCTTTATCGGCGGCATACCCATGGGGATTATGTTTGACGATTCTGATCCCAATCCGCGAGCCTGGGATAAGACCATCGGTCATATCTCTGCGGAATACTCCCCGAATCAGGATCAACTGATTTACGGGCGGCTTTCGACGGGATACCGGGCAGGCAGTTTCAACCCCAAATCTGATGCCGTGCCAACACTGGTTAAGGAAGAGACGCTGGTCAACTATGAACTGGGTTGGAAAGGGATGTTCATGGATGGACGACTTCGATTAACGTCCGGCGTTTTCTACAACGATTTCGAGGACTATCAGATTACTGGCTCAATCGAGCCTCAGGGCGGCGGAGATTCTGGTGTCGACGGATTATTCAGCCAGTTTACGGCAACACCCATCTTGGAGTTCACCGACAACATCAAAGGTACCAAGATATGGGGCGCTGAAGTTGACTTCATCTACCAAGTGGATGAGCACTGGCGTCTAAGCGGTTTCTATGCGTACCTCGACTCTGAGATCGGTCCGCATAAAGCGGTCGTGCAGGGCGAGGTCAATCCACAAATAGGTCTTTGGAATCACATTGATTTTAATACCGGTCAGCCAACCACCAGTGAGTATGTTCTTCCCACGGATATGACAGGCAACCAGTTACCAATGCAGCCGAACCACAAGTTCGCGCTAACCGCCACCTACGAAACACCATTCACCGGTGCTATTGGCGGTAACCTACAGCTGCTGGGAACCTATAGCTGGATTGACGATCGTGCTTCAGACCTCAGTAACTTCGACATCTCGACGTTGCCGTCATATGGTCGATTAGATCTTCGAGGCACCTGGACTTCTCCGGAAGAAACCATTACCGCGACGCTGTTCGTACAGAACGCATTCGATGAAATTGGTGTGATTGAGTTCCTGCATCAGTCCACGAATGCTGGTAACCCGGCGTCGGGCACGCTAACCGATGGACGTTCGTTCGGGTTGGAGATTCGCTGGAGACCGAACTTATAGTAAAAAGGATCTAGCACAAGATATAAAAGCGCACCCAACAAGGGTGCGTTTTTTTTGGAATACGGAGAAGGAGACATAGATATGATAGCTTGCCTTGACGCCGTGATGGTTGGACATAACGCCTTTCGCCGCGATATCAGTGAGATCGACCAGGCCGTGCACGAAACGGCGAGGCAAGGAGGAGACTTGTCTTCGGTTATCGACCGCCTCCAGTATTTCGGTGGTATCATCGATCGGCACGAAAAGGCCGAAGAACAGGCCGTGTTCCCAGATGTGGACAAGGTGCTCTCACCATTGCTGGCCCCCATGTTCGCTGACGATCACAAAGAAATATCCGAAGGGGTGGGCGAGGTCGTTGACGCGACCGATGAGCTGGACGCTGCGCGTGCGTCAGCCATTCTGTGCTCCCAAGTACAGCTTCACCTGGCTAAAAAAGACACTCATCTCTACGCAGCGCTCAGGGATCGCATCGACCTGGATGGACAAGCCGAGATCGTTGGCCAATTATGGGGCCGAGTGTTTCCGCCGGACGACGTTTTGCCACAATACATGAATTGGCTGTACCGCCATGTGAACCAGGATGACCAGGCAACCATCACTAACGTGTGGAAGTACCTGATGTCGGAAAAGGATTTCACGAAATGCATACCACTCATCAGGGAAGCTGTTACAAACGAAGACTGGTCGGCGCTGACAAAACGCGTTCCTGGCATGGCATGATTTGTCAGTAAAGAGGCCATGTAAAGATCAATCAATATAGTAGAATTGTTAGATATCAACTGCTAGGTATCAGGCATTTTTAATCCGATCCTATTCCTATGGGTACTGTTGCTCGCAAACAGTAGTGTGTTCGCCAACGAATTCCTCGACTCGCTGGAATTCCGGCACGGCATCGCTTTCTACCATGATCTGAAGTACCCCGCTGACTTCAAACACTTCGACTATGTCAATCCGCATGCCCCGAAAGGTGGCACCTGGGTAGAGTCCACACAAACCAATTTCAATTCGCTGGCCCCATCAGGCAGATATGGCACAACGGCTCCCGGCGCATACTGGCTTACCCATGACCGACTCCTGGAACGCGCCGGCGACGAGTCCAGCGCATTCTATGGAAGGTTAGCAGACGCGCTGGCTGTGACTCCCAATCGAAGAACCATTGTCTTCAGAATTCATCCATTGGCCCGGTGGGATGACGGTATGCGCATCACATCGAATGACGTGGCTTTTTCCATCGCCTTCCGGAAGTCTGACCTCGAGGGGCAGATTTTTTACGCCTTCATCGAGCGTGTCGAGGAAATAGATGATCGGCACGTGGCACTGCATCTTAGAGAACGTTTGGCGCCCGGCGATATCATCACGCTTCAGTGGACACCAATCCTACCGGCCCATTACTGGTCAAAACACGACCCCACCAAAGTCACCATGCAAATCCCGATAGGCAGTGGACCCTATCGCATAAGGTCGGTTAAACAGGGTCGTTACGTGGAGTACGAACGGGTAAAGAACTACTGGGGCCGCGATATCCCGGCCGTACGCGGTCGTTACAATTTTGATGTGCTTCGATACGAAGTTTACCGTGATGCCACCGTGGTTCGCGAGGCGTTACGCAAGGGGCTTATTGATGCCTGGACAGAGGAGGACTTCCGTTACTGGCATAACGCCTACAACACGCCAGCGGTCGAAAAGGGTTGGCTGAAGAAAACCCGTCGCAACTACGGCATGGAGGTCGGGATTCGCCGTATTATCACCTTCAACTTGCGAAAATTTAAGTTTACGGACAGGAGAGTGCGTCAGGCATTGACCCTGGCCCTGAACTTTGAATGGTGGAACCAAACATTACAGTTTGGTTACGGCGCACGGGCACACAGTTACTGGCAGGATACCGAACTCGCAGCTGTTGGTCTTCCCAGTGAGGATGAGATGGTCTTCCTCGCGGAGTACCGAGACCAATTGCCCACTGAATTGTTTACGCAACCGTTTCGGTTTTCCAAAGTCAATACACAAGCGAAACACCGAGCCAATATGGAAAAGGCCCGAAAGCTTCTGGACGAGGCGGGCTGGACAATTCGGAATGGCAAATTGCGTAGCAAGGACAATGAACATTTTGAGATCGAATTCATATCGCAGAATTCGGAAGACAAACGCCTTCTCCTGCCCTATTTCAAGCAGCTTGCTCAGCTAGGCATCACTGCCAAAATCCGCCTTATGGAATCCAGTCAGTACATCAACAGATTACGAAAGTTCGAATTTGACGCAATGGTGCAAGACAGCACCCTTATCATGCCACCTATTCTGGAATTGAAGGCGTTCTTTCACACTGAGTCGGCCATCACACCATTATCAAGAAATCCCGGAGGAATCAGCCACCCGGTGGTGGATGTACTAGTCGAAAAGGCAATCCTGGCGGAAACAATGCAAGATGTAGTCGCTGCCTGTCGTGCGCTCGATCGTGTACTACTCTGGGAGTATTTCCAGTTGCCGCTCGATTCAGTGGCACAACCAAGAACAGTGTTCTGGGACAAGTTTGGTCGCCCTGATTTTGAGCCAAAAATCTGGCCACCCTTCCCCGATGGCTGGTGGTACGATCCTGAGAAAGCTGCGCGGATAAAAATGGGGAATCTCCAGCAATAATCTAACCGGCGATGAGCCTGTTTACATATAATCAGTTTATCTAAGCGCCGATGCTAGGAGAAAACAGTTGAGAACAGACACTACCTTTGAAATCGATCTTACCGAGGAACAGATCGCCTTCTTCCACGACAATGGTTTTCTAAGCATCGAACGAATTACCACTGATGAGGAAATCGAGTGGCTGAAAGGAATCTACAATCAACTGTTTGACGAACGTGCGGGCGAAGAAAAAGGTTTGTACTATGATCTGGCCGCACCGCGCGGGCACGACGGGCGCGAGGTGCTGCCACAGGTGCTTGGCCCGGACATCACTATTCCGGAGCTGCGCGAAAGCAACCACTACCGAAACGCGCTTAAACTCAGTAAACAGCTACTTGGAGATGACGAGAAAGTCCGCGCCGGCGGACACATGATCTTTAAACCGGCCCGATACGGTGCAGAAACGCCCTGGCATCAGGACGAAGCCTATTGGAGTCCGGATGTTTACCTGAACAGTCTCAGCGTCTGGATGCCTTTGGATGAAGCAACCGTGGAAAGTGGCTGCATGCAGTTCATTCCAGGCTCACATAAAGGGGACCTTTGTTGGCATCGCCACATCGACAACGACCCGTTGATTCACGGGTTGATGACCGATGACATCGATCCATCAAAAGCCGTTGCCTGTCCTCTGGCACCTGGAGGTGCAACCTTCCACAGCTATCGAACCCTGCATCATACCGCGCCAAATACCACAGATAATCCTCGACGCGCCTATATTCTTGTATGCTCCGGGCCGGAAAAGAAGCGCGATACACCCGCACCGCGGCCCTGGTCGGAACAAGAGCGTGAAGCAATGAAGAAAGCCGGGCTTGACGTGCCGCTACTCTGAAAATTTTAGATATATCAAGCCTTTAGTTTTAGCGTGTACAACTTCGCGTATGAAAAATAATGAATAGGAAATGACATGATTGAAGTATCAGGGCTGAGCTATGTTTATCCAGGCTCAGAAAGAGCGGCGGTCAACGATGTATCTTTTAAAGTGGCTCCCGGTGAGATCTTTGGCTTGCTTGGCCCATCCGGAGCAGGAAAGAGCACGATCCAACGCGTACTCACACGACAGAATCGCCGCTATCGTGGCGCGGCGCAGGTATTATCCAGGGATCTGGAACAGTGGGATCACCGTTTTTACGAACAAATCGGTGTCACTTTCGAGTTACCAAATCACTTTCTGAAGTTGACCGGCAAAGAGAATCTGGTCTTTTTTGCCTCCATGTATGAATCATATACGCGTGAACCCGACGAGTTACTCGAACTAGTTGGTCTGGCTGATGCAGCAGATCTTCGGGTCGACGAATACTCTAAAGGAATGAAGATGAGACTGAACTTCATCCGAGCTTTCCTACACGATCCCCAGGTTATCTTCTTTGACGAGCCAACCTCGGGACTTGATCCGGTGAATGCAGGGATCATCAAATCACTGATCGCCGAGGAACGAGAAAAGGGGAAAACCCTTCTTCTCACTACCCATAACATGCACGACGTGGATGAATTATGCGACAGGGTAGGCTTCATAATGGGGGGTGAGATGAACATCGTCGCAGACCCCGAAGAACTGAAAGCACAATATGGTAAGCGAAGAGTTCGGGTCGAATTGGCGGGTGGTGAAAAAGAGTATGAAATGGACGGCCTTGGAACCAATCAGGCGTTCCTTGATGCGCTGCACTCACCAGATCTGAAAACCATCCATAGCATGGAAGCCAGCCTTGATCGCGTTTTCGCCGATGTAACGGGCGTTCAGCTTGATGCAGGGGAGGAGTAGNTCCATGTCTACCCTTATGCAAACGATAAAATGGGATTTCTGCCTACAGGCCCGCTCGTTCATCTATCCCGCCAATATCACCAGTACGCTGATGATCTGTGGCTTCATATTGATTTTACCGCTTGATGACTTTTCTCCAAGGTTGACTGCATTCCTCATTTTCCTGGACCCTGCAATGNTTGGCCTAAGCTTCGTGGGCGCCATGGTGTTAAGAGAGAAGAGCGAGGGAACGATTTTTGCGCTCGGTATCACGCCGCTTAGGTCCTGGGTATACGTTGCCTCTAAGACCGTGACCCTTACTGTTATCACATTTGCATCTTCACTGGTAGTTGCTTTCGTCGCAACCGAGGGGGACTTCAACTTACCCAGAATGTTGTTTGTCCTGACACTTANTAGCACGCTGGCAACCCTGATTGGGTTCGCCTGCGTCGCNCGNGTNCCGTCGATGAACAAACTGATGATACATTGGATGTGGTTGNTTGCACTGCTTTACATCCCAGCGCTGACACATTTTGAGATCTTGCCTGAAGTACTAACACCAGTCATCTCGCTGGTACCGACTTATGCAGTGCTTATTGCATTAACCTGGGCGGTCGATATGAATGNCTATTCGACTACGGCGACGCTATACGCTTTTTCGTACCTGATTCTCTGGTGTGCCTTNGGCTGGTGGTGGACGCTGCGAGAGTANACCCAATCAATTNTTACAAATGGTCGATAACTGATGAGCGCCTTNACNGCATTGGTGCGACTGGATATCAAGGGAATCCTGCGTGACGATGTCATGCTGATCAATATCGTGATGTCGATAATTCCCATCGTGATAATCACCATGCTCGGTATTTTTCAGGACCACCTGCCAGGCTGGGCTGACTGGTTTCCTTTCCTGGTGGCATATACATTAGTGGGTGGTCTTTCGTTTGCCTTCATGTTTGGCCTTCTCATGGTGGAAGAAAGGGATAACGGGGTGCTAGACGCCATGCTGGTCACATCCATATCGCCTAATGTCTTTATCCTGACGCGAACATTACTCGCTACAGTATGGATGCTGATCTGGCCGCACATCACTATCGTCATCATGAACAGTACCTGGCAGGTGCTGCATCTATCCACATTGGAACTTTTCACCGTGGTTGCCATGCTAGCGTTGCTCACACCGGCGCTGGCTCTTGCTATGCCGGTTTTGGGATCCGACAAGGTTGAAGCCCTTGCAGTATTCAAAGGCATCAACTTCATTATGATGATTCCACTGGCGTTATATTTCTTTGACGCCGATGCATGGTACAGACCGCTGTTTCTTGTTTCGCCGACCGCCTGGACCATAGAAACACTTGACGCGCTGATCGCGGGCGATTCAATCGGGTATCTCTGGGCCGCCGGGGGTACCGGGTATGCACTCGTTTTGCTTATCGCATCGGTTGTCGCGTTTCGCAGGAAGGTTTATAAGCTAGGANCCTAGTAAGATTCCTTGAAGCATGTTTCGTTGAAGCGCGTANTAGTGCATATTAGTCTATCCATGCAACTCACTATCCTATGTATCCTGTTGGGGCTTTTCGCCGCCGGGTCAGTTATCGCCGGCAAGCCCAGTCATGCGTTCGCGTATTTTGGTGAGCCCAAATATCCTCAGGACATGGCGCATTTCGATTATGTAGATCCTGACGCACCAAAAGGGGGGGTCGTCAGAGTTTCAGCCATTGGCGCTTTCAATAATCTCAATCCATTTGTCGACAAGGGAACATTGGCGGGATACATAGATCCTCGCGTAATCTCGATTACCCATGAGCGGCTGATGATGCAGTCCGACGATGAACTCGCGACCTACTATGGTCGCCTGGCTGAGACCATCGAGGTTGCTGACGATTACAGTTGGGTCGCGTATACCCTGCGCAAAAACGCCTATTGGCACGACGGTGTGCCGGTCACCCTGGACGATATCGTCTGGACCTTCGATGCCTATAAAAACAAAGCAGGTGTCAGCTGGAAAGCCGCCTTTCGCGATATCGAACGACTCGAGAAGACCGGTCCCTGGTCATTCAAGTTTCATTTCACTGAAGAAGCAGAGAAGACCCCACAACTTGTCATTCAAACGGCGACATTTACACCACTTCCTAAGCACTACTATGAGCACCGCAAGATTGGCGAGACGACTATGGAGCCGCCACTCAGTAACGGTCCGTACAGAGTGGCTGAAGTCCAGCCCGGCTACAAGGTGATATTCGAACGCGTTAAAAACTATTGGGCAAAAGACCTTGCCAACGCCCAGGGAATGTACAACTTCGACCGGCTTGACCTAACCTATTTTTTCGACGAGAGCGTCATGTTGCAAGCGTTCAGGGCCGGGGTGTTCGACTATTACCGCGAGCAGAATGAAAAGAACTTTCATACCGAATATAACTTTGAAGCCCNGCGCAAGGGACTTTTTAAAGCCGAAACCTATATCATGGGCGGTGCTTACGGGATGCACTACAGTATAGCGTTCAATACACGTAAACCGCTGTTCAAAGATATCCGTGTGCGGGAAGCATTGTCCCTGGCTTACAATTTCGAGTGGGCGAACCGTATTTTCTGGCACAACGGTCTGGCACGTAACAACTCGTTCTTTATGCGTTCTGGTCTGCAAGCCAGGGACTTGCCCTCCGAGGAAGAACTGACCCTATTGGAACCTTTTCGTGATCAATTGCCCGAGAGGGTTTTTACCCAGCCGGTGCCACTACCTGAAAACGAACCATTCGGCCGCAATCGTGACACACTGTTACAGGCACACCGACTNCTCAATGAAGCGGGTTGGGTAGTAAAGGATTTTGTGCGCGTCAATGCAGAGACTGCTGAGCCGCTGACTTTCGAGTTCGTCATCTCGCGTGGAGATTTCGAGNTGATGCTNACGCCCTTCGTCGATAATTTNAAGCGACTGGGTATCAACACCAACTTACGCAAGATCGAAAACAACCTGATGGTGAATCGACTCAGAAATTACGACTATGATGCAACCATTCGNAAGTTCTATACGTTCAACGTACCGTTTCCTTCGCGACTTCGAAGCCAGTACACATCGCAGTATGCTGATCGGCCCAACATGATGAACTACACCGGCATCAAGAATCCAGCAATAGATTTTCTTGTAGGGAAGATCGCAAAAGCTACCACTGAAGCGGAGATGAATACCGCAGGGCAGGCTCTCGATCGGGTACTACTNTGGAATTTCTACGTCATACCCGATGGCCATCCCANGGGACGACATGCCTGTTACTGGGACCGATTCGGTCANCCCCCTATTGGTGCTGAGTATATGCGTTGGTCTGGCTTTCCTAACCTATGGTGGATAGATGAGGAAAAGAATGCCAGGGTTAACGCAGGTATTGCCCAAATGGTTGCAGATTAGTTGTTCCAATCACTTCGCATACATGACTTTCAATATCTCTGGGTATCCACTGCATGCAACGCCTTTGGCATGCAGATGCAGAATATCGCGCGAGGCTGGTTGATCTACGATATGACAGAATCGCCCATGGCTCTAACCTGGGTGATGTTGTCGTTCATGTTGCCGTCAGCGTTGTTCTCTATTGCAGGCGGTGTGGTTGCCGACCGTATGAGCAAGAAGCGCATCATGATCATCTCGCAGGTGTTGAATGCAGCCGCCACATTTATTCTCGCCTATATCACCTTCATTGGCGAAGTTACCTTCTGGCATTTCATCATCCTTGGTGTATTTAACGGTGCTGTAGGGTCGGTCAGNATGCCGGCACGATTCGCCATCGTGCCGGAAGTCGTCGGAGACGAGAACCTGGTCAATGCCACGGCGTTGCAAACGGCAACCTACAACCTATCACGTATTCTAGGACCAGTGCTTGCCGGTGGTTTGATTGCTTTCTTTGCAGCCGGTGAGACCAACTCCACCTATGGCGTGGGGCTGGTATTTTTTATCATCTTCGGCCTGCTTCTATTATCCGCACTGTTAGTCATGTTTCTTGAACATAATGGTAACCCCCATAGCGAACCAACAACTTCGCCGCTTGAGGATGTTCGCGAAGGTTTCAGATTTGTCAGAGATGAGAAGCTGATTCTCGGCTTGATGATCCTGGGGTTNGCNCCATCCGCTTTCGGNACCNCGGTGAATTTTNTNCTNCCNGCNTTCAANCAGGATGTGCTGGGCGGTGGCCCTGAGGATCTGGGCATTCTATCTGCAGGGATGGGCTTTGGCGCGCTCGCCGGCTCTATGCTCCTAGCGCGCCTGGGTGACTTCAACGGCAAAGGTCGATTGATGTTACAAGCAGCCTTTGGCTGGGGCACCGCCATTGCTCTTTTTGCTCTGAGCGGCAACCTTTATACCGCTATATTTATCGGCGCATTCACTGCCTTCTTTCACAATCTATTCGGATCGCTCAATATGAGCGTCACGCAACTTGCAGCACCTCGGTACATTCATGGCCGTGTTATGAGTCTGACGTTGATGATTAATGGCCTGATGCCCCTGGGTGTAATCCCAGTCGGCGCCGTGGCAGAATTCGTTGGGATCGAGGCTGCGTTGATGTTCGGTGCTGCCATGCTGGTACTGATTGTATGGCTGTTGAATGTGCTCTTTCCCGGTATCAAACAAATCGATCGAGGGCACCAGGCGGACGGAGCCAACTCTTAACGCCTGTTCTACTTATAAGGGGGATCAATTGGACTACATAAGATTCGGGCGCACAGAACTCAATGTTAGCGTGATGGGCCTGGGCTGCGGCGGCCCCAGCCGAATTGGGCTCAGTACCGATAAGAAAGAGTCTGAGTCAGTAAGTATCATTCGCCGTGCATTTGATGCCGGCATTAACTTTGTCGATACCTCGGAGGTCTATAAAACTGAAGGGTTTATTGGCGAAGCCCTGCAGGAAGTTGGCCGAGACAAAATCGTTGTTTCAACCAAAATAAACTATCGTGGAGAATTCAGCCCGACCCGCTTGAGGGAGGGGCTCGAAGGCAGTCTAAAGCGCCTCAACACCGACTACATCGACATCTACAATCTACACGGCGTCAACCCTGAAGATTACGCGTATCTACGGAACGAGATTCTGCCTACGTTTGAAGATTTACGAAACGAAGGAAAGATTCGTTTCATTGGCGTTACAGAGATGTTCGGTGAGGATACCCATCACGAGATGCTGCATCTATCTTTGCCGGACGATTTTTTTGACGTCGTCATGGTAGGGTTCAACATCCTGAATCAGTCGGCACGAAACATCTTCAAGCTGACTCAGGAGAAGGACGTCGCAGTCCAACTCATGTATGCGGTGCGTCGTGCCCTCAGCCNGCCAGATATACTCATCAAGTCAATACAGACCCTGATAGATGAATGCCAGCTAAGCCCCGANGATCTTGATATGGAAGACCCACTAGGCTTCGTCTTGGAAGAATCAGACGCCACCAGCATTGTCGATGCGGCCTATCGGTTCTGTCGCCACGAACCCGGCGTGCATGTAGTGCTTTCTGGTACAGGTAATCCGGCGCACTTGAAGTCAAACATCGAGTCACTCAATCGCGGACCACTGCCGGATGCGCTGGTCGAAAAGCTAAGGCGTATTTTTCAACACGCCACAGCGGTAAACGGGAATTAGCGCGATAAACTAGTTGCTGCGTAAGAAGAGGAAGCAATTAAGACGAATAAGTTTGCCAAAATTATGAATGGCCGCTGAAAAAGAACAAGAGAGATGGAGCTATGCGTAAGGTAGGTAGACTTTCAAATTTGACATCTGCCAAATTATTGCTAAACACAGCAACTTTGGCGTGAGATATCTCTTGGCGAGGGAAGTGAGACAGTCGACTTAGCTGACAATCCACCAAACTTCGAATGGGGTTCGATATTCAAAGCTTATTTCTCTTGATCAAATTCACAGGTCGTCNTTGCTGATATCAGCAGTCTCTAAGGCCATTGCCTTGGCTTGCTCAATATCATAGTGCAAGCGCGTTACGATTTTCTGTGCATAAAGGCCACCACCCGATTGCATGTTGGTAACCTGAACCCAGCCACCATAGGTGTCAGCCGTCAGATCGCGAACAGCATGGAATAGCTTGAGTCGATACTTGCCGTCAATCTCCTGCTTTGTCGACATGTACTTGCGAATGAGATGACCCACATCTTCGTTCTCCAGATCACCCATTGACGGTGCGGTCAATATCGAACCTCCGGATATGTCATGCAGATGACCTACCAGCATCTTGTAGTTAGCAGCGCCCTGATACTTTCCAGCATTGGTATAAAGCTCGTTAGGCACAGCCTCACCGTCATCTGTAATATGACAGTTGCTAATGGCAGCCTCAAGCGCGGCCCGCACCATCGTCGCATGAATCATCATCTCGACAATCTTGTCACGAATGTGTGCCACCCTTTCGGTGCCATTGGCTTCCGCTATGAGCTGCGCGAANCCGACCAATCGATCTGCACCATCTGCCATTGACGCCAGCCCACCGAGACGTTCCCACAAACCCAGTGAGTGCGCGAAGGTGGCGGCATGCTCGGGCACACCATCCAGAAATATTCGTTCGTTAGGCACAAACACGTTATCGAAGATCACGAATCCTTCCGGCACGTTGCTCTTCCTCGAGATAGGAAAATCTCGAGTATCCTCATGTCGTGGTGCATAGGTCGTATTGACGATCTTCACGCCTTCGGCATTGACCGGGACCATACACGCGATTGAATAGTCCTCCTCACCGGGGCGCATCGCCTTGGTAGGAATAGTCATCATCTCGTGGCTGAGTGAAGCACCCGAAATGTGTAGCTTCGCACCACGAATGACGACCCCATCGTCGCGACGCTCCACCACNCGAAGGTAGGCGTCCGGGTCGTCCTGTTCAACAGGCTTACGGCTTCGGTCNCCCTTTGCATCTGTAATGCACTGGGTGATCCGAAGGTCTTCGGCCTGTACCCAATCGACATAGTCGCGAATGCGCTTTGCGCTGTCGGGTAACTGGTCTGCCAACCTGTCCGCCGCGGTCAACAGCGTCATGAGGGAGCTATAAGTGGTGTGTGCCAGCATGTCAGATTCCTGCTTGTGGAGCGTCTTTTGTTTCAGCTCCTCTGCAGATTTAGGCACACTCATTACATCGCTTATCGACTCCGAACCCTCTAAGTAAAGGCGGTCATATCCCCCGGCAATCAGCGCAACGCTCTGCCCCAAGATCTTGTGTGCTGCAATATCCTCGACANGTTCGCCTTCAAAATAGGTCGCTCTGCCNTCTGCCAGAGANGCTATATATTCAGCCCCGGTTTTCATNAATCGTTCCTTGGTGGAATAAATGCGACGCAATCACATCACACTACTTTCAGGNTTACAATTGACTTAGGACACACCCTGGACACGCAACCGCGCCAGGATTTTCTCCTGCATTACTACATCATCCGCCGCAGTTCGGCCACCACTCGAAGCCCCGCATAACCAGCGTAGCGACTCGGCAAACAGCGCGCCACCGTGACGTCGATTGTGCCCCCCGGAGCCAAACTCGAATCGGTAGTCATATCCCGCATAAGCCAGAGCATCTGCCATCTGGTGATTGGCCATCGGCCAGTTGCCAAGAGGGATATTTACNTCACCTTNACCTGACTGCATGAATACCTTGATATTCTTACGGGGAGTATTCCTCACCATGAGTGGAAACTCGTGCCCACCTTTGATATTGACGAAAGAGCCACAATGACTGATGACCTTACCGTACGACTCTGGACGTTGCCAGGCCATGTTGAACGCACAGATTCCTCCACTACTTATACCCATGACTGTGCGTTGCGCAGGGTCTCTGCTCAGAGTCACCTTCACCGTCGACTCCACCAACGGCAAGATTTCGTCGTCAATAAATGTGACGTAGGTATCGTCCATAGTGTCGTACTCAACATTGCGCTGTCTGGGCACTGTGTCAGATTTTCCCGGGTCGACGAAGACGCCAACGGTTGGCGGAATATCGCCGGAATGCATAAGTGTATCTAGGACCTCAACGGCACGCACCGCGCCGTTGCTATCCACGTAGTCCTTACCGTCCTGACAGACNAGTAGAGCCATTTCGCCATCCAGCTTCGCTGGTAACGATATTCTTATGTCGCGCCGCGTTTCTGGGTAGACGGAAGACTGGTCCCAATCGGCGAGATGGGTCACTATTGACCGAGGCACCTCTTCAGCAGGGAAGGCTTCCGAACAGGGATGGTATGGCGCATCACCCGGGACATTCAGACAAAGCAGAATCTCACTATTAAAGTGGCCATTTATGGGATCTTCAGGCATCTAAAACACCGGCGCGTCAGCAACCCATACTTCTGGCGAAGAGAGCCACTTTTTATCTGCGAAGGTGGTACCTTCCTCCGTGCGCCCATCCCAACCACCAATTACGTAAAGTTTACCGTCGATAATTCTAGATGCAGGAGACGACAATGGCTTGGCAAGCTTACCAGTAAGTTCCCATTCACCACCTGCTTCCAGCGTTAGGATATTTTGGCAGAAGCCTTTGTTNCCACCTTCCGGAGTAGTATGTCCAGCCACCATATAGATCCTNTCCTCATAGGAAAACGTGGCTCCCTCGGAATGAGAATGTCCATAAGGCAACGAAGGTCCTTGCTCCCAGGTATCCGATACCGGATCGTAGATATCCACGCGATTCTGATCAATCTGCTCGCTATCGTGATGCAGCTGACCACCGACAACATAGATCTTGTCATCTAGAACNACGCTGGCATGCTGNTTCCGTGGAAGAGGAAACGGCGCCGCGTGGCACCACCGCGCCTTGCCCGTGTTCGACCATTCGTCTAAGTCGAATGTCCAGTGTTCTTCGCCGTCGGTATCCCTGTCTTCCTTTAGTCCTCCAATGTAATGAAGGTTCGATCCCACACCCGCGAGCGTTCCGCCCCCACGCTTTTCCGGTAACAGTGGCGCGGCCATATAACGATCGAGATTCGGGTCAAACTCCCAGACTTCTGCAATNATGTGGTCTTTCTCTGAACTCACTAGCACGCCAGGCTTATCTTTCATGCCACCGGCAAACCAGATCGAACCGCAATGCTCAACCAGGTTCACGTGTCCAACTGCGCTAGGCATATCCTGCAACTGTGTCCAGCTGCCATCTGCCGGATCAAACAGATCTACACGTTTAGATGAGGTGACGTAATCTTCATAGCCGCCAAGCACCACCAGTTTTCCGTCAAGTACAATACTGGCAGGTTCCCAGTGACCGACCGGCATATCATCTAATTGCTGCCAATCGAGGCTTTGCGATGCTTCCATTACAACTTCTCCAAGTTAAAACGTAAAGAGTGGATATCTGGATGATACCTTAAAGAATGCTGTGCTTGGGACTTCCCAGGGAAGATTCTGGCATAATCGCTAGCTAGAAAGAGGTAATAGGGAACTAGTTCATGTTATCCACTGTGACGCAGAGTTATCACTCAAAATCGCTAAAGATGCAATCACTCGCTACATTAGCAATCGCAACATTTATCATACCAGCCGCCGCGGAAACAATAGTTCGAAATGCGTATTTTGGCGACTTACACGTACATACGAAATATTCCCTCGATGCCTACGGCTTTGGCGCTCGTACGGGACCGGACGAGGCCTACGAGTTCGCGAAGGGGGCGTCGATAAAGCACCCCTCGGGACAAACTATCCGCATGCGTGGTGCCCCCTTGGACTTTCTAGCGGTCACAGACCATGCCGAGTATCTCGGCAGCAGTATCGCGCTTGACGACCCGGACTACCCATTCTCAGCTNAGTACGACGAGGATAGCAACGGCCTGACGATGGATGCCTACAGTTATTTCAACCGTGCTCTTAAGTCTGGGGAGCTAGACGCTAACTTTGCACCAGAGGCATTGCGTCGAGAAGGGTGGCAAAGGATCGTTGAGGCCGCCGAACGACACAATGCCCCTGGTCAGTTCACCACTTTCGTCGGCTATGAATACACATCAGCGCCAGATGGCATGCTACATCGCAACGTCATCTTCAAGGGTGCACAGGTCCCCGAACTGCCGTTTGCCGCTTACGATTCTCTCAATCCAGAAGACCTGTGGGCATGGCTAGATAGATTGCGAGCAAAGGGCATCGAAGCACTGGCAATTCCCCACAACTCTAATTCAAGTCGAGGAAATCTCTTNCAAACAGCTACGTTCGCTGGGGAAGCGATGGATGCAACCTATGCGCAATTGCGCGTGCGCAACGAGCCGATCGTGGAGATTACCCAGGTGAAAGGAACATCCGAAACGCACCCGTTCCTGTCACCCAACGACGAGTGGGCCCANTTCGAGGTAAAAGATATGCCTACTGAACAAGTGCCAGGCTCCTTTGTGCGCGATGCCTTATTAAAGGGACTAGAGTTTGAGGACACCCAAGGGTTCAATCCGTTCCGGTTTGGCTTCATCGGCTCCAGTGATACCCACAATACAGGTGGCGCCTACGAGGAGCCTTCGTATCACGGCAAGATTGGTCAATTAGATGGACGTCCTGAGTGGCGTTTGTCGACCCCCAACCTTGAGAATACAGAATTGAACCGCCTCCCGGATATCCCTATTACTGGATTCGACTGGGGCGCTTCGGGNCTAGCGGCAGTGTGGGCCGAGGCCAACACCCGCGANGCAATCTATGATGCACTGCGACGTAAGGAGACATTCGCTACCAGCGGCACTCGGATTCGCGTCAAGTTCTTCGGCGGCTACGATCTCGACCCAGACCGGCTTNGCGNCACCAGCGTAGCCATGGGAGGAGAGATTGAGGCGCGCAAAAGAGGTGCCCCCCGCTTTTATGCCTGGGCATTGCGTGATCCCATGAGTGCTTGGCTACAACGCCTGCAAATCGTCAAGGGCTGGTTCGATGCGGGGACGCGCCACGAGCGCATCTATGATGTTGCCTGTGCCGATGGTCTNGNGCCGAATTCAGACACCCACCGTTGTCCTGACAACAACGCCAGCGTAGATCTCACAACCTGCAGCTACGATTTCGACAAAGGTGCCGCCGAATTGAAGGNGGCCTGGAAGGATCCAGACTTCGACCGTAAACAACATGCATTCTATTATGTACGTGTACTTGAGAACCCAACATGCCGGTGGTCAACCTGGGACGCACTNCGGTTGGGTGTTCCATTGAGCGATGAGAAAGAGCCCACCCTGCAGGAGCGTGCCTGGTCGTCACCTATATGGATCTTGCCCGTGACATAGAAGACGTCTTGCCGCGATTATTATTTACTTTACTACTCATGTAATAATCGCGCTTTTTTTACGCTTGGAGCACGAAAAATGACCCGGATCTCAATTCCCACTGACGTCAATTGCGGCACGATCTCTCGCCACATTTATGGCCACTTCGCAGAGCACCTCGGCCGATGCATCTACGATGGNGTCTACGTCGGTGAAGAATCGTCGATCCCGAATGTGCGTGGCATACGCACTGATATTGTCGAGGCGCTGAAAAAAATCCGCATTCCCAATCTGCGCTGGCCAGGTGGGTGCTTCGCCGATGACTACCACTGGATGGACGGCNTCGGCCCACGTAGCGAGCGACCCAGACTCGTTAACCATCACTGGGGCGGTGTCGTTGAAGACAACTCCTTTGGTACCCACGAATTCATGGATCTGTGCGAACAGCTCGATACTGAGCCCTATATCTGCGGCAATATGGGTTCNGGCACTGTGCAGGAGATGCAGCAGTGGGTGCAGTATCTGACCGCCCCAAGCGGACCTATGGCTGAACTGCGCACTGNNAATGGCCGCGAGGAGCCCTGGAAGGTGAGTATGTGGGGCGTCGGCAACGAGAACTGGGGATGTGGCGGCAACATGCGTCCTNAATTCTATGCGGATCAATATAGGCAGTACGCCACGTACCTGCGCAACATCGGCGAGAACCAGCTCTACAAAGTAGCTTGTGGTCCACGCAACGATCTGGACGAGTGGACTGAGGCGCTTATGCAGCCAGAGCAGGTGCGGCGAAATATGCATGCACTGGCCCTACACTACTACACCTGGTCGGGACGTGAGAAACAACTCGCTGTCGAGGGTACCGAAGACGACTGGTACTTTCTGCTGAACTCAGCGAACGAAATGGATGACCATATCCGCCTCCACAGTGCCGTGATGGACCGTTACGACCCGGAAATTTCAGTGGGAATGCTGGTCGATGAGTGGGGAACCTGGCACAACGTGGAGCCCGGGACCAACCCAGGCTTTCTTTACCAGCAAAACACCATTCGCGATGCNCTGGCCGCATCACTTACCCTCGANATNTTCAATCGCCANTGCCGCCGCGTNNANGGTGCCAANATCGCCCAGACNATCAANGTACTNCAGGCGATGGTACTCACCGAGGGNGAGCGTATGCTGCTCACGCCGACATACCATGTATTCGAGATGTACGTTCCGCACCACGATGCCGTACACCTGCCCTGCTTTGTCGATGCGAGCACCCTTGGCGAAGGCGACACCAAGGTACCAGCAATCAGTGCTTCTGCGAGTCGCGCTGACAACGGCAGTGTCCATGTGACCATGACGAACCTCTCGGCTGACCAGGCAATTGACGTCAACGTTGCATTGCATGGCCTTGAAGCTTCAGCATGCGATGCCCGCGTCCTGACTGGCGATGCGATGAACAGCCACAATACCTTCGATTCGCCCGAGACAGTGAAACCGGAAGCGTTCGACGGTGTAAGCCTGGCATCAGGATCAGCCACTGTTTCCATGCCGGCGAGATCGGTGGTTGCGTTCACTACAAAGTAGCGGTCATACAATAAAATGATCCGGGTCTCTATCCTTACGGACGTCAAAGGCAGCACGATCTCGGCATCGTAAAATGAAACCACTCCTGCCACTTATTGCCATCCTATTAGTCGCCGCCTGTAGCGGCGGAACCGGCGGCAGTAGCCTTAACAACCCTCCCGCCAACATTGAAACTGACGAACGCACACCCGAACCAAAGCCAGGAACTGAAATGTCCTTTACGGATGTCACCTCAGAATCAGGCATTGCATACGAAGTTATCTTCAGTTTCGGCGACATGCCCGAAGGCGAACCCGTTCCTGCCATCCCTACCAGCGGCGCCGCGGCTGGTGATTACGACAACGACGGCGACATTGATCTCTTCATTGTTTGGGGAGACAAAGGCCCCAATCGGCTATACCGCAACGATGGTAATCTAAAGTTTACCGATGTGGCTGAGGACGCCGGTGTCGCATTCCTGGGGCCGGACGGTTCGACGAGCTTCCAGGTAGGCCCAGTTTTCGCCGATGTGGACGGAGATGGCGATCTGGATTTATTTCTTCGCGGCTTATCGGTGAAATCTCTCCTTCTGCGCAACAACAACGATGGCACCTTCTCCGACATAACGGACGATACGGGTTTGTTATTCTCAAGACCCTACGGCATGTCCACAGCATTTGGCGACTACGATCTCGATGGTGATCTGGACCTTGTCACCACGCACTGGGCATCGCCACAAGATAGAAATAACCCGGGCGATACCGAGCATATGTGGCGCAACGATACTGAAGGTGAAGATATCTTCTTCACCAGTGTCAGCGAGATAGCAGAGATAGCGCCCAGCATCGCACAACTGAAGGATCCTAACGGACTAGAATACGGTGCTGATCGCACCTTTACTCCGACGTTTGCACGCATTAACGATGACCTTTTCCCGGACCTACTCATGGTGGCCGACTTCAATCAGACTCAATATTTCACTAATAATGGAGATGGAACGTTCGTCAACACGACAGATGTGGATGTGCTTATTGACGGTAATGGCATGGGGTCCGCGGTCGGAGATTACGACAACGATGGCGATCTAGACTGGTTTGTGACCAGCATCCTGTACCCAAGCAATGAAAAACCTCTGAAAGCTTCTCTGTCGCACTACGGTAACCGGTTGTATCAAAACCATCAGGGGATGTTCGTTGACGTTACTGATGAAGCGGGCATTATCGATGGCGGGTGGGGCTGGGGAGCTTGTTTTATCGATTTCGAAAACGATGGTGATCTCGATATCTACCATACCAATGGCTGGCAAAAATCAATTCTGCCACCAGATGACTTTCCGTTTTTTGAGGGCTATAGGACTGACCATAGCCGGGCGTTCGTGAATCGCGGTGACAGATCTTTCGTGGAACAAGCCGAGGATTTAGGTCTACTCGACACTGAAATGGGACGTGGAGTGGTCTGCGCCGACTTTGACAATGACGGTGATACGGACATTCTGCTACTTGCCGACAGACCGATCCTCTGGCGCAATAATGAATCTGGCAATGAGTACCTTAAGGTACGTCTCATCGGACGCACCCCGAATACAGAGGCTTCCGGCGCAAGAATCTCATTAACTTCAGAAAACACCAGTCAGATCCGCGAGATATCTATCGGCAGCAACTTTCTGTCACAGAATCCGGCTGTTCAGCTATTTGGACTAGGGTCAGATACAAACGCAGATCTCAACGTCAGTTGGCCCGATGGCTCGGAAACCATCATGATCGATGTATCTAGCGGTCAAACACTGGAGATTACCCAGTAACCCTCGCAGCAAAAGACACCTATTGATGCTCGGGCCATCGTTCAACGAACTGTGGCGCGTGTTCTCGGATCCAGAACTTCAATGGCAGGTCATCATCGAAACTATTCGACGAGCCATAGGCGCCGTGATGAGAAAAACCAAGTAGCTGCCTCTGAATTGGTGTTGCGCGATGCATAAAGTGACTGACGGTCATATCGTCACGATTGGCAAGCCATCTATATGAATAACCGTTGAATATCATGTAGCGAGTCTGGTCACTGACATTAAGCGACGGCGTGTGCCACAATCGGCGATCGAAAAAGATCGCTGAACCTGCGGGTGCACAAACCTGAACTGCATCTTCTATTAGCCGCTTGCGATCTTTGCCAGGGAACACCCGACTGCGATGACTGCCAGGCAAACAGGTGAAATTCGACATTCCCGGTTCCAGAGTATCTGTCAGCACGTAACCCACCTTCATGGAGATTCTTGGTGGCTCGATGCTCTCCTGGATATCTCGCGTGAGGTTGCCGGTATAGGTGTGCCAGTTAACCCATTCCCTGTGCTCTTCCAGTTTATATTTTGTCGTTGGTGGAGTCTGCATCCCAACCGTGTGATAAAGCTTGATGTCAGGACCGAGGATGCCCCAGATCTTGGGCAGGGTTCGGTACCAGTCCACAAGGTTCAGCAGTTCATCTCGCTGACCGATAAAGTCGATCACGCCGAAGTAACGATCCATTGGCACATTGTGGACACGCTTGTATTCCTCTACTACCTCACGCGTGATCTCAAGGTACCTTTGCACCAAGTTTGGCGGTAATGCATCTTTCATAAGAAAGTAACCGTCCTCCCTGAAGGCACGGTATTCTTCTTCCGTAAGCAGGTAATCGAGTGATCTTGGATCCATGCGGTGCCGTTCTCTTATGTAAAGGGGAAGTGCAACAAAATCAGCTTTCGGTTATAGCACAAGTTTAAGTCGAATCAAGCGTTGGCAAGTTCGACAAACCTTCGGTATTCGCCGTCTTGCAGGGCAAGGAGTTCCTCATGTGTCCCCTGCTCGATAATTCGACCATCTTTTAGAAACACGATGCGATCCGCATGACGGATCGTAGACAGACGATGGGCGATGACGATGACAATTTTCTTGTTGTCCTCCGCATCAAGTGCCTTCAGGAGCGATGCTTCAGTCTCGGGGTCAAGTGCAGCAGTTGGTTCATCTAATATAAGAATAGACGCCTCACGCAAAAAAGCACGAGCAATCGATAGTCGCTGTTTTTGTCCGACCGATAATGTGCCGCCACCACGTCCGATCCACGAATCAAATCCTTCGGGCATGGCCTCAATAAAGTCGAGCGCACCTGCCTGTCCGCAGGCCTCTCTCATGTCATCAAGGCTCGCTTCCGGTTTCGCGATACGCAGATTCGCAGCTATGGTATCGGTCAGTAGCTGATGTTCCTGAAACACATAGGCTGCATGGTTACGCAGTTGTGTAATGTCGAAATCGGTGATATCGGTATCATCGAAGAAGACACGCCCTGAAGTCGGCTGAATAAACTTGGGAATCATATACGCTAGCGTTGATTTGCCAGCCCCGGTTGCTCCGGCAATGGCGATAGTTTCTCCAGGGTTTACGCTAAATGAGATATTAGATAGCGCCTCACGGCCGTCAGGATACCTAAAGCTCACATTTTCAAAACGAATGCCGGCTCCTATTCCAGGTACAGATCGAGTTATGTCTGCCATAGATGATGACTCAGAGTCATGATCCATCATAAAGAATACGCGTCTGGCAGCGGCTGCGTTGTCCTGCTGTTCGATCCAGATCTGGCCGAACTGCATCGATGTTTCGTAGAGCATTGAATACATACGAAGAATGACCGGGGTATCCCCCAGGGTCAGATGCCCATCGATAATGCCGTTAAAGATGATCCAGAATCCTAGTGTCTGGAACAACAGATGGATATTATCTGCGATCCAGAGCACCACATTTCGCACCAATAACAAAAGCAATGACTGCTTGAACGACTCTTTACTGGCATCGCGAAACTTTTCTTGCTCTGTTTGGCCACCACCCAGACTCTGGATAGTAGCCACATTTTTTAGCCCCTCTTCAAGATCGTTGGTGGTTGCGCTCCCCGAAGAGCGGCTTGCCTGACTGGCTTTGCGCATCCAATTGGCGAGAGGCGAGGTCAGAATGAGAGTGATGATGACCGCAGTAAACCCGACCCACACGAGCTCGGGAGCAGTGTTGCCATAAACCATAGACAATACCCAGAGGTTCAGACTTACGCTAAACACCATGGTGTAGGGGTTGACTGTCAAGGCGTGACACATGCCCGCGATGGAGGGGGTGTCGTGCATTACCCGAAAAATGGCATCGCCGGAACGCTGTTGCTGCAACGTTGTTAGCGGCAGGCGTGACATGTTACCGAAGAGCACCTGGCGAACATGATGGGTTATGCGTTGCGATAATCTGATGGCAACACTGAGATCGATCAGCCCGATAAGACCATGGGCGGAACTCATACCAGAGCTAACTTTGTTCTCGGACTGGGTTGCAACGTCTGCACCCTCCGCAAGATTTGCCTCCAGCGCCGTATTCCCGGAGTATCCTACCAGCATAAAAACTAGCGCCAGAGCTATAAGCGTATAGAGTGTGATGTCCAGGGGCGATGCGGTCGCGACAGCCTGCAGAAAAGGGAACATAAAAAATGGGTATAGCATCTCATCGAGATTCTGTATGGGCATCTGCATGACGCCGTGATCGACCACAATCTTGAGAAACCAGGGTAGGCACAATCCGATTGTAAAAATCAACGTCACGAGCACGAGTCTCACGCCAAGTAGTCGCTGCTGCGGATAGAGAAAACCAAGCGCGCGACGGAATATCTCTATGACGCCTCTACTCGTAAGCCGCGTATCAATGTCCAGACGGTCGTGGTAGTCAGGCATCAGTCGTCTCATTCGCAGCATCAAGAGAAACGAAGCGGTGATAGTCACCACCCTGCGCAAGAAGTTCGTCATGAGTGCCAACTTCTGTCACTCGACCGTCCTTGAGAAAAATAATGCGATTCGCATCGCGGACCGTCGAAGGTCGATGTGTGATAATGAACACCACTTTGTTTTTTGCCCAGATCTTGAGGTTAGCCAGCACACGCTGCTCAGTTTGAGCATCCAGCGAAGCCGTTGGCTCGTCTAGAATGAGTATTCTGGTATTCCTGATCAGGGCCCGGGCAATGGATAACCTCTGCTTTTGCCCCGTGGAAAGTAGTGCGCCACCTACACCTAACTCGGTTTGATAGCCAAGAGGCAGGTCATCAATAAAGTCAGCACAGGCGACTCGCGCTGCGTCACGAAGCTCATCGTCAGACACCTTGGGCGAAGCGTAACGTAGATTGTCTTCGACAGACACAGGGAATAGGACGTTCTCCTGCAAGGCAATTGCCACGTTACTGCGTAGCTCCTCAATCCTAATTGATCTGAGGTCGGTTTCATCGATTTTGATATTCCCAGCGTCAGGATCGAATAGACGGAGCATCATTGACACCAGTGTCGACTTACCGCTACCCGAAGGTCCCACCAGGGCAATCACTTCCCCTAGGGTTGCAGTGAGACTGACTTCCTGCAGAACCGGAGATTCAAGCTGGTACCCGAAGCTCACGTTACGAAATACAACACCCTGCTGCACATCAGGAAACGGTAGCGGGTTCTCGGCATCGACGACCTCCGGCTCAAGTTCCAGCAACCAAAACGCTCGGCCCAAACCCACTGCCATGTCCTGAGCTAGGCACCAGACGCGGATCAGATCATCGAAAGTGGCCTTGAAAGCCTCGACGCTACCACGCCGTGCCTGATGTGCAGCAGCGGTCCAGGCGGTCACAGCCAGGCCAAACAGGACCAGCAGACTGGCACCAAATACTGGACCGCCCTCAAGGACATATCGAGTTGCAATATAGTCAGTGACAAAGAGCACTAGCACTAGGATGTAGCCGGTACACACCTTGATCAGGGCAAATTCTCTGCGCAAGCCAAACGCGGTATCGATCGCCTCACTTGATTCTGATTGAAAATAGTCATTATTGGTCGCTTCATATCCATACGCTTTTATCGCCTGAATGCTCTGAAACGTTTCCTGTACCCGCGTAAATAGCGTGGCACTGGCCTTTCGGGCGGCAGTGCTGAGGCTCCTCAAGCGAGGCGTGATGACCGCCAGCAGCACTAGACATGTGATCACACCAATTAACAAGAGAAAGCCAAACCAGGGACTAAATAACGTTGCGATAGCTAATTGCATAACCAACGTGGTGAGGCCAATGACGGGTACAACAACAATATTGTCAACCACTGCAGTAACCATTGCACTGTCCTGAAATACTCGATAGATGGCATCACCCGCGGAAGATTGGGAGTGAAAGCGCAAACTAAGCTCCTCCGCGTTGGCTACCATACGGGTACGCAGTCTCTGATTGACCCTCTGCAGAATCCAAGCCTTATAAATCTGAATAAAGGCGAAAACCGTAGTGGTGATAATGACAATCACCGCCGTAAGGATTAGAAAGCGGATAAGAATAATACGCTTAGCCTCAGTCGCTAGCATTTCGACCTCTACAAACCCTGCTTCCGCTAGTAGCATGAGGCCTGCCTGTGCTGAACTAAGGGGGTTTCCTTGTCCGACTGAGTCCCAGAGCACGTCGATGCCCAAAAACGCGAACGCGGTACCAAACCCGATTAGCGCGAGGGTCAAGATAAGCAAAGCGATGAAATGCTTTAACTCTGCCAGAATATAGGGCCAGGTGCTCAGGTAAATCCGCGNAAGGCCGCGTGCNTTCAGCTTAAGGTCCANGGATGTNTCAGGGAACACCATGGAGCAGTCTANGTATCCATAAAAANACCTTATTCTACGNTATATAGACAGTTCAAATTTCGANTATTTTTCATTAGNATTCGNNATCNCCCGCAANGAACAGTGNGGNATAAANNNATTTACTGGGGAAAAAACCATGAAAAATGTCACCCTGTCNACACTTGCNCTGCTGNTNNCCNCCNCGCCGCNTNCATTCGCNGAGGAAGAGAAAACGAGGGGNTCTTTTATTGAAGAGGTCGTCGTTACTGCTGAGAAACGTGAAGAATCNGAAATGACAGTACCGATCGCTGTTACCGCGTTTGATGAACACAAGATAGAAAAACTCAACATTCAGACCATCGATGATCTTTCGCTGATGACCCCAGGTCTTGAGGTCCAAACCCATGCTGGGAATAATCTGTTTGCCATGCGCGGTGTGGGTACCTCGTTTAGTTCGTGGCACGCTAACGAATCTTCTGTAGCTGTATACCAGAATGGATTGGCAGCGGTTGCCGCGAATGTCAGCGGCATCGATACGAATGGTTTTGACATTGAGCGTATAGAGGTATTGAGAGGCCCGCAGAATACTATTTACGGACGCAACGCGATGGGCGGCACCATCAACTATATTCGGAAGAAGCCGCAGTCAGANTTTGGTGCAGATATCGTATCGGAACTATCTACTGAGGATGGACGGCGTCTCGGCATCGCGTTGACCGGGCCAATAACCGAATCCGTAGCCTGGCGCTTGACCGGTTACACGCAACAGCGCGACGGTTTCCAGAAAAACCTATCAACGGCGACCACCTCATACTGCCCTATTGGGGAATGTACNAATAAAGATCTGGATGACGTGGATATCAACACGATTATCCCCCAGCTTCAGATTACGCGAGACACCTGGAGCCTCAATATTTCGGCAAGTTCTTTTGACTCCAAGCGCCGCATGGGAAGAAACGAAGTTGGCCCAATCCCNGCAGGTTTCCTGCCTGAAGGTTTGCGCTGGCCAACGCACATCCAAGGTGACGGCGAACTTGGGTCTTACTTCGGCTGGGATACGGATCTACCGCAGGAAGGTGCGGTTCAGATGAATCGTGATCCGATTCACTATACTGAAGGTGAGCAATTCGTGATCACACTTGACTGGGATATTACTGACAACATGTCGATACGTTATCAACGGGGTNGATCAGACACGGAAGAGTTACGTTTTCAGGATCGTGATAAAACGGATCGCACCGGTACTGCAGGAGATCCACCCGTCGCTGACGATAACGGCGGATATTTTCGTGATCGAATATCAATGTCCGAGGGTCATTATATCGTCGATCAGAATGAGCTGACCTTGTCGGCAAGTTTTGGTGACGCAATAGATCTGCGTATTGGCTATTTTACTTTNGATTCAACCCGAATAATTGGGGCGCACGATAGACATTATGAGGTTGGTGCTTATCGGACAAGCACCATCGACGAGATGCGTGCGCTGCATGCCGCTGGAGGAATGCCAGGCTTGGGAGACACGTTCCCCGATGTAAGCTCCTGTAGCGAGCTTCTGCAGCAGAAATTCGGGCAACCCTATCTGACGGCAGAGGATAATGGTGCGCCTGCGTTTTCTCTTGGGCCTGACCACCCCTGGGGTTTCAGGCCTGGGCGTTTGAATTGCTATGGCCCGGCCGGCACGGAGGTGAATAGATACGGTGGTACAGATGGTCCCTTCGGTGGTGGCGTCATTAATAATCAGCAGCATCAGAAATCCTGGTTTGGAGAAATCGCCTATCAAGTCAATGATCAGTGGAGCGCCTCCCTGGGCCTGCGTCGTATTGATGATGAAAAGCCGACCGGNGCCCTCGATGGCTTTAATGTAGGCCCNGCNCGATTTAACCCCTTCNCNGGCTCTATAGCGGATCTGGACGAATATGCGCAAGAAGCCTATTACGCGAATTTGGGGGTGGCACCACCGATTTTCCTAAACACCGCCTACCTCGAACACCTGGTTCTTAAGTTCGAAAGGACCGTGTTCAACTTTGATGTCGAATACACTCCGGATGACAATACNTTTATTTTTGGGCGTGTTGCCTCAGGCTATCGATCCGGCGGCGGTAACTTTAGGGTTAATACGCAACTGGGCGATTTTGCTCCTTTCTACTTATTTGATGAGGAAGATTTGCTCACCTATGAAGTCGGCTACAAGCGGTACTATGACGATTACAATTTACGCATCATGACGTCAGTNTACTTCTATGACTTCGATAACTTCATCACCGATGCGGCTATTACGCTTACCCCACAAGATCCCTGGGATGTGGCATTCGAAGGTAATATCAATTATGGGAAGGTCGAAATCTACGGGTTTGACTTCGAATTTGCCTGGCAGGTTCCATCCATGGAGAACCTTCAAATTTTCGGTTTCTACGCCTATAACAAGGGAGAAGTTAAAGAGCCCTTCGTGCTGCCAGCATATACCGGAGAAGAGGGCTTTGCAGGGTATTCATTCATAGGTGCTTTCGAGGGTAATAGCCTGCCTTATGCACCGAAGCAAAAGTTCAATCTAAATGCTGAATACACCTGGCCACTGGACAACGGCAGTTCAGTTTCCCTGCTCGGCGTTTGGGCGTGGACTGGTAAGTTTGAAGCAAATGTAGCCAACAATGCGGAAGAGCTGGCGGATGATTTCAGTCGGGTTGACCTTCGTCTGACCTGGACGTCAGCAGATGAACGTTACCGGGTATCGGCCTATGGTCAGAATATCTTCGATGATCGTCAAATTGAGCAGTTCGAGGTCAATGGCTTTGAGTTTGAAGATCCGGACACGGGAGAAGAACGGTTTATTCCTGTGCCTGAACCCTTTGTTTCAGCCTATGAGATGTGGGGCATCGAGGTAAGAGCTAGCCTCTAGCGAAACATATGTTTGACCCGGGTCTCCAACCCGGGTCACCTCTCAATACAACTCCCAACTCATCTGCCTCCCAAGAAATCCATCTCCTTATTGATGTTCGCGTGACACAGGTGCGATGGGCATAGTAATGTGAAGAAGATTGGACTGACACTACAGCAGCAACGCGACATTTATCGAGACGGGTTCGTTGTCCTATCCAACATCATCCCGCAAGAGATGGTCAACGCCGCAAGACGCGAGATTAATATGAATCTCGGCGATGTCCGGGCGGGCGCGATGGGCGCAGAGAACCTCTCCGACATCAAAACTGCAACGAAGACGCTGGAACGTGTCGGCTCGGATAAAGTGATCCTCGATCTCTTCAACAACACAGACGTCAAAAAGACCGTTGAAGCATTCTTTGGACGACGGATAAAGCCGGCTGCAGTCGCCCAACTTGCAATACCCTTCCCGCAAAAGCCCGGAGAAAACGTCAACGAGTCCGGCTACCATGATAAAGACACGCCATTCTATGGCTGGTGCGGTCACCTGGACGGCTTATGGAACGGTGGCGATCGAATTCCCGAAATCGGCAAGGAACTTACGCCTCACCGACGTCACAAGTGGTATAGCGATCCTTCACGCAACGGATGCTATCGAACGTACGACCAGAACTGTAACGTGCACAACTTTACTGCGCTGGTCGGGATCGCCCTGTCTGACCAGACAATCGAGGGGTGTGGCAATCTGGGCTTGCTCAAGGGTGCACACCATAGAATCGGTGAGTTTTTCCAGCAGCAACGAGATGCAGGTGGACCCCTTGGGCCTGATGGACCGGGATGGAAAAGAGAACATACTGAAGCACCGAACGGTCATGGATTACGCCACTATCCCGAACAAGTGAGAGCAGCATTTCGTAAAGACGCTTTGCAAACCACGGACGGTCGTTATTGGCCTAAACCGACGCTGGTAAAGGTAAGAGCAGGCGACGCTCTTATTGTACACTTCGCGACGCCACATTCTGTGACGCGTGTTCAAGGTCCCGATCCTCGATTCATGGTGTATTTTCGAGCGAGCGCCCCGCGTAAGGAGGCACATCTTCAGGTCTATCCAGACGCGCTGTGTGACATCTGGCTCGAATGGCGCGGTATGCAAAACTTTGTAAAGGAGCATGATGCAAAGGAGCGCCGCCGTAAAGAATTTGCCATCTCCTGAACCCTTCTTCACAATGCCCAGATTCGGTTGAGAGCAAAAACGTGATGTTCGCAAACAGATTCGACATGACACTGGAAGACCGATTCACCCTCGAAGAAGGCTGGGTCTACATGACGGGTATGCACGCCCTGGTCCGGCTGCCAATCCAGCAGCGCATGCGCGATCGTTTGGTGGGTCTCAATACGGCCGGCTACATCTCCGGCTATCGCGGATCTCCGCTGGGTCGCTACGATACGGAACTCTGGAATGCTGCCGAAGTCCTTGCAGAACATAACATCGTTTTTCAACCCGGCGTGAACGAGGACCTGGCCGCTACTGCAGCCTGGGGTTCACAGTATGTCGGTATGTTTCCGGGTGCACGTGTCGATGGTGTGTTTTCCATCTGGTATGGCAAAGCACCGGGCATGGATCGGTCAATGGACGCACTGCGTCACGCTAACGTAAACGGGACATCACCACTAGGGGGCAGCCTGCTACTGGTGGGTGACGATCACGGGGCAAACTCGTCTACCGTCGCTTGTTATTCAGACTTCAATTTCACTTCCGCCGCCATCCCACTGCTTGCGCCGTCCAATGCACAGGAAGTACTTGATTATGGCTTGCACGGAATTGCGCTTAGCCGTAATACGGGCCTGTTGTGCGGTATGAAATTGGTCACTGACGTGATTGAAGGTGGCGGTTCTATCTATGTTTCGCCAACCTCCCCTGAAATTTCGCCACCAAATGCAGAACCAGGATTGGGCATAAAGAAGTTTACGCCAATGCTTGAACAAGAAGCTGTCTTGTACGAATCCCGCCTGCAGCAAGCCACCAGATACTGTCGTGAGAACGGGCTCAACCGAATTACTACCGATTCTGACCAAGCCCGGCTGGGTATCGTCGCTTCCGGCAAGTCTTATCAGGATCTGTGTCAGGCACTGCATTCGATGGGCGTATCCGGCAGCGAGCTGAGTTCGCTAGGAATTCGGGTATTGAAAGTCGGAATGTTGTGGCCACTGGAAGATGAGATTGTGCGCAACTTTGCGACTGGCCTAGACATGATAGTCGTCGTGGAAGAGAAGCGCCCATTCCTCGAGGACCAGATCAAAGCCATACTCTATGGCACCCATGCACCGAGAATCATTGGCAAGGTATTTGAAGGTTCTGTCTATGGAGCAGACCAAAGGAAAACAGCGTTTCCAAACAGTGGTGAAATTGATCCCGGTCGTATCACTGAAGTATTAAAGCAAGCGGCTGAAGTCCTCGATCCTAAGTGTCACGTGCCAATGCCGAATTTCCCGGAAACATCGACCAGTGCCGCGGTTCCTGTTCGCCGACCTGCGTTCTGCTCTGGGTGCCCTCACGGAAGATCGACCCAGGTAATCGAGGGCAGCCGGGCACTCGCCGGCATCGGTTGTCATTCGATGGCAATATTTGTTGATCCTGAACACACGAACACAATCTCACATATGGGCGGAGAAGGCGCGATGTGGCTTGGCCAGGCACCGTTTACCGACGAGGAACACGTGTTTACCAATATGGGAGATGGGACCTACTTTCACTCGGGCTTTATGGCCATTCGCGCCGCTGTCGCAGTGCACGCACCAATCACTTACAAGTTACTTTGGAATGGCTTTGTATCGATGACCGGAGGCCAGCCCGTGGATGGCGAACTGACCATCGGCAAGGTCGTGGCTGAATTACGAGCGGAAGGCGTAAAGCGTATTGCCATTGTGGCTGACGACCCGTCAAACCATAAAGACCTACCCCTATCACCTGGTACAACACTACATCCCCGAATCGAACTAGAAGCAGTCGAAAAAAAACTGCGCGACTTTAAAGATGTATCCGTACTTATCTATGAACAACCCTGCGCGACCGAACTGCGTCGCCAGCGAAAGCGAGGAAATGCGCCAGACCCAGATCGTCGAGTGTTCATAAATCCGCAGGTTTGTGAGGGTTGCGGTGACTGCGGCACAGTGTCGAACTGTATGTCAATCGAACCGTTAGAAACAGACTTCGGTAGGAAACGTAAGATCAACCAGTCTTCCTGCAACAAAGATATGTCCTGCCTTGAAGGCTTCTGCCCAAGCCTGGTGACGTTAGTGGGCGCAGAACCGAAACGACTCGTAACGCAACAGGGAACCCTTAATATCCCGGAGCAACCAGAACCAAAGCTGCCGGCCATCGACGGGTCTTTCGCTGTACTGGTGACCGGTATAGGCGGTACTGGTGTTGTTACCGTCGGACAGAGCATTGCAGTAGCAGCTCACCTCGACGGGTTATTCAGTTCCAATCTCGATGTTACCGGACTCGCACAAAAGTATGGAGCGGTACTGTCCCACGTTAAGATCGCAGAAGACAGAAGCGAACTTAATGCCACTCGTATTGCGACTGCCGAAGCCGATACCTTGATTGGGACAGACGTAATCGTGTCTGGTGGCAATGAAGTGATCTCCAAGCTTGTCCCGGGGAAAAGTCGGGGTGTGCTAGCAACCCACCTAACACCCACGTCAGATTTTTCCAGGGATCCTGAATGGACTGTGGATAAATCCCTTCTGATTTCACGAATTGATAATGCATCCGGCAAAGGGATAACAAAAATAGATGCGAGTCTGATAGCGGAACGTCTATTAGGTGATAACGTTTTCGCCAATACGCTATTAATGGGTGCTGTCTGGCAAATGGGTTGTCTACCCGTATCTTTCAGCGCCATAACACGCGCCCTAGAGCTAAACGGTGTCGCCGTCGACAAAAACAAGCAGGCGTTTGCGCTTGGACGCTGGGTCGTCAACGACATCGATGCCGTCATGGCGAATATCACCACAGATGCGAAACCTGAACAGCGGGAATTGACGTTGGACGACCTTATCCAAATGCACGAGGCATTTTTAACCAAGTATCAGAATGACAAACTTATGCAACGATATCGCGCCCGGGTCGAGCAGGTACGGGAGGCGGAGGCTCGGGTCGCTGAGGCGACATCAATTACCGAACAGGTTGCCCGCAGTTATTTCAAGTTACTGGCGCATAAGGACGAATGGGAAGTCGCGCGACTGTATGCCGACCCATTATTCAAACAGCAGTTGGACGATGCCTTCGAAGGCGATTATAAAATTCAGTTTCATTTTGGTGCCTGGCCTTTCGGGCATCGTATAAAAGGCACATCGACAATCGCGAAACGTAAAATTGGTGGCTGGCTGATGTGTTTGTTCCGCCTGATGGCGACCTTCAGGTTCCTGCGTGGTTCGGTAATTGACCCCTTTTCCTATTCGAGTGACACACGCGCTGCTCATGAACTACGCGCGCAGTTCGAGGAAGATATCGCCGCAATCATCGATAAGCTGAAAAACTCCAACTATGAGGCAGCATTGCAGCTGGCTACACTACCGCAAACGATTCGCGGCTACGGTCACGTTCGCAAAATTGCACGGACTGAAGCCGATGTTATTCGCCAGGATCATTTGCAGGCGTTGAACGACGCACCTGCATCACCGGTAAAAGTGGCGAGCACTCGCTGGCAACAGGCAGGCGATTAGTCGCTTCGCTTAATGTCTTTCGCCTCTAATGGAGAGGGAGCGATTACGTAGCTCAAACTCTAGAGCAACCCATGCTGTTTATCAGCACTGAATTGCTACAGACTATCAACCCTCATCAGGTAAATTCCCTGCTAACCACCTTCGTATTGAAATACTAGGTGTCGAGAGGCCGCCCCTTTATCTATCGTATGTTACTCGCGCCTTTTTCGGTTACGAGCATGGTAAAGCTATAATCTATAGCACCGTCATTGTTCATGCTTCTTATGCCCACGGCTCACGCGCGGTCAGAGTCGAAAATCGCCACGGGAACTGGTCGAACAAACCTGCTAGTTGCACCAGTCCGTCTGCATTTCCGTCGATGGAGAGCTCTCCTGACTCCTTGAGTTCATCAGCTTTGGTGAGACCCACCATCAGATACTTAAATATGAGAATTGAATTAACCAAATTTGCCGTTGCGTCTTCTACCTACTTGTCCGGGAACGCTTGCAGCACCGCGTTTCCATCGCGTGCACAGGTATAGCGTGCCATCGCAGAATGCCAGGTTGAGTTTAAGTAACACGCCTATCGCATCATACGCCGGCAGCCTCTTCCTCGCGCATCTCTTTAAATACCTCGCTCGCTGAGATCACTGCCTCTCGGATGAGCGGAACACCAACGTACCCTGACATATGCAATAACGTTTCGGTCAGTTCTTTCTCGGTCCAGCCCTGACGTCGGGCCATGCGCAGGTGCAGCCGCAATTCCGGATCGCGACCCATTGTGGCATCGGTGACCACACAAATGAGTGTCCGGATTTTTAGATCAAGACCGGGTCGCATCCAAAGCGAACCAAATACTGTCTCTGCCACCAGATCGCGAAATTCCTGCATGATCGGGTTGTCGTCATAGGTACTTTGGTTCATGCGTTCCACAACGTCTTCACCCAGTAGTTCACTGCGAAGGGCGATGCCTTTTTCATACAATTCACTTTCCGCCATTTGATGTACTCCCGTTTAAGAAAAAGCCCCGACAGAGATAGATTCTGCCGTTGAAAAGCGCATTATAGCTTTCGTCAATTACCTCACAAGCGGGACTCTCATCTGACAGCCACCATAACAATACCTCCGCCCGTGCTATGGTCAAGATTGGCGTTGATTGGCGGACCGACGCGAACGGGGCTGTCTTTCGCACCATCAGGCTTATTTGGTCTTAGGACTCGCTACAAAGACAGCTGTAGCATTCAATCCTAACTTTACGCCTATAATGCGTTCAACAACAAAAGGAAAAGCCGATGCTGACACGGGTGAAGCATTATTTTACCGCGCGTGATCCAGAGGATGCACCAATAGAAAGCTATCAACTTGAAAAAGAGGGTTACGTCGTCCTTCGTCAGATATTTTCCGATGATGAGGTCACTGCATTGCAAGATGACATCAAACGCGTATTTGACGAACTGGGACCAGACTGTCGCACCCACAAGCGGCCGATTGATCACGACGATATGTATCGATACGAAATGTTCAACCAAAGCACTGTCTGTCAGGAAGCCATCGCGCACTCCGGTATTCTGGGGGTGATCGAACCGCTTCTCGGTGAGGACTGCCACGTCATCGCTAATACTGCTTGGCGAAACCCTGCCAATCACCCTAGCAACGTCGGGGGAGACTGGCATATCGATGCGGGCCCTCACATCCCACTCCCAGAGGGAGTCGCCTGGCCAGCGTCGATCCCGCACCCCGTGTTTGCTATCGGCGTGCATATCTTTCTGCAAGACTGCCGACGCGAAGACGGCCCGACCGGTGTCATTCCAAGCAGTCATCTTTCCGGTCGTTTCCCGCCGCCCGATAAGACTATGGACGACGATCTGACTTATGGCGAGAACCAGGTAGACGTACTTACCGGGAAAACGGGCGACGTGGGCATGTTCGTCTCAGATGTCTGGCATCGACGAATGCCTGCGACCAAGGATGATCGAGGTCGGTTCTTTCTGCAGGTCCACTACGGCCGCCGCGATATCGCGCAGCGAGTCAGACCTACCACTGAAGTCAATCATCTTTCCGACAAAGCAAGATTGCGCGCCGTGGATGCGCGGCAAAGGACGATTGTTGGCCTGCACCCCAACAACTTCTACGATGGCTGATTTTGGATCAATGAATAGTCTTGACACGCCATAGAGATCTTTCCTGACGGGCAATAATGTTAGTGAAAAAGCTTCAGGTATTTGCTCTGGTGAACGTTGGGTCGATCAATAGCTGAACTTCTGGCGAAGCCTCGCTGAATTGACGCACGCTCCGTACGTCACCGCCCTGACTAGTGTGCTGTGAAAAAACCTGCTCGGTGATGCGCTGATGATCATGGTCCGGGTACCAGGGCAGGTCAAGTTCATAGGCCAGTCGGCGCGCATGTAACTCTCTGGATGTCTTTAGTCGGGTTGGTGTCATACCCATGATGTAGACCGCCCTCAGCAGTTGGTCCGTGCCATTGCCAGTCACCCCAGTAGGGTCGGCGGCGGCACAACCCGCATGGAACAGCGCCGTATCGAATATCACCATATCCCCGGCTTTGACATTCGTCACGCAAGGCGTCAAACCCAAAGATGTAAACTGCTCAGCGTCCTCATCTGGCTCGCCCTCACCCACCCACTTACGGGTTGCCCACCAGTCCTTCTTAGTGGATGACTTCACATCCTCTTCAACCTCCCAGTTGCGTGCACGCATCTCCTGGATTTCCTCTACCAATTTGTGTGATCCGGGCACTATAGCGGTTGCACCCGTGCCCTGGTTCATATCCCAAAGTGGAATTATCGAGTAGAAATCTGTGAAAGGAGCGCCATTACGCTCGTCATAGTAGGAGTTTTTGTGTGTGTGCAGCTCCTGCATGTTCAAACGGCCGTGGGCGTGATTCGTAGATGCCAGTCGCTGGAGCACGCCCTCATTTTGCGTCGCGGTGGGCAGGTTGATGGACATGCGATCGAACGCTGCGGTCAGATCCTGCTCCTGGTAAGCGGCCTGAAATCCGGCAATAACCCCCGGACGGGTGCGTGCAAACCACATGGAATCACAATGACAAGTGGAGGTCATAAGGCCGTCACCGTGCCCTCGGGTCCAGGTGGTCACATCGTTCCGCTTCCAGCCAACCGGTCGTGTTTGTGTCATCTGCGAACACTCGTCACCCCCAAGGTGATTCCACAACAGGTCTCTAGCGTAATCCCGCTCCTCGGCATTCAGACATTCAGCAATACATACGAAACCTTCCACCTCCAACTGCGCCTTGATCCCTGCCGCGTCATCAACATGAAAGCGCGGTGGCGTAATCTCGCCAAGCACGAAGGGTTTCTTGTGATATCGCATTTTTTCCTTAAGTTGTTTCCTATTTTCAGATGAAACCACTATTCCCAGACTCTTAGCGCTTTATGGAACAGAGATTACAAACACACTAGGTCTGGATCAACTTATAAAAAAAATGAGAACATATCGGCACCTTAGCAACGCTAGTTAGGTGTAGGATGTTCGAATCAACCTGGGGCTCATTAAAGCAGTACCAATGTCCTGACTGGTTCAGGGATGCGAAATTCGGAATGTGGGCACATTGGGGACCGCAGAGCGTGCCGATGGCCGGCGACTGGTACGCCCGCAATATGTATATAGAGGGGAATCCGCAGTATGACCATCACTGCCGAACCTATGGACATCCTTCCGAGTTCGGATACAAGGACATTGTTCAACTTTGGAAGGCCGAGAACTGGGAGCCAGAGAAGCTGATCGACCTCTATAAATCAGCCGGTGCAAAGTATTTCGTTTCGATGGCAATCCATCACGACAACTTCGACCTCTGGAGCTCAACACACCATGCCTGGAATGCGACAAAGATTGGCCCAAAACGAGACGTCGTCGGTGAGTGGGCGAAGGCCGCTCGTGCGGCTGGTTTGCGGTTTGGCGTATCTGAGCATCTGGAGCGAACATACTCGTGGTTCAACACGAACAAAGGGGCGGACATAAGCGGTCCATATGCCGGTGTACCCTACGACGGGAATGACGCAAGCATGGTCGACTTCTATATCGAGAAACACGATGACACCTCGATGTGCTACCCAAACAACCCTGGTGATGTCTGGCCACAACATTGGAAATCGCGCATTCTAGATCTTATCGATCAATATCAACCTGATCTGCTGTATACCGACGGCGGCGTTCCATTCGGGGAGGTCGGGCGCGAAATGATCGCCCATCTCTACAACAATAGCGTTCAACAACGTGGGCAGCTCGACGCAGTCTATGCAGTAAAGAATCCTCGCCGACACGAAGGTAATCATGGCGACTATGTCGACGGCTTCGCGACGCTGGACATAGAGCGCGGTGTAGTCGAAGGAATTGCCGAAGAACCATGGCAGACCGATACTTGTCTAGGCGGATGGTTCTACGACAGTCTCCGGCCATATAAAACACCAGAGACAGTCATCCATATGCTCGCGGATATCGTCAGCAAAAATGGTTGCCTATTGTTAAACGCAACACAACGTCCGGATGGCACACTGGACGAACAGAGCGAATGGACAGTTAAAGAAATCGGCAAATGGATCGAGGTAAATGGCAAGGCCATCTACGAGACCCGCCCCTGGAAGCAGTTTGGCGAGGGACCAACAGCCTTCGCCACCAGCACTAAAGCCGAGAGTGAGGCGCGGCAATTCACCGGCGAGGATTTCCGCTTTACTGCGAAGGACGACACGCTCTATGCCATAGCAATGGGAAAACCAAGCAGAGGTGGCTGGCTAATTAGATCACTTGAAAGCGAGAAAGTTAGCACCGCATCCGTTCTGGGGACAAAATATACAAACTGGCGGAACACACCTGAAGGACTTTGGGTAGAATCGCCGACGAAGTGGCCGTGCGAGCATGCTTGGGGTATAGAAATCCATACTGATTGAGGAACCCGTGGCCGAAAAATCGACGGAATCCTTTGTGTTGGGCTAAAGCTTTTCTCAGATCACTTTATCTTTCGTCCGCTGAATACACTCATAGCAGACCCAGCTTGTAATAGGAATCGATCGTTGCGCTGACCGTGTCTTCGATGGGATAAGTGGTCAGCCCCAACTCCTGTTTAGCGAGCAGACAGTATGATCTCGGGCCATCCCGTGTCGGCTTAGCGGGCTTGTCTCCGTCCATTTGCTCACCACCAATCTCCGGCACATGGGGGTACATTCTTTGCAGCATTTCCTGTAATTGCCAGGTATAGAGTTCCCCATTGCGATCTGCAGCAGAGAGGATATAGCGTGAGCCATTGCTGGCGGCAGTACTTTCGCAACATAGGCGGTGCGCTCGACCACAATCCCGAACATCCGTATTGTTCCATAGCATTCGACCACCTTCGGTTTTGGCGTAGGCCTTGCCCTTGAGCATGAACTTCATGCAGTTCTGCCAACTCCAGGACTGATCATGATTTTCACACATCAGCGGGCCAATGACGTGCAGGGGCAATATTGCAATGGCGTCAAATGTTCCATCTTCCGCGGCGCGTTTGTAGATCATTCGCTCTGTGTTGGCTTTGGCCATGGCATAAGCAATGTCACGGTTTTTTGAGATCATTTCTTCAGTCCAGCGACCATCGTAAGCTTCAATGTTGTCGCCACACCAGTCATTCTCTGTATATACATATCCATTCGGTCGCGGATGCCCCACAGCAGCGAACGAACTGGTAAAAACGAATCGCTTTAGGGCGCCGCCTTTAATTGCCGATTCGAGAACATGTTCTACTTCCGTAAAACACCCATCATAAACTTGCTGTGGTGTCTCCTTGTTATAGCCGACGGCTGCACCAGTATGGATTACTGCTGGGCAATCGTTAAACGCTTCGTCATAACTCCCAGGGTTCAATAAATCGCCCTGATAAAGCTCCACCTTGCCGCGATGGCCCTCGTTATTCATAGCCAGCAGATGATCGACCTTCACGCTGTTACCGGGGTCACGGACACAGGCACGCACTGTATAGCCCTGTTCCACGCAATCCTGTACAACCCAGGAGCCGATATAGCCGCTGGTGCCAGTGATAGCAATGGGTCCATCTGCAGGAGATATTGCTGTTGATGAATTGGTCACTTCGTATACCCCGGCCAGTTAATATGAGGCGGTTAAGGTATCACAAAACGGATTACTGTAGCCTTTGTACTGACCATTAACTAGTCTCTGATGGGATTTGTCAAAACTATAAACCGGGGAATGGTCCAACGGCGGCGCCGGCATGGACCATGTATACTTCGAGCTTAACAAGAAGACGTGTGATGTCAGATAAACCCAATATTCTTTTCTTTTTCCCCGACCAGCATCGTGGGGACTGGCTCGGTGCACTTAATACGCTCGGCGTTTCGACACCCCATATTGACGCGCTTATTGGTAATGGACTGCATTTTACTCACGCGTTGACGCCATCGCCACTGTGTTCCCCGGCGCGAGCGTGCCTTGCGTCAGGGCGTCGATATGATCATCAGACAGTAAAGGACAACAGAGACGACTTCAAAATCAGTGATTGGAACATCTACAGAGCGATGCGGGATGCCGACTATACAGTGATTGGATGCGGTAAGTTCGACTTATTAAAGGGCTCCATGGACTGGGGTGAGGACGGCATGCACGGCGCGGGCGATGCAAGTCGAACGAGACAGCTTGGTTTTACTACAGGCTGCGACAGTGCGGGCAAACATGATTGCATCGTCGCGCATAAACGTGGGCATGGACCGGAACCCTATCGAAGCTATCTCCAGTCATTGGGGTTATGGGAAGAACATGTTGAGGATTTTGAAGGGCGAGTTGGTAGTGCCATGTATACCAACGTAGCGCCTACGCCACTCCCCGATCATGCATATTGCGATAATTGGATTGGCAAAAATGCAGTTCGTCTTCTGTCCGAAGCGCCTCAGGACAAACCCTGGTTTCTGCAAATAAATTTCAACGGTCCACATGAGCCGCTCGATATCACAGAGCGAATGCTGGAACGTTGGCGCGGTCGTGATATGCAGAGCCCTTTGGAAAACACGCAGTTTGGGCCAGCATTACATCAAAGCATGCGTCGCAATTACGCTGCCATGATTGAGAACATTGACAGGATGGTAGGCGAGATCCTTGCCTGGCTGGAATCGACGGGGCAGCGCGACAACACCGTGGTGTTTTACAGTTCGGATCATGGCGAGAATTTGGGTGATCACAACCAATGGGGTAAGACAACGCCCCATAAAGCTTCTGTCAGAATACCACTCGTTATAAATACACCAGGCTATAATGGGCAGAGCTTTGATAAACCGGTTGATCTGGTCGATGTTGCGGCAACATTTCTTGAGCTGACGGGCGCTGCCAACCCTGGGGTGGATGGCCTATCCCTTCTCGGAGATTTGTCAGGGCGAGAGGTCCTCACGACTGGTCTGATGGAGTGGCGCACTGTAACCGATGGGTGCTTCAAGTATGTGCACAACTACGATCCAAACGTGAAAGAGATTGATCGGGTACAACTTGGGTGGAATCCTAGTTTTGGTCAACCGAAAATGCTATTCGATCTCGAAGCAGACCCATTCGAATGTAACAATCTCGCAGATGCGCGCTTGACTCTGTCCCGTCAATATCATGGTATGCTGATGGACCAACTGTTATAGACTTACGCGCGAATTCAATGTCGAGTACCGGCTATGAAAGGTAAAGCCGCATGCCGAACTCACCGTGGGTTATCAGCGGAGCCTAAGGCTCACGAAGCCGAAACCTTCGCGCTTGCCTGCTCGATACAGGGAAGAGACTTGACCTAGGTAATTCTAAGATGAAATACGGCCTCTATTCAGAATGCGCTGGGTAGGACGGCTTTTCCCATAAATTCGTTCAAAAGCTGCTTACACAGGCGGGTACATTTCGCCATTGCTAATTAAGACAATCTAATAGATGTGCTACAGAGCTTTAGTGGTGGTGGCCAGAGGTAGAATCGAACTACCGACACGGGGATTTTCAGTCCCCTGCTCTACCGACTGAGCTATCTGGCCATTTGAAGAGTCACTTCCGAGGCCTCTTTCGAGAGGCGGCCATTAAACCGGACCACTCGTACCGAGTCAATACGTCATCACTCAAGCCTCAGGAGTGGGGCATCGCCATGGTATCCCTGCATGGACACCTCGCAATCTCGCTAGAAAAAAGCGATAACATCCATATGCTCCACCCGGTCGTGGTCTTCAATGGTCTGCCCCAGAAGATGATCACCCATCGGATAAATATTCATGTCGTGAGTTACTAGGATAAAGCAAGGCCCACCGCACATAACCCGGTGCCTATAACCAACATCAACACTCTCTTTGCTGTTGATCTAGTTTAACTGCCCGGGATGATGACGGAGCAGATTCTTACTGGTATCGACCCCTTTATTGCAGCACGCTATCAGATCATCGTGATGACCATATTACTCTCGACCGGAGGGTTCTCAGCTTTTCTGTCCCTGCTGATGGGGAAGTCCTTGACCGTGACGGGAACCGAAAGCGATCAACCCTGACCCTGCACTATCTCAATACTGACGTTATCCGGGGCGGCCACATAGCTGATCACTGCCTTTGGCATAAAATCATACGGCTCCACCAGAAAGGTAACACCTTTTGATTTGAGTTCTGCCGCGTAGGCACGCAGGTCACCAGTGTAAACCAGACCAAAATGATCCACGCCCCATTCATTGTGACTCGAATAGTCTGCAAAGTGCTGCATGGCATTGGTTGATTGAGGCTCCTCACCGGCCCGTTGACCGCGGACCAGCAAAGTTGCACCCCCAAGATTCACGTTGATCTGCGGAGCTCCACGCACTTCTGACTTGCGGACAATTTCAGCGCCAAGTTTATCGACATACCACTGAGCGGCAGCATCGGCATCGGCACTGATGAGATGAATGTGTTCAAAAGTAAGAGTCATGCGTATTCCTTTTTGCTATCTGCTGGAGTATGCCGTGAGCAACCCGGTCCGTGTCAAGATTGTGCTGGATATGTTATCCCGTAGCGGGCAACATTAGTCGCTCTTCAATTATCAGGAACTGGCTATGGCTGGCGGGAAACATCGCAACGATTTCTACGGTAAAACGATACCAGAAGAAGATGCCACTCCGGCCATACCAGCGGCTACCGTTGTACTGTTAAAAGACAATGATGAAGGCCCGGAAGTACTGATGCTACACCGCACGTCCAAGGTGCACTTCGGAGGTATGTGGGTGTTTCCGGGAGGACGTATTGACCCTGAAGATCATCCCAAAGATGGCGACATCAACGTCGCAGCTCGAAATGCCGCTGCGCGTGAAACCATGGAAGAAGCCAATATCACCTTACAACCTGAAGAATTTGTGTGGTTTGCGCACTGGACTCCACCCGCCATTAGGCAAGTTCGTTATGCAACCTGGTTTTTTGCAACATCCATCGAGGAACACGAAGCGATAAGTGTTGATGGTCATGAAATACAGGATCACGCTTGGATCAAGCCAGCAACCGCACTACAACGTCACGCAAACGGCGAAATTGATCTGGTTGCACCTACCTGGGTCACGCTCCACAACTTGTCATTGTACGATAACTCGGCTGACATCCTAGCGAAATTGCATGCTAATCCCCATCGAGTCTATGAGACTCATCTCGCGACCACAAGCGACGGTGTGAGCGTAGCAATGTGGGCGGGAGACGCAGGCTATGCTGACACCAATCCAGAAGCCCAGGGCGCAAGACATCGTTTGCTGATGCCGGAAGACGGATTCATTTTCGAGAACACAGTAATCGACTACTAGATAACAACTAAAATCAAAACTTGACATATTATGTCAACGGGCGTCAAATCATTGATATGGACTTTTTACTAAATCCCATCGGCTGGCTCATCATTGGTGCATTATTCATGCTCTCCGAGTTGATCATTCCCGGAGGAATCGTGTTTTTTCTGGGTGCTGCCTGTGTCATCGTCGCCGCGGCAGTCTATATCGGCCTTGTTACCACCTGGATGTCAGCACTTACGTTATTTTTCGTTTCCTCACTGGTGCTGATAATTGCGCTGCGTGCCCTCGTAGGCCGATTCGTCGAGGGTGATTCAACTGTGGCCAACACCGAAGAGATCCTCGACGAAGTGGATGAACTGGTCGAGGTTACGGAAACCATCGGTCCCGCAGACAAGGCTGGCGCCGTCAAATTCCACGGTACTATCTGGCGAGCACTAGGTGAAGGAGAGGAAATTCCAGCAGGAAGTACAGCACGCATTGTCGCAAGAGAAAACATCAGTTTGCTGGTAACCGCTGCAGACCCCATTGAGAAGCACCTTGACTAGGCGCCATAGATAATTAAGGAGAAAGCCATGTTGGCTTACATAACATTTTTTATTATTTTTCTCGGGTTTATCGTCTACAACCTTATCCTTATCATTCCCATGCGCTCCGTCGGAGTCATTGAACGTCTAGGTAAATTCCGCGCGGTACTGGAACCAGGTCTGCACTTTCTGATTCCCTTCGTTGATCGCGTTGCCTACAAACATGAAACCCGGGAGCAATGCCTCAACATTCCCGACCAGAGCTGTATCACCCGTGACAACATTCAGGTTGATGTCGATGGTCTGCTCTACATTAAGGTGATGGACCCCTACAAGGCGAGCTACGGCATCGAAGACTATCTAGTAGCCGCCATCAATCTCGCGCAAACAACGGTAAGGTCTGAAGTCGGCAAGCTCAGACTGAGCGAGACATTTTCCGAGCGAGAGCGACTCAACGAAACCATCGTGACAGAAATCGATAATGCGTCAGAGCCTTGGGGTATCAAAGTGTTGCGCTATGAAGTGATGAACATAACCCCCTCACACAATGTAATCGAGACGCTGGAAAAGCAAATGGAAGCGGAACGCACCAAACGTGCAGACATTACGCTCGCCAATGCAGAGCGGGACTCAACGATAAACCTATCCGAAGGAGAAAGACAAGAAGCCATTAATCTCTCTGAAGGCGAACGACAGCGGCGCATCAATGAAGCGAAGGGTCGTGCTAGCGAAATATCCATACTGGCAGAAGCTACCGCGACCGGAAGCAGAGTCGTCGCCGAAGCCATTGGTAAACCCGGCGGCCAGGAAGCCATGAACCTGAAGCTTGTGGAACAGTACGTCACCAGGCTAGCAACACTGTTCGAAAACGCGGAGGTTTCGTTGGTACCAAACGAAATGGCGCATATGCAGAGTTTCTTTGCCGGAATGGATCAGGTAGCACAGTCGATCCATGAGCCGTTTACAGGGGGAAATAAATGATGATGGACTACATCATACTAGCCATCTGGGGTGCAATATTCCTGGTTGTAATAATCAAATTCTTCCAGTCGATTCGTCTGGTCTCTACGCAAACTGCGCACATCGTCGAACGCCTGGGGAAATACCACAAGACGCTGGATGCTGGGTTCCACGCACTACTCCCTTTTATCGACAAGGTCACATTCATTCAGGACCTGAGAGAAGAGGCAATCGATGTACCACCACAGGAATGCTTTACCGGGGATGAGGTACAGGTCACCGTTGACGGCGTCATATATATGTCAGTTACTGATCCCGTGAAGGCGAGTTACGGTATTACCGACTACCGATTCGCAGCAGTACAGCTCGCCAAGACCACAACCCGATCAGTTATAGGTACGCTGGATCTCGATAGAACCTTTGAAGAGCGTGATGTAATCAGCGCCAAGGTGGTTGAAGTGCTGGACGAGGCAGGCAACACCTGGGGAATTCGCGTTCATCGTTACGAAATCAAAAATATTTCACCCCCGGAGACAGTGCGCACCGCGATGGAAAAACAGGTTAGAGCTGAACGAGACCGGCGGGCAATCCTTGCTTCAAGTGAAGGCGATAAACAAAGCCGCATCAACCGTTCCGAGGGGCTAAAGACCGAAGTTATCAATCGTTCAGAAGGCGAAATGCAGCGACGCATCAACGAGGCGGAAGGTAAGGCGGAAGAGATTCTTGCGATCGCTACTGCATCTGCTGAGTCTATTGAGAAGATTGCTGCTGTTTTCAGTTCCGCCGGCGGTGATGATGCTCTAAAGATGCAGGTTCGAGAAAAGTATATTGATACGATGCGCTCACTGGAGCAAAGCAAAATTATTCTGCCGGCAAACGTTGCGCGCTATGATGGATGGGTGAAAAATCTAGGCCTTGATGACATCGTCAAGGACAACTCCGCGTCATCTGGTTCAGAGCAACCCGGTCAGTAGCACGATAACAATAGCAAGTGGCACAAGGTAACGAATCAATAAGTACCACGCGCTAAACAAGCTACCCATGCGCAGTTCCTCTTTAGAAGAACTGCGCTTAACGACCCAACCAGTAAAGATTGCAATTAACAGCCCGCCGATGGGAAGCATGATCTGATTCGAGGTAAAATCGAGAATTCCGTTAAGATCAAACCCCAAAACTCTGTGGTCGCTAATTACGTTGTATGACAGCACGCTGAATATTGCAAACACCGCTATCGCTGCCAACACTACGCCTGTTGCTTTTTGCCGAGTCATACTCCAGCGCTCTTCCACCCTAGCCACAAGCGGCTCCACAAGCCCCACCATAGAAGTCAATGCAGCCACGGATAGCAGTAGAAAAAAGACAATCGCCACTAGGTGGCCCCCGGGCATTTGAGCAAAGGCGACGGGTAACGTTTGAAAGATAAGCCCAGTGCCACCTGCAGGGTCAAGCCCAAAACGAAATACGATGGGGAAAATCATAAGGCCGGCAAGTAAGGCTACCATCGTGTCTATGACGATAATAATGAGGGCGGCTCTGGGAATCGAAAATGACTTTGGCAGGTAGGCGCCAAACATCATCATGCCTGCCATCGCCACACCGATAGAGAAAAATGCCTGACCAATAGCAGCAAGAATCATTGGTGGCGTTATCTTGCTGAAATCGGGGGTAAACAGATACGTAATGGCGCGATCGAAGCCACCAGCAATGATGTTGTAGTTAACAAGGCATACCATCAACAAAAACAGTGTCGGCATCAGTATTCGCACCGAGCGCTCTATACCCTTATTAACCCCGAAGTAGATAATGGTCCCGGTAATCGAAAGAGCGACAAGCGTCCAGAACAACATGCCGATGATATTATCCATAACAGCACTAAATGCCGATGCNGCGTNCGCCGAGTCNANACCNACAAAACCNGTAANAATGGCCTTGAAGAGNTACCACAANACCCAGCCAGCGACCACACAATANGTGGCCTGAATCAGAAATGCGGTCACNAGATTCAGATTACCGACGCCTCGCCAAGCACTACTCGCCCCTTCCGCTTGTGCAAAGCGTTGCATGGAGTCAGGCGGACTCGCCTGACCACGCCGGCCGATCATGAGCTCTGCAATTAGTATCGGGATACCAATACAGAGTGCACACACAATATACACAAGAACAAATGCTGCGCCGCCATTTTCACCCGTTACGTAGGGAAAGCGCCAGATATTGCCAAGCCCCACAGCAAAACCAGTCGCAGCCATAAGAAAGCCGAAGTTGGATTGAAAGAACTTTTCCTGTACCTGCATCTATCCCATCTCTTCTCGCACGGCCAGTCTATAAAATAGCATAAGGCCAGGGATTGGTGCTTGCTGAGTCCAGCATCAATTACGTTATACTGTCGCCTTTTTCGCACTAGGATCCATAATGAAAATCACCGATGTCACCGTCACCATGTGGGAGTGGAAGGATATTCCGGCAACCCGCTACACCAAAACCGTTACCAGCACCGCGACCCGCTCATCACAAATGGGNCTGGTGAGGATTNCNACCGACGAAGGCGTGGTTGGTGAGTCCTTTATCGGATCGTCTTTTGGTTCTGCCGCGCAAGACGGNCCNTTCNTCATCAACGTCATTAAACCAACNCTGGTTGGCCAGGANCCGTTTGACCGCGAACGACTCTGGCAAAACAACTACAGACGCCTTGGCGCCAAGCTTAATCTAGTNGGGGCTATTGATGTGGCGCTATGGGACCTTGCTGGCAAAGCCACCAATCTCCCCGTACATAAGCTTCTCGGTACATATCGTAACAAGATTCCTGCCTACGCGAGTTCTGCCGTACTTGAGTCGCCGGCGCACTACGCGGAAGAGGCGACGAAATACAAGGAAGCCGGCTGGGCTGGCTATAAAATTCATCCCCCCGGTATAGCCGACGAAGATATTCGTATTTGCGAAGCTGTTCGCAAGGCGGTGGGTGATGACTATCGCATCATGCTGGACTCTACCTGGGCGTATGACTACCCGGATGCATTGCGCGTTGGCGTTGCGATTCAGGATATGGGCTACTACTGGTACGAGGACCCCCTGCCTAATGACGATATCTATAGCTATAAAAAGCTGAAGAACCTGCTGCACATCCCCATTATGGCAACCGAATTGCCCTCAGCTGGTCCTTTGTCCTATGCACCCTGGGTGATGGAACAGGCTACAGACTATTTGCGCGGCGACCCCTGGATTAAAGGCGGCATCACTTCATGCATGAAAACAGCCCATGTTGCCGAGACCTTCCAGATGAATTATGAGATTCATCATGGTAGTAATTCAGTCAATAACATCGCGAATCTGCATATGATCATGGCCCTAAAAAATACTCAGATGTTTGAAGTCTTGTTACCAGGTGACGTGCAGAAGCATGCTGTACTAAACGAGGTCGAGCCAGACTCCGAGGGTTATGTTTATGCTTACAATGAACCCGGGTTAGGAGTAGATATCGATTACGACCTTATCGAAAAGAATAAGCTCGGTGAGCTTTCATAGGCTTTCTGTCTGATCCAGAAAGTCGTTTATTACCCGCCTGATACGTGCCGGCCGCTCAACCCAGATTGAGTGGCTGGCATCCTTTATTTCTGCAAAAGCACATCCCTTGATCTTGTTGGCATAGCGAACACCGGTTTCCGGTGTAGCTTCATCATGCTCGCCGCAAATAACTAGCGTGGGCACCTTAATCCGAGCAAGATCCGAGACCCTGTCGTAGTTCTTTAAGGTTCCCGTAGGCTCAAACTCACTCGGTCCCCACATATATTCGTAAATTTTATTGCCGTTGGGGTTCGCCTTACTACTCATCGATTTTCGGAGTTTGGTTTTGTTGCGCAAGACATGCTTTAGGTAGTACTGGAACATCGCATCCTCGTAGACTTTGGAGTCGGTCGCACCGATATCGTGACAAGTGTTGATGATCTTTTGTGTCTTCTTTGGAAGCCCCTTGATTAATCTCCTGCCATCCTTCTTCCAGTCCTTCGAACTAAAGAGCGGCGACTGAAATACCAGGGAAACGACTCGCCTGCCCGGGTGCCTGAGGTAATACTCGAGCGCGAGGGTCGTACCCCATGAGCCACCTATAAGATGGAATCTATCCAATCCCCAGTTATCCGTAAGAATGTCCAGTTCCTGCACGAAGGTCTTAATATTCCAGTTTTTTTTCGGCGTCGGTGAGCTCTTGCCACCACCCACCTGTGTGTAGGCATATACCTGTCGCTTGTCAGCTAATTGAAACAGAGGCGCATCAGCTTTGTGAACCCCGCCCGGACCACCATGCAAGTATACGATCGGTATCGATCTGTTACGGCCCTTCCTAGTGTAGTAGGTCCTCCCAAATTCATGATGAACGTANGCCATGTCATAGTGCCCTGGATCGAGGGCAGACAGATTGCCATGATATGATCCAAGATGAAAACTAGAGAAGNGGAACGAATGCTAACCGTCTACGGNATTAAAAATTGTGACACCGTTAAGAAGGCCCGCAGGTGGCTCGATGCGCACGACGTAGACTATACATTCCATGACTTTCGTGTCGATGGTTTGAGCACAAAGATCGTTCACGAATGGATCAAAAATATAGGTTGGGAGACTTTGGTCAATCGGCGCAGTACCACCTGGCGCAATCTGGATGACGACACCAAAGACAAACTGTCCGTTGACAACGTGGTTGCTCTACTCGTTNCTAATCCCACATTGATTAAACGGCCCGTGCTGCAAACTCGCAGCACAGTATTTATAGGATTTGAGGAAAGTGAGTTTAAAGGTCTACTTTAAAGCCATAACTTCAAAATAAGGCGAGGGATAGTTTGGTCCGATAATCTTTCGTTACGGGATCCTGAGCACCAAGAACATTGAAAATGTCCAGCATCACTTGCTTAGCTGCCCCATCCTGAAAAGTAGCGTCTTGTTTGACTGCATCGAGCAGTAGCTCAAGCGCACGTTCATATTCACCTTTAGCGCCAAGGGCCTTACCCAACGCAACTGCTGCTTCCAAATCACTGGTATCAGCTTGCAGTCGGGTTTCCAAAGACGATAGATCCACATCATCAGCCAGATTCAGTTGAACCAAAGCCAATAATGTCGTTACCTCCTCACCACCGGTGACTGCGATCGGCGAGAGCACCTCGGATGCTTGCTCATATCTTGCATCCTCCACTAGTAACCTGGCTAATGAAACCCTTGCCACTTCGTGCCTCGGGTCCAGTTCTAAGACGTTGTTCAACAAACGCTCCGCCATAACACCTTCACCAGATGAAATCTTCGCTTTCGCCTCTGTAATAAGCTGATCTGCCTGCGAAGGTAAAATCGAATCAATGAATTCATTAATCGCACTTTCAGATTGTACACCTAAGAATTGTGACGCTGCCGAGCCATCACGAAAACCAACTACTAATGGGATACTGCGCGCACCCAGCAACCGGGCCACTTCAGGATTCTCGTCGATGTTTAGCTTGACTAGTTCGAACTCCCCCGCTCGTTCGTCTGCGATTTTTTCCAGCAGAGGTGCGAGTTGCCGACACGGGCCACACCAGGGAGCCCATAGATCAATGACTACCGGGATCTCTTTAGATCTCTCCAGCACCGCCATGGAGAATTCTGCATCTGTAACATCTCTAGCCACTTCACTCATCGAAATTTCCTCCCGTTCTACCAAGTTCGTATATGGTGCAAAACTTAGCTTTTTCAATATCTTGCATCTGGTGCTTAACGCTGTTTTTTAATACTCTTATACCCAACAAGAGCCAAGAAGAATAATACATGCTGCCACTGGAAGGAAAGAAAGGCCTCATCATCGGTATCGCAAACGATCAGAGCATCGCCTATGGGTGTGCTCAGGTTTGCCGCGAACAAGGAGCAGAACTCGCGGTTACTTACCTCAACGATAAAGCAAAGGTATTCGTTGAACCACTCGCATCGGAACTCGGTGTTGACGACAATCTACTACTACCCTTCGACATAACTCAGGAGGGTGAGCTTGACGCGTTGTTTCAGAGAATTACCGAGCAGTGGGGCGAGCTGGATTTTGTATTACACGCCATGGCTTCAGCAACCAAGGCGATGACTATGTCACGGCTAGTCGATGTAGAGCTAGATGATTTCAACTTCGCCATGCAGGTGTCTTGCCATTCTTTCCTATCAGTAGCTAGGGTTAGCGAGCCATTATTGAACAAGACGCAGGGCTCTTTGATTACCATGACCTACCTAGGCGGGCAGCGAGTCATGAGCAACTACCATTTTATGGGTCCTATGAAAGCTGCACTGGAATCGTGCGTTCGCTATGTCGCTAACGAGTTTGGTGAGAACAATATTCGGGTGCACGCAATTTCCGCGAATGCGATGGAGACACGTGCCGCGTCTGGAATTCAGGATCTGACCGGTCTACTGAAGTCCACAAAAGAAAAAGCGCCCCTGCAAAAGCTCAGCACGCCGCGTGACGTGGGAGCGCTTATGGCATTCCTAGCTAGCCCGAATTCTCAGGGGATGACAGGCGGGATTCACTACGTCGACGGCGGATATCACATCACAGGTTAGCTTAGGTTATGCGAGCAGTACTAATACGAAGAACACAACCGTTCCTGCCGCACTCGTAGCCAGCGTTCGTATTCTCAAGCCAGTCGAGGAAAGTCCCAGCCACAAACCACTCAAGACGATAAACAGGAGACCTACCGCCAGAGCTTTCTGAAAGGTCTTGAACATCAAAGGTCCATGACCTTTATGTAATTCGATCATCGTCTTCTGAAAGTCAGGCTCGTGACGAGAAACCGTCGTCGAATCATCCAGAACTGTTATCGCATAATGAACGCGTGATGTAGGCCTGGTCACCAGCGTGTTACCCCTCACTTTCAGGTACTCAAACTCATGCTCGATCCCAACGCTCGATAATAGCTCACGCACATCCGCTTCAAGGGTTTCAGATTCTTGATCAATCGTTCGGCCTCCGGGCACATCAATAACAATATTAACCACCTTACCTTTCACACCAATCAAATAAAGACCACCAGATATCGCGACTAGTAGCAATGCAGGCGCCATGAACGCCGCCGCGTAAAGGTGAAGGTTAATCCAGAGACTTCTCATCCTGATACCGATCCTAAAGAGTGACTAGGAGCTAAAGCGTGCGCCAATTGTTGCAGTATGGTCTTTATTGGATCTCGCGCTGTAAGGGTGGCGACCAGCGATAGAACCATCGACTCAACAACCTTTAACGTCTACGAAAACGCCATCAACATTGCTCATTTCGATGAAACGGACGGACAAACTATAGTAAATGAGAATGATTATCAAACATTAATACGACTTGTTCTCATGCATAAAGAGCACTATTTTTCCCAACTCTACGATTAACTCCTTGATTCAGACCAAGTTAGTTGGAATCCGGGATGCTCTTTTTTATTGGCTCTTAAAATAAGTGAATACTCACTTTTTGTATCAAGACTTATCGGTAATTGCTCAACACCCTCATTTATGATCTATTTCGGCCTCTGTTCAAAGGATCAATCCATGGCAGTTACACGAGTCTATATCTCAAACACCTCCGACTTTGGTGATTTCGAGATCCCTTATAAGCAAATCGATGGCACAATAACCTTTGAAGTAGATCCGCTACATGAAGCAAACGCCAACATCACTGATCTTGAACTGGCACCGACTAACGAAAAGGGTTTAGTAGAGTTCAACAGTAACTTCTCGCTCGTAACGCCTGAGAATATTAAAGATGGTAACGGGCGCCTCACCGTAGAAATACCCAACCGCGGTAATAAACTAACAGCCAGCCATTTTCATCGTGTGGCTGTAACGACGTCTGATGAAACAGACAACCCAGGCGATGGGTTTTTGTGTCGACATGGCTTCAGCTTTCTATCGATTGGTTGGCAATTCGATCCGCAGGCCGAAAGAGCGATGAAACTAGAGGCACCTGAAGCGGCAATTGACGGTAAGCCAATTGAAGGTGATTTGTTGATAAAGCTGCAACCAGATCGTGATCTTAAATACCTAACCATAATTCCGCTGGGACAAACTCGACCATCTTATCCGGTACACGAACCAGATTCGAAAAACCACAGACTTTACAAGAATCGAAACGGGGAGCGACACGAACTAGATCGAACTAGCTGGCGATTCGGTCGGGTATCGAATGGTGAAATAGAACAGAGTGACCGACACATTTATATGGACACAGGTTTTAAAAAAGGTGTTGTTTATGAACTAGTCTATCGAACTAGGGGTGCGCCAATAGTTGGTTGCGGATTACTCAGTATCAGAGATATCGCCACCTGTCTTCGCTACCACGACGAGGCGAGTCCACTCGATGATGGATTCGATCATGTCATGAGTTATGGCGTTTCACAAACGGGTCGTGTACTGCGTCATTTTCTTTACGAGGGACTGAACCGTGACGAACAAAATCGTATTGCCTACGACGGCATGTTCATTCACATCGCCGGTGGACAGCGCGGTGACTTTAATCATCGATTCGCACAACCATCAGTAATCGGGGTCCCGGGGCCTGGTCAAACGTTTCCATTCGCCACAACCAGAACAACCAACTCAATCAGTAAACGAGAAGATGGGCTACTCGACAATCTGGATGAAGAAGCTACGCCAAAAATCATTTTTTCAAATACATCGTTTGAGTACTGGCGAGGTGACGCTTCGCTAATTCATATTCAGGACGAGCGAGATCTGGACGAACATCCCAAGACCCGTATTTACCATATCGCCGGCACCCATCACATCGGTGGGATCCTTGTAGAGGGCAAACAAATTAGAGAATTACCTACAGGTCTCGCGACGGCGTACCCTCTGAATGTTGTTGTCTCAGCTCCCGTTTTCCGTGCTCTGTTTAAGGCACTAGATGAATGGGTCGTAAGCGAAACCCCTCCCCCTGACTCAGTTCATCCTAGAGTAAGTGATAAATCTGCTTCAACTCGCGATGCCGTGCTAATGAAATTTGCAGATCAAACGACGATCAAAGTACCCAGCATAGCGAAGCTTGTCAGTCTGCATCGATTAGACCTAGAGTCAGAAGTACAGCCGGTGTCGGAACTCGAGCCCTACCAGGCCTATGTATCTGATGTTCGGGCAGACCTAAACGAGCTGGCAGGGATTCACCTCCCAGATTTGGCATGCCCAGTCGGCTATCATTCAGGTTGGAATCCACGCTCACCAGACATCGGTGCTGAAGATGAGCTAGCAATATTCGCAGGTTTCTCCATATTTTTTGATAAGGACATCATCCTCGCAAGCTATCCGGATCAGGCTACTTATATTAACGATGCTACGATTTGTATCGATAAGTTAATAGAAGAACGCTTCGTCTTACCTGAGGATCGAGACTGGATGATTGAGATCGCACGCTCACGCTACACGGCATCGATAGCCTAATGCGCCACCTCTTGATCATTTTCTTGTTCGTGTCGAACATCGCTTTCGCTACCAACGAATGCGTCGTGCTGTTACATGGGTTATTGCGCTCCGCATCCTCGATGGAAAAGATGGAGCATGCATTTCTTAAGGAAGGCGTTAAAGTCGTTAACGTTGACTACCCTTCTCGGGATTATCCAGTTGAAGCCCTCGCACCTCTGGTAATCAACAAGGCAGTAAACGCCTGTCCCGATGGGAATACAATCCACTTTGTAACTCACTCTCTTGGGGGCATTCTAGTGAGGTATTACCTTGAACATCACGAGCTGTCTGGGCTGGGTCGTGTGGTCATGCTTGCACCGCCCAACAAGGGTAGTGAAGCCGTAGACAGTCTCAAGGACTTCCCGGGATACCTATTACTCAATGGCCCGGCAGGCACACAGCTAGGGACCGGTGATAGCTCAATACCCGCAAAAATGGGTCCAGTCGAGTTTGAGCTTGGAATAATTGCCGGCACTAGAACGATTAATCCGATTCTCTCACTATTTCTGCCTAACCCTGATGACGGTAAGGTATCGGTGGAAAGCACCAAGGTCGAAGGTATGAAAGACTTTATCGCGGTGTCGCACTCGCATCCTTTCATCATGCAGATGCCGTTAGTCATAAAGCAAGCATTGCGTTTCATCCAAACGGGAGAATTCGCATACGAGTAAGTCTGATAGACTCTTGGAAAACGACGTTAAATACTTAAGCATTTTGCAAAAGGATCGCTAGCATGTTGGATGCAGCAGGTAGGCACGAAGAGCACATCAACACCAATCGGATTACCCTACGTACGATCGTTGAAGGCGATGGTCCCCTTGCAATCCTGTTACATGGATTTCCGCGCTGCTGGTATCTGTGGCGCCATCAGATAGACCCGTTAAAGAAGGCTGGTTTTAGAGTCGCGGTACCCGATCAGCGAGGCTACGGCGCGAGCAGCCGCCCGGAACGAATCGAGGACTACAACATCCTTGAACTCGCGGCCGATGTGGTTCGACTTGCAGATGCGCTTGGCGAGGAAAAGTTTTATCTGGTGGGCCATGACTGGGGATGCATTGTCGCCTGGTATACAGCATGGCTCTACCCCCACAGACTGAACTGTGTAATGGGACTTTCGGTCCCGCTCTCGCCGATTGGTCCTTACATTGTGAATCCACCAGGTCTCGACGATAACTTCTGGTACATACGCTACTTCCAGAATCCCGGTGTCGCAGAAAAGGAGTTCGAAGCTGACATTGACCGCACAATGCGTTTCTTCAATGGGGCTACTCAGGAAATGGGTATGTCCAAGCCAAGAGACGCGACCATGTTTGGTGACGGCCCTACACCAACCGAATTGTCACCAGCTATCACTGAGGAAGACAACGCTTATTACGTTGCGTCCTATACAGAGTCAGGGTTTCGTGGTCCGATGAACTGGTATAGAAACATGTCCCGTATACCCACGCTGACACCCTGGCTTGAAAACGCAAAGGTACTGGTCCCTGCCTACTTTCTCGGTGGCGCAAAGGATCCGGTACTTAGCTTCGTGCCCGATGGATACAACAGACAGGATGCTCTTTTCTCTGACCTGAGGGGCAAACAGCTTATCGATGGTGCTGGGCATTGGGTACAGGAAGAAGAACCTGAAGCCGTAAGCAAAGCAATCGTGGATTTTCTATCCAGCATTCGCGGCGAAGCAGACTAGAAGCGCACCAAATTGGGCTCATAGAGCGCAGACCGCCCAAAAAGAGCACCCCCCTAAGACAAGGACCAGACACATTTCCATACCGTGTTGTGTACCAATGTTCGCGCCCATTACGAGAACTTCATAGAACCTTTAACGAAACACCAAGCGAGTTTATCGTCCTTTAACATCACTTACATACACTGCGCGCTTCTAAACAAGGGGAGCGTCATGCGTTCTAAAACTAAAAATCTTCACACCCCCATATCAGTAGCAATATCCATCGCGGTTTCGGTTGGTTTCCTCACCACATTGGTACCACTTTTATAATTAGCCGTATCGAAATCAATTTCCTTAAGTGGTACACATATTGCAATGCCAAGAGCATGTATAACACCAGGCACAAGCCAGGATTTGGAATATGATACATTTCGTTTTCCGCCCCAGAACATTCGCCGTCAGTCTGCTGATGTTGAGCGCGCTCGCGCTGCCGCAGCACATTCTTGCGCTCAACCTGATCGATCACCGGGCGAAACTCCAATCACAAATTCAACACATTATCGATACTAAGGGCCCAGACGCTCCTGCGCTATACAGACCACTAAGGCAGCTTGGGGTACATCACCTTGAACAACGTCAGTATCAGCAGTCGGCTGAAATTTTTAAGAGTGCACTGAGTCTCATGAGACGCAACTCGGGAGTCTGGGCGATCGAGCAACAGCAAATGCTTCAACTGCTACTTCAGACCTATGCAAGGCTTGGTGACCTCAACAAGGCAAACCGTTTAGCTAATCTTCAACATCAATTATTTGCCCGAGAATACGAACCTCACGAAGAACCCATGCTGATCGCGAGCATACGGCTCGCGGATTGGTATCGAAACACCACGCGCTACAGTGAAGCACTCAACATTTATGACGAGGTTCGGGACCTGCTAAGTGAGCAAGAACAGGAATACCTTCTGATCGGACTGCTACGTCGAGAGGCCCTCTCACTCTATCTTGCAGAGCGATGCTGTGCTGCAGAAAAACTGGATCAGGTATATCGATTGATGCAGGATATGCCAGAATTCGATCTATCCGATCGCCGTGAAGCAAAACTCGCCGCCGTCGATCTAGCAATTCTCGAGCAGAAGAGATCAAGGATCCCGACATTTGATGACCTGGAATATCACGCAGCCTCTCCTCCGCGTATTCTCGGACTAAAAGGACGAGCAGATGTGAGAGTGGCGACCAGGGAAAGATTTTTTTTACACCACACAACGATTATAGAAGTAACCGATAATTCAACCTCGGTGTTTCCTAAGCGCGAACTGCGACCTGCAGTGGCTGTTGGAAGCCCCATGCCAATGTGCTCACAAGCCGTTACAGAATTCGTACCAGCCCGATTACGGAATGAAATGGATCAGTTTTACGTCGACGTCGAAGTACGGGTTAACCAGAAGGGTAAGCCAGTCGATATCAACCTGGAGGGAAATGCACCGAAAAAGCTTCGCCGATACGTAAGGCGCATCCTAGAAAACAGTCGATATCGTCCGGCCATCGACCAACAGGGTCAGATGAACGAAGCTGATCTTGTTTTTCGCCAAACATTCGGCGACACACGCTTCGCTATCGACTCCACCGATATCTCCACCTGGACAGCTCAGAAGACAATCACTGCCTGTAATTTACTGGCCTCCCGCTAGAGATGCGTCCCACCTGAACGTTTCAGTGCGGTATCATTACGCCTCCCAACAATCGGCGAGACTACAGGCATGCCCGCGCCAACCGCACTGCAACCTACCAGGACACACCCCTTTGTACACCGCAACATTCCCTGGTTTCTTAAATCCCGGGGCGAGGCCTTTGATGACAGGGTCTTTATCGCATGGGAGCCATTTGCAGGAGAGCCAGCCACTTATACCTATACTGAACTCGCCGATAATACCCAACAGGTAGCCAGGGGCTTATACCATCTTGGCGTGCGACAGGGAGATTATGTCATCTTACATATGAACAACTGTCCCGAGTTTATATTTACCTGGTTCGCCTTGTCAGAGCTTGGCGCCGTCGCGGTTACCACAAACACCAGGTCATCGATGGACGAAATGCATTACTTTATTCAGCACTGCGACGCCAAATGTGCGATCACCCAGCCAGCCTTTTGCGATCTTATAACTGAAGCCGCCTCTGACCTATCGTGGATAGTCAGCACAGAGACCGATTCCGGCGAGCCTGCCGACATGCCCGATAACATAATATCCTTTGCAACGCTTTACGAATCTGATGCTTCGCTACCGGAAATCGAGATCGATGCGCTTGACCCCAATAGCGTCCAGTACACTTCCGGCACCACTTCAAGACCCAAGGGTGTCGTATGGACGCACGCTAATGCATTGTTCGGCGCCAAGACTATGGCACAGGTACCGGAGCTTAAAACTTCAGATGTCACTCACGTGATAATGCCTTTGTACCACACTAATGCACTGATTTATTCGATGATGGCGACCATGTACTGCGGCGGCAAGATTGTACTGCAGCCAAGATTTTCAGCATCGCGCTATTGGAGCGTGATCGAAAAACACCAGATCACCTGGGGTTCAATTGTGCCTTTTGTAATGCACGCGCTGCGATCCCAGCCGGTACCTGAGTCACATAGCATTGAGTTCTGGGGACTCGGTGCAGCCGAAGCACCAACCGCAAAACGGGTATTTGGCATACGTACTACTGGCTGGTACGGCATGACAGAAACAGTGGGCGCAGTGCTCATGACAGAAAACCACCACGAAAACCTTATTGGCTCAATTGGCGTCGCGGCAGCCGGTTATGAAGTTAAAGTGGTAAACGATAACAACGAAGAAGTTGCAGTGGGTGAAGACGGGGTTATTAAGGTGCGGGGAATTCCCGGTATTTCACTATTCTATGAGTACCTCAATAACCCTGAAGCGACTGCGGAAAGTTTCGACGCTGAGGGATGGTTCGACACGGGCGACATTGTCACGCCGTTAGAGGATGGTAGTTTCGCTTATGTACAGCGAATTAAAGACATGCTTAAGGTGGGCGCTGAAAACGTAGCGGCCGCCGAAATCGAACGCGTCGTAGCGATGGCTGGCAACGTTAGAGAAGCGGCCGTCGTTGGCAAACCGGATAAGATGCTGGACGAAGTACCTGTAGTTTTCGTCATTGCTCGAAAGGAAGATCCTGACCTGCCCGATAGAATCCTTGAGACCTGTCGCGACCAACTCGCCGACTTCAAAGTACCACGAGAGGTTTTCGTAGTGGACAGTCTACCCAGGGTAACATTAGAGAAAATTGACAAGAAAACACTCAGAGCCCAACTTAAATCCTAGGTTGAAGGCAAGAGTTTCTCCAGATGTTGCGCCAGCCACACCGGGAACTCAGCTGATTCTTTTTCTGATAAGCCAATAAGGTTAGATAGTGCATCGCCGCATATACTGAGACCCATGGCTGCTGTCGCTACCAACAATACCCGTAGCTTTGCGTCGGTCTCCTCCCCTGGGACGTCTGATATCGCTTCAATAATGCTTCTGAACAGCTCAGAGGTGTTGCTTTCTGACGGTAGAACAGACATTCCCTGATGGTCCAGTGCCAACCAAGCGAGCAAACGACCGTGTCCACCCTGAGATAGCGTAGAGAATAGTCTGCTAAGTACCTCATCAGGTTGTACATCTTCATTGAGCGCTGAAATGACATCGGATAGTAAAGAATCGGTCATCTGTTGCAGTAACGCTTCACGCATCGCAGCCGTGCTGCCAAAATGATGGATCACCGTGGCATGGGACATGCCGGCTGCTTTGGCAACCCCGCTGATATTTAATCCCTCAAGCCCAAATTCCGTCAGGCGATCCGCCGCAGTCTTTAATATCAATGATTTAGACTCTTCCGGACTACGACGAATTCTATTATTGACATTCATGTTGATAAAGATATTATTAGCAATCTTGTTAACATTGAGCCTAGCAGCAATGAGGATCGATACCAAACGACGGCGCATGCAACCGCTAGTAGCCATGCGCGCATTGCGCACACTTATTAGTGACCCGGTAAGAACCGAACAGGTATTTATTATCATTCGCGCGATGTCCGGCAATGCACTAGAAAATTGCTACAAACAATTTCGTGGAACTCCTGTGGGTAAGCAGGTACTGACTGAGCAGCGTCAACTCATTGAACTTCTTCAGGATAGGCAAGCTCTTGGGGCGCTGCCGCCGGGAAGTCTGGGACGCCATTACCTAAGCTTCGTAGAGAAAGAAGAGATCTCCGCCCAGGAGTTGGTCGACGCCAGCGACGATGTGATTGAGATCACCGATCCCGGCTTGTCGTTATACGCCAGACGAATCCGAGACATGCACGATCTATGGCATGTTACTACAGGATACGGCCGCGATACATTTGGTGAGGCATGTCTGTTAGCGTTTACCTATGCGCAAACACGTAATCGTGGAATTGGAACGATCGCACTGGTCGGCTATTTCAAACTTCGAAAAGAGATCGGTTCTGGCGTCGCAGCCGCCATGTGGCAAGGTTATCGCGCTGGACGCAAAGCGGAATGGCTACCAGCCCAAGACTGGGAAAATCTTCTTAGCCTACCTATTGATGAAGTTAGGGAATGCCTCAATATCGGTGAGCCCGTTAAGTATCACCAGAAGCATGCGCAGCTAGCACTTACAAGAGCATTAGCATGAAGCTTATCCGCGTCCGATGAACGGCATACTCGATGCGAGTATGGTCATAAACTGAATATTTGACTCTAGAGGCAACTCCGCCATCTGTACGACTGCGTCTGCGACGTGCTCAACATCCATCGTCGGCTCTTCCTTCATGGAACCGTCAGCCTGAGGCACACCTTTTTGCATCTTGGCAGTCATATCGGTAAGCGCATTACCAATATCTATCTGACCACACACGATGTTGTACTTTCGTCCATCAAGCGATGTGGATTTCGTAAGTCCTGTCATGGCGTGCTTAGTTGAGGTATACGGCGCCGAATTGGGTCGCGGCACGTGAGCTGAAATCGATCCATTGTTGATGATTCTTCCACCCATGGGTGATTGGCCCTTCATGATGCGAAAGGCCTCTTGCGTACACAAAAAAGCACCGGTCAGATTTACATTCACAACTCGTGTCCATTGCTCAAAGGTGAGTTCCTCCAGCGGAATGGAAGGCGCTCCGGTGCCCGCGTTGTTGAACAACACATCCACGCGTCCGAATTTATCGACCGTCTTGCCAAAAAGATTGGCGACAGATTCGGGGTCCGACACATCAGTCACAACACCCAACGCTCTGTCACTGAGTTCGGACTCAGCGACCGCTTCGTCCAGCATCTCCTGACGCCGGCCCGCGATAGTGACCAAATAGCCCGCTTGCAATAGCGCGAAAGCGCTGTGTTTACCAATACCTGTTCCGCCACCCGTAACAATGGCTACTTTGCCTTCGCTCATCGTAATTTCCCATGATCATCAAACAACCATAATACGAAACGAAGTATAATTGGGCTAGCTCGCTTGCGGTCGAGACTCGATGGTAACTCCCATCAGGTCTTATGCTACTTTTTTAGCGTAGCTAATTGATAAGCTTGTTCCTGCACAATTGCAAACATTTCAGCGGATTGTTGTTAATGAGCGATGTTGGCATGGTGTTTATATGACAACGCTATAGCCATATTAATCAACTGATCGTCTGATACCATTGCGTAAACAAGCACAAGCAGCGAAGTAATAACATGTCAGAACCCGTATTACTCGTAGATAAGACAGATGGCATTGCCACACTAACCCTAAATCGTCCTGCGCAGCGGAACGCCATGTCACTAGAGTTAAGATCGCTTTTGCAGGATGCTGTTAAAGATCTAAAAGAGGACGAGGACATCGGCGTTGTGATCCTGACCGGTGCCGGCAAGGCATTTTCTGCGGGAATGGATCTAAACGAACTGGCTGACCCGGATTTCGAGGCTCAGCCAGCATCAGTGAAAAATCCCGCCGTGCTGCTCACTTCACTGCACCAGCCAGTCATTGCTGCTATCAACGGCCTTGCCGTTACGGGCGGCCTAGAGGTCGCGGTCGCCTGCGATATTGTCATCGCGTCGACAGAGGCTCAGTTTGCAGACACCCATGCCCAGGTAGGGTTCGTTCCAAGCTGGGGGTTATCACAACGTCTGTCGCGCATCGCGGGAACTCAACGCGCCAAAGAAATGTCACTTACCGGAAACTTTATTTCTGCACAACAAGCTTACGAGTGGGGGCTGGTCAATCATGTTGTTTCCCCGAAAGAACTTATGTCCGCTGCCATCTCTCTGGCAAAAGACATCCTATCCTGTGTGCCGCAGGCGATGTTCATGTATAAACGTATGATCGACGGTGGTTTCAATCTACCGTTTGCTGAGGCCCTGGAATATGAGCTCGGGATGTCAAAAGAGTACAAGGGACCATCGGCAGAAGGCATCGGGGCGCGACGGCGTACTGTGCAGAGCCGCGGCAAAGAAAAGTCGACGAAGCGTTAACTGCCTATTTCTTATCTCTATAAGTATCCATCTCTTTATAGGGACCATCGCGCCAGGCTAGAGCTTCCTTTAGGCCATTTTCTTTAACCTCATCCCCCCATCCGTAGGCAAACTCGGTGAGTTGAGCCATGGCATCTTGCTCGGTACTGCTGCGCACTGATGAGTAGATACCCATATTTTCATAAAAACGGTTCATGTTAACTTTCAGGATGCCCAGATGATCTGCGGAAGCGATTGCAATACGATCCGCGAAAGCGATAGTCCGCTCCTCCAACTCCTCCTCCGGCCATGCATAGTTAATCATACCGATGCGCTCTGCTTCTTCACCGGTAATGTACTCACCAGTGTAAGAAAGCTCCTTCGCCTTGCGCATCCCAATAACGAGTGGCCATATCACTCCATTACGTGCCACGCCCAGCCCCCGGTGTCCTGGGTGACCGATATTGGCGTTGTCCGCCGCCACCACCAAATCCGCCATCATCGCCAGCTCACAACCACCCGCCGCTGCAAAGCCATGGATACTAGTAATTGTCACCTTGGCCATATTCCAGAAGTACATCTGTACATCAGTGTACTGCTGCATTGCAGTTCGTAGATTCATAAGAAGCATTCGTTTTGAATCATCCCTGACCTTGTATACTCGGCCTCCATGGTTGGAGGCAGTCAAGTCATAACCGGCACAAAAAGCGCGGCCGGCACCCCGCAGGATGATGACGCGAATAGAATGATCAGCCTCCATATCATGCAAGACCTCATTCAGTTCATTGAACAACTCGCCCGACAATGCATTCAGTTTTTCGGGACGGTTAAGCGTAATCCGACCGACTCGCCCGTCGGTCCCCACACGATCAATCAGCAGGTTTTCATATTCAGCCACTTAGGATTCCTTAGGGTACGTATTCAATTGTCGGCGCATGATAACAATTTTTAGCGCAGTGTATTCTCATACTTTGGTAGTGCAACATCATTGGTTTTTCTCATATGCTCTGCAAGCCTTAACCGATATGATTCAATCAACGCTTTTGACACTGGGTCGTCGATCAAATTGTTTAGCGCGTCCGGGTCTTTCTCGTAGTCATAGAACTCGAAAGGTACTCGATACTGGAAGTGCTTCACGCGGGCAGCAACTGCAGGGTTCGTCTGGGCCGCATCGACCATCGCGTTCCAGGTAAGGCCACGACGCATTGCCGCGTTATTAAATTCCTTTTTCCCATCACTCCACGCATTCCAGATCAGTCCGAAACGCTTTCCCTGGATCGATCGCATGGTGTAGTCAACCTTCGTGACAATCGCATTGATCTGGGTATAGACATAATCACGGCCATCCTGCTTTTGGCCATTTAGCACGGGTAGGAATGATCTTCCATCCATGCCTTCCATGGCTACAATGCCCAGGATATCGAGTATGGTTGGGGCAAAATCTATTCCGGACACAAGGTGTTCCGTGTCATGGGAACCCGGTTTCAACTTACCCGGCCAGCGGACAATCCACGGCGTTATGGTCGAGTGCCGATAAACATTGGTCTTTGCAAAAGGTACCGCGATACCGTGGTCTGATTTGAGCATCACCACGGTATTGTCGTCGAAGCCGGCGGCTTTCAACTCGCTCAGTACTCGACCGACGACATCATCCGCCCGGCGAACCGAGGAGTAATACATGGCAATCTCTTCCCGGATCTCCGGTAAGTCAGGCAAAAATCCTGGTACAACGATTTCGTCCGGCTGAAAAATTCGACTCGGTTCTGGAACTTCATCCATACCCTGGTCGTATTTCAGTTTTCCCGGTTTGGGTGTCACTTTGCCTGACTTTCCCTGCGCTTTAGAGGTGCTGTTGTGAAACGGACGATGTGGATCGTGTGTGTTCACCATCAGGAAGAATGGGCGATCCTTTTCTTTCGCATTTTGCAGAAACTCAGCTACGAAGTCTCCATACTGATCCGAGCTCCGGCCCCAGCTCATCTCCTGCTGGTCGCGACTGTATTCAAACGCGTTTTCCCTTGAAGGAACCACGTGGCCGGTTTTCCCCAGCACGCCTGTATAGAATCCGTTGCCCCGCAGGGTTTCCGGC
>PASO01000008.1 GCA_002712135.1 Gammaproteobacteria bacterium
CTAGACCACTGGAGCCACCGGTCACTACACAGATTTTTCCATTCATAGAATAGAGGTTCTCTAACATTATTTTTCCTGATTGCTTAAAAAGAGTGAGCCGTCACGTCATCCTTTGCTAAAGGAACTCATTAAAGATGAAACACTTGCACAACAAGAGGATGCTATACTTGGCTTTAATCAACTTCTTGCGAAATATGACGGCAGGGGTAGGACTCGATTCTACGCTGCAGTCCTAAACTTTGTCCTATAAAAATCGCAATTTAGCTTCACTTTTTCGTATTTGTAGCTGTTTTAGGCAGGGGTAGCGAATCTATTGTTAAAATTTATATGGTTCCNNTGCNGAGTAANAAANTCATAGTANTCACCANCTGACTTTGGTGCGTTGTAAAGGNNAACAGGTCTTAAGTANAATATCNCTACNNCAACTGCTGTCNNCAATAAAGANNAGATAGAANCGAAAGACATATGGCNGATAGACCCAACATAATCTTCATTATGGCNGATGATATGGGGTATGGCGATGTNGGATGTTACAACCCTAACACGAAGATCCCGACTCCCAACATGGATAGACTTGCCGCTCAGGGCGTTCGCTTCACAGATGCCCACTCCCCGTCCACCGTTTGTACACCTTCTCGCTATGGTGTCCTGACTGGACGATACTGTTGGCGATCGCGACTAAAGCGTTCTGTGCTATTTGGCTACGAGCCACCTCTTATAGAGAAGGGGCGACTCACTGTAGCTAGCATGTTGAAGGATGTTGGTTACCACACAGCCGCTGTCGGGAAATGGCATGTTGGGCTTGGCTACTCCACCAAGCCAGGTAAACAAATCGACTTCGGTGCTCCCTTGCCTTGGCCNGAGGCAACGCGAGAAGAAGAAGAGAGTATTGATTTCACCAAGCCTCTAAANGGTGGGCCGACCGAACTCGGCTTTGATTACTTCTTCGGCACCTCAGGTTGCTCAACGGCACAGCCGCCCTATGGCTTCATCGAGAATGATCGCTTCATTGAGCCCCCAAGCGTCTATCGTGCAGAGAGGCTATGGTTGAGCCGCCGGCCCGGAATGACCTCAATAGACTGGGAAGATAGTGAGCCAGATCCAATATTTGCCAGGAAAGCGGTCCAATATATTGAAGAACGGGCGACAAAAAAACAGCCATTCTTTTTGTACCTATGCCCCTCGTCACCACACGATCCCTGCGTTGATGAAGTGGTGCCTGAATTCGCGAGAAACACCAGTAATGCCGGACCCCGCGGTGATATGGTCTGGCTGGTGGATTGGATGGTCGGAGAAGTTATGGACGCCTTGGATAGAACTGGCGCGGCAGACAATACACTGATTTTAGTAACCAGTGACAACGGTGCGCTACCAGGCGACCTAATGCCAGCACCCAGAGCTATAGATGCGGCTATGGTTGATGGTGAGCTGGAAGCACCTTGGATTATGGAAACAGAGCGTGTCAATCTAGCTTTCAATCTCTACGGTCACAAATCTTGCGGGGACTGGCGCGGATACAAAGGCCATATCTGGGAGGGTGGCCATCGCGAACCGCTAATTGCCAGATGGCCAGGGAAAACCAAACCAGACACGGTGTGTGATAACTTAGTAGGACTGACAGACCTACTAGCGACCTGTGCGGCAATAAATGATATTCCACTAGCCAAAGGCACACCGGAGGACAGTGTAAATATCCTGCCACTGCTACTTGGAGAGCAGGTCGCAGAACCAATTCGGAGNGACCTAATCCACCATTCAGGAGCCGGATTCTTTTCCATCCGCCAGGGACCGTGGAAATGCGTCTTCGACACCAAGGGCCACGGATGGTTCTCATCACCACCCGTCGCGGGCTCACCCGGACAGCTTTACAATATCGAGGATGATCCCACCGAGCGGCATGATTTGTGGAATGAACGGCCAGATGTTGTAACTAGCCTGGCAAATTTATTGAAAATTCGCCAAGGTCACTCCACTCATCAAGATGATCAATCAAGATCCTTATAGGAGTACACATGGTCCGATTGTGCGTTAAATTGTGAAAGCATACCCGCCTTCTTATTAGTCAAGACCACGTCCTGCTGACTATCGATCACGTCCTTTTTAGGTTTGTGGTGGTAACGATGCAGAACTGCTGCGCTAGCCGACTTCAAGGACCTCCCATTTTTCCATCAATGTTACGATTTGCTTTTCAAGTGCGNCTGCCTTGCGGTAGGTAGCTGCTTGNTGCTCACGCGATTGTTCAAAGAAGCTTGGTTCTCCCATCTGTTTGTTGACGAGCACCAGTTTCTGCTCGGTTTCTTCTATGCGCTTAGTGATCTTGTCCAGATCTCGAAGTCGTTTTTGCTCGGTAGCTTTTTGTTTTTTACGTTTGTGGTACCTAGACGTTAAAGTATCAGTATTTTGAGTACTGTTAGCGCTGACTTGTTTGCTGGCGGAACTCTTGGACCAGTCTGAATATCCACCAACGTATTCCTGAATCTTACCGTTACCTTCAAACACAAGAAGGCTTGANACAACGTTATCCATGAACGTTCGATCATGGCTGACAAGCANTACAGTGCCATTGTATCCAATCAGTAGTTCTTCCAAGAGTTCAAGGCTTTCGATATCCAGGTCGTTGGTAGGCTCATCCAGTACCAGAAAGTTGGCAGGTAGCGTAAATAGCTTGGCGAGCAGCAAGCGATTTTGTTCACCGCCGGACAGTGTTCGAATGGTTGCACGTGCCTGGTCGGGGTTAAACATGAAATTGTTTAGGTAAGTAACCACGTGTANGTCCTTGCCATTCACAGCAATATAGTCACGGCCCTCGGCAATGTAGTCNTGGACACTTCTTTTTTGATCAAGTTGTTCGCGAATCTGATCGAAGTAGGCGACCTGTAATTTGGTGCCCGTTTTAAGATTACCAATGTCCGGTGGAAATTCTTCCAGCAGCAGTTTTAGCAACGTCGATTTACCGCATCCATTGGGTCCAAGTAGACCGATCCGATCACCTCGCTGGATGATGAGATCCAGATCCCGGATGATCAGCTTTCCATCAATGGACTTACCAAGGTCGGTCACTTCCTTCACTATTTTTCCAGAGCTNATTCCGCTATCGACCTGTAGTTTTAACTCNTTCATGGATAAACGCTTGCTTCGTTCCTCTCTGAGTGCCTCGAGTGCACGNACTCGGCCCTCATTTCTAGCGCGTCTGGCTTTGATTCCCTGGCTAATCCAATTTTCTTCGATTTTGAGTTTATCGTCGAACTGCTTGTTTTGCTCGAGTTCTGTCTCTCGTGCTTTGTCACGGCGCTCAATGAAGCTTGCATAGTCGCAGTTGTATCGAGTGACTTTACCGCGATCTATTTCAACAATCGCAGTAGCTAATGATTGCATAAGCTGACGATCGTGGGTGACAAACAAAACGGTCCCCTGAAAATCTAAAAGCAGTGATTCAAGCCATTCAATTCCCTTAAGATCCAAGTGATTGGTCGGTTCGTCCAGTATCCAAACATCGGGTTCCACGACCATTGACTGAGCGATGGCCACTCTTTTTAGCCAACCACCTGAAAGACCCGCGAGGGATGCCTCGGGATCCAGGTTTAACCGATGCAGCGTTGCTTCAATGCGATGGCTGATATTCCAGCCATCCGCGTGATCGAGTACTGCCTGGAGTTGCGCCAAACGGTTTGTGTCCAATGCATCGCCGGTCGTTTGCTGAGTCAAATAGTGATAGTCAGCAAGATGCTTACCTAAATCATCGAAAACGCCAGAGACGAACTCAAANACCGTGGTATCAGNGCGTNCAGGGAGACNCTGGCTGAGTGTCGAAAACTTTATATTTTCTGCNCGCCATATACTGCCATCATCAGCAATGACGTCACCACTGATCAGGCCAAGCAGGGTGGATTTTCCTGCACCGTTTCTACCAGCCAAGGCAATTCGTTCNCCGCTTTCTATCGAGAGATCAATCTGGTCCAGTATCTGGTCGGTGCCATAGGCAATAGTCAGGTTTGCGAGGGTAGCGATTGTCACATCATGAGTTTAGCGCCGTATCGAACTAGCCGCAAAGCGCNCGACCCTCATAGCTGAGTGATGTCGATGATCCAAGATGCAAACTTACATGAATCAAACAAGATACGAGGAAGGATTACGATATTTGAGAAGAAGGCGATGGGGAGAGAACCCCAGATGGGGCGACAGAATCGACTGGCCGACGATGATGGTTGTATCGACGGACTAAATCCAGCCAGCCAACTTCGTTATCATGCGCGCACCGATTTTCGGTTCAAGCTCAAGTAGACTGTTCTTCTCAGACCTAAATATCAGGGTCTTCGCCACATCACCTCAACCTTTCTCAGTAACGGATATCTCAACTACATCGACATAATCCACAAATATGTGCGATAGACACTAAATCATTAACATGGTTTACCGAGATATTATTTGCATCGAAATTTTAATATCTGAACCCTATAAAACCAGTACCTGCTGTTCCCTCACACCCCAAAATCATGTAAAACGAGATCATGAAAATACCAAAACGAATTCAACCACTTATCGATGACGGCATCATTGATGCCGTGGTCAGTCGATTGATGAGCGGTAAAGAAGCCAATGTCTTTGTAGTGCGCTGCGGAACAGAGATTCGTTGTGCTAAGGTGTATAAAGAAGCTATGAAACGCAGCTTCAAACAGGCGGTTACCTACAGAGAGGGTCGCAAAACAGGCAATAGCCGTCGTCTTCGCGCGATGGAGAAGGGCTCAAAATACGGGCGTAAGCAAATCGAAGAAATATGGCACAACTCCGAAGTTGATGCATTGCGTAAACTAGCGGAAGCCGGTGTTCGAGTCCCGATTCAATATGGCTGTGTTGATGGCGTGCTGCTGATGGAGTTAATCTGTGACGCCGAGGGTGATGTCGCGCCCCGCTTGAGTGATGTGGCGTTTACTGCCGAGCAGGCAGTTCATGATCATAGTGTCTTAATGGACTATGTTGTGCGCATGCTGAGCGCCGGGTTAGTGCATGGCGATCTATCGGAATTCAACGTACTAGTAGGTGAGCATGGCCCTGTGATTATTGACTTACCGCAGGCCGTCAATGCCGCCGCCAACAATCATGCACGATCAATGCTCCTTCGCGACGTTAACAACCTTACCAACTATTACGGCCAGTTTGCTCCCGAGCTGATCAGCAGTAGATTTGCCGAAGAAATCTGGGCCCTTTATGAAGCCGGAGAATTAAGCCCCGACACCATACTGTCCGGCAAGTTTGAGGACGATCGCAGAAGTACCGACGTTAACGCGATCATGACCGAAATAGACGCCGCGATTGAGGAAGAAGAAGCTCGTTTGGATAGAATAAACCAGGCTGAACACTCCTAAGGACGATTAAGAGTAAGAGCGAATAAATTTCGGAGGTTGATAGTGATGCGAGTCTGTGGCTATTCGGGACGACTGTTTGTTATCTAAAGTTCAACGTATTGCCCAGGCTGAATCCCATCCAGGGTCCACGACCCTATCCGATAGCGAATCAATCTGAGAACAGGAAAACCAGCGGCTGCGCACATACGTCTTACCTGGCGATTACGGCCTTCGCTGATCGTCATATTGATCCAAGTATCGGGAATGTGCTTACGTTCACGGACGGGTGGGTTACGTGCCCACAAATTGTAAGGCTCATCCATCGGCGTTACTTTTGCTGGTAAGGTGGTGCCATCTTTCAGAGCGATGCCATCGCGCAAGGCTTGCAGATCTGAATCTTGTGGTGCACCTTCAACCTGAACCCAATATGTTTTGCTGACCCTATGTTTCGGTTGTGTGATTTTGTGTTGCAGCGCGCCCGAGTCTGTCAGCATCAGCAAGCCTTCACTATCACGATCGAGTCTACCGGACACCTGCACGTTCGGGATATCAATGTAGCCCTTGAGCGTTGTGCGTCCGTTTTTGTCGGTGAATTGAGAAAGTACTTCAAATGGTTTGTTGAACAGCACGATGCGGCTCATCGGATATAACCTGTCTGCATACAATAAAAATTTCTATGAAGGCGTAGTTCGCTTAACCGAACACTTTACTCGCGTCAATTTTAGCCGAGCAGCCCNCCCCCTACGCTGCACTTCAAGTTTGAGACTACTAAGCTACCTCTGTATTAATAATTTGGACGAACGCCTCGGCTGAGGATGGATAGCTTTTCTCGTTCAAATTCGATGGTGATATGAAAATATAGCTCTATCATTTATTTGAGTGGCTTCCATAATTCTTTTTTATATTCTTGAAAGTCTGTTCTGCTATTTCTATAGCTTCTTTAAAAATATTTATATTGACCTCTGGTAGAGTTTTATTAATGCTCTCAAACCACGTTTCTTTCTCGCTATCAGAGCTATGCTCCTGTGTGTTTTCAGATTTGTGCATTTTGAGGATACCATTAGGGATATCATTTAATGCCGTATTATGCTTCATATGGCACGCCATGTCCCTTTTAATNGTGTTCTAAGTCATTGATTAGTANAACTTTGTCACTCTATGATGCACTATGTCACAAAGGTATTGGCGGTAGAGGTAGGAGTCGAACCCACCAGCCACTTTAACAGCAGCTCAACGGCTTTGAAGGCCGCACGCCCCACCGGGGACGACGCTCTACCGCCGACAATAATATNGAAATTGAGCTCAGGGTCCTAGAGCTGCTATAANCCCTGACTTAGCCTAGCAGGNTAGNCCCTCGATTATNCAAACATCGATAAAGGATTNTTTCCTTCCATNCTCCCATCCTGACCGCTCCAGACTTACNACCGCTAATCACACCGGCACCGACACCTCGCTGACCAGAATTGCCGTTGCCGATCAGTCCACCAAATACACCACCAACAGCGGCACCAATAGTACCGCGCNCCCTGGCCTGGTCAGCTGTGTTAACCTGCTGAACGTAAGCACGGCATTCTAGCATTTCCTTTTTGCACTTCGCCTCAGTAACGCCACGAGTNCCGACGATAGAATTGTTAGCACACCCAGCAACAAGTGCTGCAACAAGAATCACTAAGAGTATGAGTTGTTTCATTGTTCCCCTCAGATGGCTTTTCTAACGTAGTCGTAATATCTTTTTGAACCGATAATGAAGGGAACCTGATAATTACTCCAGCGTTAACCCATCTCTATTTACATTACCAATACAGGCAGCATTAGCATAACCCTGCTCTCGCAGTGCTCGAACGCACTTTTCAGCAAGTGCAACGGGTATCGACGCCAGCAACCCTCCTGAGGTCTGGGGGTCAAAAAGCAGTTCGAATTTTATGTGCTCGAAATCCGGCACCATGAACGCTGACTCTCTGTTTCCCTGATGCAAGGTACTCCTAATNCTCATTTCCTGGATTGTATTTACACTACCTTCGAGCACGGGGAGATCATNCAGTCTAAGTGAGGCACCAAGCCCGCAAGCCGCCGTCATCTCTAGCAAATGCCCTGCAAGACCGAATCCGGTAACGTCTGTACAAGCGGTAACTTGATGTTCTTGCATAATATTTAGCGCTAACATATTCGACTGTTTCATGGAGACCAGCGCTGAACTGATCCACGNGCCTCGAGCCTTATGCTGCATATCAGCAGCAAATAAAGTACCTGTGCCTAAAGGCTTAGTCAGAATTAATACCTGACCTTCCTGCATTCCAGACTTTCGAAGAATCTGTGCCGGATCAATAATGCCGTTAACGGAGAACCCAATCGAGAGCTCGGCTCCTTCGGTTGTGTGCCCGCCAACCAATTGAACGTTATCCGCATCCAGTTGATGCTTAGCACCCGAGAGTAACTGTTGCAGAATCGATTTGATTACTGTTGGTTTACCATAAGGAACTGTCACCATCGCTAACGCAGTAACAGGGGTACCACCCATCGCATAGATATCACTTAATGCGTGCGTCACACCTATCTGAGCAAACTCATAGGGGTCGTCTACAAANCTCTTGAAGTAGTCAATACTATGCAACATGCTTTTACCCGCAGGTACCGTATACTCAGCAGCATCATCACGTACTCCAGAACCTAGCTCCGTCAATACTTCCGTCAGTAGCTCTGCACTCACCTTTGAGCCGCAACCACCACATTGCATTTGGTCATCAAATTCAGCGAGCAGTCCTGTTTTCGGTTCTCGACTCATCACGGGAAGATCGTTAAACCGGCGCATGAAGCGACGATCAATCCAATCTTTCCATCGCCAAACCAAAGCTCCAGCAAAACTTTGATTATTGCGCGACGCTACGGCCTTTCTACCCCCAGTTGAAATCAATGAAAGGAACTCACGTTGTGGACGGTAATCCAGCGGGGCCTTNCCACCCAATAGACGCCGGATATTCCTTTCCAGAGGAGGNCCTTGTCGAACGGCAAAAACGCCGGCTTTGGGNCGCGGACTTAACGTCATATGCGCAACGTCACCAACCGCAAATACATTAGGAAAGTTATCGCTCTGTAGGGTACGACCAACTGCGATAAAACCATCATCGGTAAGGGATAGCCCAGTATCTTGCAACCACGCTTGCGACATGGCGCTCGTAACCCAAAAGATCGCATCAAGATGAATTGACTCTCCCGCAGTAGACGTTACGGTTCGATCGTCGACATATGCGACACGAAAGTTCTCATGTACCTGAATACCATCATTTTCGAACGTACGCCGAAAAACTGATTTCACACCGGCATTGTGTTCGGGCAACACACCTCTATCGTCAGCAATAAGGTGAACAGAAACCGGGTGTGTCTGATAAGCTAACGACTGGCGCAATCGATGATTTACTGCAAGGCATAGTTCTACCCCCCCTGCGCCGGCGCCTACGAATCCTACATTACAGACTTCTCCTTTCGAGACACTTTCCAGAAAAACCTGCCAGTGACCAAGGAATTCATTGATTGGCTTAACCGGGATTACATTTTCTGCAGCACCAGGAACATCAAGCAAAGGCGTAATGCCTACATCAATAGAGAGAATATCGTAGCGAAGGTCCGGTCTTGAATCTAGTTGAATTGATTGACCAAGAGGATCAATACCGTCAACTTTCGCCTCAATAAACCTGGCGCCAGCAAATCGACAAAGCGGAACCAGATCAATGTGTATGTCGTCTTCTTCGTAGTGCCCGGCGACCAATCCAGGCAGCATGCCTGAGTATGCAGTTCGCGTAGAGGGACTAACTAACGTCACTTGCAATCCAGGCACAGGTTTCATTCCTAGCTTGCGCAGCACGATCACATGGCTATGACCTCCCCCAACCAGTACCAGATCTCTTGCGATAGGCTCTAGATTTTTCACTAGACCTCAGCGGATACGGACATGTGCGACTTCATGGGCTCAGATATTTCATTTATTGTACTTCTCGCCTCTGGTATACGGTTAACAATATGTTCGGCGGTGGTCTCCAGGAAATTACCACCGCCATGCCGATATAAGTGCACCTGATCGCCCGACAAATTGCCATAGGAAATCCATTCGTAGGGCACGCCGTTATCCTCTTCGGAAACAACATCCACCTCGTCTGGCAAACGAAACGCGAAGCGAGCCACTGTCCCGATATCACTTCGGAAANTTTTTGGATCTTCAATAAATAAGTTTTCCAGTAGCCGTTTGATGGCGTAACACATCACCAACGTCAAGANNTGTACTTTAATACTCATAAATCAATGCTGAACATTCAAATGACACCATGATACTACTTGCAGATACCTCATCGCATCGTGATAGCAGTTATAATTCCTCTCATGCCCGATCTAGACCGTCAGCANCGAGACCTTGCTTGGTGCCTGAATAGCTCGCCATTGGTTACCAACGGCGCAGCAAATTTCAACTGGCCCAGCGATAGCTGGTTTAATTCACTCTCAAGTGAAATCAATACCGACAATCTCCCCACCCCACGACATCCTCACCGGTTCAGGTTGGGGCAGCATTTCGAACGCTTGCTTGCATATTGGCTTGATCAGCAACAGGATTTCGATCTTCTCGCAGCTAACCTTCAAGTCAACGCTCATAAACGTACCGTGGGTGAATTTGACTTCCTGATAACACATGAGGGTATCACGCAGCATTGGGAAGCTGCGGTAAAATTTTATCTAGTAAAAGGCGACCCCTATGACCCCTNCAGCTGGTACGGGCCCAANCCAGCGGATTGTCTGGGCAAAAAATACGCGCATTTAGTTGACCATCAGCTAAGGCTCACTCGCAATTCAGACGCAGTTCAGCTATTGAACGAAATGAATCTCAGCGTCACCAGCATCTTGTGCTTCATGAAAGGGCGTCTCTTTCACCCTTACCAACAGTTCACCAATAATAATTTTCAATATCCGCCGGAAGTCAATCCTGACCACGAACGAGGCTGGTGGTTAACAACCGATGAGTTTGCATCAACATTCGATGACTTGAACAGCTATGCACTCCTTGAGAAAACCTATTGGCTAGCCCCATTGAAACAGGACCTTAAAGGCGAATCGGTACATCAAATGACCAAAAGGTTGACCTCGCCTAAAGCACAGCCCGCCAGCCTTATNGCGGTGATGGATGACTCGGGGATCGAATTATCCCGAGGATTCNTCGTAAGNGATAGTTGGTTCGAGTTNATTGAAAAAAAATGAACGAGACTAGATAGGATTCCCATCGTCNTCGATCGTAACATCCTGGAACTGTAATTCATGTAGTGTGTAATAAAGACCCCGGAGTGCCAACAACTCTTCTTGTGTTCCTAACTCGCGCACCACACCGTGATGCAGCACCAACACCTTGTCCGCTTCCTGAATAGTTTGTAANCGATGTGCAATAAGAATTGACGTTCGCCCCTGCATCAATTTGTGCAGTCCGTCCTGGATCAGGAGTTCTGTTTCAGTATCAATACTGGCTGTCGCTTCATCCAGAATCAGAATTTCTGGATCTGCTGCCAGCACCCTTGCAAAAGCTAAAAGCTGCCGCTGCCCTTGAGACAGGTTAGCGCCACGCTCAACCAACGGCGTATCGTATCCCATAGGCAACTCATCGATAAACGGATGGGCGTTTACGCTTTTTGCAGCCTGAACGGCTCGCTCACGCGAAATGTTGGGATTTCTCAGAATAATATTGTCAAGAATACTACCTGAAAAAATATGAAAGTCCTGAAGCACCACGCCAATTCTAGTACGTACATCATGACTACGAAGGTCGTTTAAATCGATATCGTCGAGGAAGATCATGTTTCGTGGAAAGTCATAGAAGCGTCCCAACAACCTGATCATGGTGCTTTTTCCAGAACCGGTAGGACCGACAATCGCCAGCTTTTCGCCGGGCTCAATCACAACGGATACGTCACNCAGGATAGGCGCGTCTTCAGTATACCCAAAGCTGAGATGCCGGAATTCGATCTTACCTTGAAGACGTGGCGGCAACTGCGCGGGNNTTTCAGGTTCATGGATCTGCTCATCCCAGTCTAGGGCTTGGAAGATCCGCTCTCCGCTAGCCATAGCACGAAATAGCACATTAAGCTGCTCACCGAGGGTCACCACCGGTGTAAATAGCATATTCATGAAGCGGGTAAACAGAATAACACCCCCGAGCGTCATTTCATCTTGAACTACCTCGCCACCGCCAAACCATATAATGATGCCAAGTCCTATGGATGCTAATGAATCATTGAATGCCGAGTAAACTGTATTTAGGTTGATCGAGCGGAACTCAAAACGACGATTGTTTTTATTGATGTTTGTGTAGATTTCCAGGTTTTGCTCTTCACGAAGACTAAGCTGCACCACCTGCATACCGGCAAGGTTTTCCTGTAGGTTTTGATTAAGCGCCGAGACGCTATTACGTACTAGGCGAAATACTTCCCGCGACGCTTCACGAAAAAAGTACGTAGCAACGCCTACAATAGGCACCAGCATCAACAGCACCAGTGTAAGCTTTACACTGGTAGAGAACATAATAATGAGTGCAACGAAAAATGGAACGAACTCTCCTACAAGACTGCCCATGCCCCTAAGCATTTCGTAAAGCGCTTCAACATCGTTGGTGANGCGCGTCATAACGCGCCCCACNGCGACCTTGTCATAAAACGAACTGGGGCGCGTTTCCATATGCGTAAATAGATCCTGGCGCAAATCACGCAATGCCTTCACGATCGACCCAATAAGAGTCATTCGATGCGCATGACCAGCGATCGTAAACAGAACCATTACGACGAAGAAGATCAATCCAGCAGCGAAGATGGGTTCTATACCTAATTGTTGCTCGACCCATTGCGTTGCTTCAATCATGTACAGATCCGGCATGGGACTTTNCGTATCACCAACAATGATGTAGTCCACCAAAACCCNGGAGATCATGATTTCCATAATCACTGTGAAGTAGCTAGCAATCAGTATCAGTATAACGCTCACGAACAGAACCAACCGATAGGGATTCAACCAGTAAATGATTCGGGCAAAGAGATGCAGGTTCAGTACTGCGCCGGATAGTTCAGAATCGAATGTTGAATAATCACGCTTCGGCCCGCCCCCTAAATTCTGCTTGCTCATGCGCTGACCGTCCGTCGAGAATTACCCTGAGTTTGCGCTCGCTCAAGTTCAGCGTAGATCCCATTTAAGCCTAGCAATTCCTCGTGGGCACCTATCTCTGCCACCTCCCCTTCGTGAAGCACAACTATACGATCGGCATGACGCAGAGTAGAAACGCGATGCGAAACCAAAATGGTTGTCATGTCTTGGCGCAGACCCTTTAACCTCGAAAGAATATGCTCTTCGGTTTCAGTGTCCACGCTGCTAAAGCAATCGTCCAGAATCAATACNGGTGCATTGCGAATAAGTCCTCTCGCCAGGGTGGTGCGCTGTTTCTCACCACCTGAGAGGGTTACGCCTCGTTCTCCCACCACAGTCTCCATTTGTGCCGGAAACTCCTCAATGGAACTGCGCAACGNCGCTGAGTCGGCGGAGTCCCAAACCAGATCTAGATTTCGACTTGGGTCGTCATAACTGATGTTGTGCTTAAGCGGCTCAGCAAACAGAAATGGATCCTGTAGTACCTGAGCAACCTGACAACGTAGCTGAAACAGTGGATAATCCCTTACGTCGTGTCCATCAAGAAAAATNTNCCCTGACGGTGTGTCTACCATACGAGTGAACTGTTTAAGCAGGGTGGACTTTCCTGCACCCACACGTCCCACAATCGCAATAGNTTCGCCTGCGTCAATGTGCAGATTGATATTGCTTAGTGCTGGCTTGTTGGCCCCAGGATAGGTAAAACTAAGANCCTTTAGATCGAACTCACCACGTATCTGCGAAGGTGCATCCGGTGACGGTGCATCTGTAATCTCNGGCTCTGCATCAAATATTTCTAACAACCTACCCGCAGAAACTGCCGCACGCTGCAGGGTAGTAATAAACCAGCCCGCCATGCGAATTGGCTGTAGCAGCATGTTTAGACAGGTAAAAAAGAATACCAGATCACCCACTGAGATCTCACCCTTCAGCACCAAATGACCGCCATACATCAAAATACCTAGTTGGGCAATCGACGCAAAGAACGGCGTCCAGGCAGTCATTAGAGAACTGATGCGAGACTGATCATAGAAAGCCTTCGCGTACGCATCGTTAGTCACGCCGAAGCGTTNAATTTCGTTATATTCTTGGGNCTGCGCCTGCACTGTTCTAATGCCAGACAGNTTTTCCTGTGTGTGCTGTGACAATGCTGAGAGCTTCTCTTGGACTGCACGGGAGGTCCGTGCCATTGCCCCTGACATCAGGTAACCATAAATGAAGATAAGCGGCAANAGCGGCAGAATCAGCAGCGTCAAGGACGGCGACTTCATCAGCATCGCTGTTAATCCAAAAAGTGGTGCGTAAATCATGATGATCACCTGCACCAAGCCATGAGAGATAAGACGTTCTATCAGGTGAATGTCCTGTATAGCCCGAGTCATAATATCTCCCACGCCAATACGCGCGAAAAACTGACTTCCTTGAGATTGTACATTTGAATAAGCAAGTTGCCGCAAATCGAAAGCAACGAACATACCGGCGCGGCGAATGGCGCGGCGGGCGTGCACCACAAAGAAAAATCGCATCATCACACATAAAACAATTGCAAATGCGATTTCGAGCAGACTGTAAGGTATAGCGGGTACGTTGGTATTTACCAGTCCATTGATAGCATCAACACCCATTGCCACCATGTAGTAACCGCCGACCTCAAAGAAACGCGCGATAAAGAATGTTGCAAACCCGCTACCGATGACCCACTTATATGGAGAGACGAGAGGAAACAGGCGCGCTAACGATTTCAANATTTATGGTCCAAGTTACAACGGTGACTAAGGTAGTTTCGCGCCGTACCCCGGTTCAGTCGCGAAAAACGTATTGTCTCATAAAAAAATATGGAAAGCTGATTAGCATCACTACCTATACGGCACACAGGGTAGCTTCATGTATACTCCCGCTTACCATCTGCAGTCCCAGCGCTGCCAGGCCATAGAGTAACCTCCTTCAGNCCATTGATGATGTTAAAAAAGCCTANCTCGGAATCATCAGATGCANCCTATGTGGGCTTAAACGAAATGATACGNAGCGATGTAAATTATGTCNNTCTGAGCAGCAAGAGCTGTTAAAACGANCAACAATGAGNNAAAACANCGAGTAGACAATCTTGCACCTGAGACGCTCCATGACAAGTAAAGTTAATCTCTATTCAGAGCTACAAATACTCACCNATGACTAGTTCGCTAAGGCATCTCCAATCGCATTGATTACGCTATCCATTTCAGCCTNGGTGGTTATAAAAGGTAGACCTAACTGCAATGTATCACCACCGTACCGCACATAGAATCCCTGCTCCCAACAAGTAAGTGCTACTTCCATCGGCCTTTTCATGGGCTCTCCTGGATATGGCTCAAGCGTAATTCCTGCAGCGAAACCGTAGTTACGAATATCGGTAACATATGCTGTCCCTTTAAGTTCGTGTACCTTGCTCTCAAATACGGGAGATAACTGTTTAACTCTATCTACTAGACCATCTTTTTCCAAAATATCTAGTGAGGCCATTGCAGCTGCACACGCTACCGGGTGACTGGAATATGTATAACCGTGGGGCAATTCAATGTTGTACTCGACACCACCAGCATCCATAAACGCATCATAAATCTTCCCTTTAACGATAACAGCTCCCAATGGGATCGCACCATTCGTAATCTGTTTAGCAACATTCAACATATCTGGAATCACATCGAAGGCGGTCGCAGCGAACCAGTCACCTATCCGACCAAACGCCGTAATTACCTCGTCAAAAATCAACAACACATTGTGCTTATCGCATATTTCTCTCATTCGGGTTAGATACCCNACTGGAGGAACAATTACGCCTGCAGAACCAGCAATGGGTTCAACAATTACTGCAGCAACATTGCTTGCGTCATGCAATGTGATGATATCTTCCAACTCGTCAGCTATTTCGAGGCCCGATTGAGGTAACCCGCGTGTAAATTCATTGCCAGGTATCATCGTGTGCTTTAGATGGTCAGAATCAACACCCGGCCCCCATAGTTTCCTGTTAACTGGAATGCCACCAAAGCTAATCGCTCCCCAACTGGCGCCATGATAGCCCTTCACGCGGCCGATTATTTTGGTCTTGGACGACTGACCAGCCTGGCGCCAATAGGCGCGAGCAATTTTTGTTGCAGTATCTGTACAATCCGAACCCGAATTCGTAAAAAATACCTGGTCCAGAGAATCAGGAGCTAGCTCTGCAATACGCTCTGCTAATTCAAATGCCAGCGGATGGCCAAATTGAAAGGCAGGCGAATAGTCGAGTGTATCCAACTGGACGGCAACAGCATCCCTGATTTCTGGACGATTATGACCAGCACCTGTGGTCCACAAACCCGACAGACTATCGAAAACACGACGACTGTCCTCTGTGACATAGTAAGCGCCCTCTGCTGCCGAAATCATTCGTGGATTCGCCTTAAACTGGCGATTTGCAGTATAGGGCATCCAAAATGCGTCCAATTTAGACTTACTCACGGTTTTCTCCTGGCAACTGCACNGCAGTGCCAATTATCNACTTGGGGACAAATTCTAACCCGCGCAACAATTTCGTAGAAACTTTTATGATTTTGAACCAAGAATCCTGCCCGAATTCGTTTTGCGATAGTTCCGAGTAGAAGATATACCAATGCGTCCGAAAACATCATTGCTACACTAAATAGCAACTGATCCTGCATTCTTTTGCCGACTTGAAATCCGCGTCAGTCTAGAAGAGAAACCTACAACCGAGTATCTTGACTTCTCCAGGAATGGCCTCGAGTTCCCCTACGATCAGAAATTCAAGATTGCCAAATAAGTTATCCTGGATCTACTCATCTATGACATCGAATTGGATGATCTTTGAGGTGAAATCNTTGGCCATAAATAACCCAACGAAAACCANTGCTATGACGGTNTTCGTTTCCGCAAAGANGATAAGAGGATGCAGCAACGTGATATCACACACAAAATAATACCGATCGAGAATAGACTGCAAACGGACCAAGCGCATTCGACCACTTAGACCAGCCAAGATCCTCAAGCCCAACTAAGGGCTTTCACTCCTGGCTAAGGTTTAAAGAAAATGGCATATAATTAAAGAAAGGTCGTAAACGACCGATGCGCCTTAGCTATCTCGTCAGCTTAACGGGTGAGTTCTTTTCTCTTTTCCAACAATACTTTTTTAGCTCAAGCCCATTTATTCTGCATTACTAAATTGATCACGATTTGCCTCNANACTCNCTCCAGTATACCTTANGCTAAGTCTAGGTTTCCCCGTAAATGTGCTAGGTAGCGACGCTGATANAGCAAGATTCGGACCCAAATGGTNAAACGTATTTTTGCAAGACCTGACCCTAAATCTCCATTAAAGCTCCATTTTTAGAGAACATTAATCAACAATATCTTGTGTTTAAAAAACTCATTTGGCACACTATCTAGTCCCCCACCTTGAATATTGAGTTCAATCCTAGAAATGACTTCGAGTCATCAGAACGGTTTCAGGGAAGGAATAAAACAATAAAAACCAGCACTAACGGTAGGNGAAATATGGACTCAACGGCTCAAAAACCCGATTTAAAAGCAATCCCNGCAAANGTCAGCGAGATCAAGCTCCAGGAGACATCCTTGGATATATGGGAAAGCAAGTACTGTCTGAAAACAAAAAAGGGAGATTGGGTCGACGAAAGCATTGATGACACCTATAAACGTGTCGCAACCGCACTGAGCGAGGTCGAAGACAAGGAAATAAGAGAGGAGTGGCAAGAGAAGTTCCTTTGGGCCTTGCGTCAGGGCGTTATTCCTGCTGGCCGCATNATTTCAAATGCTGGTGCCCAGGANCATAAGCCGGCNACTTCGACCATTAACTGCACGGTGTCTGGCACCATNAGGGATTCAATGGAGGATATCCTCAACAAGAACGTGGAGGCTGGCCTTACGTTAAAAGCGGGATGCGGCATCGGGTATGAATTCTCNACATTGAGGCCGAAGGGAGCATATGTATCCGGTGCTGGAGCCTATACCTCTGGCCCGCTGTCGTTTATGGATATTTATGACAANACATGCTTCACAGTNTCATCCGCAGGTGGCCGGCGTGGTGCACAAATGGCGACTTTCGAGATCGGACATCCCGACGTCATCGAGTTNATTCGGGCGAAACGAGAAGATGGCCGCCTCAGACAATTCAACCTATCTCTTCTGATCACACGAGAGTTTATGGAGGCCGTAAGAGAAGATGGTGACTGGCCTCTTAGCTTCCCTATTACACCTGCCGAGCTTGAATCCGACGAAATCGACCTATCGGACGAAGAAACCATTTTGTGGCGCGACTTTCCAGCGAAAGAATACTACGTCACGAATGAAGAGGGACTTGTAGCCTGCAGAATCGNCAAAGTCATTCGCGCACGCAGACTCTGGGACATGATAATGTCTTCAACCTACGACTTTGCTGAACCGGGATTTATTCTTATCGATAAAGTCAATGAGATGAATAACAACTGGTTCTGCGAAAACGTGCGCGCTACTAACCCCTGCGGTGAGCAGCCGCTGCCGCCATATGGTAGTTGCCTTCTAGGCTCGNTCAATCTGTGTCGTTATGTCGATAAGCCATTTAGNNCTGAAGCAAANTTTAACTGGNAAGATTTTCGAAAGGCNGTAGCAATATTCACCCGTATGCTCGATAACGTCGTCGAGGTCAATGGATTACCCTTANCTGAGCAACAGCAGGAGATTATGCGTAAGCGCCGACACGGTATGGGCTATCTGGGTCTAGGATCTACTATTACCATGATGGGCATGAGCTACGGGGATGCTAATTCTNTAGCATTTACCGAGCGCGTCACCAAAGAACTAGCGATTGTCGGCTGGCAGACCGGCCTTGAACTAGCTATAGAAAAAGGGCCTGCCCCTATTATGGATGAGGATTTCGAGATCACTGGTGAAATGTTACGTTTGCGACCGGAGATGGTCGAGGACGGATACAGCGCAGGCGATAAGGTCAAGGGCAAGGTTCTTCATGCTAAATATTCACGTTATATGCAACGTGTAGCAGAAGAAAACCCGAAACTAATTGATCAGTTGACAGAAANAGGCTGCCGATTTACACACCACAGTTCCATAGCTCCTACTGGTACAATCAGTCTTTCGCTGGCTAATAACGCCAGCAACGGAATCGAACCCAGCTTTGCGCATCACTACTCACGAAACGTCATCCGAGAAGGTAAGAAGAGNAAAGAAAAGGTTGACGTCTACTCCTTCGAGCTTCTGGCTTACCGATCGATGGTTAATACTGATGCACAGCCCTACTCAAATAACGCTGAAGAAAAACTACCAGACTACTTTATTACAGCCGATGACATCACACCGATTCAGCATGTAGATATCCAGGCAGCCGCACAGAAGTGGATAGATTCATCAATATCTAAAACGGCTAATGTTCCCACGGATTATCCTTTCGATGATTTCAAAGACATATACCTTTACGCCTATGAGCAGGGTCTAAAGGGGTGCACTACGTTTCGCTTTAATCCTGAAGCATTCCAAGGCGTCTTGGTTAAAGAAGAAGACCTGGAAAATACGACTTATCAGTTTACGCTTGATGACGGAGAAATCATTGAAGTTGCGGGGAATGAAGAGATTGAATACGACGGCGAATTGCATTCGGCTGCCAACCTCTTTGATGCAATGAAAGAAGGTTACTATGGCAAATTCTAGACTATAAAACCCATATACTAAAGACNCGGTAAAGAGACATAGGACAAGAGGAAGCAACAATACCAATGGCAATCAAGATCGAAAAGAACATCGTTGGATATAGCATCAAGAAGGAAGAGGAAGAAGTGCCGGCACTACCAGCTAAAGAAACCATGCACGANGAAATCGAACGGCCTGAAGAGCTTCGCGGCTATACCTACAAAATCAAAACCCCTCTTACAGATCATGCCATGTACATCACCGTCAACGATATCGTATTAAACGAAGGCAACGAGCATGAGCAGGAGTACCCNTTCGAGATCTTCATCAATTCAAAAAATATGGAGCAATTNCAGTGGATACTAGCACTTACTNGAGTTATCAGTGCAGTATTTCGAAAAGGTGGTGACGCCACTTTTCTCGCCGAGGAATTAAAGCAGGTATTTGATCCTCAGGGTGGATATTTTAAACGCGGCGGGAAGTTCATGCCCAGTTTAGTCGCGGAGATTGGTGAAGTACTGGAAACGCATATGCGTAGAATTGGTCTAATTGAAGACGAGGAATTAAGCGAAGCGCACAAAGCACTAATCGCCGAAAAACGTGCTGCGTTGACAGTAGCCAGCAATAACGNGTCCGTGGCAGAGGACATGGGGTTCCCTCCTGGTGCGCAACTCTGCATGAAATGCAGCACCAAAGCCATGGTAATGAAAGATGGTTGTATGACCTGCCTGAACTGCGGNGAATCAAAATGTGGTTAACTAAATTAGCGGGTTACCCGGCATAGTTTTCTGGATGAAAACCTATCTGGACCAGCTAAAGTACATCCTAGAGCACGGTGCTGTCCGCTCCGACAGAACGGGTGTAGGCACTATATCGAAATTTGGCTTACACGCACGCTACAACATGCTAGACGGCTTTCCCGCTGTGACAACGAAGAAACTCGCTTGGAAAGTTACAGTTTCTGAACTCATGTGGTTCATATCAGGTTCGAATAATATCAACGACCTGAAAGCGATTTACAGGCACAATAAAATCTGGGATGCAAACTACGATGCTTACCTAAGCAGACTCGGGCTCAATACAAACAATGGAGATATGGGACGAGTCTATGGCGCGCAATGGCGGCGCTGGCGGGGTCCCAATGGAGAGGAAATCGATCAGCTGAGCGATGCCATTGACCTAATTCGTCACAACCCGGATTCAAGGAGAATAATCGTTAATGCATGGAATCCTGGCGAAGTCTTTCCGGATCAAGTTGCCTTGCCTCCNTGCCATTCGTTCTTTCAATTTTATATTGCTGACGGCAAGCTATCTCTACAAATGTACCAACGCTCGGCGGATATGTTTCTTGGGGTGCCATTCAATATCGCTTCATATTCTCTACTACTACATATGGTAGCGAAAATTACAGATCTGGAACCTTTTGAGTTTATTCATACATTAGGAGACGCTCATATCTATCTAGATGCCGTAAATCAGGCAAAAGAGCAGGTCTCCAGAAAACCCTATCCACTACCAACTCTTCACATTCAAGATAGAGGTCAGACTAGCATTGACGATTTCTTGATGCAGGACTTCACCCTGAACGACTACCAATGCCACGAATCTATAAAAGCGAAAATGGCGGTGTAATCTACTAAACGCCTTATAGCTAACAAGCGTTGTCGGCATTTGAGGACTCAGCGTGAGTTCTTAGACTGAAAAACATCGGGTGACAAAGCATCAACTTCGCTGAGCGTCAGCCCAACTGAGCCTAAACCACAAGATGCTCCCACGCATCTGTTGCCTCAATCTCACCACAACCNCACAACTTCATAATATGCTCAATTGTGTTCACGATTCCCGGCCTCGTAGGCGGCTTTTTGTTCTTCGGTAGCTTCTTTCTGATATTTATCCTTCCAATCGAAATAAGGCATACCGTAGACAATTTCACGCGCCTCTTCATAATTAAGGTCAATTCCTTTATTCTCAGCTGCCGCGCTGTACCACTTACTAAGGCAATTTCGACAAAACCCTGCGAGATTCATTAAGTCGATATTCTGCACATCTTTATTTTCATCAAGATGTTGCACAAGGCGGCGAAATGTGGCTGCTTCCAACTCTGTTCGACTATTATCATCCACGGCTTTCTTCCTTAACGTTGAATATATGATCTATACAATAGCGCATCACAAAACGTCGTTACAAACTGGAGAATCGACAGTTGGATTTTAAACCCGGACAAAAGTGGATTAGTAATGCCGAACCTGAATTAGGCATGGGCGCAGTCACCCGGCTTGAAGGCAGGCTAGTTTCGGTATTCTTTAATCTAACCGGGGAAGAGCGAACCTACTCTCGGACTCAGGCTCCACTAACTCGTGTTCGATTCAATGATGGCGACGAAATATCTACTCAGGACAACCTCGTTATAAAAGTGGCATCTGTCGTCGAAAGAGAGGGGTTATACGTCTACCAAGGTGACCTCAACGGAACGAATACTGCTGTTATAGAAACCGAACTCGATCCCAACGTTCGATTTAGCAAGAGTGAAGACCGATTGTTCACACACCAATTGGACGACAATCACTGGTTCAACCTTAGATACCAAACACTCAACTATGCTGTTCAACTAGCGGGAGCAAAATCGAGAGGCCTATATGGACCAAGAGTATCTTTGATACCGCACCAGCTATACATTGCCAATGAAGTCGCGCAGCGTTTCGCACCAAGAGTCCTCTTAGCCGATGAAGTCGGTCTTGGAAAGACCATTGAAGCTGGACTCATTATTCATCAACAGTTACAAACAGGAAGAGCACAAAGGATTCTAGTAATTGTTCCTCACGCGCTGACATTTCAGTGGTTCGTCGAAATGATCCGGCGTTTCAACCTACAGTTCACTGTCCTAGATGAAGAAAGATGTATGCAGATCGAGCAGGACAACGCCCCGGGTTTTAACNATGAATTTCAGGATAACGATATCAACCTAACCAATCCTTTCGACGCTCAGCAGCTCATGCTGTGCTCACTGAATCTTTTTTCTGAAAACGAAGTACGCCTTGCGCAGGTCCTAGACACCGACTGGGATCTGGTGGTAATTGATGAGGCACATCATTTGAGATGGACNCCCGAGGGTTCGAGCCCTGAATACGAAATCGTTGCAAGTATCTCACTGGCATCAAAGGGACTGTTGCTGCTTACAGCCACCCCCGAACAATTAGGCAAAGCCGGCCACTTTGCTCGACTTCGACTGCTAGATCCACACCGATTCCATGATTACGATGCGTTTCTTAATGAAGAGACAAAGTTGGACAGTGTTGCAGAAAATGTACGTTTATTGCTCGAAGGAGATCAAAAGACAACGACAGCAGTCAAAATTGCATTCGGCGCCGAGGATAAGTCAGCAGAAGACCTTGTCCAGAGCCTCCTAGATCAGCATGGCACCGGTCGTGTTCTATTCAGGAATGTGCGCTCCTCCATCCAAGGGTTCCCACAGCGAATACTGGCGTCTTATCCCTTAGCTACACCCCCAGATTTTGCAAAAGACGAATTTTATCCCGAGTTTATGAGCAAACAATGGATCGATAAAGACACCCGCGTTTCCTGGCTGATCAGTCGACTTGAAGAGAGCGACGAAAAACACCTGGTAATCTGCGCTCACAAGGAAGTCGCAGTCGCACTAGACAAAAAGATTAAAGGTGCCACAGTAATTCGTTCTACTGTCTTTCATGAAGACATGAACCTAGTCGCAAGAGACCAATCCGCAAATTATTTTTCCGAGACCTTTCAGGGAGCTCAGGTAATGATTTGTTCCGAAATCGGTAGTGAAGGCAGAAACTTTCAGTTCGCCAGTCATCTAGTGCTCTTTGACTTACCACTGGGGCCAGACCTCTTGGAGCAGAGAATTGGCAGGTTAGACCGTATCGGCCAGAAAAACGATGTGACAATTCACGTGCCGTACCTAACGGGTACTGCGATGGAGAAATTATTCCGGTGGTTCCACGAAGGCATGGATTTGTTTGCCCTTCCTAATCCAATTGCTCAGATTCTTTATGACGAAAACTTTGATCAATTTCTGCAAACCGATCTAGAACCGTTCATTTCAGCAATAAAACTGGAAAACAAACGTCGTAATGAAATACTGAATAAAGGTCGAGACAGGCTGCTAGAACTTAATTCACACCGGCCAGATGTGTCTGCTCCTATACTTACCGATATCCTAGATAATGCCGGCGGCGACGCGCTCGAAGAGTATATGGAGGCGTCATTTGATCTGTTTGGCCTTGAGTCTGAACCACTCGGGGATCATGTTCACATTGTAAAGCCAACAGAGAGCATGCAGCGCAATTTTTCCGTCAGCATCGAAACCATGGATCATTTCCACTATCCGGAGCTCCCAGAAGATGGCGTCCGTATCACCTATGATCGCCAAACAGCACTAGCCCGAGAAGATGTGACCTTCTTCACTTGGGAGAATCCTATTGTCCAACAGGCTATAGATGCAGTTATTTCGGACGTAACAGGAAATAGCACTGCGATCGCCATCAAGCATCCTAAAATAAAGTCAGGAACACTCCTCATAGAAACGCTGCACGTAGTTGATTGCGTGGCACCTGCTATACTGCAGGTAGATCGCTATCTTCCCCCCTCAGTGATTCGAAGCGTTATCACACCAACATTATCAAACGTCGCTTCAAAGCTAGCTTACCAAAGTTTCAATGATGAAATTCTCGAAATAACCCCGGAAACACTAAGTAAAATAATCGACAGTCAGCTGAGTGGAATCAAGGAGATGCTGAGCAAAGCTCGAGACGAAGCCCATCAATATCTTATGGATCGTAAAATCTTAGCCACCCGCCAGACCAAGGAAGCTCTCGATACGGAAATTGAACGTCTCGAGTACCTCATGAGCGTGAACCCTAATGTACGTGAAGAAGAACTCGACTATCTGCGTGTGACTCAGGATCTTTTGCTAGAATCAATTACTAGTGCAGATATGCGCCTAGACTCAATTCGAGTCATCATTATCGCCTGACAATCGACGTCAGCATGGTTTCACAATCCGCTTCTAGTAGAATAAGTTGCTTTCGCGCCATTTAGGGAGAATGAGATGAGTGCCATGGTCATTGTTGGCGGCGGCCACGCCGCGGGACAGAATGCAGCAAGCCTGCGACAGGAAGGCTATGACGGCGAAATCATTATAATTGGGGACGATACCCACATCCCCTATCAGCGACCACCCTTGTCAAAACAGTATCTATCCGGGGAACATGGCCTTGAACGCGTCTATCTTAGACCAGAAAAATTCTATGAAGAACGCAATATAGAATTGCGTTTGGGTGTCACAGTTACAAAGATAAACCCGGACGAGCATACCGTCATCACGTCAACGGGCGATACTGTCAGCTATGAAAAACTATTGTTGGCGACTGGAAGTCGGCCAAGAATTCTTAATGCACCAGGTAGCGACCTTCCCGGCATACACTACCTAAGAGCCGTTGACCATGTCGACAACATCCAGGCGGAAATTCCCCAGGTAAATAATGTGTGTATTGTCGGCGGCGGTTATATTGGCCTTGAGGTTGCGTCCGTTATTGTTTCTGCTGGACACAACGTCACGGTACTGGAAATGGAAGACCGCATCTTACAGCGGGTAACCACACCGAAGATGAGCGCATTCTACGAGGAACTGCATAGCTCCCATAGCGTTAATATCGTAACGAACACCTCTGTAAGTGGCTTTACTGGGGATACCAGGGTCGAGAAGGTATTGTGTGGCGACCTTAGCATTCCAGCAGACCTCATAATTGTAGGAATCGGTATCATTCCAAATATTGAGCTTGCTGAAACCGCAGGCCTCGCATGCGACAACGGAATCATAGTCGATGAATACTGCCGCACATCAAATCCCGATATTTTTGCAGCGGGAGACAATACAAATCATCCGAATCCCATACTAAACCGTCGATTGCGTCTGGAGTCTGTTCCCAATGCTATGGAACAGGCACGCGTCGCGGCAGCAAACATGATTGGTGGAGATAAAACCTACGAAACAATTCCTTGGTTCTGGTCTGATCAATACGGCTTAAAATTACAAATGATGGGCTTTTCCGCTGACGGCGAGACTGAGGTCATACGCGGTGATAAAGCTACAAATCAGTTCGCTGTATTCTACCTTCACGAAAATACTGTGGTAGCTGTCGATGCTGTCAACAGTCCTCGGGAATTTATGGTTTGTAAGCAACTCTATGGGAAATCTGTAGACCCAGTTAAACTAGCAGACCTTGGTGTGGATCTAAAAACACTAATCTAGTACCACACTCATCTTGTTATCGGCAAATAGCAACCCATATCATGTAAACGTTTTAGATTGGAGAATCTAATGCCACTAGTAAAATTCATTGAACATGACAAAACCGAGCACGTTATTGATGCGACGAACGGTGACTCCATAATGATAACTGCAATAAATAACCTAGTCCCGGGTATTGATGCAGACTGTGGAGGTGAATGTTCCTGCGCGACCTGTCATGTCATAGTTGACGATACCTGGATCGATAGAGCTGGTGAGCCAAGCCATAACGAGGATTCAATGCTCGATCTAAATCCAGATAGACAACCAAATTCACGCCTAAGTTGCCAAATAGAAATGACAGCTGACCTCGATGGCATTGTGGTAAATCTGCCGGAGTTTCAATATTGACGGTCATCAGACTCTTACTGACGGCTTATCTTCCCCTCTTACTACCGGACATAAACGCTCAACCCCACTGGGTTACGCACTCAACGGATCTCAGTCAATTACTGCCATCAGAATCTCAAGCCGGACAAAACATATCTCAGATAGACAACCTTGTAAGACGAGAATCACCTGATATCGTAGCCCTACAGAGAGTTGATATGGATTCTTTCTGGAATGGTTTATTCGATCATGAAGAGTTCTTCGCGATCCAGGCCGAGTATCCACTCGGCTACAACGGCTCGCATAAAACCACCAAACGACTGGATTACGGAACAGCATTCGCATCAACATCGCTCCTGCAAAACTCACAGATTTTTGTTATCTCCCCTACGTTAGCAAAGACCCGCAAAGTACTAATCATCTTAGCGATAATACGTCGATATAAATGAAGATCGCGACATTTCTAATTGACAACGATGCAAGATCACTAAGTTTTTCACCTTCAGATTTGGATCGATTACACTTGGCTTTACCAACGGTGCAGATTGAGCACTACGAAACAGAAACCTTATTCTTGGAGAATGGTTCTGATGCAGACATCGTACTTGCCTGGCAATTTGATGCATCTTGGTATGATCGTTTCCCAAACCTAANAACTATCTACACCCCAGCGGCCGGACGTGATTGGATAGCCCCTGCCCCCAAGGACAACATAGACGTGGTGCACGGAACTTTTCACGGACCTATATTGGCGGAATCACTATTAGGAGCGCTTTTATTCATGAATCATCGCATGCCAGCAATGATCCGAAATCATCGTGATTGCGCTTGGGATCGCAATATACAAACCGGTACGCGATTGCTCAGCGAGCAGACGGTTTTGATAATCGGGCTTGGTAATATAGGCAGTTATTGCGCCACCATGCTCGCACCCCTCGTAAAACAGGTAGTTGGTGTCCGGCGAAGTGCGACNGATACAAACACTTTTACTATTAATGATTTACCACAACTACTACCCGAAGCGGATCACGTAGTCATGCTNCTTCCAGGGGNCACCGAAACAGATCGGTTTATGAATACCAAACGTTTATCACTGATGAAACAAGGCAGCTATATCTATAACTTTGGTCGAGGAAACTCGCTTATAGCTGAGGATTTGCTACCAGTAATTGCACATCTGGGGGGGGCATTCCTAGACGTCACAGAAGAGGAACCACTGCCGCCAACATCGCCGCTTTGGAAACATGAGAAGATATTTATTACACCTCACTCTTCGTGCATGTATGCAGATTATANAAGTCGATATCTTGATGAGGTCATCCAAAAGCTGACCACAAAGTAAGACGAGTATTTAGGCAGCTCGAACGATAACCCTAATCTGTTCAAACCACATTCGATCAACATCTTTCAGAGCGCCTCATCGATCTTGTCACTATTCACCATTATGCGTTCGCTAATGTCGGTAAGGGTCGACTGACCGGCTTCTAGCATAATGTTGGTGTNGGAANCAGTAACCCCATCTTCGTTCACGACACTCTNATTCACATCACCGTTGCCAATAGTTTTCCCTAGTTCANCCAGCCAAACAAGGTCAACACCTCCATNTTTAAATTAGATCTTGAGCATCAATAACGTCCCTGCTATTGCTTTCTCAATAAGTTANTNCNGACAATTCACTTAGATAACATAGACCTAAACAATTTGCGCANCTGCAAGTCGTCTCAAGGCCCGTGATTCTCGTTGTTTTTAATACCCTCTTGACTGTCACCAAAACTATCAACAAATTTCGACTTTTGTTTTCGTGATACTGTGATTATTGGCGCCAGTACCAGCCCGACCAAGATCATCGAACCTACGAAAATGAAAGACATGATGAAAAACGTCGTCACTATTTCTGTATCNACATCAAAGAAATAGACTGCCACCCAGACAAAACTCGNAGCAAATAGCGTCCCGGATAGAAAATGTCGGAACAGAGAATTCTTAAACAATNGTTTCACTTGTTGACTTGACCTCGAGTAACTAGACATCGAATATCAGCAGAGCGTAAGAGGAAATGTCAATTTGGCCACAAGCCCCACAGCCAAGCTTTGGCTGAAGATAGAAGCGATACTTTAAACCACGGGCGATAACACTACTTAGACAAAAGGTCGAGAACGCGCCTCGGCCTAGNGAATAATCGAAAGTGATCCCATTAATAAATTTACCCGTATAGTGGACTAACGCTCGACTGGACTCAATTAGGCTGGAGTCATCATCAAGCATAAACACCTCATGCTGTAGTCCAGACGTCGTGGCAATAACGTCCTCCATGTTCTTATTTTTTACAAGAAATGATTCTGCCGACTACAGATTTTTCTCAATCTGTACATGTCNAGTCGCTTGGGCCCCTGGCGCTTTGCATTTTCAGATTTTTTGATTTAGTTAATGACTTCTTCACGCCTCATACTTCTATTTTATTGAGAGACACTCAGCGTGTCCGTTAGACCCTTAATCAAAACCTTGATATCNAANTACATAGTCCTCGTTTTTCCTTAAAAGCGCCGAAAAAATGTCCGAAAAAATAGCCGCGATCCTTTGNCCCNCTCAGTGTCAATTTGAAAATTTCCCTCTGCTGAAATCGAAGCCATCATGATTGACTTAAGTAAGAAATTGATAAATAAAAAGTTTATCATTACATTGAACTATAAAATAATAGGCGGTGAATTATCGCACACTCACAGTGCAATAGGTCAGCACTAGGCTATAGACTAGATGGTACTTCTTGATTCATTTGGGGCCACAAAACTAAACTAGAATTAGACCCACAGGGGTGTCGCATATTAGGATCCAGTTTATGAAAGCGTTAGTAGCTGCATATATCAGTATCTGCATGATATTGGCGTCGGTCGGGGCATTGGGAAGTGCAGTAGAAGGAAATCTAAAACCACTTGAACCAATGTCCGTGCACGCATCCACCACTCGGGAAATCGTCGATCAGTTAGATGAGAAACACTATGTAAACGCTACGATGAACGATACCCTTTCAGAGAAAGTTTTCGACAAGTACCTTGAAAATCTGGATCCTCAAAAACACTACCTTCTGCAGAGCGATATTGATTCATTCGAGGTGTACCGACATAAAATTGACGACGCACTAATTAGCGGAGACTTAGAACCGGCATTTTTAATATGGAATGTATACCACAAGCGATTAACGTCCCGTTTCGAAAAAGTAATCGCTTTTCTGGAAGAAGGCATTGATAGTCTTGATTTCACAAAACATGAAGAACTACTCCTCGACCGCCGCGACCACCCTTGGGCTAGCACCGAAGAAGAACTAGACACTTCCTGGCGAAAACGAATCAAGGATGTCGTGCTGAATTTAAAACTCGCTGGGAGGGAACCCGATAAGATTCAAGAGCTATTGCTAAAACGCTATAAAAGTAGATTAGGATTGACGCGACAAACCAAAAGTGAGGATGTCTATCAACTCTACATCAACTCATTTACAGAAACCTACGACCCTCATACACAATACTACTCGCCCCGGAGNACTGAGAATTTTAATATCAACATGAGTCTTTCTCTGGAAGGGATCGGTGCCGTGCTGCAGCAAGAGGAAGATTTCACCAAGGTTGTCAGCCTCGTTCCTGCAGGTCCCGCAGATAAATCCAAAAAGCTAAAGCCTAATGACAAGATTATTGGCGTTGGTCAGAAACAGGATGAAATAGTAGATGTAGTCGGCTGGCGACTNAGCGATGTTGTTCAGCTGATTCGTGGAAAGAAAAACACGATGGTGTGGCTCGACATTATTCCTACCGGATTGGAAGCCTCTGAGTCAAAGGTAATTCAAATTACTCGCAANACTGTCAAACTNGAAGAACAGGCCGCTAAATCAGAAGTTATTAAACTGGAACAGCTCGGACAAACTCACAAGATTGGTATTATAACCGTACCAGCGTTCTATGCAGACTTTAAAGCTTTCCAGGCTGGCGATAGGAACTATCGCAGTACTACACGTGATGTTAGAACGTTACTACAAGATCTGAAAAAGAAAGATGTTTCNGGCATCATCATTGATCTGCGCAACAATGGTGGTGGCTCATTGACTGAAGCGAGACAAATGACAGGGCTGTTCATTGAGCAAGGACCAATTGTACAGATTCGCTATAAGAGTAATCGGGTAGAACTGCTTACCGATAAAAATCCGGGTACAGTTTACGACGGTCCTCTAGCAGTAATGGTCAACAGGCTCAGCGCGTCAGCGTCTGAAATTTTTGCAGGCGCAATTCAAGATTATCAACGAGGAATCATCATAGGTAGCAGAACCTTCGGTAAAGGTACAGTTCAGACAATAGTACCCCTGAGCCGGGGNCAGCTGAAGCTAACCCAAATGAAGTTCTACCGANTTTCAGGTGAAAGTAACCAACACAAAGGAATCATTCCTGATATTNTCTATCCTNCCAATTTCGATCCAGAAACTATTGGCGAAAGCTCACTGGATGATCCTTTACCGTGGGATACGATCCGTGCGACCCTGTATCGGAAAATGTCACTCATAGGCCACCTAGTCCCAGATTTGCGTAACCTACATGAGACACGGATAAAGACTGACCCAGAATTCATCTACACCCAGGAAATAATCGCATATCAACAACAACAGGAAAACCTCGAAACCCATAGTCTGAACGAGCTGACTCGCATCGAAGAAAAGAACAACACCGAACGATTCTTGCTCGGATTAGAAAACAAAAAACGAAAAGCGCAGGGTTTAAAAACAATAACATCATTGGATGANCTCGATGAAAATCATCAATCAGTTGCCGAAGCATCGCCTCANATATTCTCCGAAGATGAGCTACTGAGAGACGATCATNCGGACTATTACACCGTACAAGAAGGTGACACCTTGTGGAATATCGGGGGAATGTTCCTTACTGATGCATCGATGTGGCCAGAAATCTGGCACGTCAATCCTCATATTGAAAACCCCGATATTATCTACCCGGGTGACGAGCTCGTGTTAAATTATGTCGATAGTCAGTCTCAGCTATTCCAGCACAGAGAAGATGTCTCTGATGAAGCAGAAGACTTACTTAAAAACAACAAGACAGCTAAAACTGACGTGAAAAATAGCGTTATAGCGCCAGCGGAAAAGGAAGCCCCTGAACCAAAAANCGACGAATCCTATACTCCCGACGCTTTTGTTTCCGAGTCTGGGAAAATTCTCCTTGATCTCATTACCCTGCAGAAACTATCAGTATCCGAGCATCATAGAGCAACCGCAAAAAGATAATAAAATTCGGACTCTTTACCCCTCGCCCCCCATTAGGGTTAACAACTCGTCAGTTTTCGCTCGCATCAACGCTTCATCACTGCGGCTTTCCACGTTAAGGCGTACCACCGGTTCGGTATTGGACATCCTGACGTTAAATCGCCAGTTATTAAACGTAACGCTGAGACCATCCGTATGATCAACTTCGATTGCACCATCAGCGTAATGGGCCTCTATCGAATCAATAACCCCAACTGGATCATCAATGCGCCTGTTAATCTCGCCGCTTACGGGGTAGAGTCTCATCCGCTCATCAACCAGTTCCGCTAGAGATTTACCTNTGCTACTCATAAGACTGATGACCAACAACCACGGCGCCATCCCGCTGTCACAGTATGAGAAGTCGCGAAAATAATGATGCGCGCTCATTTCTCCGCCATATATTGAACCTTCCTTGCGCATTCGCTCCTTAATAAAGGCATGTCCTGTCTTACTTTGGATCGCCCTACCACCGTGTGCACTAACAATATCAATCGTATTCCATGTCAAACGTGGATCGTGCACCACGCTATTATCTGGATTCTGCTCTAGAAATGCTTGGGCAAGTAAACCAACAATATAATAACCCTCGATAAACCTTCCCGATGCGTCAAAAAAGAAACACCGATCAAAATCACCATCCCATGCCACCCCCAAATCGGCATTACTTGTTCTAATAGCCTCAATGGTTGATTCACGGTTTTCCTCTAAAAGAGGATTTGGCACACCGTTTGGGAAATCTCCATTTGCCTCATGATCAACCTTCACAAATTCACAAGGTAGAAACGTTTCCAGCTTATCAATGATGGCACCAGCGCCTCCNTTCCCTGCATTTACCACGATTCTGAGATCCCGCAACTGATCTACGTCCACATAGCCTAAGAGCTTTTCTATGTAGGCGTCGCGATGATTCAGGGGTTCAACTGTCCCCTTGTTGCTTACAGATGCGAAGTCATTCGCAATAACCATTTGTTCAATTTCACCCAGGCCCGTATCGCCACTAATGGGCTTTGCGTCTTCACGCACCAGCTTCATACCGTTGTAGTCCTTGGGATTGTGGCTTGCCGTAACCATAATCCCACCGTCCATTTCAAAGTGTGCGGTAGCAAAGTAAATCTCCTCCGTACCGCACTCACCGATGTGATACACGTTCGTACCGGCGTCTAACAGNCCTTCTATNAGGGCATCACAGATCTCAGGACTTGATAATCGAATATCATGACCAACCACTACTTTGTTGGGTTCGAGAAACTCTGCGTAAGCCCTNCCAACTCGATAGGCGATGTCTTCATTTAGTTCATCCGGTATTCGGCCACGCAGATCGTAGGCCTTAAAACANGCAAGACTTGTCANGTTGAGTACCTCTGAAAAAAACGCACAATTTTACATGGTGTACCGCACATTTACGTCATTCTGAAACTACGCAGATTGGTTCCGAGTTCCACATCCGTTTTGAGGGTAACCAGCTGTTTGCAACGAATTGCCAGCTGCTCATTCTGGCGTACCTTATCCAAAACTTTGTCATCGCCGGCTTCCTTCAAAATGCCATCCAGGCTGCCGTATTGGCCTAGTANNTTNACTGCTGTTTTAGGACCAACACCTGGCACACCCTTGATGTTATTTGAACTATCTCCCACCAGGGCCCAATAGTCCGTCAATTGTCCGACACCAACACCATAGCGCTGCGCTACATCGCTTTCTTCAACAAATTGATGGGAGAAGTGATTGGCAACCTTAATATGCACAGAAAGTAGCTGGAGATACATTTTGTCAGATGACAGAATGATTGCCTGATTACCCGCCTTTGCCACGCCCGATGCGAATGTCGCAATCACGTCGTCTGCTTCATAGCTATCCAACGCAAAAGAGTTGATACCAATCTCTCTGAACCCGGCAACAAACTCATCCACACCACCTAGTAAAACTTCAGGTGTCGGCGACCTGTTTGCCTTGTAGTCATTATAAAGCAGATGCCGCCACGTCCGGTCGTGCTTTTCAAACACCATGACGACATGCGTCGGTTCATGTTCACGCAGTGCTCGCTGAGATGAATGTTTCGAAGCAACGACAACAGACTCAAGATCCGAATCTGACCGTGCTTCGAATATTCTTCGTATCAGGTTAAAAGCATCAATCAGCAGTACTTTCATATTCAAAACCCAATGGCCGCGCCTTCTCCNCGAGGATCTTTTATCCCGCGCATCACTCCATCAACATACTGGATCGAATTCGCATCGCCTATTTCCCTGCTGGACTGGACAATATTTGCGTGCCCCATTTCATTGAGCTTCACCCGGGTATCTGGTGAAATCGCGAATGCATCATGCAGAATCCGATCCGGCAACCACTGGTGATGAAAGCGGGGTAAGGACACCGCATCATCGATATCCATATCATGATCAATCACGTTTACAATGACCTGCAATGTTGTAGTGATGATTGTCGAGCCCCCCGGTGAGCCGGTAATCAGGAACGGATTGCCATCCTTAGTAACGATGGTTGGGGACATAGAACTCAGCATCCGTTTCCCCGGTTCTATCGCGTTCGCTTCTCGACCAATAAGCTGAAATTGATTTGGCGTATTCTGTTTTATCGAGAAGTCATTCATTTCGTTATTCAGAAGAATTCCAGTCCCCGGCACGACAATCTTGCTGCCGTATGCACTGTTGAGCGTCGTGGTGAAGGAAACCATCATCCCCTGACGGTCCATCACGGAGAAGTGCGTCGTTTCAGGACTCTCCTGGACCCACCGCCCTGAATCAATATCGCTACTCACAGACGCCGTATCAGGCACAAAATCTGCGAAACGCTCACGCGCGTACTGCTTGTCTATCAGCAAGNTAATCGGCACTTCGTAGAAGTCAGGGTCTCCGAGGTGCTGAGCNCGATCCGCATACGCGCGGCGCTCAGCTTCCACCATATGGTGAATTACTGCGGCACTACCGTAACCCATAGCACCCAGGTCATAACCCTCCAACATGTTCAGAATCTGAATGACTAATACGCCCCCTGAACTTGGAGGTCCCATTCCCCAGATCTCATATCCTCGATAGGATCCTTGTGCCGGATCACGCCATACTGAATGATAGTTCGCCAGATCTGCACCTGTGATGTTGCCATCCCCTCGATCCATTTCCTCAGCAATCAGTGCTGCCACTGGTCCCTCGTAAAATCCGGAGCGACCCTTGACCATTATTCGTTGCAGCGTTTTCGCAAGATCAGGCTGCTTCCATATGTCCCCCGGGGAATAAGGCGTCCCTTTGTTGGAAAACTTGGCGATAGAGGCGGGATACGCCTTCATCCTATCCAGCACCGACCGAAACTGGCGAGCCAAATCATAGGTTAATTGGAATCCCCGGCGTGCGAGGTTAATAGCGGGTTGTATCACTTTGCGCCGATTGAAGGTGCCATGTGTCTCAAGCAACACCAGCAAACCATCAACCGAGCCAGGCACCCCCACTGCCTTATGAGACCTGGTTGATAAACCCTGCACAATATCACCCTCACTGTCGAGATACATATCACGGGATGCACTCAACGGCGCTCTTTCTCGATGATCCAGCGTCACCACTTCGCCATTAGCCAATCGTACAACGACGAACCCTCCTCCACCGAGGTTNCCTGCCGATGGATACGTCACCGCAAGAGCAAAGGCTGTTGCAACGGCGGCATCTACCGCATTACCACCTTCCCGCATGACATCGATGCCAACCTCGGATGCCAGGGCTGATCGAGATGTCACCATACCGTTTTTTCCGTAGACAGCCTCAGGGCTTACGGCAAGAAGCTGGCAGGGCAATAGTAGTAGTGCCAGAAATGATAATTTCATGTCATTTCCTCAGTGTTATTGTCCACATTGTGCGCTGGATAAGCGTTGATGCCAACAGAGTGACCCAGCCTTTCGTTCGTGTCATCATTACAATGGGTACTACTTTTACCCAGTCTAATCTTTACCAAGCAAAGGAGCCGCCCTAAGTGGAATACAACAACATTACCTATGAAACCGATGAGCGCGTTGCCATCATCACATTAAATCGGCCGGAAAAACTTAACCCCCTAAGTCATGCTTTACGCGGTGAAATTTATGATGCCATGAAAGAAGCTGAATACGACCAGGAAATAGGCGTTATTATTCTCAAAGCAAACGGCCGAGCTTTCTCCGCNGGTTATGATCTGGCACCCCAACCAGAGGAGAGTGAATACGTCAGTCACCGTTCGGGAATGCCAGATACAGGTTCCACGCATCCACAACACTACGACTGGTCCCGTCACGCATTGATGGGACACTGGATGATCTGGGAACTTGCAAAGCCTGTGATTGCACAAATTCAAGGATACTGTCTCGCAGGTGGCACAGAGCTCACTAGCATGTGCGACATGCGCATCGTCGCAAGGGATGCAAGAATTGGTTACCCACCAGTACGAGCCATGGGGACCATGGACATGATGTGGGCGCCCTGGTATCTGCCTATGGCCAAAGCCCACGAATTTGCCTATACGGGCGACTGGTTCTCCGGTGAACAGATGGCCACCTATGGCTGGGCAAATTACGCTGTGGACGCCGAAGATTTGGACGAATTCACAATGAAGTTTGCCAAGCGCATGGGACACATAGACAACGATCAATTGAATTACAACAAACGTGCTGTCAAAAGACAGTATGAAATCATGGGTATTCGTACCGCGCTCATGGTGGGTACCGATGTTGAGGCCATGTCGAAGCATCGACCTGCCGCCGGTGAGTTTCGTCGTCACGTGGAAAAGGACGGTCTAAAGGCCGCACTGGAGTGGCGTGATGGCCCCTTCAACGATTTCCGTGGTGAACGTGACAGCGCCCCCAAGGACAGAGCGCTCGCAAGCAAAGAAGGTGCAGAGGGCGACACGGGACCAGGCAAGAGCGGATACAGTTCCGACTAGGAGCACCCGTGGAATATTTCAGCGACGAAGACGCGGAGTACTTTCAGTACCTCTACGACCTCCAGGGTTACATGGTCATCAAAGATGTATTGACCAAGCAGCAAGTCGCTGAAATAAACAGCCTTATCGACGAGAAGATCCCGCCGTTACCGGAGAATTGGGAAGAAGTTGCCGCTGAGAAACACGCGTACAGCATCTACCGATTTGGTATGGCGGGTGGCTCATACCCATCGGGTCCAGGTTTTCTGGACTGGGGACAACCCCTTGTCGACCTGATTGATCATCCCCTGATCATGGATATCATGCGGATGCAGCTTGGAGACGCCTTCCGACTGGATCGCATTTTCGGCATGCGAATGCAAAAGGGAATGCCCAATGGCAAATTGCACTCCGACTATGGGGCATCCGAACCCTTCACCTACGCCGAACGCGGCAAATACTATCCACAACCCGGTTTTCAGGCACTTCACGGGTTCGGCGTGGCAGTACTTAATCTGACCGATAGCGGACCGGACACCGGTGGACTAAGGGTAATTCCCGGTAGCCACAACAGTCACTTCAGATTGCCGAATAGAATCCGTGAAGAAACAAACACGGAAATGGTTATCTGTCCCGAGGCGCCGGCAGGCAGCATGGTGTTTTTCAGCGAAGCCACAACCCACGGGACAGGCGCATGGACAGCGGACCACGAACGACGTTCGCTACTCTACAAATACTGTGCATCACAGCTAACCTGGTCCAGAACACGAGTAACAGCACCGGCTGGCGCCACGCTTACCAGTCGACAACAACTACTGTTAGAGGAGCCAGCCGGCGCCAAGTGGTTTTTCCCCTCCGTATTTGATTAGGATGCAGCTTGCCGAAGGCAAAACGCATCCCGCGTCGCAGATTAATTCCACAGGAACTAATCAAAAGACATCTACTTACAACCAGCTTCAATAGACATCTACCTAATAACCACAGCCTCACCCAACGCCTCCAAACACCGCTCATCCTTATTACGCGAATTGTTCACAAACGTTGACATAGGCGTAACCTTCAAAGGCATGCGAATCTCAGGTACCAGCAACTCGGCCAACGCTTTTCGGTCGGCATTCGGGTTCACCCAGGAACTCACCTGATCACAGGTAAGATACACGGGAATTCTGTTATGGATTGCCGCCATGGATTGAGGTGCTGCGGCGGTAACGATAGTACAACTCTCAATGACCGTGTCGTTACCACGCCAACGGTCCCACAAAGCGGCAAGCGCAAATCCATCGTCCGACTCGGGCTCAATGTAGTAAGGCACTTTGACACCAGACTCCGTCTTCCATTCATAGTAACCGGACACAGGCAAGATGCAGCGCCGTCGCCGAAAGGGTTCACGAAACGCGCTGCTTTTTTCCAGAGTCTCAGACTTTGCGTTGAACATGGCGTATTTGGTGGTGGGCTCCTTTGACCAATAGGGAATCAACCACCAACGCATATGGCGAAGATCCCAGGAAGAATCTGCTTTGACAAGCACCGGCGCTTGCTCGGTGGGCGCAACATTGAGACTTGTCTCCACGGAGAAGTCTTGACCAGTAATCTCCTGAAGGAATCGCATCATAGGATGCTGGACTACATTAAAGCGACCACACATGTATTACCTGCTCACTACCCAACGTATATAGAAGGCTACGGTGTTTATTACATCGATACAACGCGAGGAATTTAGGGTATACAAACGCAATCTAATACGGTAATTTTCGCTTTTTCTCATCCTCGCGGAACGGGGTAACGAAATCGCTGAACCCTTTTCGAAACGAAAAGGTCCATGAAAAGCCAGCACCGCTGGCCTTTTTTTTTTGGAGACTCATCGGGAACGATGAGTAAAGCAAATGCGACATATACCTAACCTGAAAGACCTGACAGCCGCAGAATTAGAGTCAATTCTCGCCAAGGCTGCAGAAATAAAGGCCAACACTCAAGACTTCAAATATCTGCTGCAAGGTGAGTCACTTGCAATGATCTTCCAGAAGACTTCTACCAGAACCCGGGTATCCTTTGAGGTAGCCATGACGGAGCTTGGTGGTCACGGAATCTACATCGATTGGGACACTTCCAATTTCGTGCTCTCGGGCATCGAGTACGAGACCGAGTATCTGTCACGCAACGTCAGTTGCATCATGGCTCGCCTGCTGCACCACAGTGATCTCATCAAAATCATAGCAGGAAGCCAGGTACCGGTCATCAACGGTTGTTGCGAGAGATTCCACCCCTGTCAGGCACTGACGGATGTGTTGACCATGTCGGAGTACCGAGACATTTCCTCTACTCACTTGGTCTATGTTGGTGTTCAGAACAACGTATCGAATTCACTTTCAATTCTCTGCGATAAGCTTGGCCTTAAGCTAACCCTTGCGACACCAGAAGTGAGCGATGACGATGAAAGTTCCGACTCGGACGTCCAGAAGATTATCAATTCATCTAGCTGGGTAAGCCACACGACAGATCCCACAGATGCTGTTCAATCTGCAGACTTCGTCTACACCGACACATGGATTGATATGCAGTACTTCAACGATCCAGCTCACGAAAAAGAGAAACAGGCCAAGCTTGAGCAAATGATGCCGTACCAGATAAATAAAGAGTTGCTAAAAGGGCTGTCATGCAAAATTATGCATGACATGCCAATCCACGATGGGTACGAAATAACGCCAGATATGGTGTGTGATCCTAGGGCGATCATTTTTCAACAAGCTGAGAATCGCCTTCACGCACAAAAAGGTCTTTTGTGGTGGGTTTACCAGCAAGCTGGTCATTTTTCTTAAAAGGAGTTTCCTTATTCAGGACTGTTAAGCTGGCGAGCCAATAATTCGGCCCAGTGCATCACCTGGGTTCCTGTTCCACTCTGCAGATGCAGCTGACAGCCGATGTTCGCGGTAACAATGACTTCTGGTTCCTCGCGTAACAATGAACCTAGTTTTCGATCTCTTAAACGTTTGGCCAGCGTTGGCTGCAAGACGGAATAAGTCCCAGCGGAGCCACAACACAGGTACCCTTCATTCGTTGGCACAATCTCACATCCCGCACGCCCCAGAATACCTTCAATCACACCATCTATTTGTTGTCCATGCTGCAAGGTGCAAGGGGTATGCACCGCAACACGAACAGATCGACAACTAAAGTGCTCACTACCCAGGAGCTCACTAATGTCGACAACCTTATCCACGATGGCGGCGGCCCGATCCGCGTACTGTCCATCTAGGATCTCCGGGTACTCCTTTATTGTGACACCACAGCCGCTGGCGGAAGAGACTATAGCCTCTATCGAATCCAGCTCTGGATATAGCTTATCGACCAGGGCCTGCATCCTAAGCACTCCGGTCTCATGGTCGGATAGATGGTAATCCAATCCTCCACAACAACCTTCATCCGTAAGGTATCGCACAGCATAACCGGACACCTGCAACAGATCTTCAATCGCCTCGTTTACACCTGGTGTCGCTGCACGCTGGACACAACCCTGAAGCAAAATCACTGTCTTGTTGGCCTGCGCAGTCGACGAGATATCGCGTCTGACGGAAGGCTGTTTCAATGGGATCTTGCTGGCGATGACCGCCGGTAATATGGGTCGAAATAACTGACCCAGTCGTAACAACGCACCAAAAACCCTTGCATTTGGTGTGGTCCAGCGGAGGAGACGCGACAGGGTTTCTTTACGCCAGGGTCGGCGCACCCTTGTTACCATCAGGCCCCGCGCAATGTCGAGCAGCCGACCGTACTTCACCCCGGATGGGCAGGTCGTTTCGCACGAACGACAGGTGAGGCAACGATCCAGATGCGTAACGGACTGATCGTCAATACTATTGGTTTCAAGCAGATTCTTGATCAGGTAAATGCGACCCCGTGGGCCATCAAGCTCATCACCTAGTAGCTGATAGGTAGGACAAGTAGCAGTACAGAAACCGCAATGCACGCAGCTGCGTAGGATTTCCTCTGCCTCGGTGATTCTTCCCTTACCAACAAGCTCAGGATGGATGTTAGTTTGCATACCAAGTCATCCTGCCGGGATTGAAGATTCCCTGTGGATCGAAACCATGTTTCAAATTTCCATGAATGCGAGACACCACCGCATCTAACGGCTGGAATCGATTTCGCTCCGAACAATCATTAGTGCGAAAAAGCGTGGCATGGCCCGCGCTCAACGTTTCGTGCGGGTTGCCTTCCGGATCGGCAACCCAGCGTACCGCTCCCCCCCATTCTACTACCGAGGCCTCATCAAGATACTGTGTCGACGAAGGAGGAACTGAAATGCGCCACAGTGCGTTACCTGCTCGCAAGCTTGGCAGCTCATGCGCCGCCAGTTGTCGCCAGAAATCATCATCCACCACATCACCTTCCACATCTGTCCCTTTAGGGACACGCACGTAGTGCTGACTTTCAACTCTCGCATGAGCACTGAGGCCACTGATAGAATCTGGTAGTTCAGAAACCCGTAACGTGATTTCAGGACGACGCGGCAACACCTTTAAACTGACATCCATGATTATCCCAAGGGTACCCAACGCACCCACCATTAACCGCGACACATCGTATCCCGCTACATTTTTCATTACCTGACCGCCGAAAGAGAGGACTTCACCCTTGCCACCCAGCACCGACACACCCAACACAAAATCTCGCACAGCACCATAGTATGGCCGTCGTGGTCCAGACAAACCGCTAGCGATGACACCACCAATAGTAGATGCACCACCAAAGTTCGGTGGTTCAAAAGGCAACATCTGGCCTTCACTCTCGAGCAGTTCAAGCACTTCGGAAAGCGACGTACCTGCACGCACCCTCAAGACAAGCTCGTTAGGCACGTAGTCGATCACACCCGAATGACAACGAAGATCCAACTCTGTGCAATCTGCATCGCACGGATTGCCGTAGAACGATTTACTATTACCGCCCCTCAGCCACAATGGCTTGCTGTCTTGAAGTGCCTTTGCAACCGCTTCTTTTAGCGAATCTGTACCGTCAATCGACTGCATCTAGAAACGTTCTAGATCCGAATATTTTTCCTCACCCACGTGAACATGCATCGCACCGAACTCTGCACAACGACTTAAGGTAGGAACTGCTTTTCCAGGGTTTAGGATTCCCTGGTGATCGAAACTCGATTTAACCTCATGAAATACTTCCAGTTCCGCATCCCTGAATTGAATACACATCTGATCTATCTTCTCGACACCCACACCATGTTCACCAGTGATAGTGCCCCCCTTTTCGATACACAGCGCAAGAATTTGTGCACCGAATGCCTCCGCTCTCTGTAATTGATCACTGTCGTTCGCGTCGTAAAGTATCAGCGGATGCAAATTACCATCGCCGGCATGAAAGACATTCGCGCAAGGCAAAGCAAATTTCTCTGACAGTTCAGAAATCGCCGTAAGCACCTCCGGTAATTCCCTCCGAGGAATCGTACCGTCCATGCAGTAGTAGTCCGGTGCAATACGTCCCACCGCAGGAAACGCGGCTTTTCGCCCCTGCCATAATCTGAAACGTTCCGCCTCCTCCCACGCAGTTGAAACACTTGTCGCACCGCAACGATCAAGAATTGATAAGAGTTGCTGATGCTGTACTTGCACCTCATCCACATTGCCATCCAACTCGCACAGAAGCAGCGCAGCTGCGTCAGTGGGATACCCCGCATGCACGAAGGCCTCGGCCGCTTCTGCCGCAAGTTGGTCCATCATCTCCAAACCCGCGGGCAAAATGCCATCTGCGATAATTTCGCCCACACAACCGGCAGCAGCGGTGACACTGTCGAAAGCCACAAGCGCAACGCATATAACTGACGGTTTCACCAGCAGCTTTACCGTTACTTCTACGACAATCCCCAGCATGCCTTCTGAACCGTGCATGAGGGCAAGCAAATCAAAGCCAGCTGAGTCGAGCGCCTCCCCACCCAATTCGTACAGCTCTCCCTGGGGTGACACTATCTTAAGGCCCATCACGTTGTGTACGGTGAGACCGTATTTTAGGCAGTGGACACCCCCGGAATTCTCAGCAACATTGCCACCGATGGTACAGGCTATCTGTGACGATGGGTCCGGCGCGTAATATAGCCCCAGATGTTCTACCGCCTTCGTAATTGCTAAATTGGTAACCCCAGGCTCGATACGTGCAACACACGCCCTCTCATCGACCTCCAGAATTTTATTGAACTTAGCAAGACTCAGCAGTACACCGTGGTCATGTGGCATTGCGCCACCGGACAGACCCGTTCCTGCACCCCGAGCGACAACAGGCACATCGTGCTCTGCACATAACGCCACAATACGCTGCACGTCTGACACAGTTGAAGGCAACACAACTATCCATGGCACCTGCTTCTTCGCCGTTAGACCATCAGTTTCATATACCTTCAAGCGCGCGACATCGGTGATCATATCGTCGCCACATATTTTTCGCAGCACTTGTATAAATGAGTTCTTATCGAATGACATCGGACTACCTTACTATAAGCCGCACGGATTATACGCCATACTGTGCACTAGCTAACATCGTATGAGCCCACCATATCGCCTATAATCCTGGCTAGAACACAAATTTGAGGTCTAAAGTGCCGATCAACTCAGTCGAGGAAATCCTGGAAGATTTCCGACAAGGCAAAATGGTACTCATCATGGATGATGAAGACCGGGAGAATGAAGGTGACCTTATCATCGCCGCAGATGTCGTCACACCAGAGCACATTACATTCTTCGCACGATACGCCTGCGGGTTAATCTGTTTGACCGTCACCGAAGAACGGGCGCGACAGTTGAACCTGCCGCTAATGGTGGAGCACAACAATTCCCTTCACGAGACAAACTTTACCGTTTCTATAGAAGCCGCTGACGGCATCACAACGGGCATTTCCGCCGCCGATAGGGCCAAGACTATTCGTGCCGCAGTCGCAAAGAATGCCAAGCCATCTGATCTTGTGATGCCTGGACATATATTCCCACTTATTGCGAAGGAAGGAGGTGTCTTAACTCGAGCTGGTCATACCGAAGCAGGTTGTGACCTAGCACGCATCGCCGGTTACACGCCTGCAGCTACAATTGTTGAAGTGATGAATGAAGATGGCACCATGGCTCAGCGTGAAGAGCTTGAAGCATTCGCAACCCAACATGATATTAAAATCGGCACCATTGCCGACTTAATTCAATACAGAACACTCTACGACAAAACGATAGAGCATAAAGATACACGACCTGTAACTACCGCCATGGGTGAATTTCGTCTGCACACCTATACCGACAAGATATCTGAATGCGTTCATTTCGCCCTAGTCAAAGGAGACATCGACGAAAAACACCCATGTCTTGTGCGTGTTCAGGTATTAAATACATTAAGAGATATTCTGCTGACCGAACGGCCAGGCGAGAAACCCAGTTGGTCGTTGCACGATTCCATGGCAAAAATCGCACAGGAAGGGAATGGCGTAGTGGTCATTGTCGGACAAGAACCATCCCAAGAAGAGTCTTTAGCCCAAGTTAATCACTTTCCTGATGTTCCTCCCATACAGCGGCACAACAATGAAGTAGGTGTCTACCGCCTCGTGGGTACCGGCAGCCAGATTCTGCGAGATATCGGCGTAGGCAAGATGCGCTTACTAAGCTCCCCAATTCGCTTTAACGCAATTTCCGGCTTCCAACTGGAAGTAGTCGAATTCGTTGAGAATGAATAGCCATGAAAGCACGTGCTCACACAGTTTCGTACCATAGTAAATTCTGATGGCAGTAATCTGGAAGACTAGTACGAAGAGCTTAATGACGTATATGAGGATATTGTCACCATCGCTTAAACAATGCGGGATCGGATCAGAGCGTTGGAATCAGAAGCGGAAGCACTATTCGACGAATAGACAGACGAATTAGAAAAAAATCTAGCCAAAATCTGTGCCGAAAANCAAAAGAGAACTTGGCGATACTCCGCAACGTTATTTTCGACNTATCTCATTCATNCGTGGTGCTGAAGATGCTCGTTAACCCTGTGCTGGCTACCTTGAAAGAGAATATCTTCTTTCTCAAATACAATCTCAATCCTCCAACTAACGCTTCGTTTAAAAGCGAGCTGGGCACTGTGAATCCTGANGNGAAACGACTGCTGAACGCTTTACAAAAACGCTATCGATGAATCCAAGCGCCATATTGAGGATAGGCGTCAATAGTCGACCACCAAGTTTACTTAATGATTCTCGCATGGGTGAAGTCCGGGTCCTGACCAAACACCCGACGAACCACACCCTTGAGTTTATGATGCTGAATATACGCAGAGCCGGTTTCTGCCGTAGGCAGTACAGGTACATCTTCAATGAGGATCTCCTGAAGTCTAGCTGCTGCATCCATCCGCTTCTTCTGAAAGGTTGTATTTTGCAGGACGCGCAAGATCGAATCGTACTGTTCACTGTAATATTTTCCCCGGTTATTGGCATTCCAGGATGCCTGCAAATCCGCGTAAGTCATNATGTCATCAAAATCCGGATACCAGCTGCTAACGGCAATATCGAATTGGGTTTTGCGAGATTTCTCTAAGTATTGTNTAAAAGACTGTTGGTCAACACGAACATCGATACCTAGCGTTTGCTTTAACAATCCCTGTAAGTACTCNGCGACTTTNCTCCCAGTAGGCGATGCGACTGTCAGTATAGTAATAGCTGGAAGACGTTCAACGCGTAATTCAGTCCGATAGCCCTCTACTAGACTCCGACCCAATGCCACATCAACACTTCTAGTGGGAACAGGATACTCCTCACTAAACCGACCATTAACACCGCGCAACCAACTGGGGAAAAACGAATAAGCGGGTTTGTATCCAGGAATGGCTACCACCTTGTTCACAAAGGTCTCTGGATCAAATACTGCCTGGACTGCCTGACGCATTACCTTGGCCTGGAAGATACTGTCTTCGCTTACGTTAAACCGCAGGTAAGCTAGCCCCCCTGTAGCAAACATTCGAAGCCGGAGACCGCGCGCAGAAGCATCGTTGACAGTTTCGGCGCCAAGCTTTACCAACGCGATCTTGTTATCCACAAACAGATTTAACCGGGTACGGTTATCTTCCGTGATATAGCCCACAACTATCTTTCTAAGCCAAACAGCATCCCGATTCCAATAGTGCTGATTACTGGATAAAACCAGTGAGGCACCTCTTTTCCATTCTGACAACTGGAACGNACCATTAGCAAGCAAGNCATTGGGACTAGCNCCATATTCCTGTCCGACTTTGCTGTAGAACACTTCCTTGACTGGGAAGAAAGTTNCGTGAGGCATCAANGAAAGNCAGTATCCGCATGGATACTCNAGCTCTACTACCAACGTTATGTCGTCTACGGCACTGACTCCTAGCTTCAAGACCGACAGTTCTCCATTTTGAACTTTCTCTGCATTCTTTATCGGATACATAATTGCAGAGAATGGTGCGGCCTCTTTTGGATCATTGACCTTGCGCCAGGCAAACACGAAATCATGGGCTGTTATCCTAGAACCATCAGACCAACGTGCGTCTTGCCGCAATCGAAATACTATGCGCTTTGGTTGCACATCCCACGACTCTGCAACGCCTGGAACAAGACGACCTCTCCTGTCGTAGCGCAACAGACCTTGGTTAATGTGGCCCAGAACGAAGAAGCTCACCAAGTCTGTTGCCATGATGCTATTTAACGTAGGAGGGTCCTGCATTATCGCAACAGTGATGAATCTATCTNCCAGGTNCAACGCCTGGGCGTGCAATTTGCAGGCACATAAAANCAGCAAAACGAAAACGTAACGCATCTGCACATCATCNCAATCTAATNAGCTATTNTCTAATGCATGAAACACTGACACAAGTAGCTCTCTGTGTATAAGCTNGTAAGGATGAATTCTGTCTCCTTTCTCCGCTAATTGAACGCNGTTTCTGCTAAGCTTTGATCAAAAATTTGGTGCAAATATGTCGATCCCTTTTACCTTCGAATTCGACTACAAATACGGAACACTGCAGAAGCTGACACCGCTTATTCGACGCATCATTGCCAACAACCCTAGCTCATTCACATTTAGAGGCACAGGGACCTACGTAATCGGACACGGTAATGTGGCGGTAATCGATCCGGGACCTCTACTAGAAGAGCACATAGATGCTCTTAAACTGTCACTTAGCGCAGAGTCAGTAACACATATTCTGATTACACATACCCACATGGATCANTCTCCTGCTGCTGAGCCGCTGAAAGCANATTGGCTGGCTAAAACTTATGGTTTTGGTCCTCATGGCGCCGGGAAGTTGGCACAAGGCGTTCAAGTAGAAGAAGGTGGTGACATTGGTTTCGCGCCTGATGTTACCCTTCGTCACGGTGACTTGATCGAGGGCGATGGATGGACCCTGGAAGCATTGTATACGCCCGGTCATACCTCCAACCATATCTGCTATGCACTTCGTCAGGAAAACGCTATTTTTACTGGTGACCATGTCATGGGATGGTCCACTAGTATCATTGCACCACCGGATGGAGACATGACCCAGTATATGCAGAGCCTTAATTTACTGCTCGACCGAGACGAAGAGGTTTATTGGCCAACGCACGGCACCTGCATTCGAGACGTCAAGATTTTTGTTCAGGCCTTTATCGACCACCGACTAGAGCGCGAAGAACAAATCATTGACTGCCTTAAGAAGGGCTACAGTAAAATCACAAAAATGGTTCCGGTCATGTACGTAGATACGGACAAACAACTTTACGGCGCAGCAGCCCGATCGGTATTTTCCGCAATGATTCGATTGATCGACACTGGCAAGGTAACCTGTGATGGCGACCCTTCCCTGAATTCAAGCTACAAGCTAATAACACAATAAACACTACAGACCTNTTAAATGCCTGATAGAGATTAGAAAAAAGATGTGTGCCANCAACCTGTTCCGCCNCTATTCATTCTCTTATTACGCACAAAATACCACTGATCAAATAAGTTTTGAGCCGGTTCGTAGATCCTAGGTCGAAATGTGAAGAACTAACACATGGCAACGAGTCTTGTTTAAAGAGAAATATGTTTTGATAAAGTTGTTAATGCTTATCGCTCACAAAATTCTGTTATTTAGATCGTTTCAAAAAAAATGATGGTGAACCGTGACGATAATCTGTCTGCTAGATTGAGCTCAAACGACTCTCTTACTATTTCTCCGGAGACAGCAATCTCGAGTATTTTTCCCCTGGCGCTCTCCAATTACAAAGTCTGAGATGAGACAAGATCACCCAGAGAAATCGGTACGCTTTTTGAGCTATTTAGAGGTGTAATTAACCACTCGATTTCTTCCCGACTCCTTCGCACGATAGAGCGCTTTGTCCGCATGCGCTAGAAATTCTCGCCCTGTCTCCAGACTATTGGGAATGCCCGAGGAAACTCCAATCGATACAGTAATCTTAATATGGGTACCATCCGCCTTGAAATCCTTTCTCTCCAAATCCTCGCGAAGTTGTTCGGCGAGTTGAACCGCGTTGGTCTCCGTAAAATACGGTAGAACCACCACGAATTCCTCTCCTCCGTAACGTGCAACTACGTCGCTAGGTCTATTAAGCATATTATCTATTTCCCGGGCAACACCCGCAAGACACTCATCTCCGGCAAGGTGACCGTAGGTATCATTGACCTTCTTAAAATGATCTATGTCCAGAAGTAGTAGCGCTATATCGGACTGCTGACGAATCGCTCGAAGTAATTCCTGACGAAACACTTTTTCAAAATATTGTCGATTTCTTATACCAGTAACAGGATCAATGGTCGTCAATTCTTTTAGGATGATATGTGCCTCGGAAAGTTTTGAAAGCGCATGCTCCAATTCCTCTGTTCGATTACCTACGTCTTTTTCCAGCTTGACCTGAACCGCCTTCTGCTCATCCATCATGCGTCGGTTCTCGATAGCAACTGATGCCTGAGAAGCAAGAGCTTCTATAACCGACTGATCGCTCCTAGGAAAGGCAATAGGCTCTCCATTCTCGTCGATTGCATTTAGTAATTGCAGTACTCCTATACACTCATCAGAAAAATTTTTGAGAGGAACAGCCAGAAATGACTTGGAGTTATATCCTGTGATTAGATCAAATCGACGTACGCCCGAGAAGTCGAACTCATCTGAGGTATAGGAATCATCAACAAATATCGTTTCAACATCAACTGCACATCGACTCGCTATATTCGACATATTCGGATCACCATTTGCGTCGCTAAGCAAAATCTCCTGTAGTGTTACCTCGCGTCCACTAGTTCCACCTTCAAAAAGGTCCAGAGAATCGTTCAAAACAATGACGAAACGCAAAGAGTCATCGCTAGTACGCAGATGAATAGACCCCGCATCTGCCTTGGCAATTTCCTTTGCCTCGCGCAAGATTCGCTCCAGCAGACTGTTGATGTCTTTTTCTGCCGACAGTGCCAGTCCAATATTAACCAGCCGCTTGTAGATATTATTTTCTGATTCCACCTGAATACGCTAGACTATTTCTAGGAATGAATTTTAAATATCTGATTATATTGAAAATATTATAATTTATTATCCCCTCCCAATACATCACGTATCGAGTTGCCTTCTGAACCTTGGCCAACATGCTCACATTTTATGTGGCTCATTGGAAGGTAAGGATATCTTTCTTCGTTATCTGTCGAGGAAAATAAGACTCAGTTCTGGTACNTAGGTAATTATTAGCAGCGCAACAAGCAGCACCGCCATGAATGGTATNGTGCTCTGATAGAGTTCTGTGATGGGCTTTTTAAATCGGTAACTGGCGATAAACAGATTCATACCTATGGGGGGTGTAAAATAACCGATCTGCATGTTAGCCAGAAAAATAATTCCTAGGTGTACCGGGTCGATCCCGAACCCCAGCGCTATGGGAACAATTAACGGCACCATAATCACCAAAGCCGAGAAAATATCCAAGACCGCTCCCAATAACAAAAGCACAATGTTGAGCAGAAGCAGAAACGTGAATTTGTTAGAGACAAAAGTTTGTATGAGATCGAAAAGCTTTTGAGGGCCTTCAGCGTCAATAAGATAATTAGTAAATGCTAGAGAAACTCCCAAGATCAAGAGTATTCCACCGACCATCACCATGGCATCGATAGTGATACTCGATAGTTTACCTAGCTTAACCTCCCTTAGGATAAGCGTCTCAACGATTAAGACATACAATGCAGTTACCGCAGCCACCTCTGAGACGGCAAAGAAACCGGAGTAAATACCGCCTAGAACAACAATTGGTAGCGGCAACTCCCATTTCATATCCCATATTGCCTGACAGGCCTCCTGCCCCGTAAAACTGGTACGTGTAATAGTTATCCCACGTGAAGACCAAACACTGTAGGCCCCCAGCAGCACAATCATTAACAGGGCAGGAAGCAATCCAGCAATAAAGAGTTCCCGTATCGTGAAGGGATTGGGTAAGTCCATCTGCTGAACTATAACGCCATAGATTATTAGCGGTAACGATGGTGCGAGCAGCAACCCAAGGCTCCCCGAAGTAGTAACCAAACCTAATGAAAATCTTTCCCTATATCCTGCCTGGACTAGTGCAGGAAATAGTAAAGCACCAACGGCGACAATTGTGACACCAGACGCTCCGGTAAAGGCAGTAAAAAAAGCACAGGTAACAAACGCGACAACAGCTAGCCCCCCTGGCATCCAGCCCAAAAATACCTGAGTCAGACGCACCAACCTCTTCGACAGATCACTCTCTGCTAGGATGTAACCTGAAAAAGTAAACAGTGGCAAGGCAAGCAGCAGAGGGGTATCGACCAAACGATATATTTCAATTGTAATGACCGTGAGCGGGATGTCAGAAAAATAAAATCCGGTCATTGCCGCGGCTAGAATCACCACGAATAACGGAGCCCCGATCAATGCCAACAAAAAAACGCCAAGGCACAACAAAACTGCCATCAGTCAAACAGTCCTTTTATACCGTTCATGAAGAACCTGACGCCCATCAGTCCGAACCCTATCGGAAGTATGGATTGGCATATCCAGGTCGGGACGTTGGCGAATGCAATGGTACCATCTTGATACTCATAACCGACAAACTCTAACGCATAAAACGCGACCGTAATACAAATTGCAGCAGCGATAAGGTTGATCACAAAGGAAACAATCTTGCCCCAGATTTCGGGCAAGAACCGGGCCATCACATCAATACTAATATGATTATTTTCGCGTGTAGCTACCAGCGCGCCAAGTATTGCAATCCATAGGACCAGAACTCGCACAAATGATTCTGCCCACAGAAAACCACCATCGAAGAAATTGCGCAGTGCAATCTGCATAACGGCTAGTACCAGCATGGTTAGGAAAGAGAACGCAAGTGTGAGGTTTTCAAACAAATGCAAGACACGAAGCGCTTTGGCGATCATTCCGGCAGAGTCCCCTTACTCTGCGCTAGTTTCATCGGCACGATCTTCATTTCTATATTGGATCAAATGATTTTGGAATATACCTACAATCTCAGCTGAGATTTCACCAGATCTGACTAGGTCTTCAATTGATTTTTTAGCGATTATCTCCCAGGCCGGAAGGTCTTTTTCGTCTGGTTTGATGACCTTGATGCCTTGGCTTCTCAATGCTTGGAATGCATCCCTATTGTCTTGTCGATTACTTGAATCGACCTCCCTGAACACCTTGTCCAAAGACGCTTTGACTAACAAAAAATCTTCTTCACTAACACCCCTCAGTGATTTACTGTCTAACGCCAGCATCGAATATACATAGATCAATGGCAAATCCAACATATAGTCGACATGGTTATGCCACTGAAGCGCTAATGCGACCACTGGAGGAACGGCAACCGCATTAATAATTCCTGTTTGCAGGCCTGGTAGGACGTCAGGAATACTAAGGGGAATAGGGCTCACACCAAATGTTTTTATCAACTCTGCCGCGATTGGATCACCATCGGGAATCCAAGCCTTAAGTTTCCTAACATCCTCCACACTTTTTACGGGTTCCTTCGACAGTAAATAGGCAAAACCTGTTTCTGTGAGGTGAAAACTGACCATCCCCCCAACCTGCAAGCCGTCAACGATGCCTTGATCCATATGCTTCCGAATGTAGTCGACTTCCTCAAAGGACTTGAAAGTCAATGGAAGATTGTAGATCTGTAGATCCGGGAAAAATCTGGTAAGCGACCCAGCAGCCAGCACCCCACCCTGTAATTGACCAATGCGTATCTTTCGAAGAACAGTAACGTCATCACCCATGGCCCCGCCCGGATAAATTCGGAACTTGATACGGCCATCGGTGATCTGCTCAATCTGTTTTGTGCTGGTCCGTAACTGTTGCATCCATTCAAGAAATCCAGGCGCTATGGTTGCCAGCTTAAACGTCTTCGCGTGACTNGAAGACGCACCAGCAAACCACAGAAGGAGTACAAAACCACTTGTTTTTCTCAGCAAATCAAAAGTATTCATCAGATTCTGCTAATAATTCCACCGCACGCGCTTGGGCAATTCGGTTAGTTAATGTCATACCTTCAACTACTGGATCCGCTACAATCACTTCATGTAGCAGTCGGTCGTGCAGCTCCTTGTCGAACACCAGCCTTGCATACTGCTCCGCATATATAACTTGAGTCATCAGATATTTGCCACCTGCAAACGCCAGCGCTTGCTCAAAATGAGCTCTCCCCTTCTCCGGATGCCCACCCATGGCCGCAGGCAACAAGGTCTCTAATCCACCCATGTATAGATGAGCGCCACCCGAGTCCCATGATTCATCTANATCAATTATCTTTTCCATAAGTACCTTGACCCTGCCGAGTTGGCCAATGGCGTTCCAATCACTGCTGTGCGCCTGTATCCATCCAGCCCATGCAACCCCGAGAGAATAGGCAACGTCAATTTGCTCGACAGTCATGTTACTCACGGTTCGCTGGAATTCCTCAAAGTTGACTGATTGAAGGTCACACAGTTGAGCATCCATAATACAAACCGCTTTTTTCGAATAATCGAATGACTTTTGATTGAGCAATTTTCGACGCACAGGGTCTGCAAAGACACTATAGGAACTGTTTAGTCTGGCTGCAGCCAATAAAAGATTCACATCTTCAGGGCTGCTAAGCAAAAAACTGTCAATAAGGAGCAAGTATGCAGGGACACCTTCACGCACGGTGTGCACATCATTGCTATTTAGGATCACATCAGCAAGATCATTTGCCATCCGAGACGATAAACCCGAAACCAAAGATGCGCAGCCAGTAAACATACTGGCCGCGAACAATAGACAAAGTAATTTCTTCAAATTGAATTGCAATTGAGTAGTAACCCGATCAATTGTAGCCTAAATACAAATGGCGACACATACCGGAAAGTTACTGTATGGTTGTTCGGACCCCTAAATCGATATTTAGTTTACAGGAATTCCTCGATGCCCCATATAGAGAGAATCGCATCGATTACCAATGATCTCGGTGAGGGACCTTTGTGGGATCATCAGTCCAAATCTCTATTTTGGGTAGATTCATTAAAAGGAAAAATTCTAAGATTATCAGCAGATGGCATAATCCATTGCTTTGATTTACCCACGATGATTGGCAGTCTGGCGATAGTCGATAGCGATAGAGCTATAGTCGCGCTCCAGACAGGTCTATACCTCTTTTCTTTCACCCAAGGCACGCTGCAGCCTATCTGCGATCCTGAAGCGGAGCAAAATGAAACCCGTTTCAATGACGGAAAAACCGACCGTCAGGGGAGTTTTCTCGTTGGTAGTATGGGTATAAAAGTAAGAAATCGCGCACTTGCATCGCTGTATCGGGTTAATGCAAACCTGGACATCGAAATACTTGAAGATAACGTCATCGTTGCCAACGGACCGTGCTTTAGTCCCGACGGCAGTGTTCTTTATTTCAACGATGGACGCAGGAGAATACTCGCGTATGACTATACTCCTAATGGACCCTTGAAGAACAAACGAATATTTTTCGACGGAAGAAAACATCACACTAGCTCCGATGGTGCAACTGTCGATCGCGATGGCAACCTTTGGGTTGCGCTGACCGGCTCAAGCGAAGTTGGATGCATAACACCTGAGGGGCAACTTATTGAGCGCATCCTAATGCCGGTTAAGCTACCAAGTTCCGTCATGTTTGGCGGCGCACACCTTGACGAACTGTATGTAACATCGATTCGCAATTCCGGTAACAGAATAAGCGACGAAACGGGTGCCGGAGGACTTTTCCGTATTACAAATCTTGGGGTAATCGGCGTGCCAGAGCAACGATTCAACTTAGCTGAAGGCAGATAATCAAGTTATAATCTCACGTTTTCCAGGCGACCTTAACTGCAGCTATCACGTGACCGCAAAAAACATTTACTCTCGCCTTATCGCGGCATTGTTCATACGTCTGGATCTTCCCTCCTTGGTCAGTCACCATCTATGGCAGAGAAAACATTGAAGATATCGTAGAAATATCCCTAGGCTAACAACAATAGTAGGAATACAACAAATTCAGTCATGCTGGATTCTACTGTATCGCGCCGGCCAATATATCAATCGTGCCCAACCAATCCGACGCGTCAGCATAAGGACGACTAGCAACAAGTGTTGTCACTCCAGCTGCCTCGTACGATTCAAGCAACTTCTGTGCATCAGCAATAGTAAAGCCATCGACATTGCAAAATGTCACCACTTCCGGATCGGGTCGACCCAGGGCTGCAGATCTTGACTTATAATTCGCGATTTCAATCGCCAGATGGCTCAGTTCACCCATAGGCATCCAGCCGTCTGCATATCGTAGCGCCCTATCAATCGCATGAGGAGCTGACCCACCCATATAAATAGGCGGCTTGGCGGGCTGAGGGCTGAACAGAAAGTGTTGTCCATGACGCACGACCTCATCGGAGGTGAAACATGTTTGCAGGAATTGAAGGACATCTACAGAGTCTGCCACTCGATTCTTAAATGACTTTCCTACCGCTCTAAATTCAGCCTTCATCCAGCCAATACCAACCCCCAACAGCAACCNGTTTCCAGATAATTCCTGAATACTCGCAATTGATTTTGCAGTGGCAAGTGTCTCTCGATAAGGCAGGACCAACACACCCGTTCCTAACTTTATTCGTTCAGTCTTTCCAGCAAGCCAGGCAAGAGTTGCTAGTGGATCTAAATACCTACCCTCTGAGCCAGACGATTCATCCTTTGGAATCGCTATATGATCCGCTACCCATAGACTATCTAAACCTGCTTGGTCTGCTGCGACAGCAATATCTGCCATGGTAGAGCCTACAGACTGTGGGCCCATGTTTCTGATACTGATGCCAAGACAAATAGACATCCTGAAGGTTAGCTAAGTCGCTGCTATGGAAACGTTATAGACACCAGCTTGTCGCGCTGAGTCCATCACGTGAATCATTACCTCTGTCTTACTATCTGGATGTGGTTGAACAACGACAGGAGCTTCAGGATTCTCAGCATGAAGACGCTCTATATTGGCACGCACCGCACGAAAATCAATGTCCCGACCACGAATCATGATTCTGTCACGATTTGTGATACGAACAACGATACTCTTCTTGTCTGCATCCTTAATATTCTGATTCTTGTCTGGACTATTAACGTCCAAACCAATTTCTTTTACAAAAGTAGCTGTCACAATAAAGAAGATCAGCATGATGAACACCACATCGAGCATGGGTGTCAGGTCGATCTCTTCGTTCTCTTCACTCTGCTGCAGCCTTCGCACGGAGTCTGATCCTTATCTACTTTCGCGCCGCTAGGATACCTTCAATAAAGGTAACGAGCAACGAACGTTTTTGGGTTAGTAACGCTTGCGGTTCGCAATACCTACGTTTACGATCTTACTTACGGTCGTGTAGTGCAATCCCAGATGTTCACCTATATCCATCAAAGTATAGCCATATTCTAGATAAGCCCGCCGAATGAGTTCGTTCCGTTCGGACCTGGCTTTCGTATCTACGGTACGAAACAATGCAGAAAGACTGCGACGACGGCGCGCTTGCTTAGGGCCCCGCTTCACTATCTTTACGCCCTGCAAAACGGGTTGCATTTCTCTAACAAACTTAGCTGAACCAAGCAGCACTTGGTTACTCCGTTCTTGCAGCGGAGAATTGCAACCAATACCGTCTTCAACGTATTCACGAAACTTTTGTCGACTGACTTTATCCTGCTTGCTAAACCCTGCCAGCAAGTCAGACGTATGCAGAAAGGAAGGGGTTTTCGTAGTACCCGTTGTGGCTCGAAAACTACTCCAACGATAACGATTGAGCTGAGAAGGAGTACCTAGCCGAACCGGGTTGAGTACCACATGCCTGCAAACCGGCAACAAATAGGTGTTTTTTTCAAAAAGTACGCTCTTAAAACGACCATGGAATATTGGCCCATCTTCATGATGGCGNCGATTATAATGCTGAGTATATACACCGTTNAGCTGTCNCATTCCTTTCGATANNTTTGCTTCTAGGACCTCCACTACCAAATGAAAATGCTCATCCATTAATACATAGCTNTGCACCAGCCAAGAGAATCTGCTAACTACATTATCCAGTATATTGAGGAACACTGCACGATCCTCACGATCACGAAAAATTGTTTGTCCTTTGCTGCCCTTACTAGTGATGTGATAAATCGCACCGGGAAATTCAATACGAACAGGTCTGGACATAAATACCCTTAGCTCTATGAAGGTCGTTTTCTTATGGCTCTTTGAATACCAACGCTTAACGTGGTGTCAAACAGGAGCAAAAATCATACCCCTGCTATATTTCGCGAACAACCCCTTGAACGTTTATTTCGGCTTGACAAAACCTACTTGACGTCCCGTGCCTGCTATGAGTATTTTTGACTCAAGTAAATAAACGAGACCGTAAGGGAAACAGAGATGGCAGTAGACAGATTTCCGATAGAGGCTGGACACGTTATGATGTTTGCGCGCTCTATTGGCGAAGTTAACGATATCTATTACGACGAGAACTATGCGAAAGGTACTGAAGCCGGTGACATTCTTGCACCCCCAACCTTTGTACAAGCAAGTGCACAATTCGATCCGGACTACTTCCTCCGGCCCAAGATTGGACAGGAATGGTTCGGATCAGCCAAGGGTCCCACCGGCATAACACCANCGAAGCCTAGTGAANGTGGCAGTAAGAAAGGTAGCGGTGGTGGTGGCCTTCACGCAGAACAACGTTACGTCTATCACAAGCCCGTGAAGGTCAATGATGTATTGTCAGCCAAATCAAAACCGGGATCATCGTGGGAGAAAGAAGGTCGTCGTGGCGGAAAGCTTACGTTTACCGAATCCGTAACGGAATACTACGACCAAGATGGTGACCTGGTAGTCACCGCGACCAGTGTTGGTGTTCGTACAGAACGTCCTGCAACAGCAAAGGAGTAATACTATGTCTCTAAACGCAAATGACATAAAGNTTGGCGATATCTACTCTGAACAGGTCTGCGAGAATCTCTCGCGTACCCAGATCGTTCAGTATGCTGGCGCTTCCGGTGACTACAACCCGGTACATCACGACCAGCTTTACGTTGAGGAAATCGCTGGTTATCCATCGGTTTTTGCCCACGGAATGCTGACAATGGGACTGACCGGCAAGATGCTGACAAACTACGTTGGTGATGGCCGCCTTACCGCTTTCGGTGTCAGATTCACCGCACAGGTATTCCCCGGGGCTACCTTGACTGCCACAGCGACCATTACCGGTATCCGTGAGCAAGACGGTACTCAGATCGCTGATATGGACGTGTCGACGGTTGATGCGGATGGGGTCGAGGTCGTCAAAGGTGCGGCGTCTGCACGCCTGGATTAATGAGTACAGGACTTTGGGGACTTAGTCCCCACCCTTTTTTGTTTACTCTCGCCCTGCCGGCGCGAGACCAAACCANACCGATTGATCTGCGTCTTTCTCTCGCAACNCTCGTCGNGCCCCNAGGANAAGTTGGCCGGCTTCGGTCTTGTCGTAAAACCACTCCTCTGTAGCCCATGGAGATATGGGCCCCTCAGCTAATTCACAAGCGAGCTCTTCATAGTAACATCGTATGTCGTGAACTGTTCCGTACATTGATCTTTCCGGAAATCCAACCTCTTNCCAATCTTCTCCCTCGACAATTCTCACAAATCGCTCCAGGGCTTCAGGAACCTGCTCGGCACTGATCTGCATTCCGATTGAAGTTCTCTTGTTTTTCGCATATGCACGGTCATAGGCAGATTTTAGCGCTTGGGCCTCATCTAAAGCGGGGTGCAATTCAGTATTTATCCTTGGAGGAAGTGAGCAAACCAGCGGTTCACCATCGGTTGGGCTTATGCTAACTGAAAACTCCCTGATAGCTGGACCCTCGGGTTCCTCCAGCAGTCCAAATGCGGCCTGCAATACCTCATACTGAAATTCTTTATCTCTTGGTTTTCCCAGCGACAAACCGACTGGAAAGGGTGTATAGAGTGCTCGTGGGACTTTCATGCGTTCAGCTACTTCTTTCATCGGTGTGATGACGAGAGTCGACAGACCGGCCGCTTCAAAAACATGGGCAAGCGTACACAAGGTACGCGGACACATAGGTCATGTGCCGGTTAGCAAAACAACGTCCACTTCCTCTTTAAGCATTTCTTTGGCACAAAGTGGGCCACTGTCAAGACGAATCTCTGATACGGTTTCTGATTGGTTACCAGCGAAGGCATAATGGTTTTCGGCCACGTCACCGATGACAGATTTGCCAGCCAATTCCTCCAGACGATCAATTGGAAAAACAACATTGATATCGGCCGCAAACCCGCCACGATCAAAGTTAACGCTATGGTGCCCAAGCGTCAGGTCCCGGGCATCTCTGGGTAAGGTTTCATAGTGAAAGTCACTGTCGCCTAGTTCAAAACCATCCCCGCCTTCTTTGTGGAGAGCAGCCGTTGTAACAATGGCCACCTTGGATTGGTTAAGCGATTTCGGTTTGTTGAAACTAGTCTCGTCGAACTCGGGTACCGGCACACTTGCTGCGAACTTCTTAATCGCAGCCTCATCTTTGCCAAAAACACTCATATCTAATCAGTCCGTCTTGATTTCAAGAATGCAGTTTGACCAGCCATGCAGTAAAGTCAAGAATTACCCCGCTGAGCGTTCCCTAAGGGAATACGAGCTTTTCCGGCGCAAGGCATCTGGAGTTATCGCAGGCCTGTAGCTCAACGGTGAATGGACCACTACCGTGCACTATTATGCTGAGCTCTCCTTCATAAAGCTCACAGGGCGCTTCGACGAACGCGAGTTTACGAGAGATGCCGTCAGGATATTGAACAGAAAAGTCCTTTCCTACGACCCGAGTGGGCACCAAATGGTCCAGAGTTTCATTAGCGTTAATATGCCATCCAGACTCGATCGCGATTTCCAGCAAAGCACCGTTCTCGACATGACGACGTTCAACACGAACCTTCCCTTCCGCTGCGAATTGAATGACGCCTCTTTGCCCTTCGAGATAATCCTGCAACGCGACAATCATGTAGGAAAAAGCAAAAGGCGACTTGACCATCAGCCCGCTGAAAGCGCTTGCGGTCTGCGCAATCTTTTGTTCCACCATGACATCCTTGGTAGCCAGCCAATATTGTACAAGCGCGCTAATCGCCAATGAATTTGCAGATGGCGTCGCACCATCCATAGGGCTCTTGGGCCTCGTTATCAGCGGACCATCCTCTGATTCTCTCGACAAGAAATACCCTGCTCCATCCTGGTCCCAAAACAGATCATTCATAGAATCAATAACAGAAACTCCTCTATCAAGCCACTCACGCCTTTGAGTAATACGATAAAGATCCATAGCCGCACGCGCAAACGCCGCGTAGTCCTCGAGATTACCCGCTATCGACTGATGGCCTCCTAAAGAGATACGCCATAAGCGTCGTTCCCGCCAATGATGTTGCCACAGATAATCTGCAGCTCGCAGCGCAGCCTCAATGAATCTGGGCAAGTCCAGGCAGTGCCCCGCTACAGCAAAGGCTGAAATCATCATGGCATTCCAGCCGGTAATGACCTTCTCGTCACGCAAAGGATGAATCCGCTTCTCCCGCGCCGCATACAATCTGGACTTGATTTGATCGACGCGTTCAAGCATGGAATCAAGGTCATCTCCGGCAAAGGTTTCAATAGACTCATCTAAGTGCAGAATATTTCTACCTTCAAAGTTTCCCTCCTCACTAACCCCATAAACCTCCCGAACCAGTGAAAGGTCATCCACTGATAAGACGACAGCAAGTTCCTCTAGGGTCCAGGTAAAGAACAGCCCCTCATCTCCTTCCGAATCTGCATCGGTTGCTGAGTAAAACGCGCCATCTGGACTAAGCATATCTCGCAACACATAGTCGCCGATCTCCATAGCAATTCGCCTGTAAGCAGGCTTATTCAGTTCAACAGAACCTTGGGCATAGAGCGGTAGAAGCTGCGCCTGGTTGTAAAGCATCTTTTCGAAATGAGGGACCAGCCATTGTCTATCGACGGCGTAACGGTGAAAACCACCAGCAACCTGGTCGTATATGCCTCCCTGATAAAGGTGGTCCAGTGTTTGTTGCAGTGCTCGCCGCGAGTTGTCATTGTCATTGCGCCGTGAATTCTCAAGCAACAACATCAACTGCGGCTCGTTGGGAAATTTCGGCGCGTCGCCAAAGCCTCCGAACCTGCTATCGAATGTCCGAGCCACCTCTTCCGCGCCTGCCGTAATCAGGTCTCCTAGCTGAGCATTTTCGCTTTTTGCATTGGTATATTTTGAGATAGCACCTGCCACCTCTTCCGCTTGGCGTTCCACCTCATTTCGTTTGGTTTTCCATAGCTCGTTTAGCTGCACAAGTAGATGGCGAAAGTTTTCGGCTGGATAATAGGTCCCGGAGTAGAACGGCGCACCTTGAACGGTTAGAAAATTTGACATAGGCCAGCCACCATGGCCGCTCATTAACTGAGTACCTGTCATATAAATGTCATCCAGGTCTGGTCTCTGCTCTCTATCCAGCTTTATGGATACGAAGTACTCGTTCAGGTATTCAGCGATCAGAAGATTGTCAAAGCTCTCACGCTCCATCACATGACACCAGTGGCAAGTCGAATAGCCTACCGATAAAAACACCGGCTTGTCCTCCTGGCGAGCCTTAGCGAAAGCTTCTTCACCCCAGGGAAACCAGTCAACGGGGTTATGGGCATGCTGACGAAGGTACGGCGAGTCCTCGTGGATCAAACGATTGGTATAAAGCGGATTCCCGTTGTCGTCGACTAACAAAACCACCTCTTAAAGTGCACTGATGGCTTCCAGCATAATATTCTCAGTAAGTATTTGTGGCAGGACCCTGGCTTCGCCGCCATCACCAGGATACAAAAGGTAAAACGGTACTCCGGTCCGTGAGAACTCGGCTAAAGCCGCCGTAATGACGGGGTCTTCGTTCGTCCAATCGCCCCGCAAATAGCTAATTCCTTTCTCCTGGAAGGCTCTCATGACCCGATCAGATTGCAGCGCAGCCAATTCGTTTACTTTACAGGTTATGCACCACGCCGCAGTAAAATTTACGAATACGGGACCTTCACGACGAGCTTTTGACAATGCTTCTTTGCTATAGGGAACGATCCCACTTTCTTCACTCGGTGAAGCCCCCTCATTCTGCGTCTCTAAGAGAGTGGTAAGGGCAACCGAAGACAGAACAAGCACAACTACCAGAACTTTCACCAGATAAGAATAAGTCGCGCGCAGTGACAGCCAAATCGCAAAACTTAGCACCAACAGTCCAGACAACACGTAGAACACACCGTCTATACCAGCCTGAATGTTGAGCACCCAGATCAACCACACAGCAGAGGCGTACATTGGAAACGCAAGAAACTCCTTGAGCGTGACCATCCAGGGACCTGGTTTAGGCAAACGATTCAATAGCCCCGGTATTACGCACAACGCGCAATATGGGGTAGCCATACCNGCACCCAAAGCCGCAAACACGGTTAATGCTGTCACACCACTCTGGGTCAGCGCGAAACCCAATGCGGCCCCCATAAAAGGAGCAGTACAGGGAGCAGCGACGACACTGGCCAATACCCCGGTCGAAAACGAACCAAGATAGCCACTGTTTCGGGTGAACGAATCACCGACACCAGTCCAGGACAGACCGACCTGAAAAAAACCCGAAAGACTAAAACCAATGACCACGAACAGATAGGCCAGCAGGGCCACTACGGTTGGNGATTGCAGTTGNAAACCCCACCCAATCTGCTCACCTGCCGCTCGTAACGCAAGAAGAACGATAGCGACTAAAAGGAAGCTGGCAACTACGCCGACAAAATAGGCAGCACTATGTAATTTGATTGACGTCTCCNCAGATGAATCAACCAACGACAGAATTTTTATCGATAACACTGGAAAGACACAGGGCATCAANTTGAGAATCATTCCGCCAAGGAATGCAAAAATGATAGCGTTCAACAANCCAATTCCAACAGTTGCGGCACCTATTGTGGGCCTTACTACCATCGCCGTTTGTAGCACGTCACCAACGTCCTCAGTAACCACGATAATTCCGTCCATTGATGAGCTTTTGGGATCAAACTCCCATCCCTGCTGCAGGGAAATCTGAATACCCGATTCTGAAAACACTGGCTCCTGAGCCGCCGCATGATCAATAACATCTTCATTGAAAGGAAAGTATTCGACTCGTTGNATTCTGTTCGCCGCAAAGCCCGGCAGGTTAATAANCAGAGATATATTTTCGCCTACAACTTCCGCACTGGCTTGCACCGCCAACTGCTGCGGAAACCTCAGTCTGGTACTCGCAAATAAATCACGAAAGCGCTCGTCCCTGACTGCTGTCTCCCCNANCGGCAAAATGATTTTCAAACTTGCATCTTCTGGAATACAGATTTCTTCACAAACCAGCCACTCTGCCCTGGCAGAAAGCTCAAACTGCGATCCACTAGGATTCTCGGGTGGGGTTATTTGCACCAGCAACAAAACCTCGTCGTGATACCCGAAGTTTATGAGCGGGCCATAAGGAATCCTCTCTGGAAATGGCCAATGGATTTCGGAGGCNGTGAAACCCTGAGGCAGATCCCAATAAAGCCGGGTCGGCGCGCCGGCGTCACCGGCGTTTCTCCAATAGGTGTGCCACCCAGGTTTGATTTGCTGCCTAAGCCCAACCCAGAAAGGTTTGCCAGGTTCAACACTGGTGACTTCAGAGATCAGCGTTGCGCGAACGTTGGGCTCACCACCATCAGGTATCGCTGAATCCGCGCCGCTCACTGTAGCAGCCAACCCTGTCGAGGCCAACAGCGNCACGGCCANGATCATCAAGAATAATTGANCGAAACGCTCCATAAGANATGCCTTAGGGNCGCATTCCCCAACTGACAGGCCCTTTCAGGTCTTCCAGTAGTGGCTGCACCCATTCAATCCATCGACACAACCGAGCACGCGTGTGCCGCGGATCAATCAGTTCATGTACTGCGAAACTTTCCATCAATGGAAACGGAGACCGGTTTTTCATAAGACTTTCTTCCAACTCTCTGCGCTTAGCTTCCGGATCTTCCGCTTCAGCAATCTCGCGATGAAANGCNACAGCCACTCCNCCTTGCACTGGAAGTGCCCCCATCTCATGAGAAGGCCAGGCGAGTCGGTAAGTGTTAGGTGCATAGTGTGCTGCCGACGCAACGCCAAACGANTTATGTACTGCAATCGTTGCCCAGGGCACCGTTGATTGGACCGCTGCACAAACGGCGCTCATGCCNTATTTGATAGCAGCAGAAGTTTCTGCNTCAGGCCCAATCATAAACCCGGGTTCATCAAGAAAATTAACAATAGGTATGTGGAAAGTGTCGCACAACTCCATCATGCGTTTCGCCTTTTGCGAACCCTGTGCAGTCATTGCGCCGGCGAAATGTACACAGTCGTTTGCAATAATACCTGCCACCGCGCCATTCAGCCTTGCCAGACCAATGATCTGCCCATGACCATAATCNGGGGCAATCTCAAAGAAAGAATTCAGATCGACAACGTGACAAATAAGCTCTCTCATATCGAATGGGATACGGCCATCCCGAGGNATNATTGAGATTAGTTCATCGTCAGCGCGGTTTGGGTCATCCTCGCAATGCGTCCGTTCCGGCAACTGCCACACATTCTGTGGCATGTAGGTTAAGAACCGNCGCATCTGCTCAAAGGCTTCTTGTTCAGAATCTGCGGCGTTATCTACAATGCCGCTACGAGTGTGAACTTTCCAGCCTCCCAGCNCTTCCTTTGTCCTGGTGACACCCAGAGCTCGCTCTACTATCGCAGGTCCAGCNACCATNACTTGCGCTGTTTCTTTGGCCATAACGGAAAAGTGGGACGCCACTAATCGCCCCGCGGGGAATCCCGCTACCGGGCCCATNGCACCTGAAACAACGGGGACAGCATTCATAGCCTCTGCAATAATTTTGAATCGAGGTTCACTATATACGGGTGAACCTACTGTTTTTGGNCTCGGCCCACCGCCGCCAGCGACACTACCTCCACCGCCTTCCAACATCCTGATAAGCGGCACNTTAAACTGGACAGCCAGTTCCTCCGCATAAACGCTCTTGCGCAATCCGGCACCGTTGGGCGACCCACCCTTTAACGTAAAGTCCTCGCCACCCACAACCGTGCGTCGACCATTTACAGCACCAAAACCTACGACGTAGTTTNCCGGCGTGAATTCCTTGATAGATCCATCATNATCCTTATCGGCGAATCCGGCACCCTCACCATGCTCTTCAAAGCTATCATTCTCGACCAAGCCATCAATTCTCTCGCGGATCGTAAGCCGACCCTTCGCATGGTGGATTTCGATGGATTCCTCACCGCCCTGCTGCTTCGATAAGTCACGACGCAGTTCAATCTCATGGGCTTCTTTGTGCCAGCTCATTAGCTCGCTTCCTGTTATTTGACCTCGGCAAATTGTGCCCGCACACACCATGAAATACTAGGGTTACCAATACAATAGAAATAACGGCATGAACGTGATAGTTTTTCCACCCTGTTAAGGAGCCNTGCCCNATCGGCGTCTAACCACNATTTACTCTCAGCGAGGTTNATATGCAGATTGCTGTACCTGCAGAAACACAGGCAAATGAACGACGTACCGCACTCACTCCGGACTCAATAAAGAAACTAACCCGACTTGGACTTGATGTTATCGTTGAAGAGGGCCTTGGTACCCAAGCAGGATTTCCCAATANGGCGTACCAGGAAGCTGGGGCTACTATATCCNGTGACCGCGAAGCATTGCTAAGTCAGGGTGATATCATTGCTCGGGTGAGAAAACCTTCACCAGAGGAAATCTCGAAGATTAAAAGTGGCGGGATTCATATCAGCTATCTCGATCCTTACAATGAAGGTGATCTCGTTGATGCCCTTGCCAAACAGGGCGTCACAGGTATCAGTATGGAAATGATTCCCAGAACCACACGTGCGCAAAAAATGGATGCGCTCTCCTCTCAGGCAAATCTTGCTGGGTACGTGATGGTAATACTGGCGGCGCAGAAACTGGACAGAATACTACCTATGATGATGACGCCAGCCGGCACATTGAGCCCTGCTCGAGTGTTTGTTATTGGGGCCGGTGTCGCTGGCTTACAAGCTATCGCTACTGCAAAAAGACTGGGAGCAAGAGTTGAAGCTTTTGATACCCGTCCGGTGGTCGCAGAACAGGTCCACTCGGTCGGCGGAAAATTTGTTGAAATAGATCTCGGTGAAACAGGACAAACCAAGGATGGGTACGCCAAAGAACTCACCCCCGAACAACTCGAAATGCAGCGCCAGGGGATGAAAGACATTATCAGTCAGTCGGATATTGTCATTACCACGGCTCAGGTTTTCGGACGACCGGCACCACGAATTGTGACCAAGGATATGGTGGAGGCTATGAAACCGGGTGGTGTAATTGTTGACATGGCAGTGGAGACTGGCGGTAACGTAGAAGGCAGCCACCCAGATGAGATCGTTGGTATAAATGGCGTNTCGATCATCGGGGTCAGCAATTTGCCCGCACAAGTTGCNAAGGATGCAAGCCAGATGTATTCATCTAATCTCTCTAACCTGATNACAGAATACTGGGATGATGAGAACAAATCCTTCGACCTAAATCTGGAGGATGACATCCTTGCCGGTTGTGTAATAACCCACGGCGGTGACGTGGTTAACGAAACTATCAAGAACTTGAGAAACTAGGAGTATCCCGTGGAAGTTGTTTTTCTGGCCTTTATTCTGGTCCTGTCCATATTTTTGGGATTTGAATTAATCTCCAANGTACCTGCTACATTACACACACCCCTAATGTCAGGAGCAAATGCAATATCTGGCATTACGCTCGCCGGCGCTTTCCTTGCTGCGGGCTCTATGAGTGCACAAATGGCTACGATCCTTGGAACAGCAGCCGTTATCTTTGCAACCATCAACGTCGTAGGAGGTTACCTTGTAACCGACCGAATGCTTTCGATGTTCAAGAGCAAAAATGAGGNAGGCAAATGAGTATGGATCTAATTGCAAATCTAGCCTACATCGCAGCTGCAGTNCTGTTCATCTTTGGGCTGAAAATGCTTGGGCATCCCAACACGGCGCGACGAGGCAACTTGCTTTCGGCAGTCGGCATGTTCATTGCTGTCGTTGCGGGATTAACAGCTGAGGAGATTGTTTCCTACGAGCACATAATTGGTGGCATTATGGTCGGCGCAATCATCGGGGCATTAGTAGCTCGCATGGTGGCAATGACCTCCATGCCGGAAATGGTCGCACTATTTAATGGATCTGGCGGAAGCGCCAGTCTGCTGGTTGGTTGGGGAACCCTTTATGGCGGAGACGTCAGCACCTTTACGGCATTTACGGTTGTTTTGGCTATTCTGATCGGCGGGATCACCTGCACCGGAAGTATCATCGCCTACGCTAAATTAAGTGAGTCTCTTGGGCCCTTCCCATTCCCAAGTGCTGCGAAGCCTTTTCCCGGACAACGCATTGTTAACAGCATACTGCTCATCGCCATGCTTGCCTCAGGTATTCAGTTCTGCATGGAACCATCGATAGATTCTCAGTGGCTATACGCAGTATTGGGACTGGCGTTAATGCTGGGGGTCATGGCTGTCATCCCGATTGGCGGGGCCGACATGCCAGTTGTTATCTCACTACTTAACAGTTACTCCGGCATCGCCGCTTGCGCAGCAGGGTTTGCCATCAATAACAACATCCTTATTGTTGCTGGTTCGCTAGTTGGTGCCGCGGGCATCATCCTCACTAACATCATGTGCAAAGCCATGAACCGGTCTCTGACTAACGTTCTGTTCAGCGGCTTCGGTGCTGTGAAACAAGGAAAAATTATAGAGGGCGAGGTAAAACCTATCAGCGTCGAAGATGCCTTTTACGTACTGGAAGCGGCAACCAATGTCTGTTTCGTGCCTGGCTACGGAATGGCCGCCGCACAAGCCCAACATGTGGTCAAGGAACTCGGTCAAATACTTGAGGCGAACGGTGCGGAAGTCAGCTATGCAATTCATCCGGTTGCCGGACGCATGCCTGGTCATATGAACGTGCTCTTGGCAGAAGCAGACGTGCCTTACGAGCAACTCGTGGAGATGGATGATATCAATCCGCGAATCGAGAATGTCGATGTGGCAATCGTTATTGGTGCGAACGACGTGGTAAATCCGAGTGCCCGGGAAGAAGACAGTCCAATGTACGGCATGCCGATCATCAACGTCGATCAGGCGAGAACAGTATTCGTCCTAAAGCGATCCATGGCATCGGGGTTCGCTGGCGTCGATAATCCCCTGTTCTTTGGCGAAAACACCCGAATGCTCTTCGGCGACGCCAAAGAATCCATTTCTGGTGTTGTCGGTGAGTTTGGATAAAACTCCTCCAAGGTAATCACGCGACGATTCAGGTTCAGCTAAGTCGCCGACTGAGTCGGCAATAGACGATGCACGCCATAATACTTCTTACGACGCACTTCCTGTATCGCGTGCTCAACAATCTGAATAGATACACCTAAAGCATTCCCCATGAGGTTTATTCGTAACCGGTCCTCATACTGGATCTCACAGCAAACGTGAGTACTCAAGAAAGCCGCCTCAATGATCTTAATTTTACCAAACGCGTTCATAGTCGAAGACGACTCCTCAAGCTTACGCATCACGTCCTCGACTTCAAGGCGCCTTGATATTGCCTTTATATCTGTTGTGGCAAAATCTGATTCACTGATTTTCCTGCCAATTTCCTGAATGATCCGTACCTGATTAGCCATGCCGTAGCCCGTGAGAATATAGGTAGTCACAATGCGCACCAGATCAACATGTGACGGTAATGATTGATTCTCGTCTGCGTAAGCCGTCTGACATACTTCACACTGGCAATAATCCGCNACAGTCGATATAGGTAATAGCGGAACAGCAAAAAACGTGAAGTAATTAACTTCCTGCACATGAAAAAAAGATTGCTCTCGATTACATATTGCACAGGGCCGTTGTCCAAGCGGGGAACTCTTCTTTCTAACACTTTCACCCATCAAAAAAAGCATAGATTGCTACCTTTCTTCCTGTGAAGATGACCAATCCAAAGCNCTCGAACAGTGCACATGGCGACCTCTCGTAATCCGGNTGTATCGTAAAAGCCCCTTCTCTCACTAGGCTNATTCTTATCTACAATNGCNGGGTATCCAAAGCTGACCCCCTTCTCCGTTTAACGGACTAAGTATGTAGATCAGAGTTCCAATGACAATAGCTAGGACAATACCNATAANCCNGCCTAANACGCGATCAGNNATTAGTTAGAGACATCAAAACTTNTACACTAATGTTACCGTAGACTCCGTATCGGTTTTTTCTTTGCCTGGTAGCACCTCAGAGTTGTGTTTTACCTTCAGTGTGATCTTCATCGCGAGATTTCCAGATATTGAAGATTCCAGTGAACTTTCAGACCTTGAAGTNACGAATTCTTCACCTATTTCAAAGCCCAAAGACTGCTTGAANATGGCATTTNTACTAANATNCCANGTNTACANTCCCGCTATTCTNCCAATCGTTTCNGCCTCAGTCNCATCTGATTCAAGCTCACTGCGGCGCATACCAANACCAAAATCGGTGACGAGTGTCATATTTTCCCTATTAAGAAGCGTCAGGTTATAACCTGCGGTGAAATCAATCTGGGAATCAAATCCACTAAATCTGTCTCTTTCGTAACCAAGTCGCGCGAAGAGTCCCCGGTCATCTCCAAGCTTCTTACCTAGTCGATAGAAGAGATAGTTCTTCTCCGCAGTCGCGTTTCCATCTTCGGCAGCGTTAAATAAATCGGCGTGAAAAGTATTAACATACTTTTCACTATCTCTCCTCGTATCAAAACGAAACTTGAGGGTCTCCTGTTCGGTATTACCCCCAGTAAACACNGCGCCAAGTTCTACTTCGCTGGCCCAGGTCACATCTGCAAAAACATCCAGAGCCANCAAGCTCAAACACGCACACAATAAACGCATTAATCTCGCCTTCTTTAAATATTTGAAATCAGCAATCCANGGAGNNCAATCGAATCTACTAGCGTTCTACGACCTGCAGTTCTTCTCCAACTAGATATATCGANTGATATCTTTCCACAAGCAGTTCTAATTCATCCAGTAAAAGTTTAGCCCTAGCCACGATTGGTCCCGATAACAATATTATAATCATTGGCGGACCAGACATTATTCATTTCTCGAAAGAATCGGGAGTAGTTCCTGAAGCAGCATATAAATTACTAAAAAGAATATAATAATTAGTATTTTAAATACTATTTTTGATGTGCTTTATAACTTTTATTAAAATGGNGGAACGCCCTACCACAAACNCTCTTACGTAGCCTGACTAACCTTATCCTTAGACTCGAGTCCATGATCTTGAGTATTCAGACTAAAAACACCGCATAATTCTCTTTACGACACCTAAATGAATCGGTATAACACGGCACCTGAAAATTACCAGGAGAGAAAACACATGGTTATGTCACTGGACTTTGATAGTAAAATCTTCACCAAGGANGTCATTGATGTCGCGGACGNAAAAGAATCCGTCGTAAAAGGCGGCAGGGACCTCTTCCCCCTGGTACACCAAGTATTCGCTGATATTAATCAAATTGGAGTTATAGGCTGGGGCTCTCAGGGACCCGCACAAGCACAAAACCTCCGTGACACGCTTGAAGGCACTGGTATCGTCGTCAAAATAGGACTACGCAATGGATCATCTTCTGTCGCTGAAGCAGAAGAAGCCGGTTTCACTCGAGAGAATNAAACGCTAGGCGACATGATGGACGTAGTGGCGGAATCTGACATTGTGCTCCTACTGATCTCGGANGCAGCACAAACAGAATTGTACCCCGAAATCTTCAAGGCAATGAAGCCTGCTTCTACCTTAGGCCTGTCACACGGTTTTCTTCTCGGACATCTCACTAGTGTCGGGGATGATTTTCCAGACAACATCAACGTCATTGCAGTCTGTCCGAAAGGCATGGGACCTTCGGTTCGTCGACTCTACGTGCAGGGCGCCGAGGTAAATGGCGCTGGCATTAACTCTAGCTTCGCTGTGCACCAAGACATTGATGGGAAAGCCACGGATAAAGCAATCGCTTGGGCTGTTGCGCTGGGCTCACCTTACTGTTTTCAGACAACATTAGAATCCGAATATAAATCAGATATCTTTGGAGAACGAGGTATTCTGCTTGGGGCAGCACATGGAATCGTCGAGGCACTTTATCAACGCTATAAGACCGAAGGTATGTCTGAAGAAGAAGCCTTCGATAATACAGCAGAGTCTGTTACCGGCCCTATCTCTCGCATTATATCTAAAGAGGGCATTCTTGCCGTCTATGAACACATTGAAGGCGATGACAGGTCTAAGTTTGAAGCTGCCTACGTAGCGTCCTATATGCCCGCAAAAGAAATCCTGCAGGAAATCTATGATGACGTAGCGTGCGGCAATGAGATCCGCAGCGTGGTAAATGCATCAAGTCGTTTCGATCAATTTCCAATGGGACAGATAGACGGCACAGAAATGTGGATCGTGGGCGAAAGCGTTCGCGCAAAGAGAGACGAAGCGAAAATTCCTCTAAATCCAACTACAGCAGGTGTGTATTGTGCAACGATGATGGCGCAGATCGACGTCTTGCTGGAAGCGGGTCATCCGTACTCTGAGGTAGTGAACGAATCAGTTATTGAATGCGTCGATTCGCTAAACCCCTACATGCATTTCAAGGGAATTTCTCACATGATCGATAACTGCTCGAACACAGCGCGTCTCGGAGCTAGGAAATGGGCCTCACGTTTCGACTATATTCTGAAGCAGCAAGCGTTCAGCGCAATGGATGGTAATCAACCCCTAAACTGGGCGCTAGTAGATGATTTTAAATCCCATCCTATTCACAACGTACTCAACGTCGTTGGAGAAATGCGCCCGTCAGTGGATATCTCTCTGGGTTAGGGCCAAAATACCGTCCTCCGATAAATTTCCAAGAGAGTTAAGGCATGGCATCAGCCCGCCAGTTCCACAAGATTATTGGCGAGTTCACAATGCAAAACGGGTCTATTAAAGACGCGATTATTGCGTATGAAACCTGGGGTGAACTCAACTTTCAAAAAGATAATGCAGTACTGTTGTTTACTGGTTTATCACCCTCCGCACACGCAGCATCTTCTACGCTAGATCATTCGACCGGTTGGTGGGAGCCAATGCTTGGAAAAGGGAAACCCATTGATACAGACAAATACTTCGTCATCTGCATAAATTCATTGGGCAGTTGCTTTGGTTCCACCGGCCCAGCAAGCGTTAATCCTGTTACAGGTTCGCTCTACGGCCTAGACTTCCCAGTATTGACTATTGAAGACATAGCCGTTGGTGGTCAAGCGGTAATTGAATCTTTGGGTATCCAGCGGATTTATGCCGTTATCGGTGCCTCAATGGGGGCAATGACAGCCCTTGCACATAGTGTACTGTATCCAGATGTTGCCAANGGACTTGTNTCCATCTCTGGCACNGCCAGGGCNCGCCCCTTCACCATCGCAATACGGTCTGTGCAACGTGAAATGATTAGAAGCGACCCAGAATGGAANAACGGTTCGTACGATTCTCCTCCCTCCATGGGCATGCGTCTGGCGCGCAAACTCGGCATGCTCAGTTACCGTAGNGCTGCAGAATTCGAACAGCGCTTCGGTCGTGAAAGAGTGCCGGAAGAACGGCAGACGGGGGATCCGTTTGATATTGATTTCGAAGTCGAATCCTACCTAGATGCTCATGCAAAGAAATTCATCGATAGTTTCGACGCGAACTGCTATCTCTACCTATCACGAGCGATGGATCTTTTCGATATAGCCGATCACGGCGGATCAGTTGCGGCGGGGCTTGCTAGGATAGGCGCAACGCGGGCTATGGTCATTGGCGTGGAAACTGATCTCTTATTTCCCGTCGATCAACAGCAGGAAATAGCGGATGGACTAAACAACGGCAACCGCGAGATAGAATTCCATAACTTACCTTCTCTGCAGGGCCACGACGCATTTTTGGTAGATATGGATCGCTTTCGCCCTCTTATCTGCGACTTTTTCAACTGTTCGATGAATCAGCCAGGCCAGCTTCGATCAATCTAGCCCCCAGTTATCANAGCACGAACNCTATATCTGCATTCGATAATAAAGCGCTGTGTAATAATTAANTCCAAAANNTCNGCGTTCGGCGGGNACTTTNGTANTCTAATACCCTTGTAATGTACCGTAACGATCACGATGAAATGCGCTATTACCAAATGAATGTTCGCAGACTCGTGATCTCTTCATAAAAAAACCAATTTCGTGCTCGTCGGTCATACCNATACCACCNTGCATTTGAACACCCTCACTGCTAACCAGGTTATAAGTATCGTTTAGTCTAGACTTAGCCAGGCTTGCCATTTCTGCAAGATCGTCACGATCATCATCCAGCGCTGAAAGTGAATCAAGGACAACTGACTTGGACAATTCAACCTCACAGAACATTTGTGCTGCCCGGTGCTTCAGAGCTTGAAAAGAGCCAATAGGCACACCAAATTGCTCGCGCACCTTTAAGTACTCCACAGTTCGTTCGAAGCATTCCTGCAGGCCACCCAGCATCTCTGCGGACAACAGAATTCGGCCTGCATCCAAAACCTTGTCCAGAACCTCGGCACCCCTACCTGACTCGCCAAGCAAAATACCCTCAACACCATCAAATTCGATGTTCGCCGCGTTACGACTATCGGCCATGATGGTGCGGGTCACGCTGACCCCATTTGATTCTCTATCGACCAATACCAGAGTTAACCCATCTCGGTCTCCAGAGGAACCTTCAGAACGTGCCACGACGATAATCTTGTCTGCAACATGTCCATCAAGGACAAATTTTTTGCTGCCGCTGACTTTATAGCCGCCGCCAGATGATTCAGCGGTAGCCGCGACATTGTAGGGATTGTGATGAGGAGACTCTTCCAATGCCAACGCTAACAACAGTTCACCACCTGCGACTTTGGGCAATAACTCTGCTTTAAGATCATCAGAGCCACCCTCCGTTAGCGCGCACGCTCCGAGAACTGAGGTAGAAAGTAAAGGGGATGCAGTAAGCGTGCGTCCACACTCCTCCATCACAACGCCCATGCCCATATAACCGAAACCAAGTCCACCAAAATCTTCCGGAATGGTAATACCAGCCCAGCCTAATTCGACCATTTGCTGCCAAGTATCCTTATCAAAACCAAGAGCATCCTGCTCATCACGAAGCCGACGCAACTGTATGATGGGCGTGTTGTTAGTGCAAAAATCCTTCGCCGCATCCTTGAGCATGTTCTGCTCTTCATTCAATACCAGTGGCATGTATGTGTGCTCCTTATTGCGATAGCTAAAGTCAATAATTTGAGCCAGAAATTACCTCGATTCATTAANATGGAGGCAATAGGCAATTTTTCGTGGAGCAACATTATCAAAAACATCTCCCTAAAAAAACACTAAACTTATCGCTAAGACTCGACCGTTGACCTAGGTGGCCTTGTTAGATAACTTTCCCAAGCCAATAAGGAGATTCACATGCGCTACATTATCTATGGGGCCGGGGCAATCGGTGGCACCATNGGTGCTCGATTGTCTCAAGAGGGTCTAAACGTAGTACTAATCGCAAGGGGTGCACACTATGACGCTATCGCCCGAGATGGCCTGCATTACCGCAACCCTGCCCAAGATGAATTCCTAAAAATTCCAGTAGTCGAGCATCCCAAGTNTTTAGCGATGAGCGATGATGATGTTGTGTTCATGACCATGAAGTCGCAACACACAGATCAGGCCCTGCAAGACCTGAGTTGCGTAGCTGATATTCATACCCCGATTGTTTGTTGTCAGAATGGTGTCGCTAACGAACGNATGGCACTTCGATACTTTCGCAACGTCTACGCCATGGTTGTGATGGTTGGTGGCACCCATCTCAAAGCTGGAGAGGTGCTGCACCACGGCGTCAAGCCGGGCGGCGTACTCGATTGTGGCAAATATCCTCACGGAGTAGACGAAAGAATAAATACCATCGCTGTAGATCTGACGAACGCTGGATTCGTCTCTCGTCCCCATGAACAGTCGATGAGCTTCAAGTACACCAAGCTAATGATGAATCTGGGGAACGNTCTTCAGGCACTTTGTAGCGGCGACATGGGGGATCTTTATAGCCGCGCACGAGAAGAAGCCNAAGCCTGCCTCAATGCAGCCAATATTGAACACATAGACCTTCTGCTAGAAGGNACNGAGGATCAAAATTCACAGAAACTACCCGCGATTGAACGCCGCGGTGGCTCATCATGGCAGAGTTTAGCGCGAGGTACTGGTGATATTGAAACAGACTACCTGAATGGAGAGATTTGCCTACTTGGAAGATTACACGGTGTGCCCACACCGGTGAACGAGACCATACAAAACCTGGCCAACCAAGCAACTAGAGAAGGATGGGCCACCGGTTCACTCAGTGTTCAGGAAGTCAAAGCTGCTATTGAGACTAGTTCCCTGTGAATTTAGCATCCCGTTTTTCAAGAAAGGCTGCCACACCTTCTTTATAGTCCGCAGTAAGACTAGCCNCCTGTTGAAGTTCCGCCTCGACCTGCAATTGCTCTACAAAACCATTGCCCAGACTCTGCCAATAGGCTTGACGAATAATTGATAGAGACTTAGGGCCTTTCGCCAGTCTTTCCGCAAGAGACATTGCTTCATCTATTAATTGGTCGTCATCCACCACTCTGTTGATTAATCCCCAATCCAATGCCTGCTCGGCAGTGAGCCGCTCGGCCAGCATCGATAACTCCATGGCACGGCGCATACCAATCAGTCGAGGTAGAAAATAGGTGGCGCCCCCATCCGGTACCAAACCAATCCGTGCGAATGCTTGTAAAAAATAAGCACTTCTACCCGCCACAACCAGATCAGACATNATGGCGAAGCTCATGCCAATGCCGGCTGCAGCTCCATTCACCGCTGCAAGCATAGGCATATCTAAGTTNCGTAGTCTATTGATAAGTGGATGGTAATGGGTTTCAAGATTAGCACCGGCTTTTTTGTTGGCGGCAGACCCACCATCTGGTTGCAGGTTAGCTCCAGAACAGAATGCTCTCCCCTCTCCCATTAACACCAGACAACGGGCGTCCCCGAGATTTTCAACAGCGTGCGTCATCTCCAATAGCATGTCTTGTGACATAGCATTGAGAACGTCAGGCGCATTCAGTTTCAATACTGCCACATCTCCCAATTGCTCAAGAATAATCTTCGTGTATTCCATCTAGCTACTTCCTTGGTCAAAACGGTTAATATATGTGAAGTACGTCCTCCAGAACAAACACTGATGAAATACCAACAGAAGGAATGCGAGTGGTAGAGAATATGTCNAGGCGCGGATTTGACCCGTTAACCTACCGATTTGAAGAAGAAGCACCTGAATCAGGGCATGTCACCAGAATCGCTGAAGGTGTGTTTTGGATCAGAATGCCCCTTCGGGGAAGATTGAACCACATCAACGTGTGGCTCCTAGAGGATAATGATGGCTGGACGATTGTAGACACCGGCATCTTCACTGATGAGGTGCAAAAACATTGGAAGACGATATTCGTGAAGTTCCTTAACGGGAAACCTATTACCAGAGTAATCGCGACCCATCTGCATACCGACCACACTGGTAATGCCGGTTGGATCTGTCGGGAATGGGGGTGTGAATTATGGATGAGCCGCGCTGATTTCTACATGTGCAAAACAATGGCAAACGATGGGCCATCTGACGTACCTGATGACGCCATTAGATTTTACCGACGCGCGGGTTTTACCGAAGAACGACTCGATAGATACCGACAACGCTTTGGTCAGTTTGGGGCGAGCATTTCTCCGCTACCAGCTGGTTACCAGCGAATAAACGATAATCAGTATATTGATATTGGAGGACGAGAGTGGCGAGCCATTATCGGGCACGGTCATGCACCAGAGCATGTATGCCTATACTGCCCGGAGCTCAAGCTCATTATTGCAGGTGATCAGATCCTGCCAAAAATCACACCAAATGTGAGCGTGCAACCCAGCGAACCAAACGCTAACCCACTGCGAGAATGGATCAACTCTTGTTCTCGGTTTCGCGAGTTACTCCCTCCCAACCTTCTGGTTCTTCCAGCACATGAAAGCCTTTATGAAGGGATCCACGAACGATTGACTGAACTCATCGACTGGCACGAGGTTGCTCTGGAGAAACTTTATGAGATGTGTGACGAACCGGTTCGGGCTGTCGATGTCTTCCCAGCACTGTTCAAAAGCAAGATCACCGAAACCAGCTATTTTCCGGCCACAGGAGAAGCTTTGGCACACCTGCACTGTGCCCTTGAGCGACGCATGCTGACCGTTGAAGAAGATGAAACTGGTGTGGCCTGGTGGCGCCAAGCTTGACACCATTAAGCTACAATATAACTCCTCGCTAGTGTGCTTACTCCTGGAAACACTACTGTGATAGTGTCTCATTTCCATAGCAAAGCGAAGCAGCCGCAATCAATATCAATAAATTAACCAATCACGAAACCTTAGTGTTGAAATAAGTAACTGATGTTTATGGTGAAGTGCCCCCAAGTATTACTCTTTTGTGTTTCGCTCGCCTTTTCACAGGCTGTGCTCTCAGTGGTCGACGCTGCAGATCCGATAGAGGAAATTCTACAAAAAGCGCAGTCTCTAGAGACAGATCAACGCTTTCGATCAGCTCTCGAATTCTACGACGATGCTATCGCCGCGATCACCAAACTAAAAGGCCCGCACTCTATCGATCTGGTAGAACCTCTCCTGGGAAAGGGACGAAGTTATTTGGCGCGCAGGCAATACGAAGAAGCAAAGGACAGCCTAGAGATTGCCCAGTCAATTGCACGACGACAAGATGGCGTGTATTCGGACATGCAACTCGAAGTCCTAGAAGATCTTGCGAATATCAATCTTAGGTCCGGTGAATTCAAAACAGCCAACGATCTTCAGAAGTTTGCTTTCAGAATAGATCGAGATGGATACGGTGACCGCAGCCTAAAACTCCTTCCTGCCTACGACAAACTTATTAACTGGTATCTCAATACAGGACAGTATTTGAATGTACGCAGGGAATTAAAAAACGTCATGGATCTAATTCAGGAAGAGGCCTCAGAACATGATCCAAGATTGATCGAATATTTGAGGCTAGTAGCCAAAACAAGAAGGCTTCAGGGAATNACGAAAAGTCACCANTCATTAGTCGATGCACTTGAAGTCATTGANAACAATCCAGAATTGCCCATGACTATCAAGTCTANTGTGTATCTGGAACTTGCTGATGCTTACAACGTACGACGAAAAAACAATGAAGCAGATCGTTACTANAGACAAGCCAAGTTGCCCAATGAAACTGAACCCGACCTGATCGCAATGAGGAGTTCGGTAGTAGTCCGATCCTATGGCCTGAAAATTGTGGCCAACTTCGAGGTACCTTTAGCTGACCGAGATTACCCTGTTAAGGTTATTGATAATCAGGATNTATTCAGTGTTTCAANACAACGGCTTAGCCAGTTCGTGGTNGGTTCTCCATTTCAGTTTAATCGCTGGGAACTTGTTCAAAACCTCGGACTAAGGCCGAACCTTAATTTTTCTCGACGAATGGAAGTGACTTATCAGTTTGACGTTACAACTGATGGCAAGGCCAAGGAAATCGAACTAGTCGCGAGTAACGCGCCAACCAAGTTAGATACATTCATGAAAAAAGTTCTAAGGAAGGCTCGGTTCAGACCGGCATTCGTTGATGGCGCTCCATCCGCCAAGGCGGACGTTCGACTCACACAAAGCTTTTAAACTTCTTCCCGTAAGTCCGCACTTAGTCNAGGCACCNCNANTAATCAGTATGTTAAGCTCTCGCCNCATTATCAACAGGTCATAATNCGGGCGAGAGGAATACACCATGTCACTATCCTTTGAAAATAAAGTTGCTGTTATCACGGGAGCNGGTAATGGTTTAGGTCGTTCACATGCACTTCTCTTGAGTTCGCTTGGTGCTAGGATAGTGGCTAATGACCTCGGCGGCTCTGGTGACGGTGAAGGTAGCGACGAAACCGTCGCGGANAATGTCGTCAAGGAAATTAGAGAGGCAGGAGGTGAAGCCGTCGCAAACGGCGATTCAGTGACCGAAGGCGGTAAAATTGTTCAGTGCGCACTAGATAACTTCGGTTCCGTAGACATCGTCATCAACAACGCCGGTATTCTGCGTGACAAAACGCTTCACAAAATGTCAGACCAGGACTGGGATTTAGTCTACCAAGTTCACCTGCACGGGGCGTTTCAGGTGAGTCGTGCCGCCTTCGCGCATATGCGGGGAAAGGGCTATGGCAGATTCGTCATGACCACGTCTGCGGCAGGTATCTACGGAAATTTTGGGCAAGCCAATTANAGCTCCTGCAAGTTAGCGTTGCATGCACTTAGCCAGACCATCGCAGTTGAGGGGCGTGCTAAGGGCGTCAAGTCAAACACTATCGCACCGATTGCCGCCTCTCGATTGATGGGTACAGTGATGAATGATGACGCCATGAAACAACTTTCGCCAGAAGCCGTCAGTCCACTGGTCGCCTGGTTATGCCACGAAGACTGCGACGCGAGTGGTCAATTGTTTGAAGTCGGCGCAGGGTGGATTGCCCGAGTACGCTGGGAGCGCTCCAAGGGAGTATACCTTGAAGATGGGTTTGACACTGACGACGTGGCAGAGGCCTGGGGGAAAATCAACAACTTCTCAGACTCCATTATCCCCAGGCACGGAGGAGACACGCTGAAAGCAGTTGCCGCGAATCCCTACCACAATAAGTAACGTTTCTTTTGTAGTTTTCCCTCAGTAAACTGAGCCCCGAAATAAACAGGATAAAGCATGAAACTCGCCAAACAACTCGCGAAACTCGGTACTGAAACCGCTTTTGCTGTATCACTAAAAGCGGCGGACTGGGCGTCCCAGGGGCACAAGGTATATCCTTTTCACCTTGGCGATATTAATCTGGTAACTCCAGCGAATATTATAGAAGCAGCTAAGAAGGCATTGGCTGATGGCCATACCGGCTACTGCCCCGGCGCAGGTATTCCAGAGCTTCGTGCGGCTATTGCCCGTGACGTAGGCTTAAAAAGAGGATTAAGCTACAGCGCAGAGAACGTTTCAATCCAGCCAGGCGGCAAGCCTGTGATTGGAAAATTCATTAGTACTGTCATGAATCCAGGAGATGAAGTTCTGTACCCTAATCCTGGTTACCCAATCTATGAATCACAGATCGAATACCAGAACGGTATNGCCATACCCTATGGCTACACTGAAACAGAGAAGGGTTTTGCCCTCGACATAGAAGCGATGGAGAGTGGTATTAGCGACAAAACTACCGCGTTAATCTACAACAATTATCAGAATCCAAACGGGGCACAATCAACCCGAGAGGAAATGGAGAAGGTAGCTGAACTCGCGCTGAAACATGACCTCTGGGTGCTGGCTGATGATGCTTATTACGAGATTCAATATGGTGGATCACCTATTTCAATCGCCAACCTNCCCGGCATGCAGGAAAGAACNGTAATCCTCTACACCTGCTCTAAGNGATTCGCCATGACCGGTTGGCGTCTGGGTGCAGCAATCGGCCCCGAACCGGTGATCGAAATTATCAGCAAATTCAATACTAACGCTGAATCCTGTACCACTCACTTTATCCAACACGCNCTAGTCGAGGCCATTGAGGGTGACACCAGCGGGCCAGATGCCATTGTTGAAACCCTTCGTAAGCGGAGAGACGCAGCAGTTGCCGGTTTGAACGCCATCGATGGCATTTCAATCGCAGCACCTGAATCAACATTTTATCTATTCCCCAATGTCACCAAAATCATGGAGNGAAAACAACTGACAGACGTCAACCAATTGATGGAAGACGCNCTTGTCCATAGTGACGTGTCTTTTTGCACGCGCAAACACTTTGGCCGTCCACTAGAAAGTGAACAGGACCATTACATTCGGTTTGCTTATTCGGGAATTGACGTTGTCGATATTGAGGAAGGCATGTCGAGNCTCAAAGCATTCTTTGAGACCTAGATGATGAACCAATTCTTTAGTCAGCACGCTGGCAGGATTCAGATCGGTGCAATCGCTTTCCTNCTCGTACTGACGTTCTTCATGACAAGACCGCCAAGTNTNGAAGACGTCCTGACCCAAGCCGAGGGTCGTGCCCATAACGCCGATAAACAACAGGTAACAGTAATTCGACCCCAGGCGACCACCACAGTGCCGTTGATCAAAACAACCGGNACTATGGAAGTCAGGTCATACATCACCATGTCCTCGGAAGTAAGCGGACGAGTAATTGGTGTATCGGACTCGCTACGGGCCGGTGGCGTATTTGACGCCGGTGAAGTACTGCTCAGGATTGATCCCGACGACTTCGAACTCAGCCTCGAACAGGCCCGTGCGGATGTAGCTGCGACAGAAGCAACGTTGAAGCTTCGTGTCGCAGAGAGCGAAGCAGCGATAGAGAATTATGCACTACTCAACGGCGATGCGGTGGTACCCCCTCTGGTCGCAAAAGAGCCTCAGATAGACCAGGCGAAAGCTCAATTACTTGCGGCTCAGGCCCGCGAAAAAGTTGCAGCACTNGCCCTTTCCAGAACCAAATTTTCTTTGCCGTTTGCTGGCCAGGTTACCGAAAGCTCCGTAGCAGCAGGTCAACTGCTAAGCCAGGGACAATCTTTCGGTCGTGCTTTTGCCAACCAGTCCATTGAAGCGACGGTACCACTAACGGTGNAGGAACTGGGTTTGATTTCCCCACTGGCCGGACGCAAGGCGGTGATTNGGTCAAATGACATTGATCACCCTGCNACAGTCGACAGAATGGCGGCAGAACTCGATGCGATGACGAGGTTTGCTGCGGTTTATCTAAATACGGATAGCGTCATCCCACCTGGAACATTCGTCGATGTTGAAATCAGCGGTGCGCCCCAAGCAGACACCTTTCTACTGCCGGAAACCACACGTCAACTCAATGAAACACTATGGATCGTCGAGGGCGACATGCTAAGAGAGATAACACCAGAGCTCATCGCAACCACAAGCGAGGGAATGGTGGTGCGGGCATTCGACTACAAGAACGGGATTGTCCAGGGTGTAGTTCCCGGAGCCATGGAAGGTCTTGCAGTATCCATCACTGAAAGTCTCTCCCCATGACAGATACGGCGGCAGTCAACAACCTAGNCAACAAGGCAGATACAGGCATCGTCAACTACTTTGCCGGTAACTTGGTTGCCGCCAATTTGATGATGGCACTGATGCTTATTGGCGGTGCCCTTTCGATAACATCCCTGAACTCGCAGTTCTTTCCTACTATTGATCCAGCGGTCATCAATGTTACCGTGCCCTACCCTGGTGCCACACCAGCGGAAGTCGAAGAAGGCGTTACCCGAAGAGCGGAAGAAGCCGTGTTCGGTATCGAGGGCGTCGACCGTGTAGTCTCAAAAGCATCTGAAAATAGTGGCTCTCTTAGCATCGATCTGAAAGATTTCGTCGATGGTAAAAAAGTCAAAGACGACATCGAGGCAGCTATCGATCAGATCGCGGACTTTCCCCCGGCGGATGCCGAAGAGCCAAATATCGTTCGGATCGAAACGCTCAACGAGGTGATGACGATCGTCGTCTACTCTGATCGTTCGGAAAAACATCTTCGCCGAGGTGCCGAGGAACTGGAACAAGCCCTCCTTGCACTACCCAGTGTATCTCTAGTCAATACCGTAGGCACACGGGACTACGAGATATCCATCGAAGTCTCGGAAGACTCACTGCGTCAGTACGGNATGACTATCGATGACNTNGCAAATGCGGTGCGNGCGTCGTCTATTAATCTGTCTTCCGGGGAANTAAGAACCGATGCCGGCGANCTGTTGCTGCGTACTGATACCAAACGCCAGACCGGAGATGAGTTCAAGGACATCGTATTGCGGGCCAGGGCAGACGGAACCCTGCTCCGATTGGGTGACGTTGCCACGATCAATGATGGATTCGTAGATGTAGACCTTATCAATCAGTTCAATGGCCGATCTTCGGTCGTGCTGGCCATAAAGGCATCAGTCAGCGAGGATATGCTACAGATTGCTCAGGACATAAAAGATATGCTTTCTGAATACGATCCGCTGCCGGGTATCACCGCAGAGATATGGAACGATCAGTCGGCTGTGCTCAAGGACCGCCTGAACCTGCTGGTAAGGAACGGGCTCCTTGGATTCGTGTTGGTATTTTTATTTCTGGTNATCATGCTAGACCTGCGACTCGCCATATGGGTCGCCATGGGTGTGCCCATTTCTTTTTTTGGTGCATTTCTTTTCTTNGATTCCCTGGGTGTAAACATCAATATGGTGTCACTGTTTGCCTTGATTATTGTTCTCGGAATCGTGGTCGACGATGCCATCGTTGTGGGGGAAAACATCATCTCCGAACATGAACTTGGATATGAGGGACCACACGCCGCGGTACTTGGCGTCAGGGGCGTTATCAGCCCGGTTACCATCGGTGTACTGACAACAATGGCGGCCTTCGCTCCGTTGCTCTTCGTTACGGGCGTCTTCGGGCAGATACTTGGCGTTGTTCCGCTCATCGTCATTTCAGTACTAGCAATGTCCCTNGTAGAAGCGTTCTTTATACTGCCGGCGCATCTTGCCCATGGTGGCAGCTGGAGTCGACCTCCCCTGACNACTATTCAATCGAAGGTTAGTGGCTGGTTCGAGCACCTGCGTGACAATAAGGTCATTCCCCTGATTCGACTCGCNGTAAAGCATCGCTACCGCACCCTCGGGCTGGCATTCTTGTTTCTTGTGCTTAGCTTCTCNCTGACNGCAACAGGTGCCGTACGCTTTCTTTTTTTTCCAGCGCTNGAAGGNGATCAGTTACAGGTAGACATCGAGTTTCCCATCGGGACACCATTCGAAACGACTGACGAAGCCGCACAACGAATGCTGAACGCGGCTTATGCAGTGAATGAATCAGTCGACAAGTCTGCGTTTGAGTCGATCAGTCTGACCGTTGGTGGCAGAACTGCCAGCCTGGGAGGCCCGCTCGGCGGTACCAACATGACGGTCGCCAGCAATCTTGCATCGGTACAGATCCAGTTGCATCGGGAGCCACTTCGCAAACATTCTGCAACGGAACTGGAAAGAATGTGGCGCGCAAAAGTGGGGGAAATTTCCGGTACTGAAAGTATTTCCTATTCAGCGGAACAGTTTGCCCGTGGCACTGATATCGAATACGAGTTGTCACATCCTGATGAGGAGACCCTAGTCGCCGGGGTCGAATCGCTGCGTGATTATCTCGCCAGCCTTCCAGAGGTTTATGACATCCAGGACTCATTCAAGTTAGGCAAAAGACAATATGATGTTGAGCTGACGTCAGTAGGAAAAGCAGCCGGGCTGACATCATCACTGGTCGCAAGACAGCTGAGGATGAACTTCTTCGGTGAAGAAGTACAACGGATTCAGCGGGGTCGTCAGGAACTAAAAGTCATGGTCCGCTACCCCAGTGATGAACGCCGCAGCATGCAGGACCTTTACAACGCCAGGATCCGTTTAGCCGATGGAACAGAAACCTCGCTGCGTACTGTCGCCACACTGACAGAATCACGCGGATACTCATCCATTGATCGTGTTGACGGTGCAAGAATCGTTCTCGTCTCCGCCCAGATCGATACGGCCATGGCAACACCAACAGAAGTTAACGATGTGCTGCAGCAGGAAGTTCTGCCCGCGCTCCAGGAAGAGTATCGTGGTTTGAAGTTCAAGCAGGCCGGGAGATCGCAGGCCCAGGCTGAAGATATGGCATCCCTTGGCGGCCTGGCACTCGTCGCCCTGCTGGTTATATACGTGATGATCGCGTCACAATTACGGAGCTACGCGCAACCACTGGTTATTATGAGCGCTGTACCGTTCGGGGCCGGCGGTGCATTAATTGGTCACTTTGTCCTCGGTTTCGACCTGTCGTTTGTATCTGTTTTTGGCATCATTGCGCTAAGCGGGGTGGTGGTGAACGACTCACTGATTCTGATCGACCGCTATAACCGCTTTCGCCGTGAAAGCGACCTGGAACCGATCGAGGCAATCATCGCAGCAACGCAAAGGCGATTCAGGCCAATCGTTCTTACCACAGTTACGACTGCGCTGGGACTCACGCCCATGCTGTTCGAAACCAGCATTCAGGCACAGTTTATGATTCCCATGGCTGTGAGTCTGGCCACCGGTATCGTATTCGCCAGCGTCATTATCTTATTCGTGGTACCGATTCTTGTCCTGATTGAAGAGGACCTGGGCAGTCATCCTGCTTAATCGCCAAACACCAGCTGCTATTCAGGCTGTTCAAATTCGATACGTTTGCCAAAGCCTCGCATCGGGGCAAGTGTCCGCAAGTCTATGTCAATAACATAGGGGCCAGTCGCCTGCATAGCACGGTCAAACGCTTCCCTGAATTCTTCAACACCCTTAACCTGCTCACCACTGACACCCATGCCACGAGCTACCATTGCAAAGTTAGGCGTGGCCAGATCAACACCGATATTTCGACCCTCAAACTGCTGTCCCTGTATTCCTCGCAACACACCGTAACCTCCATCGGTGAATACAATCAGGATAATGGGAAGTTGATGTTGCGCGGCTGTGGATAATTCACCAATGTGAACCATGACCCCACCATCGCCATGTATGACTACGGTCTTTTTACCACTGGCCACAGCCGCACCGTTACCAAGAGGCAGGCCTGGCCCAATTGCACCGGAATTAGGATTCATGGTGGTGTGTGGTGCAAGAATCGGAAACCAGTCATTACCCCAGGCATACGCCGGCATAGTCATATCTCGAACAAACACCATATCCCTGTCCATGCTATCGCGTAGACATCCCATAATCGCCTCCATATCGGCACCGATGCGTTCGTGGGTCTGCTGTTTCTGTTCCTCATACGCGGCTCTAACACCGCTAAGATAGTCACTATCCCCCGGTTCCGCATTCATGGCGTCGAGTAACGCACGTAGAGACTGTTTCGCGTCCGCAATAACATTGACGTCTGCGTTGTGAACAAGGTTGTGGTTCTGTGGGTCGATATCAATATGAATGAGTTTCCCGGGAAGGTTCTGCCACGCGTTAAGCCTACCCCGAAGCCGGGTACCGACCGCAATGATCAAGTCTGTATCTTGTAAAGCCTCACGTGTACGCGGGCGATTGAGTACAGTTCCCATCGATAATTCATGATCGTCGGAAATGGCGCCACGGCCATTGCCAGACATAAAAACGGGAGCGTTGAGCTTCTCCGCGAGTTCCTGAAGCTCCCCACTTGAGTCACCGCTAATCACCCCGCCACCAGCAACAATGACACGCCGCGCAGCTTCACTAATCAGTGAGGCTGCTTGTGAAATCGTAGAGGAATCTGGTGCGACAGGAAACACAGGAATAGGGTGGCCAACAGGCACATCCGTCTTTCCATATTGAATGTCGATTGGCATTTCTATCGCCCCTGGCTGGGGACGACCGTTTAATATGTCTGCCGCAACCCGAAATACAGTCGGCGCAAGGTCCTTGGTGTATTTCGGGCTACCCCCCGTTCTCGCCACGGATTGCAGCATAGCGAACTGATTCTCGTGTTCATGGCCCGCCGCGCGGCCCTTACCGTAGTCGGTGCTTTCAGTTTGTCCCGTTAGCACCAGAACCGGTGATGAAGCGAACGCGGCCTCGTAGAGACCCGTCATCGTATTGGTTGTTCCGGGTCCGGTACTGCAAAGTGCTACACCCAGTCTACCGGACGCTCTAGCATAACCATCAGCCGCGTGGACGGCCGCCTGTTCATGACGCGTAATGATGGGAGTTATCTTCCCGCCATTCAAAATGGCATCGAATGTGGGTAGGTTGTGGACACTGGGTATGCCGAATACATGGGCAACTCCCAGCTTAACAAGAGCGTCGTGTACGGCTTGACCGCCTGTGATCTCGGGCATTGGTGTAACTCCTTAGGTAATGTCACGCGGAAACAACCAATACTATCAGCTATCTCACGAACACCGCGAACCCGACTTATTCAGGGACGCCTTAGGAACCAACCAACCCACCGTCTTTACGACGGATTGCCAGTGTACAGTCCCGCGGGATGGTCACACCATCTACCGGATGCGGAAAATTCGTCACAGCCGGATCACCCTTACCAGGATGCTGAATATTGACAAACAGTGTTCGACGGTCCGGCGTCGTGGTAATACCTGTAGTCTCACAACCTGGAACTCCCGTCAGTAAACGGCGCATTTCTCCGGAATGTGTGTCCACGACAATCAGCTGATCATTAAGCCCATCACGCTGATCGCCATCGGTTTCTATAAACAGGCGACCATCAGGGTCAGCCCACAGTCCATCAGGGCAGCTAAAGGAGTTTTCCCCATCGAAATACCCGCTGGCCTGCATAAATATTTCCCAGATAAAGCGCTGACCACCATTGTCTCGAAAACGAATGATATGTCCGTATGGATTTGGGGCCTGAGGATTAGGAGCGTTCGGTACTTTCCTACGATCATTATTGGTTAATGCACAATACATAAACCCATTGGCGCCGTCGGCAATCCACTCGGGTCGATCCATAGGGGTGGCGCCAACCAAAGTCGCCGCGATCCTGGCGTTGACCAAAAGCTCCGCCTGTGTATCAAACCGACCTACGAATTCAGGTCTATCAACATCAAGCGCTAACCACTCACCTACCCCACTATCGAGAAACTTTGCGACATATAGCGTTCCATAATCGAGCGGGTTTCGTCCTTCGTCGCGCATCTGACGCCAGGGTTTTTCGGACACGAAACGGTAGATAAACTCGAATCGAGAATCGTCACCCATATAGACGATAACCCGGCCATCGTCCGCTTCAACCACGGTTGCCCCCTCATGTTTGAAGCGTCCTAAGGCCGTGCGCTTTACTGGCAGTGCTTTTGGGTTCATCGGATCGACTTCCATCACCCATCCAAATCGGTTCCCCTCGTTTAAATAATCCCTGTTTGACAGGTCGAAACGGGGATCAAACAGATGCCATCCATAGCCACCACCCGAGTCATTGAAGCCATATCGCTGTTGCGACTCGCTTGGAGAAAAAGCGCCGGTACTTCCGAAATACAGATTGAAATTTTCTTCGCAGGTAAGATACGTCCCCCAGGGAGTCCTGCCGTTTGAACAATTGGATATGGTACCGAGGTAGGGATTATTTGCAGGATTCGCCAGCAGCTGGTCTCCGGCGACGGGACCGCTGAATTCAACCGGTGAATTTACGTGGACCCTCCTTGCATATTCGCTTCGCTGCTGGGACCACACGCCATCCTTTTCCGCGATCTCCACTACGGACATCCCATGGGCAGATTGCGAAGCACGCACCTGATCAAGGCTCTTTGGTTCCCTTGTGCCTATGACATGGGGATTCGTGCCGTACTCATGATTGATAGCCAGCAGGCCTCGTCCTGGAGCCAGCGAATAATACGCCATGCCATCATGCCCAATACCAATCTGTTGTTGTTGCGCTTCAGCAACAGCCGGCCAACGGTAGCCAGGGCCTCCCGGTTCAAGAGGCTCCCCCCACGACAATAACACCTGGTATTCATAGTCAGACGAAATCACAGGCATCTTGCCTTTGCCGTCGGCGAACGGTACAGGAGTAAATCCCACCAGAACCTTATCGGTTGTTGCGACTGAATATGGGCTTAACGCACCCAGGGACAATGCCGCACCACCTTTCAATACCTTCCGACGAGTAATCTTCATGTGCCAAGCCTTTGTAGCATTTCCTAACCTTCTATTCCCTGAACCAGGACGTCTCTAAGCCAGGATGTCCCTGCAATAGGTAACATATCGACAAAGCCTGAGTCGTGATCCATTTCATACGCGTCCGATAATAAATGAGCCCGACAAGAAAAACAGTCAAGCATGGCATCGTTTAACACTCTTTGACTAAAACTTAATAATCCCCGTGTCTTAACGTCGTGAACGACAATGCGTCGCTACTTCAGGCTACCGTTCATCATATCGATCGCAGCATCCAACGCCCTCGCAAGACCATTGGCATCTGCTTTGTTCTTTCCCGCAATATCGAACGCCGTGCCGTGATCCACCGACGTTCGGATAAAAGGAATGCCCATGGTTGCTGTAATACTTTCCGCAAAATTATGCATCTTAATCGCGATGTGTCCCTGGTCATGATAGAGCGCCATCACTGCATCAAACTCGCCGGCAGTCGCGCGATAGAAAACTGAGTCGGCCGGATAGGGTCCTACCACATCCATCCCTGATTCCCTCGCGGCTGCTACCGCTGGCGCAATCTCCTCGATCTCTTCACTACCAAGCATTCCTCCCTCTCCTCCATGAGGATTCAGCGCAGCGACGGCAACTTTGGGATCGGTAATTCCCCAGCGCTGGAGACTATCTACGGTGAGCTGGAGTTTCTCAATTAGCATCGGCTTCCTCACATACTTAACTGCTTCACTGAGTGACTTGTGAGTTGAAAGGTGGGCAACCCTTAACCCTCTGGTCATTAACATGGTCGCCGTAAGCTCAGAACCGGTCATCCTGGCCAGAATCTCTTGGTGGCCGATGTCCCCGTGATACCCCGCAGCGTGCACTGCTTCTTTGTTAATTGGACATGTAACGACGCCCTGAACGGTGTCGTCCTGACACAACCTTACGGCCGTCTCAAAAAATTGAACCGCCGCGTCACCACAGAATGCCGAGACCTCACCTATCCGGAGTGTAGAAATATCAAACGAGAAAGGTTCAAAAACCTGGATACTCTTTCCTTGCTTGACTTCAGCAGCCGATTCAACTGCTTCTATATCTACCGAAACACCAGTCTGCTCAACTGCCTGCTTAAGACAGGCAACTGATCCAANNACAAATGGCTGGGCGTGATCAAAAATGTGAGCATTGGCGAATGTTTTGACAACGATTTCTGCTCCAACTCCAGCCGGATCACCCATGGTCACTGCTAGCAACGGTTTACTCATATTGTTACCCATCAATAACTGCAGGTCCTACTATATTCCTTTTTCACGCGACGTTTTGCCTCTATCAACTCCGGGTTACAATATTTTGTTTAGGAGAGCAGTATGCCAGACGGCGGGAAATTAATCGTTGCGTGCCTTGAGGCTCAGGAGACTGACCGAGTATTCTGCGTACCNGGTGAAAGTTACCTGACAGTCCTAAATGCACTATACGATAGCCCCATAGAAGCCATCATCGCAAGGCAGGAAGGTGGCGCTGCAATGATGGCTGAAGCGGACGGAAAAGCAACCGGACGACCTGGTATTTGCCTGGTAACCCGAGGACCTGGAGCGTCCAATGCCATGGCCGGCGTGCACGTTGCGCAGCAAGACTCCACACCCCTCATTTTAATCGTTGGACAAGTAGCTCGTGAATTTCAGGGGCGAGATGCATTTCAGGAAATGGATATCGAAGCAACCTTCAGCGCCGTTGCAAAGCTAACTGTCGAAATCACTAACGCTTCCCANATCCCCAAGGTAATGACTCAAGCCTTTAATACAGCNATGAATGGTCGNCCTGGTCCAGTGGTTATTTCAGTACCCGAAGACATGTTAGCAGAACAAACAAACGCCCAGCCTTGCCCACTCGTCGTTCCAGAGGAAATCGATCCGAAGAAAGAAACCATAGATGAATTTAATGCACTAATAAATTCAGCCGAGGCACCCGTCATGATTGTCGGNGGATCAGGGTGGAATTCAAATTCCATTGACAAAGTGAATCAATATGCTCTAAGCAATGGCATACCTGTTGCCGCATCTTTTCGCAGACAACACTTGTTCGATAATCTGGGCGCAGCCTACGCTGGTGACTTAGGTATTGGCGCAAACCCGGAGCTTATAGAACGCATTCGGAAAAGCGACTTAATTATATTATTAGGCGGTCGCCTTTCAGAGATTCCTAGTCAAAATTTTACNCTATTGGAAATACCNCATCCAAAACAGCGACTGATACATGTCCACCCAGGACTTGAGGAACTGGGAAGAATTTACAAGCCAACACTGGCGATCAATGCTTCTCCAATCGCATTTCTAAACACGATATCCTCAGCCAAACAAACACCCCAATTATCCGCTCTACGCGAGGCACACGAGGTTTACCTTAGGTGGTCAAGCCCTATGCCTTCAAGTAATCATCAACTAAATATGAGTGAANTNATTCACAGGCTCGGCGAGACTCTTCCAGATGACGCTATCATTACCAATGGTGCGGGTAACTACGCTTCTTGGATCCATCGTTTTTACCGGTTTCGCACTTTCCAATCACAATTTGCACCTAACTCCGGCTCAATGGGTTATGGAATGCCTGCAGCCATCGCAGCAAAGCTAAGATTTCCAGAACGAAAAGTGATCTGCTTCGCTGGCGACGGATGCATACAAATGACTATTCAGGAGCTAGGCACGGCGAAGCAGTATGGCGTCAATATTATAGTAATCGTTATCGACAATGGCATGTACGGTACGATCCGAATGCATCAGGAGCTAAATTACCCCTATCGGGTGGCATCCACTAATCTCACAAACCCGAACTTTGCACTAATCGCTGAGGCCTATGGTTTTTTCGCGGGCACGGCGGAAACCAACGAGCAGTTTCATACACTATTTCAATCAGCACTAAGTGCAGATAAACCCTGTCTTATTCACCTAAAAACCAATCCAGAAGAAATTACGCCAACCATGACAATTAGTGCCATACGAGATAGACATTCCGACTGAATCAAACAGTGTCTAGCACAAATTTCGCAGTTAGCTCTGGATCCTGCATCGGGATAAAGTGTGTAAGCTGGGGCAGTAAAACATCTCTTCCGTCTTTAAAATGCAACGCTAACTCGTCCCAGGTTGGCGAACCAGAGAAATCCATCAACCCTTCCCTATCCTGTCTGTTTCGGGCGCGTAGAATAGTCACTGGAATGACAATCTTTTCAATCAGTGCTGAAATATCTGTCCNAGCACTACCTCCATAGATAGCCGCCTCAACTTCGGGTGGGCACGCGAGCNTCAGGCCCTTTGCATTTGGCAAACTACCAAACTCGCAGTAATCCTGGAGCACGTTATATTGCCAGTGAGCAAATGAGCCTCTGCCCTTGAAGTTCTCTATCATCGCCGCGACAGACTCAAAGTGATTTCGTCGTCGCGCAACTGGATGTTCTTTCCCATCGCTCATCCACGCATTTCGTGATACGGGTTGACTATAACTCTCTGGTGCCAGTATCACTGGATCAACTAGCAGCAAACGGGAGAACCGGCCAAGTTCATATGCAGCTGCCTGACAAATACTGTGGCCGCCCATAGAATGTCCAACACCGACGATGCTGTTAAGATCTAAAGCGCCGACAAATTCGGTTAAATCCTGTCCGAAAGTATCCCATGTAAAGGGTCCCAGGTTGTTACTTCGACCATGACCACGCATATCAACGGCAATAACATGTTGGTNTTTTAGATGTTCTATAGTGCGATCCCAGCATCGAGCATGGAACCCTGTTGCATGCACCAACAGAAAGGTATTACTGCCTTGGCGCTGTTCTCCTGTTTCGAAGTAACAAAGTTTCGTGTCATTCACTTCAATATACTTCTCAGTAATTTCAACTCTCCTATAGTTATCTACACCTTTCGTCGACTCATTATCGGATAATCGGTCTAGTTGAGTAGNCCCTTGCATAGTCCAGTAGGTACNGGATGTTTGTTTATATCGNGAAAAGAANATAGCCGAAGTCGAATTATAGGAAGCGCAGCCATCTATTTCACCAATACAGATATGATGTGGNGGCNGTCGATCAGATTNGTGAAGCTNCCAANTCNGTCAAAGGTAACTTCNATCATTTCTTTGATACTAAAGAAGACCTCCCTGACCAAGTACTCGATAACCTCTGGGNATCAAACGAGTTAGNCCTGGAGAAAACATTTNCTCGAGTCAAACCACTGCTGGGACATATCCGTGATNAATTCCATCGAGTNTATACCATGGTAATGAAGTACAAATCACCACAGAGNANATACAGACANATGCAAGGCAGCTCTTCTACGANGAAATTACGGNNGAGACCTNCATCGTGCTTTCTGTCNANNACAACCGCNTNGNTCTTCTANCAAAAGAACNCGANATGGTGTTCCAGCCAATTTTCTCGCTTAGGAAGGGTCAAAGAAATTGACGGGGTTGGGTATGTCTGCAGTAAGCGCGATCGTTCGCGGCACAGCGGTGGCATTGATATAGAATAAAATTTTAGATAAGGAACTCGATTTCTGGCAGCTCAGCCAGTTAAGCTTCGATAAACCTTCGACAGCTCTTGCGGCAGTTGCTTAATATCCTGAATCACCATGTACTCTGAGTCCTGACACATCGATCGCATGTAATCATGTCCCGAGGGATCTACCGTTAAACAGAAAGTTTGAACTCCCTGCTGACGAGACTCACCTATGGCCTTCATTGTATCCATAATTCCGTATTCCCTGGAGTTTCTATCTTTGCCATAGTCGAAATCTTGTGGATAGCCATCACTAATGACGATCAGAGCTTTAATACGGCACTCTGTCCTAATCAGGCTTCGAGTGGCGTGTCTTATAGCCGGCCCCATTCGCGTACTTCGGCACGGTTCAATTCCGCCAATCCGCCCCTTTGCCCTATAATCAAAGGGCTCATCGAAATCTTTGCAGAGAAAATAGTCAACCTGTTCACGACCGTATCCGGAAAAACCGCAAACACTGTAGCTGTCCCCAAGTTCTTCCAGGGCGTCACTCATGAGGACTACGCTTTCTTTCTCAAGATCAATGATTCTTTTCTCGTTGGAAGCAATCGCATGATGATCTTTTTCTTCCTCATCAAGAATTACATCATCGGTCGATGCACTCATATCCAACAGAAATAGCGCTGCTACGTCTCGATCTTTGCGTTGTCGTTGAACGTATATTCTTTCGTTGGGTATAAAACCAGACTTGCGGTCAACCAGGGATTCTACAGCCCTCTCAAGATCCAATTCTTCGCCATCCAGAACACCTTTGATCTTTCGCAAGAGCTCCGGCTTAAGCATATTAAGTTGCTTGCGGACATTACGTGCAAGCTGGCGATGCTCACGTAATGTATCCTCAACGAATCCTGGCCGTGGATCAATGTCTCTTACTTCGTGCAGAGCACACCAGCGGCGACGATAATCATCAATCGTGTAATCCCATTCGTCGTAACGATAGATATGCTCTTCACGGCCNTGCTGTGACCTACCCTNCAGAANATCGCTAAGTTTATCCTGAAGTTCCTGTTGTAACTCTTCCTGGGTAGCNTCAGTGTCCCGATCGAGANTAAGNTCNGTGATCAGCATACCAAGCATATCCTGAAGATCTCCATCTANGANCTCTTTGATATTNGCATTCTTGGGATCATCCAGCGTCGCCAGNGACATCATCTCNTCATCACCCAGCGCCTCCATCTCCTCTTTTAGGTCCAGCAAGGTTAAATTGNGCATTATCTCATCCGAGTCCNTCTCACCNCGGTATAGCACTGGCTCTGGCANCTGGATAGAAANAATCTCTTCCTNTTGCATGNTACTACTCAGAATTTCNTAGCATTCCACTAGGATCGAGAGAACCAGCTCGATCGACGCATCTTTNGACTTAAGCTTTGTAACCAGACAGGCCAGACTCTTAGCATCATCCTTCCACGCCGGATTCACATTGTCTGGCACATCGCCGTCGAGGCCAATACTGATCATCGTCTCAAGCAATTGCTCTGCACGGTTACGTTTGTTTGACCTTCGCATGTCCAGTGCGTGTGTCTTCTGAGAACGCAGCGCATTGACTATGCCACGAAACTTGTGTTCCAGCTGCCAGTCGATTCGAGCGTCTTCTAACAATCGAAAGATATACTGCGCAAAACGCTTGTCGCCTAAGGACTCGATCTGTTTCGCGGACTCCGCAATATTTTCGAACGTACCAAACTCGAAAAAGCCTAACTGATGTAACAATGCAACCTTATAGTGTGAGAAGTTATCTTCCTGAGTCGCAAACAGTGATACCGAATCCGGTAAGAATACCGTTAGNCCATCGGTACCCGGAAATTCTCGGAAGCTAGCATCTCCCGCTTCAGCCTCAATCGTTTCAATCGCCAAACGCCTACCACAAAAAGCTTCTGCGTAGAGTTGCATAATGCGCTTACAATCACTGAAATTAACCTGACCAAGCAGTTCCTCAAGAACTTCCTGAGATCGGGAAGACTCTAGGGAAAAATAAGCTTCTCCAGCTTCTATTCCCCGACTAGCGACTAGCAAGCCCTCCTCAACCCAACTTCGCACAATCTTAGGGCTCCCAAGAGAAAGCCGAGGCGCACTTTTCACAAACCAAGTAGCGAGACGAACATCAGCCAACTCGCGNAACATACTAGTTGCGGTAGCNGCTTGCACCGCGCTTAATCTGGATTCGATCAGTGCTTCATAGAATGGTGATACTGGAAACCGACCCTTCACATAGATTAGAAGTATCGGCTGCAGGTCCTCCAGAAATTCACTTCGACAATACTCCGTCAATGCTGAGTAATGCTTTAAAAAAGTAATCGCGCTAGCCGATTTAATGTTACATAGCTGCTGGACAAACACCCAGGGTATAGCTGCCGAGGAGATACTTAAACCAAGAAAAGACGAGAAGGTAGCCCGATCACTCACCAACATTTCCGCTACATCGACCCAGGCTTCCACATTACGCTGACCGAGACCATCGACCTGACAGAACGCCGTGTGCCAATAATCGGTAATCAAGGACGCTGCTTGCTTGTAGCTACCAAATAATTTTTTGCCGACTTTCTCAATACAAACAACCGTCGCCTCTAAATCAAACACCGCGCCGCTTCGGCTTGCCTTAATTGTTGAAAGATATCCGTCGAAGTACGCTACGCCCGGCTCAAAACCTTGCTCGACCAAGGCACTACCCAACATTCCTGCCCCAAGTAATCGCGCCTCATCAGTTTGCTCCAGTAGAGGTTTTGACAATCTGAGATATGCACAAGTTGCTTCATANCCATGCCATCCGCCGGATGCCATATCCAAACAAAGCACCATCCAGCGATCAAGACCACTAGGACTCAAACGACCACGCAGATCCTTCTCTACCCGATCATATAGACGTCCCGTCTCTGCGTTAATCTGGGTCAGCTGTGCGCTGACGTCTGCCGATGACATAACTAGTTTCTGACCACAAAGTCCTGATTAAATACCTAGTCAACTGGAAAGACAGTAGAGGCCAANTCCGCAATAGCTCTCTGGACCTCCGTATCATCTGTCACGGCACGACAAATTGCTGCATCGCAGGCTTTGATCGGATGAACCTCCCTGACAATCAGCTGTGCCGCATAGACAAGCAATCGTGTACTAACCCCCTCGTCAAACCCATGTTGACGTAAATTTCTGATACGCGAACCTAGCATTGACAAATCGCACGCCATAGACATCCCAACACCGCTTTCATGCACAATGATTTCGGCCTCTTCTTCTTCNGTCGGATAATCGAAATCGATTGCAATAAAGCGCTGCCGTGTACTCGGCTTCANATCCTTAAGCAGATTCTGATAGCCAGGGTTATACGAAATAACCAGTAGAAAATTCTCATGAGCTTCTAAAATTTGGTCACGTTTCTCGACAGGGAGAATCCGTCTGTGATCTGTAAGTGAATGGATAAGGACCGTTGAATCCTTACGAGCTTCCACAATCTCATCCAGGTANCAGATTGCGCCTTCTTTCACCGATCGGGTCAGAGGCCCATCCTGCCAGACAGTTTCATCGCCCTGAAGAAGGTATCTACCCACNAGNTCAGTGGCCGATAGATCCTCATGACAAGCAACGGTCAGCAANGGGTTTTCAACAGTATTTCTAGCGCTNTTGGAATAATTACCACGGTATAGCTGATAGGCCATGTGTTCCACGAATCTGGTTTTTCCACAACCGGTAGGCCCCTTAAGCAACACCGGCAATCTTTCTTCGTAGGCAGCTAAAAACAACGGCACTTCATCCGCCAATGGCAGGTAGTAAGGCTCTTCCCTTAGCCCATAGCTCTCTTCTGATTGCATACTTTATCTATATCTTTTCCCAGAACGGGCTAGCGTAACACGTTCACACAGGCTTTGACTTACAGCAAAAAACCCGCACGATAGTAACTCATTAAACAACTTCAAGAGCAACGATGACATGCGGACCGCTTTAACTATNTTTATCATCGTCCCGTTACTGGAGATGGTCATCCTNATTAAAGTGGGAAANATCATCGGNGNCATCCCCACCGTTTTTCTAGTTGTTTTGACGGCAACCGTGGGAATATGGCTACTAAAACATGAAGGGCTAACCACNTTTGCAAGCGTCCAGCAAAAATTAGCTACGGGTCAAATACCCGAAACCGAGTTACTCGAAGGCATCATGTTACTGGTTGGNGGTGCCCTCTTGTTAACACCAGGATTCGTCACAGACGCTTTGGGCTTCATCTGTCTTCTNCCGGGATTGCGCAAGCCNATCGCNCGATGGATTATCTATCAGGCAGCATTCCAAACAATTCAAACAGGTAATCGAACGAGTAGACCAAATATCATCGAAGGTGAGTTTCACAAGGAGGATTAAATAATGGCAAAGGGAATCCAAGGTTACATTGATCAATAANGGGACGACAGCATAATCGACAGTCTGAAACATTATATTACTGTCCCAAAGGTCTCCCCCGTATGTTCGATCCCATCCTCGCCGCCTGACTAGGCAGNTTAGTANATAGATGNCTACCTNAACGGTTATCAGTAGCGGCAGTGCCACGGCCANCTGTTCCACAACCATGTTTTTTTAACCGCNNATGGTCANCTAGAAGCTCCGATGGNAGCAATCTAGTTGNTCGATTTGGCTGGTGTTTTGCCCATTTCTGAACATGATGATATAACAATCTATCTATTAAAGGAGAATCTAATGAGCGAGTTTGAGGGCAAGGTCGCCGTTATCACAGGAGCAGGTGGTGGATTGGGCAAAGCGCATGCGCTGGAATTTGGCAGACGCGGGGCACGAGTCGTAGTCAACGATCTAGGCGGATCCGTGGATGGCTCTGGTACTGGCGATGCTGCGGACCAGGTGGTGGAACAAATCAAATCAGAAGGGGGCGAAGCGATTGCCAACAAAGCTTCTGTTGCCGATCCTGAAGGAGCTCGCAGCATTATCACCGATGCGGTTGATGCATATGGCACAGTAGATTTTGTAGTGAACAATGCTGGTATTTTGAGAGACAAAACCTTTAGAAAGATGACGCTGGATGAGTGGGATCTGGTAATGAACGTTCACATCAANGGNACAGCATATGTAACNNATGCGGCNTGGCCNATCATGTANGAGAAAAACTATGGGCGTATCGTNTTCACCTCTTCAGGCTCTGGAATCTGGGGTAATTACGGTCAATCNAACTACGGTGCAGCCAAAATGGCAATGCTGGGGTTTATGAACGTGCTGGCATTGGAGGGGGCGTCCCACAACATCAAGGTAAATGTTCTAGCTCCAGGCGCCGCGACTCGAATGACTGCGACGGTTCCGGGTCGACAGAAAGTGGATTTGGAGAATCCACCGCCTGAACGTGCACCTCNGCTTGTTACACCAGCAGTGCTGTTCATGTGCAGCGACAACGCACCCACAGGCAAGGTATTTCANGCCACCGGCGGGAACTTTTCGATGGCTGCNATGTACCAGAATCCTGGCGCAGCATTGGGCATTGACGCGACCTACGAGTCCTTCTGCGACAATCTCGATCAGATCACTGATATGTCTAACCTGGAAGACGCCGAATCCCGTCGTGAACGGATTAGGAGAGAGCCTCCTAAGCGGGGCTGATTAACTCATGGAGAGTCCGCATGCGCTAATACTGACTGTCAAAAAACTTACGGATAAAAAATGGTTTTACCCTCGACTTGAATCAGTTTGCCAGTTACTCCAACTTGTTCGTCAGCGACAAAACAGTTTAGAAGATCAATGTCTGACGGCGTATTCGCAAGGAAGCGTCGATCGCTTTCGGTGCGACCAAGTACGATTCCACGAGTAGGCTTCCCGTCTCTGTCATAGGTAACTGTATAAGCCTCAATCGTTCCTTTACCNGTGGCTAACAAGTCCACTTCTTGGCCTTCGGAACGTGTAGGGAGATCATCAATAAGACCTTGTCGAGGGTTTTCCACCGGCTCACTCGATAGGATCGTAGCGGCATGCTTGGTCAGGTACCAGCCATTACCCGTGACCATCCCACTTCCACCCTTGCTGATAATCCTCTCAACCATCTCAGACAACGAGTGCAGCGTATACGCACTGGCCGGCCCGCCGGCATAGGGTAGCCCACCCGTTACAGTGAAGCCCCTAGGATCATCAATTGACAGGTCAAGCACTTTACAAGCCATCTNAACGGCAATCGGAAAGCAACTATAGAAATCGAAGTAATCTATATCCGAAACATCAAGGTCAGCGTTGGCAAGCGCACTTACATGTGTGTCTCGCATAGCCGGACAGTCCGTAAAATCCGGACGTTCACTGACCCACCATGGTTCCTCATTACTCGATGCTCCACCACGCCAGAAAACTAATCGATGATCAGGAACGCCAAACCGTCTCGCCTGAGCAAGCGAGCATACAAGAACACCAGCCGCCTGCTCAGTATTCAATATCGCATTTAAGTATTTGGGATACGGAAAAGAGATCATTCGATTGGCTGGCGTCACAGTGGTTAACTCCTGTGCATTCCGCCTCACAGGAAACCAAGCATAAGGATTATCCGCGGCAACATCAGTGAANTTTTTAAACAAGTTACCTATACGATGATTGTGTTCTTCGATCGATAACCCGAGAGATTTTCTCATCGCGTTCTCAAACAGGGGATAGATATCCGGCGGGTCTTGAAGGCCATATTGCGATTCCAGCTCATTGCTNCCCGGCTCATCAGTNCCGACCATAAGTGCCTCACCCTTTCCGCCGCGGGTCCAGACGAGTNGCTTTCCCACGCTTCGCGCCTTCATCAGCACTTTCAGATTATTACAACCNGCGATCAACGCNGAACCATATCGCCCCTGAACTATCTCGCTAGCAACGTGATTTATCAGCATAGTCCCTGACTGACCACCTGTACCTGTAACATACTGACGAGAAGGGCTCGCATCGATTCTTGCTGACAAAAGATCCACTGGGTTATCAGGGTGCCAGCCGATAGTTTCCACCAGCGCGATCGTATCGAGTCCCCTTAGGATCGCATCACCAACACCGCTAGCCTCCGCTGCCTTTCGTGCGACCTGCGCGAGCATTTCCACCGGTTCAATAAAATTATCTACGTCTGCATCTCGATCGACCAATTGGGCCGTGCCGATGATTACCGGAATATTCTCATCATTCATAATGGACCTCAGAATTTCGCCGGCATGATACCACTACCCGTAAAACCTAATGCAGAATANTCCGCTCAACAAAAAGAATANTTGCTTCAATCGGTACCTTATCTTCTGAATCGTTCTACGAAAATCCAACACCACGGGAGCACTCTCTATTTCTTAAAATAACGTCGCAAATCACGCGCGCATAATCACTCAATCGGAATGCTAAGAATACCGGATACTATCGATAGGGCTCCATTTCTGCACTCGACAAATCAAGAGAGCTTTTTTACGTCCGCTGTCATGCAAATTCAGTTTGCCCACGGGATGGACTCTCGGAGCAAGGTCCATTTGGATCATTTTCTCTTCATCTAATTACAGTTGCCGTGCAATAGCTACACAATGCTTGGCAACTTTTCTAGATAATAATCGTCTTGGCTCCTCATGATTCGTGTGCACCAACACGTAGCTGTCTATTAGATGAGTGAATTCAGTACTGGCAAACCAGTGTTTTACTCTCTCATTGGTTACTTGTTAAATAGACTCTAGTTGCATATTGTTTCTATTGGCGTGTGTATTCCCAAATAAAGACGCATGAACCATNCCGGCATTATAAATCCTTTTAAATCAATTAATTAGATATAATTACTGACTGATTTACGTCATGAAATGACATCTAAGATAACTAATTGGGTGCCCTATCCCGACGCTTAAGCGGCTCTTCCACGAAAAGGAGCACCACCGATACCCCGATCAAGCCAACAGAAGCTATCAGTGGAAACACACTCCCCAAATAGAGCATCTGGGTCGCCAGTCCAACTATTACCGGTCCACTAAATGAACCTGTGTCTCCCACAAGACGCCAGACGCCCAGAAATTCCCCCCTTTCGTATTCGGGCGCAAAGTCGGAGCCTAGTACGACATTGATGCCAGCACCAAGTCCGTTTCCAATGCCAGCTAACATGGCGAATAAGCAGAACGATAGAAATGAGCTGGTCCAGGGTAACATCGCGAGAGCAACTGCAATAACACCCATACAGCAAACTGCTGCCTGCTTCCTACCCCAGTTGTCCATCATATATCCTGCGACCGGAAACATCGCCATGTCCGCACCCGCCGCAATACCCATTATCAAACCAATTTCAGAAGCATTAAGACCGATTGCGTTGCCCCAGAGAGGTATAAGCAACTGTCTGGCCGCCCGCAATATTGCCAAGCAGAAAATAGCCAGACCTGCTGTCAGGAACGTTCGGCTGTGACCAACCAGTATGTAAGGAACAATATGTAAGAGGCCACGCTTGGCTTCAGAACCATGCTGATTACTCTTCGGTACAAATACGACGATGAATATAAATGCGATGCAAGCAATAGCACTCACCAGGATAAATACCCATTGAAATCCGAAATGGTGTGCAACTACTCCTGTCACGATAGGACCCATCAGGTTACCGAAGCGTTGCAGACCTGCCATTGCAGAAATGGCCTTGCCGCGCTGATGGTCGGCAACGAATGCACTGATATGGGTCACCCTGGCAACTAACCAAATTGCCATTGCGCCGCCGAAGATAAAAGCTGCTCCAGCAAGTTGCAAGGCACTTTCTGCCTGGCTACTGGCTATGCCCATAATGGCCATTAGTGCAATACCAACCAGCATCATAAATTTGTCGCCAAAACGACTCACCCCGTAACCAGCGGGTACATCTGCTGCCATATTACCCAAGCCGCGAAGCGAAAAAACTAGCGCTGCAATACTAACGCTTCCACCAAGATCAATTGCAAACAAAGGTATAGCAAGCAGGATACTGCTCTGGCAGAACGACATTAGCAAAGCGGGTAAATAGATAGAAAGAGCTAGCGACCGGTACATCTGCCAGGTGGTCAATCCGGATTGATTCATCGCAGAACCATTTATTACGGGACAAGGCAAGAGTGTAGATCAATAATAGCATTCAACGAGACATCAAACGCCAAAGCAGGTATCTTCCTTGCTATAAAGACAGGAATATTCCGATGTGGTTTCCTACATGAACGATGAATACCATGACCAATTCCATAACCGCCTACCGGAAACATAGGAAGTTCTTCGCGACGGACGCATTAACCCAATTCATCAACGCCAGCGAGAATCTAGTTGTCCTTACTGGTGCAGGATGTAGCGCGCACTCTGGAATTCCCACCTATCGGGACAGCAGGGGCCACTGGCAACGCTCCGATCCAATTTATCACCAGGAATTCATAAGCAAACCATCAAGTCGACAACGTTACTGGGCACGCAGCGTTATCGGCTGGCCCAACGTTGCAAATGCAGTCCCAAACGCAGCACATTACGCGCTCGCAGCCATCGAGAATGTAGGGAAAATAGGACTTCTGGTCACGCAGAATATCGACTCACTACATCAACGGGCTGGACATAAAAACGTTGTGGACCTGCACGGCCGCCTAGACCGTGTTGTCTGTCTCGGTTGTGGTGCCGCCAGTTCTCGACACGCGTTACAAGAAAGGTTGCTGATTGCCAACCCACAGCTACCCAAAAGCGGAGATTTTGCACCTGATGGTGATGCGGACATTCAAATAGATGTGACAACAATTGATGTGCCAAGCTGCACTGAATGCGAAGGTATCCTTAAGCCGGACGTTGTCTTTTTCGGTGACAACGTAAAGCCCAAAATTGTCCAGTCGATCTACCAATCATTAAGTAACTCTGATGGCCTGCTCGTTGTAGGCTCCTCGCTTAAGGTTTACTCAGGATTTCGATTCTGCAAAAAAGCAGCCGAACTCGGAAAACCAATAGTCTGCGTCAATCCTGGAGTTACTCGTGGCGACAGTCTTTACAAGCTCAAAGTTAAAGCCGACTGCGTCAAAGTCTTTAGCAACCTCATCGAGCCTCTAGAGCTGAAGTAAAACTTTCTCAAGAATCCGGTCCAACGGGGTAAGTGGAAGGCCCAGACGATCACTGACCACATTCACATCAACGTTATCGTCGTGATCCAAAATCATCAACATGTCACGAGTAGCAGGAGGACTTGTCATTAGTTTTTCTAGCACACCAGCGAATGCTAACCCTAAGCAAAGCGGCACGCTAATAATCACTGGTTGTATCGCATTAATCGAAGATGCTCGCTGAATCAAAGNAGANCGGGTTAGAGACTCAGGGCCCGCCAGTTCAATGACCTCATTTATTTCGCTATCAAGTAACTTCACTATCGCCTCGATAACATCACCCGCGTAGATTGGCTGTTCCCTGCTTTGCGCACGCAATGTGACCACGATTTTTGACCTAGCTTTCTTAGCAAGTGAGCGCGAAGCGAAATCATCCTCCCCTAACACCATAGGCACACGAACAACGACTACCGGTACTGAACCAGCCAAAAGAATATTCTCTGACTCTCCCCGTGATGCCAGACAGGCATTATCAGATTCGGGGTCGCTACCCAGCAAACTTAGATAAACAATACTCTTGATACCCACCCGCTCAGCAGCAGATGCTAGAACACGAGATGGCTCCTGATGAGCATCTCCATATGAATTATTTTTCCCCGTTTTAATAATACCAACAAGATGTACAGCGTGGTCACAGCCATGGATAGTCTCAATTAGCGTTGTCTCATCATTATAATCAACGATCTCGATCGTCAGATTATCTAACTCACCGACTGCCTTACCCAGGCTCTGGCTTGCATGATTCGATCGGACGACAGCAAGCACTTTGTATTTTCCAACTAGTCGCGATATCAGCCGAGAACCCAGATGACCGTTCGCACCAGTGAGTAATATGGTTTGCATATGCCAATTATGCGATATTTATCCTCTCAAGTCGCAAATCAATCCGCGATGAACATCACCCGCTGGTTACCAAATCTGCTTAGCATTTCGAGATGCCTCTTTTCTGTGCCGATGGGATACTTCGTTTTTCATGGCGCGTGGGTTCACGCCTGCGTTATCCTATGGATCGCCATTGCGACCGATATTGCAGACGGCCAACTAGCGAGGCATCTATACCTGCAAAGTAGTTTGGGCGGTTTGTTGGACCATGGTAGCGATGCAGTCTTTGTTACCGTGATGCTAGCGACACTTGTATGCCATGATCTTATACCGATAGCCCTACCCATACTTGTGCCGATCGCTTTCCTCCAATACATGCTTGACTCGAAGGCTCTTGCGGGCAGGCCCCTGCGTACAAGCAGCCTGGGGAAATACAACGGCATTTGTTATTTTATCTTAGGTGGGTTTCCCATCATGCAGCACGCATTGCAGGTCTATCTAATCGAGGAATCACTTCTCATCTGGATTGGGTGGGGGTTGGTACTGTCCACAATCGCCTCGATGCTAGACCGTCTGTGGTCGCTACGAACTTTCGATGAATAATTCCTTGTTTGCTTTAGGGAGGAATATCATGCCAATGACCGCATTGAACAGCACGAAGAAAGTGTGCATCACTAGCGAAAATGCGCCGACCTCCGGAAACTCTGGAAACAAGACAGTCCAGAGTAACAATGCACCGGCATGAAACGGCAGCGGTAGTGCTGCAGCTAAGAATATTACGGGTAGGAACGCCAACATCTGACCAAAAGAGACTTCTACGCTAAATAGCTCTAACGCTAATGTATAGACGATCACCGCGCCGATCATATTTGGCGCTTTAAACAACACAATGAGTACGTAATCCACAAATCTCGCCTGACGTAGCGCATGTAAAATTGGTTTGTCGCGCAACGATGAACCGGGCAAAAGGGTACCGTTGAAATAGAGCAGATGAAGCGGAAAATAAGCAAACGCAATCGCGTACACAGTCAGTAGTATCTGAGGTAAAGGAAGTGTCGTCGATGCCTCAACTACAAGATCAAAATAAACCACTACACCAACGAAGGAGAAAAGCAGCAGCTGATAAACCTCTACCAACGCGATAATAATCATGCTGGATAATGCCTTCCAACCCGGTACCTTGTGACGTTTCAACAAGTAAAGCGTCATCGCACCTTTGCCAACTTGCTCATTCACAAGGGAAAGAATATACGCACTAGCACGGATGGGCAGTACATTAACAAACCGAATTGTCGATACGTTATACCACTTAATAACCCGCCAGGTAACATGGCTATCAACCAGGAAAAAGAACACGGAATAAGGAATCATTAATGCCAGCCAAAGTGTCCAGTTGGCATCAGTGAAGAACTTCACCAGATACTGTAAAGCCGTAAGCCCATCAAGGGCCGCCACAGCCTCAATGCGCTCGTAGACCAAATAGAAACAACCAAACGCCAGAACCCAGGTAACTGCACGAAACAGTATGGACATTATTCGACTAGAGGATTCCTTTGGATCTACCATTTATCGTCCGACAAATTTAGCGACAGGACAGTAAGCTTTATTAATCAGCGGCGTCTGCATCTGGTAGTTGTTATTTGCTTCCTCAGTAACTTCCTCAGGAGGACCCTCGCAGTGCTCACTATTGACTGACATTCTTTACGATTTCTTTGAGTCTTATACGATGTTTTGGAATCGAGCCTCTATCAGTGCAAAGTATAGCACCTGCGCGACCCGCATCTAGTGTAGCGGTAGTAGATACAGTCACTTACCAAAGCGCCGTTCACGCTGCTGAAACACGCGAATAGCACGCCAAAAATCAATCATTCGAAATGCAGGCCAATAGACTTCAGTGAAATACAACTCCGAATAAGCACTCTGCCAGAGCAGGAACCCCGATAGTCTCTCTTCTCCGGAGGTTCTTATGATCAGATCAGGGTCACGAATTCCTTCCGTATAGAGGTATTGTTCAAAAACATCCTCGTCAATGTCATCGACCTGAACGTTGCCCGCTGCTGCATCATTAACCACTTTCTTAACTGCATCGACTATTTCCGCGCGACCACCATAGCTAATTGCAATATTCAGCAAGAATCGATCATGGCTTGCCGTCATTTCCTCGATTTTTTCTACTTCCTTAATCATCTCGTTAGATAGATCATCGCGCCGCCCTATGACATTAATGCATACACCTTCCTGCTTGATCACAGGATTTACCTGAAACTCCCGCAATTTATGCAGAATCAGGTCCATCAAGTAATCAACTTCCTCCGCGGGGCGATTATAATTTTCAGTTGAGAACCCATACAACGTGACAATGCGAATATCTAAACGCCAGCACCACCGAAGNAAATCTTCCAGTTTTTCCGATCCAGCGTTATGGCCTTCATTAGATGCAATGCCCTGAACCTGTGCAAAGCGNCGATTACCATCAACGATTAANCCAATATGATGAGGCTTGGGGCCTGATTTTATTTGAGACCAAAGTATCGGCTCATAAAGCCTATAAAGGAGGGATGGAATTTTCATTATTCGGTGATCCGACCCTGCGAAGAAAGCGCACAAGCATAGCATTGGCTTCTCGCAACATACTAGGTCGCCTGTCTGATACCTACTGAAACTCACATTTGTCAAATATAGACACATTCGTTATAAATCGAGATTTCTTTTACGTAGGTATATCTAATGTCTGCACCGCTTTTGGGGCTAAAGGTTCTCGATCTCTCATCAGGTCCTGCAGGTGGTCTTGCCACAATGATACTTGCTGATTTCGGAGCTGAAGTCCGACGAATCATCGATGATGAATATGATGAACTAAACAATATGCCATCAGCCCGAATGTGGTTACGGGGCAAATCGACTATAAAAGACTGTGATATTGCAGACATCGATGTAATCCTGGTAAGTCTCCCGAATTCTCACAACCTACATTACGAGACTTGCGCGGCGTTAAACCCTACCGTAGTGTATTGCGAGTTAACGGCTATGGGAGATGCACGATTGCCCATGTATGAAGGTGTCGTTGCCGCCAAGGTCGGACGAATGAAACAAATGGACGCTATCCTCGTTGATAAAGGACCCTGCTTCAGTGCTGTTCAAGTGGCTACTCACGCTACCGCCATGAATGTTGTATCTGGCATCCTTGCTGCCTTACACAAACGAAGGGGTACGGGTTGTGGCAACAAAGTGTCCACTAGCCTGCTGCAGGGCCTAATGCCTTATGACATGGGGATGTCCATGCATCTGCAAATTCGGGAACAGAGACCCGACTGGACTCGCAGTAGCCGACCCCAAAAACGTCGTATGCCCACTCTCTTCTATCAACCAGTTCAGTGCGCCGATGGCAAGTGGCTTCAGCTGGGTAATCTTCTCGATCATCTATTTGAGAACTTCATGTGCATTATCGGACTGGAAGATCAGTTGACTCTGCTACCAGAAGCAACTGAAGAGGTGCGCAATCGAATATTGGAAACCATGCAGACTAAGACTCGCGAAGAATGGATGGATATCTTTGTAAGGGATGGCAGCGTAGCGGCGCATCCCTATTTGCGACCAGAGGAAACATTGGTTGATCCAGACATGACCATGAACGGGCATATCACGAAAATATCTGAAGTAACTCAGTTAGGACCACTTGCCAAACTAACAAAAACCCCTGCAGAGATTACTCTCGAGAGCAAACAAGGTACTGGGTGGAAGGTTACTGCCGGAGAAAAAACTCATGATGCACCTCTCAGCGACATTACAGTCGTTGAAATCGCAACCATTATTGCCACGCCACTTGGTGCGTCTTTTCTTCGTGACATGGGTGCCCGAGTCATCAAGGTAGAAGCAATTGGTGGAGATCCACTTCGTGAGCTCCACTACGAAGCTGCCTTGCGATGTAATCAGGGCAAGGAAAGCATAGGCATCAATCTTAAATCCCAGGAAGGTCAGGAAGTTGTGCATCAACTCATCCGCAAAGCGGATATCGTAATGCACAACTTCCGGCCGGGCGTTCCAACCCGACTAGGGATCGACTACGAGAAGTTAACCGAGTTCAACCCTTCTCTGATCTACCTATCTGCCAACGGTTACGGTGCTGCTGGACCAGGGGCAAAAAGACCATCTACCCACCCTATTCCTGGTGCTGCAATGGGTGGCGCCGGTTACCAGGCGGGAAACGTTCCCGAACGACTACTAAATATCGATGAGCTGAGGCACACCTCCCAAAGATTGTTCCTCGCTAACGAAGTTAATCCCGATCCGAATACAGCAGTCGTTGTATGCGCTAGCGTATTGATGGGCCTGACTGCCCGAGACCAAACGGGTAAAGGACAGCAGATTTTTATCGATATGTTCGGCGCAAATGCCTACGCAAACTTCGATGCCATGGTGGATTTTGAGGGTAAACCACCGCGTCCTTCTCTCAATGATGATTTAAAGGGGCCACACCCTCTATATCGTTTATATAGGGCAAAAAATAGCTGGGTTTTTCTAGGAATGAAAAGAAACAGCGAATGGGAGGCGTTCTGTCAGCTAACGAATAAAGAGACCAGCTGGCAAGAGCTTACAGAGAACCCATTTCGTGAACATGACGATAAACTCACCAACGCACTTTCCGATTTCTTTGCAGAAAGGACCGCTGAGGAATGGGAATACTTTTTCGCACAAACTGTAGTTGCCTGTGTCCAGGCGGATAAACAGTACTTGTCAGAGTTTTTCCAAGACCAATGCAATGACAAATCGTCCTGGATGACGCGGGTACCTCACCCGGATATTGAAACTTACTATAGACATAGGGCCATGGTGTCCTTTGACAGTGCAGATGCTGAGATCGAAGGACCACCCACCGCTGGAGAACATACAAAAAAGTTGATGCACGAACTTGGCTATGGAGAAGAGCGGATTGCTGAATATTTTTCGATGGGAGTGCTATGGCAAGAAGACATATCCTAACTTTCGAGTTGATGTCCGTAATAGCTGGCAATCGCCAGACCTGCCGCCACACTGGTAAACGGATCATGCTCCGTTACCCNTCCCGGAAACCGNGTCTCCAGTAGTCNTTTCACAGCAGCTATTTGCGAAGAGCCCCCTGTACGAATAACCACGTCGATATCCGCAGAGTCACAACCTGCGTTCTGCAACACTATTTCGATGATTGAATCAACTTCTTTCATCATGGCGCCCATCATCCCTTCAAGTTGGTCTCTGGTAAAGCTGATAGACACATCCAGCTCCGGAATATCCAACAAGGTTTCATCCACTTGTGAGAGTCTGGCCTTGGCATCCTTAATCGACTGAAAAACAAGGTAACTGTAGTTGTGCGTGATCAAATCATCCAGACGTTCAAATTTCGACGCGGCCTCGCCTCCTTGTTTAATGCAGTCAGTCACTTTAGCGCGGTACTGATTCTGGTTCAGCGTATAGGTAACTGNCCAATTCAACAGGGCATCTTCGAATTCTTCAAACGGAAATTCGTTTTCAATTAATCTACCATCAACCTTTCGGCGCCAGATCTCTCCCTTGCCAAGCAGTGGAAACAAGAGTTCCTTAAAGATCAGTTGATCAATATGGTCACCCCCGATGGGTAACCCTGCCGTAGACATGACATTGAAAGACAATCCGCTAAATTCGACAACGCTCATATCCAACGTCCCACCGCCAAAATCAAGCGTCATAACACGTCCTAGCTCCAACGAGCTCTTGTCATGCAGATAACTAAGCGTTGCGGCGACAGGTTCGGGGTAAAAGGTAATCTGACTGATACCTGCGTGTTCACATGCTTCTGAAAGACGAGAAAACGCCAACTCATTTCGATGTTGATCGTGTCCTTCGAACAACACAGGATGACCAAAATGTACGTTCAATAATTTTTGTGGTAACGAATTTTCGATAGTTTCTCGTATATAAAGAAGAACCGGAGTTATCAGAGCTACGACTCTGAAGGGATGATTGAATACCAACAGCCGTCTGATCGCTGGATTACCCAAAAGCCTCTTTACGCCGCGAAACAAACGACCCGGCATACCGCGATCCACCCAGGGCTGACCGTACACATTACCACTCGAAACCTCAGCTTCTGAAAACGGATCGCTACTATTTGCCTCGTTAGTGACCATAGCGCTTTTAGCTATAATTTCAGGCGTCAGTTCAACGATTCGATCGCGATTTTCTTCAATATACTGTTCAACCGCTGCCTGTCCCGTGACAGTGACAAGATCTTGATCGAGATGTAAAGCAGTCGGCATAATCGCATCCGAACTCTCCAGTTGCACCAGCACAACCTGAGTTCCATCGTACCAGGCTGCCGCAGAGTTGGACGTTCCGAAATCTATCCCTACACCTATCATAACTTACTGATAATACGAGATTTTCTTGGTTNTAAATTTAAAAGTAGTTAGCAATTAACGCACATTTCAGCGACCATTCAAAGTAGATTTTTTGTGATACTATGGATCATGAAAATCGGGATCTCAATAACTAGCGCTTACCCAACTGCAACAGGCCGCGATGGTGCCGCGCAGATGATAGCTCGGGCTCGTGCCGCAGCTGAAGCTGGGTTGGATTCACTATTCGTCGGAGACCACCACGTTGTTCCCACCCCTTATTATCAGAACACACCTATCATGGGCCGACTCCTGGCAGAGTGGGATGAAAGACCAGCAGGCGCTCTATACCTTTTACCCTTATGGAATCCTGTACTACTAGCTGAACAGGTTTCAACGCTTTCCTGCATCGCAACCGGACCGTTTATTTTGCAGTGTGCATTAGGACGAAGTGAATACCAATTCAATGCCATGGGTGCCAACATCAAATATCGACCTTCGGCATTTGAACAGTCACTATCAACCCTGCGTGCGCTATGGCAAGGTGAATCTGTCTCGTTGAACGGCAGATGGAAATTTGAAAATGCCAAAATCTCACCAGTTCCACCTGAAGAAATATGTATCTGGATTGGCGCATCTGCCCCGGTAGCAATCGAGCGTGCAGCACGTCTTGGAGACGCATGGTTGGCTGAACCTGGAACCACTATCCAAGAAGCAACTCAGGCAATTGATGTATACATGAACGCACTGAGCAAACTCGACAAAGAAACACCAGAGACAATCGCAATCAGGCGTGATGTTTACGTTGCAGAGTCAGATAAGGATGCAAGGCATGTTCGGAAGATTGCTGAAGAGAATGGTTATCGCGGATTTGACCCTGATGCTCTGGTGATAGGAGATACCTCTTCCGTTGCTGATACTTTTAATTCGATTTCTGAAATTGGATACACCGACATCATTGTACGCAACCTGCACAGTGTCGGCGAAAAAGCAGTTGCCTCAACAAAAAGATTAACAAACGTGCGTGAAAAACTAGGAATAACCATCAAGTAGACCAAAGTCCAGTTCTGCGTTTTTGACCGGAGTGACACCAAAGAAAGCTTTTACCCAGTGGAACACTCAAACTGAATAGCTCAAGTAGGGTCAATAGTGAGGGACCTAGCTTTGCTCACGTTTCTGACTCTCGACGAACTGACAGGTCAAATGCCGCTGAAATTAATTGCCTCGTGTAGTCGGTTTGAGGATTTTCAAAGATCTGGTCTGACGTACCATTTTCGACAATTACGCCATCCTTCATGACAATAACGTGATTACTCAGCGCCCTGACCACTTTCAGATCATGACTAATAAACATGTAGGTAAGATCGTACTTACGCTGCAGATCCCTTAACAAATCGACGATTTGCGCCTGCACAGACATATCGAGTGCAGAAGTTGGTTCATCAAGAATCAATAGTTTGGGTTTAAGAATCAAAGCCCTCGCCACGGCAATACGTTGACGCTGCCCACCCGAAAATTCATGTGGATAACGATCTTGCGCACCCGGGTCCAATCCAACCTCGACGAGAGCATCTGCTACACGCTCTCTACGCTGCTCTTCGGAAAGATTTTTTTCATGAACCAGCAGCCCTTCCTCAATAATTTGATGAATAGACAGTCGCGGAGACAAACTTCCAAAGGGATCTTGGAAAACAATCTGCATATCGCGGCGGAAGGGTCGTAACTGTTTTGACTTTAGTCCCTGCAGGTTAGTCCCTTCAAGAAGGATATCTCCCTCAGACTTCACCAGCCGAAGGATCGCCATACCAAGCGTAGTTTTACCAGAACCAGACTCGCCTACGATTCCAAGGGTTTGACCCTGAGCAACCTGCAGTGACACGTCGTCAACCGCGTTAAGATATTTGCTGACCGAAAAAAAACCTTTCGCTAGCGGAAACCGTACGTTTAGATGCTCACACTTTAGCAATACGTCTGATTCCTTTATCCCGATAGGATTGCCCTTTGGCTCCGCCTCCAAGAGATGACGCGTGTATTCATGCTGGGGCCTCTCGAAGATATCTTCGCAGTTACCCTTCTCAACGATTTCACCATGCGTCATCACACAGACTCGATCTGCCATACGACGAACGACACCAAGATCATGCGTGATCAGCAACATCGCCATTCCAAGGCGTTGCTGTAATTCCTTGAGCAACTCCAATATCTGGGCCTGAATCGTAACATCAAGCGCCGTCGTCGGCTCGTCCGCTATCAGTAAGTCAGGTTCGTTAGCAAGTGCCATGGCGATCATGACTCGCTGTCGTTGACCACCGGAAAGCTCGTGTGGAAAGGAGCGCATTTTTTCTTCCGGATTTTGCAACCCAACCAACTTTAATAATTCGAGAATTCTTTCACGAGAGTGCGCTAGCTTCAGACCGCGATGGATTAGTAATATTTCCCCGATCTGCTTTTCTATTCGATGCAACGGATTTAGCGAGGTCATCGGTTCCTGAAATATCATGGTTACCTTGCTACCACGAATGTCCCGCATCACATAATTGCTTACTCCGATGGTTTCAAAGCCATCGACTTTTATGGACCCAGAGGGATGATTAGCTACAGGGTACGGGAGCAGTTGGAGAATCGAAAGCGCAGTAACCGACTTGCCAGAGCCTGACTCGCCAACCAACGCAACTGTTTCGCCGTGGTGAATGTCAAAACTNATGTGCTTAACGGCAGGATCATCACGAAAATTGACGGACAGATCGTCTATTACAAGGACTTGCTCCGAATCCAGTATTACCTCAGCTTCACTCATCTATCTGGCCGCTGCTAAACATACTATGCATCATAACCATAGTAATAACGAATGTCAGCGTTGCTCTGTATCTAACCCCAATGAAATTCACAGCGGGCGAACACTCGGTATAGAGCAAGTATCGCAATATGACGACCAGGTATTACTGCGATATTCGCGCGCAACAATTCATTTTCCTCATCTTCGAGGTCAAGCAGTTTCTTTGTGTTTAGCGCTAACTGCTACTTGTAAACTTTTAACACTTCCGCTATCAAATCCACATGGGCGTCAAGATACTTCAAACGTATCAGAATATCTTCCAATTCATTCCAGATAAGCGTCATATCCTGTTCCACCGTTCGGCCTACGCTACGCAGCGCTTTCAGCGTAACAAATTCACGCGCTTCTACTTCTTTCATCCCAGTGCGATCACTACCTCCTAGGAATAGCTTAGATGACATCCAAACGACTACTATCTCCTCNTCGTTTTTTCCGGCTGTACTATCCGTATNATTATTCCTAGTTNTACCTACTTNAATATCTAATGTTGGATGGAACATGCTGCTAGTTTGTATGAGCGCNGCTGCNGTCGCCTGCAGATCTNCTTCCACCCCCTTCAATCTTCGATTTTTGCGCAAAGCTAATTTTATTTGCTGGTCCCTTATTGACGGNAGTCCNTTAACTAATTGAGGATCAAATAGCCCNCAGGGGGTTTCGTCCAGAAATCGNTAAAATTCTNCGCGTTTATTCTGGNTAAGGGGCTGACGCTGAGCGCGGGNTTAGCGTATCACCAGNGAAACTAAAANAAGTAAGTTTAATTAGGACATTTCTCATCACGCGCACACAAGTNAAAATGTGATNTTTAAAAGTGATACTCGGCTANATTAATTGCATATTCGTGACTGATTATCGCTGCATTATCAATAACAGCCCGANCACTGGATTAAAGNCCAGATGAGGTGGTACATTGCCATTTTTCAANCCATGNNTTCACCATGACAGACGAATATGATGTGATAATTGTCGGTGCNGGAAATNCTGCGCTTTGTGCGGCACTCGCGGCGCAGGAACGCGGNGCAAATGTACTGATTTTAGAGCGAGCACCAGAGTCTCAAAAGGGCGGGAATTCGCGCTACACTGCCGGCGCCATGCGCTTTACCTATGATGGTGCCGACGATCTTCTCACCCTGATGCCAGAACTTTCCGATGAAGAGATCGCTCAGGCAGACTTCGGTACATATACTAGGGATCAATTCTTTGACGACATGGGTCGTATCACCCAATATCGTTCTGATCCTGAGCTAACAGAAATCCTAATAGATAACTCCCTTCCTACCCTACAGTGGATGCACTCCAAGGGGATTCGTTTTCTTCCCATGTATGGACGTCAAGCCTTCAAGGTCGACGGAAAGTTCAAGTTCTGGGGTGGGCTCACCGTAGAAGCGTGGGGTGGAGGCCCAGGACTTATTGAAGGCCTCCATAAGGCTGCCGTGGACCTTGATATTCCAATACGTTTTGACAGTCGAATGATTGATATTAATCTGGAAGATGGAAAAGTCACGGGTGTAAAAATTAGAGAGCACCAAAAAATCCAGGATATTTCATGCAAGGCAGTTATCCTCGCGTGCGGAGGGTTTGAGGCCAACAGTGAATGGCGCACACGCTATCTTGGGCCAGGATGGGAACTAGCTAAGGTGCGAGGCACCCGATACAACACTGGAGATGGCATCCGCGTCGGACTCGAGCTGGGAGGTGCCCCGAATGGAAACTGGTCAGGTTGCCATGCGGTGGGGTGGGATAGAAACGCACCTGACTACGGTGATCTTAATGTCGGAGATGGCTTTCAAAAACATTCTTATCCTCTCGGGTTACTCGTCAACGCTAAAGGTGAACGATTCGTCGACGAAGGTCTCGATTTCAGAAACTACACCTATGCTAAATACGGCAGGGAAATTCTAAATCAACCCGAGCAGTTCGCCTGGCAGGTTTTCGATAGCAAGGTGACAGATCTACTCAGAGATGAGTACAGAATTCGTGAAGCAACTCGGGTTCAGGCAGATACGGTTGAGGAACTTGCAGAAAAGCTTGAGGGTGTCGACGCCGCACGTTTTAACGATACGATTGCTGCTTTCAACGCCGCAGTAGATACCAGCGTCGAATTTAATCCTGCCACAAAGGATGGTCGTCGCACCAAAGGTCTGGAATTAAACAAGACGAACTGGGCAAATACACTTGACGCCCCACCTTTTGTTGCGTACCAGACAACTTGTGGTATCACTTTTACTTTCGGCGGACTGAAGATCAATTCCCGGGCCTGCGTGATGGATCAGGACGACTATCAGATACCAGGTCTGTTCGCCGCCGGCGAACTAGTGGGTGGTCTTTTTTACTTTAACTATCCTGGGGGTACTGGTCTTACCTCTGGCGCTGTATTTGGTAAAATCGCCGGCCACAGCGCAGCCGAATACATCGTGTAGTGGAACATCCTCAATGTAACTTCATCGCGCACTGTGTGGGCAGGTTCATTCTATGGGTAACAGGCTGGCAGGTTGAGGGGAGTGTCCCTCAGACAGGTAAGATGGTCATTATCGCCGCACCACACACCAGCAATTGGGATCTGCTTTATCTGCTGGGTGCCGCGTACAGTCTACGACTCAGTATTTTCTGGTTGGCCAAGGATAGTTTGTTTCTTCCAATCCTGAGCCAAGTTATGCGCTTCTTCGGCGGAATACCTGTAGATCGATCCAAACGAAACAATTTAGTAATGCAGTTGGTAACGCGCTTTACTCAACAAGATCAACTCGCAATAGTCATTCCTCCCTCCGGCACACGTAAGCGAACCAAGTTTTGGCACTCAGGTTTCTACCAGATTGCAAAAGGTGCCAGAATTCATATGGTATGTGGATTCCTTGACTACGAGAGAAAAGTCGCTGGGCTGGGGCCAGCATTCGTGCCCGGAAATGATGTTTGTGCAGATATGGACCGAATTCGTGAATTTTACAAACCGATTCAGGCTCGCTATCCGGAAAAAACCAGTCGAATTGTCCTGAAACAAGAGAGCTCAACCGAAGAATAAGCTTCTCGATTTACCCCTCAAGGGATGGATAATGAAGATTAAAACTAATGTATTGGAGTCTCGACCGATTGCCGCGAGTGCCGCGCATAAGTGGAAGAGGTTGCATTAAGCAAGCTGAAAGGCTATGTAACTGTTGATTGATGTACCAACTGCCATAGCATCTGGTTTAATAACGGCGAAGCTGAAACTCCTAAAGAAAAGTGGATGTCGACTACGTTGATTCAGAATATCTGCGGTTTGGTAGATTTAACAAAAAGATGAGTGACATAGATTGTCCACGTTGCGGGTAAGTGCATGCATGAACTGACTGATTCACTGCAGATACAAATAAAACGTGAAGACTGCGACCAACACGGGATATACTTTGAAGTCAGAGACTTCAAAGACTACAAATACGAAACGCTGATGCATATCTTCAGAACCTTCGTATTCGCTATACGAAAAGAATAGCGTTTGGCCCAACCATGGAAGAATTAGTTTCACGAAGCTTGCGACACCGGGTACGCGTTCTCGGTGATCTACTAGGTCAGACTATGGCGGCGCAACTCGGTGACGACTTTCTAAAGAAAGTTGAACAAATACGTCTGCTGGCAAAAACAAGACGACAAGAAGGGCAAGGTGACTTCGCAAGACTTAGAGAAGTCCTGATAGACCTGGATGAAGATCAGCTGATTTCAATCGCACGTGCTTTCAATCAATTTCTGAACTTAACAAATATCGCTGAACAGGCCGATGCGACTGAAAACCTTAAGTTTCCCGAAACATCTCATCTAAAAACGCTATTCAACAAATTAAACCAGCTAAACATCGACCCTACAAAAATTGGAGATACGGTTAAAAACCTGCATTGTGACCTTGTGCTTACGGCGCACCCAACAGAGATAACAAGAAGAACACTAATTCAAAAATACAACAGGATCGCCGAAGCCCTCGCCGACGTTTTGGAAAACGAACCATTAAGCGAAAAAAGCAAAGTGGAGTTGGAGCGACTTGTAGCGGAAGTCTGGCATACCGACGAAATTAGAACCGAGAGACCTACCCCTCAGGATGAAGCAATCTGGGGATATGCGGTTATCGAGCATTCCTTTTGGCATGCAATACCAAAACTCTGGCAAGGACTAGATCAACTACTCAAAGAACACATAAACACTTCGTTACCGATAGAATGCGCCCCAATCACCATATCTTCCTGGATGGGAGGCGACAGGGATGGTAACCCGAATGTCACAACAGAAGTCACTAACGAGGTGCTTCGCCTCGCCCGGTGGATGGCAGCAGATCTCTATCTAAGAGACGTCGAAGAACTTCTCTCGCAACTATCGATGTCTAACTGTAACGAAGAAGTTACTCGTCTATGCGGTAAGGGGGCGCACGAGCCATATCGATCAATTCTCAGGGGTCTGCGTTCAAAGCTGAATGACACAAGAGAGTGGGCGGAGACAACAGACCCCCCGCATTCAGGGTTAATTACCAACAGGAACGATCTCTTTGAGCCCCTACATACCTGCTATCGTTCTCTGCATGAATGCGGAATGAGTATCATTGCTGAAGGCTTACTCAAGCAAACACTGATTCGCGTTTCGACATTCGGCGTGACTCTCATTGATTTGGACATCAGGCAGAGCGCAGATAAACACATAGAGCTCATGGAAGAGCTAATCTCGTTCCTTGGTATGGGCAGCTACAGATCGTGGTCCGAGAAAGCCCGACATGATTTCCTACTCGAAGAACTCGCCAGCAAGAGACCACTGATCCCCGAAAGCTGGGAACCAGAGGGCGACGCGGGGGAGACGCTTCGCACTATTCGACTTATCGCAAATGGCGATGCGGATGGCGTGTCCTGCTACATCATTTCTATGGCAAAAAACCCCTCAGATGTATTGTCAGTTATCCTACTGCTGCGCAAGTCGGGACTCATACGATCATTACCTATCGTCCCGCTATTTGAGACATTAGACGATCTCGAGAATGCTGCATGGACTCTCGAGCGATTGCTCCGAGATCGTATGTATCGCGACTACATAGACGGACATCAACAAGTGATGATTGGATATTCTGACTCTGCCAAAGACGCCGGGCAGATGGCAGCGGCCTGGGCACAGTATCGCGCTCAAGAGGAATTGGTCGAAGTGACGGAAAAATATGATATCGACCTCACTTTGTTCCACGGACGTGGAGGTGCTGCAGGCCGTGGCGGAGCACCCATAAGACAGGCAATTCTGTCTCAGCCACCTAACACGATCAAACGTGGTATGCGGGTTACCGAACAGGGAGAAATGATCCGATTTAAGTACGGCTCTCCGCTACTCGCTCAAAATAGTATGGATATCGTCCTCAGCGCCGCGATCGAAGCTAATCTGATTCCATCACCCAAGCCTAGAGACAACTGGCGAAACCTTATGGATCGCCTAACGGATGTCGCAATGCGAGAATACCGCGATACTGTTAAGGATGAATCTGACTTCGCAGAATATTTCTGCGCCAGTACTCCTGAACAGGAACTCAGCCTTCTAGCGCTAGGAAGCCGACCGACGAGACGTAACGCAGATAGCACCACTATCACCGACTTGCGTGCTATACCCTGGGTCTTCGCATGGACTCAGAAACGTCTAATGATCCCCGCTTGGCTCGGAACCAACGCCGCGCTAGCGACCAAATTTTCAACGAAGGACAAATTTGTCATCAAAGAGATGATGTCCGAGTGGCCATTCTTTCAAGCCCAGATGGATTTATTAGAAATGGTTCTTACCAAAGCAGATGCAGAAATCGCTCAACACTATGACGAAATGCTTGTTCCAGAAAACCTCCTTTACTTTGGCGCGCGTTTTCAGCAACAACTCACGTCGCTGATAGAAAATGTTAATCAGATCAAGGAGCAACACATACTGCTAGAGCACGCACCGGAAGTGCGGCGGACCATAGACCTTCGAGACCCTTACACAGACCCATTGCACTTCCTCCAAATTGAACTTATCTCAAGGCACCGAATGGATAACTCTAATGAACGGGTCAAGAAAGCGCTGCTCATCACGATAGCGGGAATAGCAGCAAGCATGAGGAATACCGGTTAGTAGTGTCGCAGCAAATCACTATCGTTGGAGCAACTTCTGGACCTGGAAAATCACTTTTTTTACGACTTGCCGAAGGCGGCTATTCGGTTAGAGGTATAGGCCGAGATCACAAGAAAATCTTAGAGATCAAACAGCGATTCGGCTACAAATACCCTAAGGCAGAAATCTCGGCAATTGACGTAGCAAGAGATCAGTCATTTCTAGACTCAACGGAGGTACTCATCCACTGTAGCCGTCCGGAATTAGCCAAGGGACTAATCTCGAGCAATCTCGCAAGATTCATTGCGCTAGGATCAACTCGAAAATTCACTCGATATCCAGACATAAAGTGCAGGGAAGTCTCCGAGATGGAATCTCGTGCATTGTCCAGTAACGTCGCGGTAACAATTCTACACCCAACATTGATCTATGGTGCGGAAGGCCTCTCTAATATCGAGCGGATCATCGACATGGCAAAGAACGTCCCGTTCATTCCTCTGCCGATGCGCGGCAGATCGCTTATACAGCCAATCCATAGTGATGATGTCGTCGATGCAATAATCAATTGCCTAGATAATGACAAGGTCATCAACAAAAGTATTGTCATCGCAGGACCAACACCAATAACTTACCGATATTTCGTTGAGACCGTCGTTAACAGCATAGGTTTATCCACACGGGTTATGTCTGTGCCTTACCTATTAGTTGCAGCAACTGCGAGGATCACACGCTACATCCCAAAACTACCCACAATAGACCCTGCTGAAGTCAAGCGCTTACTGGAAGACAAGCACTTCGATACCCTGGAAATGCAGCGCAACCTAGGTATTACACCTCGGAGTTTCGAGACTGGCATGGCCCAGTATGCTAACTCTCGGGAATACAATTGATAGCTTTAGCGTTTGAACAACTTTCTCACATATGCGCTGTCAGTAGAACTCAGCCCCGGCACGAAATCATCACGGTATTCAGCGACTACGCGACGATCGTTCTCATACCGCCGCAGATGTCTGTAGCTTCTTAGCCTGAGCCGCTTTGGCAAACTACACTCATAGGCGGACAGGTCTGCAGTATCAATTAGTCCAAGCTTCTGGTTTCCCAATTGGATAATATTCCCTAGATGCAACGATCTATTATTAACGTGATTTTGATGCGGACCCCGATATAAACTTCCAAGGCACCGAATAGTCTTGGCGTCAATTGCCGACCTCACCTCGCGCAGAGTCCTTCCTTGGAGAGACCTGTATATAACAGCGGATCTCCCAATCGAGGGGATTTGGTAAATCTCAATGATCTTAGGAACGATGATGTCTCGAGCGTTCAGTCGTTTGGCGTTGTACGCGAACCTCTTGGAGTAGGGCCATAACCTGGCGGAAGATAAGAAGCGCTTTACGCGGAACAATTTCAGATAGTTGCCGTATGGAAGCAGAAACACCTTATCGCCAAAAGGATCGTTCGAGACAATCTCTGCATCTTCGCGTAATCGACGATAATCCTTCGTGGTGAGTGTTTTCTGTATATGACTATTATTAGAAAGCTTATTCCCAAAGTCCTTCTTTCCTAACAAAGTCTACTACCGCTTCCAGCCCCTCCCCCGTTTTAAGATTGGTAAACACAAAGGGTGAATCTTCTCTCATTCGTCTGGTATCACTTTCCATAACTTCAAGTGACGCGCCCACGTGAGGTGCAAGATCGGTTTTGTTGATAATAAGCAAGTCGCTTCTAGTAATACCCGGGCCCCCTTTCCTTGGGACCTTCTCGCCAGCGGCGACGTCAATGACATAGATCGTAAGGTCAACAAGTTCAGGACTAAAAGTGGCGCTGAGATTATCTCCCCCACTCTCTACGATAACGATCTCAAGTTCGGGAAATCTCAGATTGAGCGCATCAATCGCAGCCAGGTTCATAGAGGCGTCCTCTCGGATAGCTGTATGCGGACAACCACCAGTTTCAACACCCACGATCCGGTCTTCAGGCAGGGCCTGAGCTCGCCACAGTATCTCCGCATCTTCCTGCGTATATATATCGTTAGTAACAACTGCCACTTCGTATTCGTTTGAAAGCTTTCTACACAATTGCTCTACCAGGGTAGTTTTTCCTGCACCCACAGGCCCACCGATTCCAACACGTAATGGCTCTGACATCTTTCTACTCCTCTCTTCTCTAACTATTGCACTTCGAAAACTATGATCTGAATATCCGTGAATACTGAGTTTCATGACTGGCGCTTGCGATCACGAAACCTGGAGCAGTCACACCGATGGAGTCGCAGTGCACAGCATTCGCGGCAGCATCACTTATAGCCGGCCCAAGGTCACGTAAAATTCGCTGACCCATCCGATGACCCAGAGGTACCAGTTTGACAGCAGCTAACACCTGGTTTTCACACCAGGCCCAGGCATAACCATTCAGCGCATCCTCCAGTGAAATCTGATTATTCACGGCAATAACCGCGAAGGCAGCGGTGAAACCCATTTTCTCTGCGGGAAGTGTTTCGCCTAGTTCACCTGCAAGGTCACAAAGCGCAATCCCCATTTGCGCTTCTTCATCACGCAGCTCGGAAGTCTCCCTGCATGCTCGACATAGCTCGTCGAGTTCTTTGACACCATCTTTGTCTCCCGCCGACCAGGAGTTGTAGACCTTACAGATAATGGGCAGGTCAACCGAGCCGATACATCGCTCCAATAAACCTGCTACCCAGGATTCCGTCGTCCCAACGTCTTTTACCCATCCACGATTAATTGCCTGTTCCAGGCCCTGGGAATAGTGAAATGCACCAACCGGCAAAGCCGGTGAGATTAACTGCCATAAACGTATCGATTGCCGGGACGAATCAGTGTTCATGACTATGGACATGGTATGCACCACCTTCGGGTTCAAAAGGCGCGTTCTCGTTAACCGGCTCACAACCAAGGCCCCGCACCATATCATCCAAAACGTGATCGGTGAGGTATCGCACCCATGCTGGACCTACCTGAACCCAGACATGCCTGTTACCTAGGTGGTATGCAATTCGTGCCAATAGCTCAGGATTGTCCGAGTACGCTGTCGAAACAGGTTCCCGGGCTGCCGAAACCAATACAAGACGGCCCGACTCACTCCTTAGGTGATCGCCACCACGCACCACTGTACCGCGAGGTAACTTGATGCCAATGAATTCACCTGAATCCAGAACCGCCTTAAGCCTGGTCTTTTCCCGTTTTGCGTATTCCAAAAATAAGGTGTCTGAAACGCCGCCTATCTTGTCAGCATCACCGACTATTCGTGTGAACTCCTCCATTGCTAGAACAGGAAGTAACGTTGTGCGAGAGGCAACTCTTCTGCCGGCTCACAGGTCAATAGCGTTCCATCCGCCTTTACTTCATAGGTCTCGGAATCTACCTCAATCTCCGGGGTATAGTCGTTCAGCCGCATATCGGACTTACGTACCTCACGCGTATTACTGACAGGCATTAGACTCTTTTGTAAATTGAGTGACTCCGCCACGCCATTGTCCATTGCCGCACCGGACACAAAACTGAGCGACGTTGCCGTCAACGCGCCACCAAAAGCACCGAACATAGGTCGATAGTGAACCGGCTGAGGGGTCGGAATCGACGCATTGGGATCTCCCATGGGAGCTGCTAGGATTGCCCCACCCTTGATAATCATGGCGGGTTTTGCGCCAAAAAAAGCAGGTTTCCACAACACCAGATCTGCAAGTTTACCAACCTCTACGGAACCAACTTCGTTCGCAATACCATGGGCAATAGCAGGATTGATGGTATATTTCGCGATGTAGCGTTTCACACGAAAGTTGTCATTACGCGCCGAGTCCTCTGTCAAGGCGCCACGCTGCACCTTCATCTTATGCGCTGTTTGCCAGGTGCGGGTAATGACTTCGCCAACACGTCCCATGGCTTGTGAATCTGACGCGATCATGGAAAACGCGCCAAGGTCGTGCAGGATATCCTCCGCCGCAATGGTCTCCCGCCGAATACGTGATTCAGCGAACGCAACATCTTCAGGAATACTCGAATCAAGATGGTGACAGACCATCAACATATCCAGATGTTCGTCGATCGTGTTGACTGTATAGGGTCTTGTCGGATTTGTAGACGAGGGCAATACATTAGGCAAACTACACGCCTTGATAATATCGGGAGCATGTCCTCCTCCTGCCCCTTCAGTATGAAAGGTATGAATCGTTCGATCCTTAAATGCCGCGAGCGTGTTCTCAACAAAGCCTGATTCATTCAGTGTGTCCGTATGAATTGCCACCTGAACATCCATGCAATCCGCGACACTAAGACAGCAATCTATTGCTCCTGGCGTCGTCCCCCAGTCTTCATGGAGCTTCAACCCCATCGCACCGGCGGCGACCTGTTCAGTCAGCGCTCCAGGTAGGCTGGCGTTTCCCTTGCCCATAAATCCCAGATTCATCGGTAAACCATCGGCAGCCTGCAACATCATAGCGATGTGCCACGGACCAGGGGTACAGGTGGTTGCATTGGTTCCTGTGGCAGGACCGGTGCCACCACCCAGCATCGTAGTCACACCGGACATCAATGCCTCTTCTATTTGTTGCGGACAGATAAAGTGAATATGGGCATCAATACCCCCCGCAGTCAGAATCTGTCCTTCCCCTGCTATCGCTTCGGTACCCGGCCCAACAACAATATCCACATTAGCCTGGGTATCTGGATTCCCCGCCTTACCAATACCTACTATTCGACCTGCTTTAATACCCACATCTGCTTTGACAATACCCCAGTAATCAACAATAAGCGCATTAGTGATCACGGTGTCCACAGTTTCGCGGGATGATCGCTGGGACTGACCCATACCGTCCCTGATGACTTTCCCTCCACCAAACTTAACCTCATCACCGTAAACGGCATGGTCATGCTCTACCTCAACGATGAGATCGGTGTCGCCCAGGCGCACTCGATCTCCAGTAGTTGGACCAAACATATCTGCATAGGCCTGACGACTCATTTTACTCATGACTTATCCTCCAAAGGGCCCATAACTTTCTGGTTAAAGCCATAAACCTCTTTATCGCCAGCAAATTCAACCAAGGTTACCGTCCGGGTTTGCCCAGGTTCAAAACGCACCGCTGTGCCTGCCGGTATATCGAGTCTAAATCCTCGTGTGGAGTCACGGTCGAAAGAAAGCGCAGCGTTGGTTTCATAGAAGTGATAGTGAGAGCCAACCTGTATCGGGCGATCGCCCGAGTTGGAAACGGGTACCTCGATTGTGCTGCGAGCTTCATTAAGCAGTAGCTCGCCTGAATCGATAAACATTTCTCCAGGAATCATGACAGCTCCTTAGGATATTGGATTGTGTATGGTGACAAGTTTGGTTCCGTCGGGAAACGTCGCCTCAACCTGAACCTCGTGCAGCAACTCGGCAATACCATCCATCACATCATCGCTGCTTAGAATCTCTGTCCCATAAGACATCAGAGCTGCGACAGATTGGCCATCCCGTGCGCCTTCCATGATAGCAGCAGATATCATGGCAACCGCCTCTGGGTAGTTGAGCTTGACGCCCCTTGCGCGACGTTGTTCAGCGAGTTGCGCTGCGACAAAAATTAGTAATTTGTCTTTCTCTCTTGGGGTTAACTCCATTGCAACCTCCTTCTCTTTATTACGTTGCCCAGATACGTGGCGCACCTGGCGAAAAACCATTAATCAACATACGTATCGCCGACCACAACCGCGTTAGCTCCTCGCGCAATGCAAAAGCATCATCAGCCAACGCACGAATCACCATTACGTCATCTACCAGCGTAGCCGCCATGTCACAAAAATTCTTTCCATCAATCAGTTCTCGCGTATGGCGCAAAACTTCCTTATCTGCAGGAAACCCGTAGAAGGAACCCAGAACCAGATGGCTATTAAGCCCCCATGGCGCTGAAAGTAACGCGTCTCCCGCGGACCATTGCTGTCTTTCGATCAGGCGCGGGACTTCATCAACGAGCAGCATGAATACCTGCTCGAATTCACCAGTTGAATAGTCATCACAACTCGCGGGCCGCCCCATAGAACAAATATCCCAACCACAAAAGTGAGAACCGGAATCCAGTCGCACCGTCGTTGCCTGATGCACACGGCTACCACCAAAAAGCACAGTGTCCTGAGGTAGCCACTCGAGACTCGCGCCCTCGCCCACTTTCAGATTACAAGTAATCTGGCTCGTTGCTCCTGCGCTGCGATATATCTTCGAAGATGCAGGCGTCGTAATCAGCGCTGCTGCGTTGCTGCAAACTTCCACACTCGTCCCCAACTCATCGCCACCAACTACCCCCCCTGGCGGATGTAAAACATAGACATGACAAACACCATCGGGTGGATAAAACGGTTTTTGAATCCGCAAAGGACCCTTATGCGAACGTCTGTTGACTAGTGTCTTACAGCCCGATCGACGAAACTGTAAATTGAGGTTCGCCTGCCAACCATGGCGAGTCATACTGATAGATGCTCGGTAATCATGGACTCGGATAATTCCTGAATAGCACCAGCAGCCACTATCGCGCCTTTGCTCATAATATGAAAATAACTCGCGACGTGACGCACAAAGGGTAATTTCTGTTCAACAACCAATACGGTCAGCCCAAGTTCTCGATTTAATCTGACAATAACTTCGCCAATTTCGTGCACAATATTGGGTTGAATCCCTTCAGTTGGCTCATCAAGTATCAATAGTTTAGGCCCAATGACCAACGCTCGCGCTATCGCTAATTGCTGTTGTTGACCTCCAGATAAATCACCACCGCGCCTTTTCATCATTGTTTGCAGAACAGGAAATAACTCAAATATCAATTCCGGTAGTTGCCGTTCTTCTCTTGGCAACGCGCCCAATCCAGTCAGAAGGTTTTCTTCAACGGTCAGTAACGGAAAAATCATTCGACCCTGAGGCACGTATCCAATACGCAGTGGCGCCCGACGCTCAGCCGGTTCTGCAGTCATTTCCACACCATCGTAGAGGATTGAGCCTGAAGCCACGGGTAGCAGTCCCATGATGCAGTTGAGTAAGGTCGTTTTGCCAACACCATTTCGACCAATCAGACTGACGCAACTGCCGGGGTCGATAGACATGTTCACATCCCAAAGAGTGTGGGATTGACCATAGGATTGATTGACATCAGTAATTGCAAGCATCAGCTACCCAGATACACTTCGCGAACCTTAGAGTCTTCCTGTATAGCATCAAATGGTCCTTCAGCCAGCACACTACCTTCATGTAACACAGTAACCTGTCTTGCAATCGATCTAACAAATTCCATATCGTGCTCCACTACCACCACAGAATGATCGCCAGCTAAACGAGTTAACAGCGCAGCAGTCGCTTCTGTTTCCTGCTGTGTCATGCCGGCGACCGGTTCATCCACCAACAATAGCAAAGGGTTCTGCATCAGCAGCATGCCAATTTCGAGCCACTGTTTTTGCCCATGAGACAAAGCACCGGCCTGCTTACCAACTAATTCGCTCAGGCTAATAAGTTCGAGAACCTCACCGATACGGTCTTTCTCCTCACCTGTAAGAGAACAAAACAAAGTATTCCAAACACGCTTATCGGATTCCATCGCGAGTTCAAGGTTCTCATGGACCGTATGCTGTTCAAATACCGTTGGCTTCTGGAATTTTCGGCCAATACCCATCGAAGCAATCTCGGGTTCAGACCTACGCAGCAGGTTTACGCGCTGGCCAAAATAAGCAGTACCCCAGTCCGGCCGAGTTTTACCGGTAATGACATCCATCAAGGTGGTCTTACCAGCGCCATTGGGACCAATAATACAGCGCAGCTCACCTGTCCCTATGTAGAGCGTCAGTTCATTAAGCGCGCGAAAGCCATCGAAACTTACACTGATATCCTCCAAGTAAAGAATGACACCCCTCGCTGTATTGATGAGTTCCTCACGGGTTGGTGGCTCAACCAGGAAGTTAAATACACGGTCAGGGTCAACCTGAGTGGGACGGTTTATGCGCGGGTCATCAGCCATGGTTCTCTCTGAGACGCAATTGCCGCCAGATACCAATCACTCCACGTGGCAGTGCAACGGTTACAATAACGAAAAGCGCGCCGAGTACGAAAAGCCATACCTCCGGCAAAGCACCAGTAAGGACTGTCTTAATGTAATTCACCAAACCAGCACCTAGCGCCGCACCATACAAGGTCGCCCTACCCCCAAGCGCGACCCACACAACCAACTCAATGGAGTTGAGCGGCTGAAATTCACTCGGGTTAATGATGCCAACCTGTGGAACATAAAGTGCGCCTGCAATACCCGCGATTACCGCAGACACGGTAAATATGCATACCTGATAGTGTTCTACCCTATAACCAATAAATCGTGTTCTGGCTTCCGCATCACGCACCGCGGTAACTACACGGCCCAGCTTTGATGTAACAATAAATCGACACACGAGATATCCAAGTGCCAATGCCACGACGGAGCAAACAAACAACACAACACGTGTCACATCCGACTGCAGCGAAGCGCCAAGAATGTCTTTAAAATCAGTCAGACCGTTATTGCCGCCAAACCCCAGCTCATTGCGAAAAAAGGCCAACATCAGGGCATAAGTCAATGCTTGGGTCATGATCGATAAATACACGCCGGATACCCGAGATCGAAACGCAAGCCAGCCAAATACGAATGCCAGCGCCCCTGGCACAATCATGACCATTAGCGCGGCAAACCAAAACTGATCGAAACCATACCAGTACCACGGAAGGCTATCCCAATTGAGAAACACCATGAAATCGGGAAGCTCCGGGTCACCGTACACGCCTCGAGTTCCAATCTGGCGCATTAGGTACATTCCCATCGCATAACCACCCAATGCAAAGAACGCCCCGTGACCGAGACTAAGAATACCGCAGTAACCCCAAACCAGGTCAAGTGATAAGGCCAGAAGTGCAAAGCACAGATATTTACCAAGCAAGGTGACAGTATAGGTTGGGATATGGAAAAACGAATCCGCAGGTACCAATAGATTGGCAACAGGAACCAATATTCCAATGGCTAGCAGAACAGCGAGAAAAACCCAGCCACCTCGATCGTGATCCATCAATCGTTGCAGCATCATTTGAGTCAACATCAGCTTTCCACCGCCCGACCCTTCTGGGGAAAGAGGCCCCGGGGTCGTTTCTGAATAAACAGAATGATGAAAACCAGCACCAGAATCTTTGCCACGACCGCGCCTGCCGCAGGCTCCAGCACTTTATTAACCACACCGAGAGATAGGCCCGCCACCAGGGTCCCCCAAAGATTTCCAACACCGCCAAACACAACAACCATGAAAGAATCGACAATATATCCCTGGCCCAAATTTGGCCCCACATTAGTGAGCTGTGATAAAGCAACACCCGCAACCCCGGCGATACCAGCACCCAGGCCAAAAGTTAGGATATCAACTCTCGTATTTCTGATTCCCATCGCTTGCGCCATCGCCCGATTTTGCGTAACTGCCCTGACCTCAAGGCCTAAACGAGTCCGCTGCAATATCGTTAGCAACGTAGCAAATACCAGAAGTGCAAAAAAGAAAATGTAGAGCCGGTTGTAGGTAATTGAGAGTCCCTGAACAATCTCCAGGGAGCCGCTCATCCACTCTGGCGTTGCTACTGCACGATTTAGCGGAGAAAAGATACTGCGGACTGCCTGTTGCAAGATCAGACTCACACCAAATGTTGCAAGCAACGTCTCCAGCGGCCTGCCATAGAGAAACCTGATGACGCCACGTTCAATCGCAATACCAACCAGGCCAGACACTATAAATGCTGCAGGGATCGCAATCAGCAGGGAATACTCAAGCGCATCGGGAAACAACGTCTGCACCACGTAGGTCGTATAGGCACCCAGCATAATCAATTCCCCGTGGGCCATGTTAATGACTCCCATAACGCCAAAAGTGATCGATAGGCCAATTGCCGCCAACACAAGAATAGACCCGAGACTCAAACCAAAGAACAACGTCTCGATCCACCGATAACGTTCTACTAATCCCTCAATATTCGCCAACGAACTTGCCGCGGCATCGCGCAATTCCTGATCCAAACTCTGGTCGCTGACGACTGCAGTCAGTTTCATACGGACGTTGGAATCCAGGTTATCGGCGCTTGCTTGAATCGCCGCTAGCTTAGTGGCCTGGTCTTTGGAATCGAGATCAAAAACCACCATCGCGACGTCAATGGCATCCTGTACGTCTTCGACCGATTCCACTTCTCGTCGCTCGAGGAGTATTTCACGTAAGCTGACATCACCCGCATTGATGATCGCCTGAACCGCAGCAATGCGCGCCTGGGGATCATCAACATTCAACTGCCGAGACGCAAACAAGCCCTTTAACTGGCGACGCAGTTTGTTATTTACGCTTATTTTTTTAGCGCCGCGCCGACCAACTTTACCAAGGTCCTCTCCCGAGGCCGCATCGGTTAGTTGATGGCCGCCACCCTCAAGTGAGACCACGACAACCACAGTATCGTCGCCTTTCTTCTTGTATAGCTTGCCGTCGATCAACGCCTGAAGAACCACATCGACCCGCTCGTGATCCATCGTTGCGAGCCGACTTGCCGCTTCCAGTTTATCGTCAAACGACCGCGTATTGAGCGCGTTTACTACGGACTCAAAGTCATCCCCAAACGCAGCAATCGACGGACTAGGAATCGTCACGACCGCCAGGACAACAAGCGTCTTGAGATTAATCAAAAGTATCTCCCAACAATACCCTCCCCCCCGAAGGAGGACGAGCGGGTAAAACCCGCTCGTCAATATACCATGAAGCCTAGAGAAACTTATTCGTAGTTTTGACCCGAACAGGCACCGCTCTTGACGTTGTAGTTCCCACAAGACAAAGGAGCCTGCCAGTCAGCAGTAATGTCCATCGAGCCCGGCAAGAAATCGGACCAGGCATCACCAGGTACGGTACCCGGCGTCTGCCAGACTGTATCGAACTGTCCGTCGTCCTGAATCTCACCAATTAAGACTGGCTTGGTAATGTGATGGTTTGGCATCATCGTAGCCAGGCCACCGGAAAGATTAGGAACAGCGACGCCGATGATGGCATCCTGAACCTGACTAGAATCTGTAGTGCCGGCCTTCTTAACCGCCTCTACCCACATCTTGAATCCAATATAGTGCGCTTCCATAGGGTCGTTAGTGACTCGATCTTCATCATCGATAAACTCAAGCCAGCTATCGATAAAATCATCGTTAACTTCCGCATCGACACTCATGAAATAGTTCCAAGCAGCAAGGTGACCTACCAACGGACCGGCATCAATTCCAGAAAGCTCTTCTTCACCGACCGAAAACGCGATAACCGGAATATCCTCAGCGGAAACCCCCTGGTTACCCAGTTCTTTGTAAAAAGGCACGTTAGCATCACCATTAATCGTTGATACAACAGCAGTCTTCTTACCCGCTGAACCGAATTTTTTGATATCTGCGACAATTGACTGCCAGTCGGCATGGCCAAAGGGCGTGTAATTAATCATGATGTCCTTGTCAGTTACACCCTTCGCCTTGAGATACGCCTTAAGAATCTTGTTGGTAGTTCTTGGGTATACGTAATCGGTCCCGGCAAGTACCCATCGTTCAGCACCAACCTCATTCATCAGATAATCAACGGCAGGAATCGCTTGCTGATTGGGCGCAGCACCAGTGTAGAAAACATTTTTTGAAGATTCCTCACCTTCATACTGTACGGGATAAAATAAGAGGCCGTTCAATTCTTCAAAAACTGGTAGAACAGACTTCCGTGAAACTGAGGTCCAGCAACCAAAAACTACGTCGACCTTTTCCTTCTCTATCAGTTCACGAGCTTTTTCTGCAAACAAGGGCCAATTGGAGGCAGGGTCAACGACCACAGCTTCCAGCTTTTTGCCCAGTAAACCACCGGCAGTATTTTGCTCCTCAATCATCATCAAAATAGTGTCTTTCAATGTGGTCTCACTAATGGCCATCGTGCCCGATAGTGAGTGTAATACACCAACCTTAATAGTATCAGCGGCTGCCCAAGTCGCACTGAAGCTTAAAACCACCACTGCGCAAACTTTTGTTAGTTGTCTAAACATCTGTCCTCCAAATCGAACGCCATTTTTGTTTGATAGGAGTAGTGCAATAACTGAGCCAGAATAATGGCCCTAAAAGAGCACTTATTGTATGAAACTGCACATATATGGGGATTCAGGGGTTTAATACGCACTATATTAGTGCACTCTAGATCAATACTGAGTTATTGCCAGTTCTGCATCAATTATTTTTTAACGCGGGTCCTACCATCACGAAAGGTAAAAAGATCAGAACATTCGACTTCCAGTCTGGTTTCATCGGGCCTCATGGCACCTGTTGGTCCATTCCTAACAACCACGATTTACATCACCAAAATAGCTCGCGTGCTCGAGTGAAATATCCGGCAAGTCAAACCAGATAGATACAAGCCAGCGCTTTACCGCGTCAAATCCATCAAAACGTGCACCAACTCCCTCTAAACCGCCGGCATTTTCAAGTGTGCGGTCCTCGGTTATGTAGGACATAATCTAGCCAATATCATGCTCTTACTAAGCGTCTGAATACCGCTGTAGGTGACCTACGACCACAGGTTTTTCTCTTAACGATAGTCAAGACTGCAATCGCCATGCACTAAGATCACCTCACCACTACCATTTTCTCTTCTTCAGCGGTATGGTTCGATCAGCTTTCTGGCGCTGGAGGGCCCTATGAAACGCTCTTTACTATTTTTCGCACTCTTAGCACTAACTTCTGCGGTATTAGCAAAAGATGAAGCGGTCTGGATTGACCTTGTGGTTCCGTCGGATTCCCTAGCAATAGGTCGAGCAGATGTTGAGTCAATACTTGATGCCCAGCTTGGAAAAGCTGTACGAAATAATAGAAGAAATACGTACAGCTCAATGAACAAGTTCCTAAACGACGGTTTCGGCCTATCTGTCAAAAAGTTGCAATATGCCTGGTTCGCATTCTCAGCCTCCCAGGGAGGCATGATGTTTCTACAGGGTGATTTTCAGGAAAAGAAAGTCATAAAGAAGATGCAACGCAGAAAAGACTGGGACACGATTGGAATCAAGAACACACTTCAGGTTTCCAACTACAAGAACGATTACGGTGCGCAGCAAACAGCCTCGCTGCTTCGAGATGACCTCATCGCGATGGGCTCCAGGGATGTGATGACAGAAGTACTTGTCAGGTGGCAACAGGGACCCCAGACGTCACCGCGACCAGGAGTCATTCAGATCGTCAATAGCGACGCACAGGTCGCCGCTGTGGTTCTCGACCTGACGCCATTTCAACAAGCTAACCCGACCTACTCGTTGATTAATCACGCGTGGCTTGAGGGCTATATTGATAATGCTGCGCATATGACAATTAGCGCGGAGTCATTAAACGCTCAGGTAACACAGGGTCTTGAGCAGCTTCTTCGAGGGTTACTAAAGGTCATACCCAACCGACCGGAATTATTGGCGCAGCCTCTAGCAGTCGAAGCGTTAAAAAACGCCAAGATGCAGCGCGATGGGGCAATACTGAATGTCAGCACATCCATCCCAGGGGATTTAGTTATGACTCGTTTTCCTACACAACGGCGAGCGCTATAAATCATCTATCGCGCCCTATCTAGCCAAGGGCCCTCTCAGCAGTTCGCCTGAAGCCGCGCCCGTGTGCTCATTATCACGTAATAGAATTTCGCCATTGACAACGGTAGCGAGCAAACCTCTTGCAGTTTGCTTCAAACGCGTTGCACCGGCAGGAAGATCATTAACAACTTCAGGGAGATTGGGCGCAAAGGAGTCTGGGTCAAAAATTGCCAAATCGCCCGCCATGCCGATCCTCAGCAAACCCCGATCGTGCAGACCCCACTGCGAAGCAGTATCAAACGTCACGTAGCGCACGGCCTCCTCAAGGCTAAGTGCCTGCTCCTCGCGGACCCACTGACTGAATATATTAGTCTGTAGTGAACTATCCATGATCTGAGATACATGTGCACCAGAATCAGAGAACGTTACAACGGACCGCGGATGCTTCATCATTTCAATAACATCAGCATCATCATGATTATTAATGGGCGAGCGAAATAGTGCTTTGAAATTTGTTTCCAGCGCAATATCGATGAAAGCCTCCGCCGGCGGAACACCTCTGCCCTTGGCGATATCAGCGAGCGAAACGCCCCGCTGCGTCGCATCTGTCATGTGAAATACCCAGTCCCAGTCAGGCGGCATAATGGTGAGACCGCTACGCTTATGACGAGAACTCACATTACTAGCCTCGGCTATCAGCTTCTCTCTCAGATCAGGATCGGAAAAGCTGATCCGCTGCTCTTCTAGCGGAAGCCTGCGAATATCACGCCACACATCCCAGCTATCAAACGGTGTATGTGCTTCAAAGCTGTAAATAATATTTAAGGAGCGGGAGTGAACCTGGGCAAACATCCGGCCGCCGGCCTCTGCAACTTCGTCCAACAGGTCAAAATAGGAACGCCAAACCTCCGGCGCCTCTCTTTTCGCGAACATTCCCCAAGTGATGGGTACCCCGGACTCAATCGCCAATGATTTCAGGCGCTGATGATACTCTCGAACATTCTCTGGGTCCCGGCCATGATTTTCTCCGGCAATCTCAAAAATACCAGCACCTGTCTTACCCATGGCATTGACAATACGACGAACTTCGTCCCAACCCGCAACGCGACTCGCCACAGGCTTGTGATCCGAAGTCTCGTGGTTTGGTGAGCGGGACGTCGTAAACCCGATTGCTCCTGCACGCACCGCCTCCTGAACCATCTGACACATTTGCTCAACTTCCGCTTCTGACGCCTCTTCTTCGAATGCCCTAGCCCCCATGACATAGGTGCGCATAGCAGAGTGTCCAAGGTACCCAGCGTAGTTAATGCCCTTGGGAAGACTGTCCAGAACATCCAGATACTCCGGAAAGGTTTCCCACCGCCAGTTGATGCCGGCTAACATCGCTTCTCTGGCGATATCCTCGGCGCGCTCGAGATTACGAAATACAAGATCCGCTTCATCTTCTCTACAAGGCGCCAGAGTAAATCCACAGTTGCCCATCACCACGGATGTTACTCCGTGATAGCAGGAACAGGAGCCAATAGGGTCCCAAAACACCTGTGCATCCATATGGGTGTGACCGTCAACAAATCCTGGAGCAACCACATGGCCTTCAGCGTCCAGGGTTTCCTTAGCGCGTTCATTGATACGGCCTATATGCGCAATCTTGCCATCGGCGATACCCACATCAGCCCTAAATCTTGGCGTCCCCGAACCGTCAACTACTGTCCCGTTTTTGACTAAAAGGTCGTAAACCATAGTGTTTGCCTAGCAGAATGAACCTTTACCATAATATTTTTTCTAGACCTAGCACAACCCAGAGGCTAGAGTTCCGCATGTGATGAAAACACTACTTATTCTATTTCTCATCTTTGCATGGTCCGGCAATAGCTTTTCCACCACATTGGACGGAGTTGTCGGACGGCATGCCATCGCAATGCATGGCGAGGTCAAATACCCAGCCGGATTTAAGCACTTCGATTATGCAAACCCTGACGCACTAAAAGGGGGGAGCATACACATGCATAGTATAGGTACTTTTGACTCCTTTAACGGCTTTATCGTAAAGGGTAATCCTGCTAATGACGTTGGGCTGATATATAACTCTCTCGCCGCTAGTTCCGCCGATGAGGCACTAAGTCAGTACGGTGAACTGGCTGAAGAAATCTACATGCCCGAAGATCGTTCCTGGGTCGCTTTCAAGCTCCGCAACGACGCGCGTTGGCACGATGGTCGAAAGCTATCTGTCGATGATGTTATCTGGACCTTCAACACGCTTCTCAAAGATGGCTTGCCGTTCTATCGTTTTTACTATGGCAACGTGCAGGAGGTCATCAAGGTTGACGATGACATCGTACGTTTTAACTTCAAACCTGGCGAAAATCACGAACTACCATTGATCATTGGGCAACTGGTGGTTCTTCCCCAACATTACTGGGCTGATCGGGATTTCACCAAAACGACACTGGAGCCACCACTTGGCTCTGGACCATACCGAGTAGCAACGTTCGAACCAGGGCGATCCCTGACCCTGGAACGAGTCGAAGATTACTGGGGAGAAGATCTTGCTGTACACAAAGGTCAGTTCAACTTTGGCGAGATTCGCATCGACTACTACCGAGATAGTGATATCGCGTTAGAAGCCTTTAAATCAGGTGAATATGACTACCGACGAGAGCAATCAGCCAAAAACTGGGCAACCGGATACGATGTACCAGCAGTGAAAAACGGATTAATCGTCCAGCGAAAATTCGATCACAACCGTACGGCAGGTATGCAGGGATTTGTTTACAACTCGCGCCGCAAGATTTTTAGTGACATCCGGGTCCGGCAGGCGCTCACCTACGCGTTTGATTTTGAGTGGTCAAATCAAAACCTCTTTTATAATCAGTACGCCCGATCCCGTAGTTATTTTGACAATTCGGAACTCTCGGCAACGGGTCTACCAGGTAACGACGAACTTAAATTCCTAGAGCCTTTGAAAGATCTGTTGCCAGCCGAGGTGTTTACAACGGTCTATGAACCGCCGAAGGGCGGAGGACCGCGCCCGATGCGTGGAAACCTAAGAACTGCAAGCAAACTACTTAGCGAGGCGGGATGGATTATTCGAGACGGGAAACGCGTAAACAAAGAAACGGACAAGCCCCTTACCTTTGAAGTTATGCTGGCAAGCCCAAGCTGGGAGCGTACGGTTCTTCCCTATGGCAGGAACCTCGAGAAACTAGGCGTGGAACTTACCGTCCGCACAGTTGACACATCCCAATATCGCCAGCGTCTCGACACCTATGACTTTGACATGATTGTCCATGTATTCGGCCAATCGCTATCCCCGGGGAACGAGCAGCGATCTTTTTGGGGTTCTGAATCTGCTGATCTCGAAGGTGGAAGAAACTACATTGGTATAAATGATCCAGCTATCGACGCGTTAATTGAACACGTGATCGAGGCGCAAGATCGCAGTGAATTGGTTGCAGCAACTCGAGCTCTGGACCGCGCACTACAGTGGGGTCACTGGGTTATTCCGCATTGGCATGCCACCTATGATCGGGTTGCCTATTGGAACAAATTTAGTCAACCAGCTATAACACCTTCCAGTGGATTTCAGCTTCTCTACTGGTGGGTTGACCCTGCTAAGGCTCCCGCCCTCGACAACAGGTTGGAATCAGAGGTACGAAGCCCGGATCGCTAACTAATTTGTCCGGACCCTAAACAATGTATCCCTACATTCTCCGTCGTTTACTGCTGATAGTGCCAACACTATTCGGCATCATGGTCATCAATTTCATCGTCATCCAGTTCGTACCCGGTGGTCCGGTTGAACAGATGATTGCTCAGTTGACCGGGGACGATGTAGCCGCCACGGCTCGCTTTGGTGGAGGAACAACGCAGGAAGCAGGCGACACCTCCCAACGACCAGACATAGGCTCTGAATCCACTTCGCGCTACCGAGGAGCACAAGGTTTACCACCTGATCTTATCCTTGAAATCGAACAGCAGTTTGGACTCGACAAGCCAGCGTACGAGAGGTTCATCATCATGATGGGCAACTACGTTCGTTTCGATTTTGGTGATAGCTACTTCCAGGATCGCTCAGTAGCCCAGTTGCTTATTGATAAATTACCTGTATCGATCTCCCTTGGACTATGGACAACCTTACTGGTTTATCTCATCTCTATTCCTCTGGGCGTTGCAAAGGCGGTAAGGGACGGTTCACGCTTTGACGTGTGGACTTCTGGTCTAGTGATATTTGGCAATGCAGTACCAGGTTTCTTGTTCGCTATTTTGCTAATCATCCTGTTTGCCGGAGGTCGATATCTGGACCTTTTTCCGCTGCGTGGACTTTTTTCAACGGGATGGGAAGACCTGCACTGGTACGAGCAAATAAAGGATTATTTCTGGCACCTGACATTGCCACTACTCAGCATGGTCATCGGCGGCTTTGCTGGACTTACAATGTTAACCAAGAACTCGTTTCTCGAAGAGATCAACAAACAATACGTTATTACTGCGCGAGCAAAAGGGTTGACTGAACGACGCATGCTTTACGGTCATGTATTTAGAAACGCGATGTTAATCGTCATTGCCGGATTTCCGTCAGCATTCATCGGTATTTTCTTCACCGGCTCTCTCTTAACCGAGGTAATTTTTTCACTCGATGGTATTGGGCTGTTGGGTTTTGAAGCGGCACTCACCAGGGATTACCCGGTGATGTTTGGCACGTTATTCTTATTCACCCTGCTCGGACTAGTCATGGGCATTATCAGCGACGTGATGTACCACCTGGTGGATCCGCGTATCGATTTTGAAACGCGAGAAACCTGATGGCAGATCCTCATTACCGCTGGATTGGCATGAAAATATCACCCATCACCAGGCGCCGAATCGACAACTTCAAACGGAACCGCCGCGGCTACTGGTCAACCTGGGCCTTCCTGCTATTGTTCGTCATCAGCATGGCCGCGGAACTGGTCGCTAACGATAAACCATTACTGATTTCATTCGAAAACGAACTGTACTTCGCGACCTTCGTGTCCTATCCGGAAACAGAATTTGGCGGAGACTTTCAAACCGAAGCGGACTACCGTGACGAGTTCGTCGCGGAGCTTATCGAGGAGACAGGTTGGATGGTCTGGCCTCCCATACGTTTCAGCCACGACACGATAAACTACGAACTGTCAGTTCCCGCACCGGCTCCGCCAAAGGATGAGAACTGGCTAGGTACTGATGACCAGGGCCGAGATGTTCTGGCTCGGCTTATTTATGGTTTTCGCATCTCTGTATTGTTTGGCCTCGCCCTGACCATATTGAGCGCGATCGTTGGCGTGAGTGTTGGCGCCATTCAAGGATTCTATGGAGGTCTGACGGATCTTATCGGTCAGCGTTTCATCGAGATCTGGTCAGGTATGCCAACACTCTATCTTCTTATCATCGTAGCCAGTGTCATTACACCAAATTTCTGGTGGTTGCTGGGTCTAATGCTGTTGTTTTCATGGATGGGCTTCGTAGGCGTAGTCCGCGCTGAGTTTCTGCGGGCGCGAAATCTAGATTTTGTTCGTGCCGCGAGAGCACTAGGAACGCGCGATCGAACCTTGATTTGGCGCCACGTGCTCCCTAACGCGATGGTAGCAACCATTACGTTTATGCCCTTTACTCTGTCCGCATCTATTACTACGCTGACGTCCCTGGATTTCCTGGGCTTTGGGCTACCCCCGGGTTCTCCCTCACTAGGAGAGCTACTCAATCAGGGTAAATCCAACCTACAAGCACCCTGGCTCGGAATCTCAGGATTTGTTGTCATTGCCCTCATGCTGAGCCTCCTAGTATTCATTGGTGAAGCGACTCGAGACGCGTTTGATCCGAGAAAAGTTTATCGGTAGACCTACACAGGTTCGTCTCTGGGATTCGAGCGCATTTCTCGCCATATGTGTAATTCATTAGGATTACGTACCATCTCTATTTAATTCAAGCGCTTGCTTGAATTAAATGTATACTAGATGTTCGCTTTTCCTTATTAGAAAACAGTTACTTATGGTTTCTCGCCAACCAATGGAGGACTCCACAGAAGCTGTAGATGCGCGCACACGCATACTGCGTACCGCTCTGAAAGTCTTCGCGTCCAAGGGCTATGCCCAGGCATCAACCCGTGAAATCTGCCAACGCGCTGGTGTCAATGTTGCAGGCATACACTATTATTTCGGCGATAAGGCCTCGCTGTATCAAGAGCTATTTCAAATTCCGGAGCGTATGATCCGTCCTCCCATAATTCTGGATGAAGCTGACACATCATTGGAGGCAGGTCTTGATGCATGGTACCGCCATATCATGACTTTCGTACTGGATGCCGATAGTGGCAGCCACATGCGTCTATTGTTCTTACGCGAGCAGGTTGATCCCTCTGGATTACTGGATGTAGATCGCGTGGGTATCATTGGTCTTTACCACGCGCAGTTAGTGCGTTTCCTAAAACGTCATCTACGCATTGAAGAATCAGATTCTGCACTGAATCAACTGGCGTTCACCCTTGTGGGTATGGCCATGGTGTTTTACGTCGAGCGTGCAGCAATCCGTCAGTTAACGCCCGGGTTAATGGAATCTGAAGAAGACCTTGAAGCAGTCGTAGAACGGATGGCTTGCCATGCACTCGCAGCGGTGGAAGCTGAACGGTTACGGCGGACATCATTATGAAATTGCGATTTTTTAGTGCTCTTGCGATCGCACTGAGTGTGATTGTAATTGGAGTTTTCACTACGGTTGTTCCCGGTAGTGCAGATGAAAAAGATCAGCGTGGTAAGGAAACACCGGTCCCCACCGCTCTAACGGTTTCTCTGGTAGAACCAAAGAACGTAGTTTGGCCAGAGATTATCAAAGCCAGTGGAGCAATAGCTGCCTGGCAGGAAGCAACAATAAGCGCCGAAATTTCCGGTGCTCCATTAATCGAAGTACTAGTCGATGTTGGTTATAACGTTCAACCAGGAGATATTCTGGCACTATTTGATAGTACTCAAGCGCGAACTCAACTTGCTCAGCAGCAGGCCTCACTCAATGAAGCAAAAGCTCATCTGACTGAAGCAATAGGCGAGGCCAAACGAGCAAAGCAACTCGATGCCCGTGATGCATTAAGTGAACAAGAATTAATTCGCGCAAAAACTAAAGAACAGGCGGCACGGGCACAGGTCCAACTCGCTCAGGCAAGGCTCGACGCACAGCAGCTTTCCCTCGACAAAACAAAGGTGGTCGCACCAGACTCTGGCGTTATCACGACGCGTAATGCAACGCTAGGTGCCATTGGAACGCCTGGTGCAGAACTCTTCAGATTACTACGACAAAATCGTCTTGAGTGGCACGCGGAATTGACGGCCGAATCTCTGGTAAAAGTCAGCCCAGGTGATACGACTGAAATTCAACTACCCGGCGGCATATTGCTGACCGGTACAGTCAGACAGATTGCGCCAACGCTTAATGCCGGGACACGTACCGGAATCGTTTTTGTTGCCCTTGATGCCGCAACAGCTAACCATGCTCGGGTTGGGATGTTTGCCGCCGGAACAATCAACGTAGGGGAGCGCCCTGCTCTGGCACTACCCACCTCCAGCATAGTTCACCGAGATGGCTACGAATACATTTTTCTGGTGGACCGTGAGGATGGACGGACTACTGAGCAGAGGGTGATAACGGGCCGACGTTTTTCTGACTGGATTGAAATCACCGAGGGAGTCACATCTGGCGCAGATGTCGTACGAAGTGGTGGCGCATTTCTAACAAATGGCGATCACGTGAAGATTCTCGATTGGCCGATGAATAATTTGGGCGGTGTAGAGTGAACATCGCTACCTGGGCTATCCGCGAACCGATCCCACCTATCGTTCTTTTTCTGGTATTCACGCTTGCTGGCATCCTGGCTTTTGATCGCTTAACCATCAAGGAATTTCCGGATACCGAGCTCCCCGTGATCACCGTGACTGCCGCGATGGAAGGTGCCTCTCCTTCTCAGCTGGAAACAGAAGTCACCCGAAAGATCGAAAACGCGGTCGCAGGCATCGAAGGTATCGAAAGTCTGACCTCAACGATCACCGAAGGCGTCTCTTTAACCGTGTTCGAGTTCGCCCTGGAAAGCAATCAATCTGAGACCCTGGACGATGTTCGCGCAGCCGTTACCAACATACGCAGCGATCTGCCGCGAGACCTGGAACCACCAATCGTTAATGACATAGGTTTTTCCAGCACGCCCATCCTCACCTATACAGTAGCATCGGAGACAATGGATGAAGGGGGCCTATCCTGGTTTATCGATGATGTGGTAACTCGAAAACTTACAGCGGTACCTGGTGTGGTTGCTGTCAATCGTCTGGGTGGCGTCCAGCGAGAGATTCTCGTGGAACTGGACCCAGTAAAGCTCGCTGCACTCGAACTGACCGCGGTCGATGTTTCCAGGCAGTTACGTCTTGCGCAACGGCAACTGTCGGGTGGGCGCGGTGAGATAGGCGACGCCCGCCAATCCCTTAGGACTATCGCAACTGTCGCCAACGTAAAGGAACTGGAAGCTTTCGATATTGCTTTACCGAGAGGGCGTCATTTTCGCCTGGATCAAATCGCCACCATCTCTGACACCGTGGCAGACCGAGGGCAACGCGCACTGCTCAATGGTCGACAGGTGGTTGCCTTTCAAATTCAGCGTTCCAAAGATTCCAACGAAGTCACGCTGGGTCAAGAAGTTGCACGTGTCATTTCTGAGATGGACCGCGCAGACAATGTTGAATTCGCGCTAGTTATGAACCGGGTTAAACGAATTGCGGATGACTTCGATGCATCCATGGTCATGTTGTTCGAAGGAGCCTTTCTGGCAATGTTAGTGGTATGGCTCTTTCTGCGCGACTGGCGTGCCACCTTAATCTCCGCGCTTGCTTTACCCTTGTCGGTAATCCCTACTTTTGCAGTCATTTACTGGCTGGGATTCTCGCTCAATATCATCACAACGTTGGCCCTCACACTGGTCATCGGCCTTCTAGTAGACGACACTATCGTCGAGGTAGAGAACATCGTACGGCATTTACGGGAGGGAAAACCCCCCATCAAAGCAGCGATGGATGCAGCGACAGAGATCGGACTCGCGGTGGTCACAACCACCATGACGCTCGTCGCAGTCTTCCTGCCAACGGCTTTCATGAGCGGCATGGCTGGTCAATTCTTCAAGGAATTTGGGTGGACCGCGGCAACCGCGGTACTCGCTTCTCTAGCAGTTGCCCGACTAATTACACCCATGCTCTGTGCACGCTTTCTTCAGCCTCATCCTCAGCCACCATCTGGTTGGATTATGGTCACTTATCTGGATATTGCGCGCCTGGCATTAAAGCATCACCTCATCACGTCCCTGTGCGCGGCACTATTCTTTGTTGGCTCGGTTATCGCGTTGACTACCCTGCCCCGTGAATTCGTTCCAGCATCCGACGATTCCAATACCCGCGTTACCGTCGAGCTTGCCCCAGGAACACCACTCGCCACAACCAACGCGATGGCGGAACTGGTGCGGCAAAAGATTGCTGTTATCCCGGAGATTACAAATATTTTCACGACGGTCGGTACCGGCAACTCGAACAGTCGCAGATCGCCTGGAGTCTCCGATCTTCGTAATGCAACGCTGACCGTCGACCTAATACCGATAGGCCAGCGAAAACGGTCTCAGGCCGATATCGAGGTCGAGATCAGGTCTATTTTGCGCAACTTACCAGGCGCACGTTTTCAGGTCGGATCCCGCAAGACTGGAGAGATACTGCTAATCAACCTGACGTCCGAAGACGCTCAGCTTCTGCATCAGACCGTGAAAAACGTGATGACAGAGATACGCGGTGTTTCCGGCCTTGGCAACGTCAGCTCAAACACCAGCTTGTTGCGCCCAGAAATATTCATCCGGCCCAAACTGGCACGCGCTGCAGAACTAGGCGTTACCGCGTCAGCAATAGGTGAGACGGTGCAGGTCGCCACCGCGGGCGACTATAGTGCAGCGCTCGCGCAAATGAACTTGCCACAAAGGCAAGTGGATATTCGTGTGCAGTTGCCACTAGCAACGCGACAGGACCTTGCAGCAATTGAGCAGTTACGTGTACCAGGATCCCACGGTCTCGTGCCTCTTGCTGCTGTCGCAGAAGTGAGTATGGGCAGTGGACCTGGGCAGATCTCCCGCTTTGATCGTTCACGCAATGTCCAAATTGAAATTGAACTGGGCAGTTTACTACTCGGAGATGCAAACGCGCTCGTGCGCGAACTACCATCACTTAAACGGTTACCGCGAGGTGTCTCCTGGGTAGATACTGGCGACTCCAAGATGATGAACGACATGTTCAGCGATTTCGGGGTTGCCATGACAACTGGACTCATCTGCGTATTCATGGTCCTAGTACTGTTATTCAAAGATTTCATGCAACCCATCACAATACTGGCCGCACTACCGCTAACAGTCGGCGGTGCCGTGGTTGCCCTATTTATAGTCGATGGATCCTTCTCCCTAGCTGCTGTTATTGGCCTGCTTATGCTCATGGGAATTGCCACGAAGAATTCGATTCTGCTAGTGGACTACGCGGTTGTCGCCATGCGCAATGGCATGGATGTTCATGATGCGTTACTGGATTCTTGCGCAAAACGGGCACGACCAATCGTGATGACCACCCTCGCGATGACTGCCAGTATGCTACCGGTAGCAATGGGTATCCATTCAGGATCAAGCCTTCGCATGCCCATGGGTATCGTGGTTATCGGCGGGCTGCTGACATCAACGGTATTAAGTTTGATCGTTGTGCCCGTGGTGTTCACCTATGTGCTTCAGGCCAAGGAATTCCTTGTTCGAATTCTCCCGCAGGGGCACACTGTAGAAACCACTCCCTGACATAATTAGTCGTCCGACTCGATGATCCCCACGTAACGTCGATAGTGACCATCAGCAGTATTCATCAGTTCCGTATGTGTCCCCTGCTCTCTGATCCTGCCATCTTCCAGGAACACGATCTTGTCCGCTCGCTGAATAGTCGACAGGCGATGCGCCACAACGATCAGCAATCGATCTCGTGCGATCTGCTCCAGCGATTCGAACAACAGATTCTCGGACTCGGGGTCCAGGGCCGCAGTAGGCTCATCAAGAATTAGTATCTTTGCATCACGTATTAAGCCACGGGCAATACAAAGCCGTTGCTGTTGTCCCACTGACAAGGTACTACCGGAGCGTCCAAGCACAGTATCTATACCATCGGGCATCTCATCGATAAATGACATACACCCCGCCATGGTTAACGCCGCTTCTATTTCCTCGTCGGTTGCCTGTGGTTTGGCGAGCCGCAGGTTGTCGCGAATGCTCTCAGCAAGTAACAAGTGCTCCTGAAACACATACGCTATATGACTACGTACGCTATCAATATCGAGATCTGACACGTCTTTACCATCTATACGCACGTGACCATGGGTTGGCTTCAAAAATCCAGGAAGCAAATACGCAAGGCTGGTTTTACCCGCCCCGGAAGGCCCGACCAGGGCAACCGTTTGACCTACAGGTAAATCCAGCGTGATATCGGTCAGCGCCCGCCTGCCATCTGGATAATCATAATCGACGTGATAGACCTCCACTCCCCTGGCGATCGTTTCAAGCTGGTCTCCACCAGAGTGATCATCATCGGATTCGTAATCTATAAAGAAGAATATGCGACGCGCTGGCGCCATTTTGTTCTGTACGGCTAACCAGAAGCCACCGAGTTCAATGGCACCGCCAGCAATTCCCCAAAAAATGATAAAGATAACCCCAAAGTCTCCAGCTGACATGTCCCCCTTAATAATACTGTTGGTAACCATGACGAAAACAATCCCAGTCAAAGCAATAGGCAATACCCAAATACCAATAAATCTATGATCAAAAAATCTTAAATGATCTTCACC
>PASO01000009.1 GCA_002712135.1 Gammaproteobacteria bacterium
AACTTTAGCTGATATAGAAGTAAATGAATTAATTCTTACAAGAATGCAAAACAAATATCCAAATATTGGTTGGAAATATTTAAGTGAAGAAAATGCAAAAGTTGATCTAAATAATTGCGATATCAATTCCCCTTGGTTGAGGCTAAAGAAATTCGCGACGGTACAATTTGCGTAAATTTCTCCAGCGTGAGCAATTTTGCAGACGACGTATCAACCCGTACAGACGTGTTTATTCCTAGAATCGGTCCAATGACCGTGGCAATGTGTATGCGAAATACTCTGCGTCTCTATCATAACTTCCACGAGTGATTACATGCCTACTCCGCTGGTCGATCTTTCAATTGCAAACTATCTGTCCACACTTGCGGCCAGGACATCCACGCCAGGCGGAGGGACCGCGGCCGCACTGACCGCGGCTCAGGGTGTCTCACTATTATCCATGGTCTGCGAGTTCACCCGACCTGAGAGCGAACCTTTAGCGGTCATAAAGCAAGAATGTGCATCTACCCAAAAGACCTTGTTACGTTTAGCTCAAGAAGATGCTGATGCATTTAAAAATGTTATGAAGTGGTATAAGGAATCTAACAATGACAATTACCAACAAGCTGTCGAGGGCGCCATTACTGTTTCTATAAACATCATGCGCGAAGCCGGCAAACTAATAGATGTCGGTGATTATCTCGCTGAGAATGGTAATAAAAACCTAATTACTGATGTTGCCATAGGGGCAAACTTTCTCGCTTGTGCGATACAGTGCGCACTAGTCAACGTNCTGATCAATTGCCGATCTGTTTCAAATGATGTAATTCGCACNCAAGCGAATCAGGAAANNAANAAGATTCTAGACGTTGCGGAGCGATTAAATAGTATCTACCTGAGGATTAGAGGNAATCTCTAAGTCTGCATATTTATTATTGTTCCTATGTCTGGCTTGTACGCCAACCGCACTGACACTCTCAGCGCCCCTAGTCCAGGAATTTGAGAACGCACTTGCACGAATACTAGTGGANGAAGCACACCGGGAACTACTTCGAGCTCCAAATACCCAAGTTAGATACGATATCGCTCGCTCTAATCTCTCTCGTATCGAACGCAGCATTAATCCGAAACTACTACAACCGGAAGCCAGACTCCTACTCAATGAGCTAAGGCAAACCCTAAACTACGAAATCTCTCTAAAGAAACACCAATCTATTCTTGAGCGTCTAAATACACGTTCCGCTTTGTTAACTGCATTTAGCCATCAGTTTGTAATTCCTATGCCGAATTCAAAAGACGACCTAACTCAGATCGAAGAAAATACGAAGAAGTTCTCAGGGTTACTCACGCAGCAAATAGTATCTCGCATGATGAAGGGTGATCCCGTGGCAATAATTGCAGCAATTGACGCACTGGAAAAACTATCAAATGGCGCAGAAGTAATTGCTGATTATCAATATCGCGTAAGGTCGCTTGGGCTTTCCACACATGAGACCAACACCCTCAACGAAGCCTACAAATCACTGTACACATCCGTTGTAACACCTAAGATAGGGGTACTTCTGGAAAAACTCAAAGATAACAAGCCTCAGCGTAAATCAGTCCTGCAGCTTTCAGACGGGAACGCGTACTACGAGATCAAGCTCCGACAGTCAAGCGACCTGCTCGCCAAAGACATTCACAAGCTTGGACTGAAAGAACTGACAAAACTTTACCAGCGCATCGAGGTTTTGTCCGGCAAACCTGCTCGGAACGTTTTTCGTGACAATCGCGACGATCCAGNTAACTACTTTNCAAACAGCGATACNGGCAGACACCAATACCTGAATAAGGTACACGAAATAATCAAACATTCGGCGAAACATTTTGAGATTCCTTTGCATTCTCTTACCGTCAAAGCCGTAGACCCCTATAGAGCAGATTATGCAACGACGTTCGATTATTTCGGCGAAACACTACACATAAATCTCACTAATATGAAAAACCTGCCCAGATACGAACTTATGGGCCAGGTGCGCTTCCATAGCATACCCGGATTGCATCTAGCCACTAAGAAAGGCGGGAGCAACAATGCACAAATTGCTTTTTCGAGCTACCTTTCCATNGACCCGATAACGGAAAACCTAAATGCTCTGATGTACTTAGTCGACAATACATCTNTAATGATCATCGACACAGGCATTCACGCACTAGGCTGGACTGAGCGACGCGCAATAGAGTTCATGGGAGAGAACACTGCGCTGCCCGAGGCTCGCATCCTGCAGTATGTCAATGAGATATATATGGAACCTGGGAGGTGGGTACCATCTGTGATTGGACGTCTAAAGATTCACCAGCTCGCAGAACATCATGGAATAGACTTCACGGCTATGAGTCAGATACTAATAGTTCTAAGATCACAATCTATTGCACTACTCGAGCAACACTTAGTCGAACATCACTCTCATCGGCTCAACGCTAAACATTAGGACGGCGCAGTCCATCGGACACGATCAGGCCTTCCACCACGATAGGAGGTTGAAAGCACTTCGACTATACGTAGCTCAAACAATAGTGACCTTGCNGAAGGACGATAGCTGGAGGCNCCTTCAGCTACTTTTCGAAGACCTGGGTCCGCCACCTGTTCAGCGATTCCGGTAACCTGAAACTCACCACTGCTACCAGAACTGTCGTTCATACTGCAGTGCAAACAAAAGTAACCGTTGGACTGCAGGTCTCTAACCTTCTGAGAGCCAGGCTCTACAAAAATAAAACAGTATCCCCGGCCTAGAATCGGCGTAACCGGATGCGCTCGCGGCATACCATCGTTACGAATTGTCGCAAGATACGCTACTTTTCCATCGAGGCGATCTTTACCAAATAGGGCCAGTCGGGAAAACTGCTCTTCCAGAAATCGCCAAGATACAGCGTTCTTCATACGTACTCTGTCATTCTTATTTGCTTAACCTAGCTGATTACTCACTGCATTTTGACCAGAGTTCACCAAGTTTAACATCGATAATCACACCAAGCATACGGGCCACCTCACTCAAATGTTTCACATTATGTCACCGGCAATTCAGTGATGATTTTTAGATCGGCTGTACCTGAATAAAACTGGCCGTCTTTACCACCCTATTTTTTTAATACTACTACANGCACGGCTCCTGAAACGGCAGGTCGAGGCTCCTGGTTTCCGTCTCAAGGTTTTCTAGCATGTCCTCATACCTCACCGTAAGAATTTTCCCACTTCGCCAAGTCCTTAGTATACCTCGCCATAGCCAACTTNAATTCGTTCGCTTTCCCGAACTCTCATTTAGCATCATCAAGATCTCCCTCGATATGCAGTTTCATTCCTTTTTTAATTTGATCGCGCGTCGGTTCCATTAGTCTTCGGGGGTGCTCAATTGAGCAATACTGCCAACCTTTGCAACNGCATCAATTTCTATGCCAGATCGGAAATGTAACTGAACAACTANACGATCACCCTNAACCAACGATCGTCGCAATCCTGTTAACATTAAATGCAGCCCCCCAGGAGACAGAACGACTCGAGATTTAGGTGCAACAACGAGCTTTTCGACGTGTATCATCTGCATCACTTGCTGCTCACTCGAAGTTCGATGCAGCATGACGTATTTCGCCACATCGCTAGAGATCGATAGCAAGACTTCTTCACCTGCAGTGCTGTTAACGAGTTCACCATAGATTGCTGAGTTAGTAGCCCCAAGTGGGGTCGCTCTCAGCCAAGCATCCCGCAATTCAATATTATCGGCGAAGGCATTGGCACTAATATTGGCCATAAGAGCGTAGACAAACATCAACAACATTCTGGACATTAAAAATCACCGCTCGAAAAAATTAGTATACCACTCGTGGAAATTAACGAAGTTGTGTTATTAGTATGGTTCAAACAAACAGCACCTTCGATATGCTCGAATTCTCTCACAAATACGACAAAGATCATGCTGAGGCTTATCTGCGCAAGCATCAGGATGGATTCTTGCGGCGCATGTCTAACGCCAGGGACATAGGCCTTGCAAAAAAAGCATTGATTGCTGCTGGGAACCCTAGATCAATCTTGGATATACCATGCGGAACCGGAAGATTTTGGTCCCTACTTAATACCATGGGGGCACAACAATTGATTGCTGCTGACTCGAGTGGCGCGATGTTGCAGGTTGCAAAGCATTATCGCAATGCAGATAACTTTGGGCAAATAAATGCTTCTGCTTTCGCCATTCCACTATCTAACGAAAGTATCGACTCNATTTTCTGCATGCGTCTTTTACACCATCTGGGAGAACAATCAGATCGCTACGCACTCCTAACAGAATTTCACCGGGTGTGTCGAGAGACCGTCTGCGTCTCGCTATGGATCGATGGAAACTTACAAGCACACCGNAGAAAGCNTCTCGAACNACGACGCAAGAAAANNCCATACCAAAATCGGTTTGTTATNACNGCGNCAGCGTTNGAAANCGAGTGNCAGNCTNCCGGNTTCAGTATCNTCGCGNGCTTCGANATGCTCCGCTGGATCTCNATGTGGCGNGTCTACGTTCTGGCCAAANTCTGATGTGTGAAGTAGATAGNATNTTGANTCTGNANCTGCCAGCTTTCGAGCCAATCAATCNGCGNAGNGGNGGCTGGAGTGGCGTTGCCATGGTGACCTGTGCCGGCTGTAAGTATTTTGTTAAGCGTCAGAAAAATCACTCCTACCGTGAACCACGTCGCGTATTTCGAAGAACACCGACACTTCGGCGGGAATACCGCAACACCCTAAGACTGCAAGCATTACGGATACCTACTCCCGAAATCGTACAGTATCGGGAATCTGATACAGGCGGGTTTCTGATCACTCGCCAGCTTCACGGATTTAAGAATCTTGAAGACTATCTAATATCCGTTAAGAACAACTTTGAACGAACCCACACCATGATGGTCGTAGCGCAGATGCTGTTGACAATGCACGCTGCGGGTTTACATCACGGCTGTCTATATGGGAAACACGTGATGGTGAAACCAGGTGTTCAGCCTCAAGCAGCGTTGATCGATCTCGAGACACTCAGGTTTACCATACGAAAACTTCACAACACTGCAAAGGATATCAGCCAGTTGGTTCGCCACACGGCAGGATTCAACAAAGACGATGCGCAAATAGTATCCTCAACCTATGAAACCTATTTCCCGGGTTTCACAACACTGCTGGCAGAACACCTCGCTAATCTTGAGAAATACTCAGTACACAATGTCTCTGACTAGCGCCTCTCACTAGACTGACCGTGATGTAATACCATAGACTTGCGCCCGCCAAGCATCCAGAGAATACCAATGTCGAACGTTTATGACCTTTTCGCCCAAGGCGCCAGCCACGGTGGAACCTTTATCCAGAACGCTGATGGTGAAGTTAGATACACCTATAAAGAATTCGATGCGCTTACGGCTCAGTACGCTAATTTTCTTTCGGAGCAAGGCGTCCGCGCAGGCGACCGTGTCATGGTCCAGGTCGAAAAGTCTGCCGAATGTCTTCTTGTCTACTTCGCCTGCCTGCGCTCTAGATGCATTTACCTGCCGCTAAACACCGCCTACAAGAAAGATGAACTTGCCTACTTTATTGAGAATGCGGAACCATCGCTGATTCTTTGTGATCCAAAATATTCTGACCAATTTCGCCAACTAAGCAATGCACCAGTATTCACCATGAATAGTAGCGGAGTCCTTAACTATGACGTGGCGCACCAGGGAACCGAATATTCAACCCGGAACTGTGATGACAATGACGTCGCCGTGATAATCTATACATCAGGCACCACCGGCAGACCAAAAGGTGCCATGATTACCCATAGTAATATCGGGACCAACGCACAGACCCTATCAAACTGCTGGGGCTGGCAGACCCAGGACATCATGCTTCACGCGTTGCCGATCTATCACGTCCACGGACTATTCGTGGCAACCCACCTGCCCGTAATGAACGGCAGTGCCATTACCTATCTGGATCGATTCGATCCACAGCAGATCATCTCTCTGCTACCATCAAGTACCGTCTACATGGGCGTGCCAACGAACTACACGAGACTCCTGACCCAGCCGGAACTGAGCAAGCAATCGTGTGCCAATATGAGGCTATTTACCTCGGGCTCAGCGCCCCTTCTTACCCATACCTTTGAGGATTTTAAGATTCGCACCGGACATACCATCGTAGAACGCTACGGGATGTCAGAAACAGGCATGAATACGAGTAACCCCCTCGATGGCGAAAGGAAAGCTGGAACCGTCGGCATACCACTGGCTGGCGTTGACTGCCGAATTGTGGATTCACAGGGACATTCGGTCGAGCCAGATACAACAGGCAGTCTACAACTGAAGGGCCCTAACGTTTTCAAGGGTTATTGGAGAATGCCGGAAAAGACAGCAGAGGATTTCTCTGACGATCACTACTTTCAAACCGGAGATCTCGCCCAGAAAGATGACGACGGCTACATCTCTATCGTCGGACGCAGCAAAGACCTCATTATCTCGGGGGGGCTGAATATTTATCCAAAGGAAATCGAGAACTTACTGGATAACATGGATGGTGTAGTAGAATCAGCAGTAATAGGTTTACCGGACCCTGATTTCGGTGAAGCGGTCTCCGCTGTTATCGTTTCTAATGGAAGCACCGACCTCAACGCATCCAAGGTAGCTGCTTACATCAAAGAAAAAGTTGCTAGTTTCAAAGCGACCAAGCACGTCTTCTTCGTCGATGAACTTCCCCGGAATGCCATGGGCAAGGTACAAAAAAATATTCTGCGTGACACCTTCACTGCCAGAATCGAAGATAGTTTTTAGCCTCCCACATGTTAAACTGCGACCCGCGAAACCAAGGCAGTTGCATCGATGAATCTGGGTATTCTGGCGTCACATCGCGGCACTAATTTTCAGGCCATTATCGATGCGTGTAATGAGGGAATACTGAACGCAAAGATTACCGTAGCGATCAGTAATAACAGTAACGCACTCGCACTTGGGCGCGCCAAAGAAGCCGGCATCCCTGCTTTTCATCTATCTGGCAACACCCATCCAGGCCCTAACGAACTGGACAGCGCAATTCTGGAAACCCTAACGTCCCACGATGTGGACCTGGTGGTATTAGTTGGCTACCTAAAAAAGCTTGGCACGCGGACGCTGGCTCATTTCGACCACAGAATCGTCAACATCCATCCAGCGCTACTGCCGTCCTACGGTGGAAAAGGCATGTTTGGCACAAAAATACACCAGGCGGTATTGGATAACAAAGAAAGCGAAACGGGCATCACGATGCACTACGTGGATGGCGAGTACGACACGGGGGACATCATCGCACAGGTTAGAGTCCCTGTGTCCCAGTCAGACACCGTCTCTACATTGGAGAATAAAATCCTACAACACGAACATCAGTTTTTGATTGCAACCCTAAACCAATTGATAAACTAGGAGCCTGCATGCAAGAACAAACCCTAGAAAGAACACCACGCGCGCCAATCGCTCTCATGGCATGCGACTCCGGACGCGCATTCGCAGAGGAAGTCGCAGGGTGGCTGGGTCAAGAATTAATTCCCGCCACTGAAACCTGGTTCGCCTGTGGTGAGGGCAAGACTGAAATCAAAGCCAATGTAAGAGGCCACGACCTGTATATCTTCCAGACAGTTGCGGGAAAGCAGGACTCGCGGAGTATCTATGACAGATTGATTATGCTGCTACACGCTGTGGAAGCCGCAGCCTTGTCTGACGCTCAGTATATAACTGCCGTTTTGCCCTACTATCCAGGTGCCCGCCAAGACAAAAGAAAAGGTCGAACCAGAGAAGGGATTAGCGCGGGCTTATTCGCCCGAATGCTTCAAAGCGCTGGGGCCGATCGCGTAATGACTGTCGAAATTCACAATGATGCCATCGCGGGTATGTTTAATCCTTCCCATACTCACCTCGAAAACGTATTTCTGACCCGACATCTTGTGTCCTGGCTCAAAGACAACTCATTGGTTGGCGACGTTGTCGTTTCGCCAGACGTCGGTTACCTTGAACGGGCTCGAGCCTATGCAGAAGAACTTTCCGCNGACCTGGCGGCNTTNTCGAAAGAAAGAGACTATTCNAANCCNAACCAGNTCTTTCGCTCTACGNTGATTGGAGATGTNGNANACAAAAACATCCTGCTTGTAGACGACATCATCGANACNGCNGGNTCTGTAGTGGCNTCAATTGAGGAGTTAAAGGAGAGAGGCGGACAAAACATCATCGTAGCCTGCGTNCACCCTGTGTTTTCAAATNCNGCNTGGNAGCGCTTGACNGCAGTCAAGGAGAAAGCAACCAAAGAGGGATGGGACTTCCAGGTAGTCGGAACGAGCACCGTTACGCACGATGGCGCTCCCGATTGGTATCACTGCTACCCTATTGAAGAACTGGTATCCCAGGTGGTGGAAAAGATTAATTCCAGGGGCAGCGTTACCAGCATTTAACGCATGAATTCTTGACTTCCTGAACCATATGCCTATATTTGCCCGATGCCTTACATTATTCACACAATAATTATTTTCATTATTCCGCGAGCAATGNTGGGTTAGTTTCTGTGTGNCTAGAAAAAACCCGCCAACGGCGGGTTTTTTNTTATTGGGCACCATGTTTTCAAGCGTTTTATAAGTTTCGCAGATAGTTAAGAAGGGTAAATCAGTTGACGAAGCAGGATACAACCAAACCAAGCGACGAGAACTTTTCTTTCGTCGACGCNGAACACGCTATCTCCGACTACTGGAAGGATGCCGGTATCTTTCAGCAAACACTTCAGCAGACGGAGAACTCTGCTCCGTACATTTTCTACGACGGACCACCCTTTGCTACGGGCCTGCCACACCATGGCCATCTAGTCGGTTCGGTCCTGAAAGATGTCGTTCCCAGATATTTCACTATGAAAGGTCATTACGTCCAGCGTCGTTTCGGCTGGGACTGTCATGGGCTGCCAATTGAACATGAAATCGACAAGTCCCTCGGCATGTCTTCTCAGGAAGCGGTCAAGAAGCTAGGCGTAAAGGGGTACAACGATGAATGTCGAAAAATTGTTCAGCGATATACCGCNGAGTGGGAAAAAACCATAACCCGGTTGGGAAGATGGGTAGATTTTGAAAACGACTATAAGACGATGGAGCCATGGTACATGGAGTCCGTCTGGTGGGTCGTAAAACAGTTGTGGGAAAAAGATCTGATCTATCGTGGCGAGAAAGTCGTCCCATTTTCTACGGCACTGGGGACCNTGCTATCCAATTTTGAAGCTACTTCAAACTATCAGGACGTCCAGGATCCTGCGGTGACTGTTCTATTCAAGCTTGCAGATGAGGACGTCTACTTCACGGCGTGGACCACAACACCATGGACCCTCCCTTCCAATCAGGCACTTTGCGTTGCCGATGACATCGAGTACGCCAAGGTTCTGGACGCTGATCTCGGCAAGCAACTCATCATGGCGAAAGACAGGCTGGAGGAACTTGGCAAGGGCAAGAACCTCGAACTGGTTGAAACAATGCCCGGTACAGCATTAGTCGGCAAGCGATACGAACCGCTCTTTCCCTACTTTGCCCAGTTGGCTAAAGAAGGTGCATTTCANGTNCTNTCNGATGANTACGTGAAGACCGATGCCGGAACCGGTATCGTCCATCAGGCACCNGCGTTCGGCGAAGATGACTTCCGTATTTGGAAAGCGCACGGACTTACTACAAGCGTTTGCCCCGTGGATATGGAAGGAAAATTCACTGAAGAGGTTACCGACTTTGCCGGCCTCCATGTAAAGGACGCCGACAAAAGCATCATCCGCTACCTAAAGGAAAGCGACAGTCTCTACGTTCAGGACGTCATCGAACACAGCTACCCATTTTGCCCCAGATCTGACACGCCAATCATATATCGGACTATCGATTCCTGGTACGTCAAGGTCGAACAGATGCGTGACCAACTGATAGAAGCGAACGACGCCATCAACTGGGTTCCATCACATATCAAAGCGGGTCGCATGGGCAACTGGCTCGCCGGCGCTCTGGATTGGGCCATCTCGCGGAATCGTTACTGGGGCACACCACTGCCCATATGGATAAACGATGAAACTGGTAATCAGTTATGTATCGGGTCACGGGAAGACTTGCTGGAGCACACTGGCGTTAACATTGACGACCTGCACCGTGAGAACGTCGATCCGCTGACCTTCACCATGGAAGGTGAGCCCGGAACCTATCGACGCATTGAGGAGGTTCTGGATTGCTGGTTCGAATCAGGNTCGATGCCTTATGCGCAATTGCACTATCCGTTTGAGAATCAGGCAGTCTTTGAAAAGGGCTTTCCAGCGGAATACATCGCAGAGGGACTAGATCAGACAAGGGGCTGGTTCTATACCCTGATTGTATTAGGGACAGCGCTCTATGGCGTCCATCCGTTCAAGAACGTCATCGTCAACGGAATCGTCATGGCGGAAGACGGCAAAAAGATGTCAAAACGCCTGAGGAACTACACGCCTCCTGACGATCTTATGGAACTCTATGGCGCAGATGCACTCCGGCTTTACCTCATCAACTCTGGTCTGGTGCGCGGGGAAGAACAACGATTCGCGGACACTGGCGTGAGGGACATGGTGCGACGGGTCCTACTACCCTGGCTGAACGCGTTTAAGTTCTTCAACACCTATGCGGCAATTGATAGTTGGAAGCCCACTTCCGATCCAATTNCCACCGACAACATTATGGACCAGTGGATACTGTCGCGCCTGCAGTCACTAAAAGCCAATATCGCATCAGAGATGGAAGGCTATCGTCTATATAACGTCGTACCAGCACTGTTCGACTTCATAGATGATCTAACGAACTGTTATATACGCTATAACCGACCACGCTTCTGGTCCGAAGAAGCTAGCGACGACAAAACAGCAGCCTATCAGACGCTGTACACCGCTATTCATGAGCTGTGCGTCAGCATGGCCCCTTGCGCGCCTTTCTTAGCCGAGTCAATATATCGGGATCTACCACTTGAAGTTGATGCACCCGAGTCTGTACACCTGTGCAGTTACCCTGAAGCTGACCACACGTTGATCGAACCAATGCTTGAACAGGCGGTAACACGCATGCAGCACATCGTCTTACTGGGCAGACAAAAGCGCAATCAGGAAAAAATCAAGGTCAAGTACCCGTTAAGCCAGCTGACCATCATCCATGATGACCCTTCGTTGCTTGAGGAAATAGGCAAGCTGGAGCATTACATTCTGTCTGAACTGAATGTGAAAGAGATCGCCTACTCAACTGACGAGGACCAATACATTAACCTTTATGCCAAACCAAACTCTCCGATACTTGGCAAGAGACTCGGTGGCCGATTCAAAACATTCAAGCAAAGCATAGAGAATCTTTCACCGGCAGACATCGCGGTCCTTCAGGAGCAGGGCGAGATCACGATCGAGGATGAACGCTTCGTGACCGACGACATCTTGATTTTTCGCGAACCCAAAGAAGGTACCGAGGCTCTGTCAGACAGGTTCATCTCCATAGATCTGGCAACAACCTTGACACCGGAACTGATCGAAGAGGGTCTGGCCCGGGAAGTCGTCAATCGAATACAGAAATCGAGAAAGGACTCCGGTTTCAATGTGGTCGACAGGATTCAGATCTGCTTCAATGCCTCCCCTAAGCTGCTGGATGCCGTTCTCAATAACGCTGACTACATCAAACGTGAAACGCTGGCGCTGGAGATGACACAGGAGCAAGACCTCCCGTTATCTTTCAATATCGATGAGCATCAGTTCCAGCTAAAACTTCAGGTTATTGATTCCGGAGGTAAACAGTCAGGTTAAAATATGCTCGTTAAGTGTATTACCAACCTGCTCCAATAGTTCGTTGATTTTAAACGAGGCAGATCCCACGATAGGCATAACTACCTCTACAGCTATTACCAGCCCCAGGACCCTTACGAGAAAATGTGNTGGGTAATGACTCTCACCGTTCTGACAGATAGTAAACTCGGGTACCAAGCAGCACCATGGGTCCCTCTTACGCTAGAAACCAGTGTATTTTTGGTTATTTCCAAGAGTAATGGGATAATAAGAATTCTAGGGTAAAACAGTACGCAACCCAGAATGGGTTGTATAGNTGGCGTTCTAGTCATTAGATCAACCAGACAAACCAGCGCTGGAGCCGCATATGCGACCTCCACGAAGTGTCCCAAAGCAATCAGAGCCACCATTTTCTCTATCAGCACTGTCAGGGTGAACCTAATAAACTGGTAAACCAGCTTATTGAAGTTGTCGATGAGCACACTCAACACAATTACATNANGGAATAGGATGCTACTTACGGTGTATAGTAAGTCCTGCAGGCTAATAGCNTNTTAGCGTTATCTATTACGTGNTCATGTTCCCAGNGCAGTCTNAAAAAATAATCGACGGTGTGCCATTAGTACTCTTCGGATAAGGAATTTTGGATGGACGAATTACTNGACAGCCCTCTAGCGACTATTGCAGAAGCNATTAGATCAAAGANAACGACNTCTTTAGCCGTAACGCGTGGGTTTCTTGATCGNATCGAACGNGTCAATCCTGCGCTNAATGCNCTGGTTTATTCAACAGCTGAACNAGCAATCAAGATGGCAGAAAAAGCAGACCTAGCACTGNANAACCAGGAGCCAGNGGGCAANCTGCANGGCNTACCTATTACTATCAAAGACTCCCTNGACACCAAGGATGCCATTACAACCTGGGGAACCCTNGGTCGCAAANACTTCANGCCAGGACGAGATGCAACCTGNGTTTCTCGACTGCGANATGCNGGTGCAATAATTATGGGTAAGACAAATACNCCCGAGTTCACAATGTCTTTTCAAACCAGCAACCTCGTGTATGGCACCACGAAAAATCCATTTGATACAGAAAGAACTCCTGGTGGAAGCAGTGGCGGTGCAGCAGCNCTTATCGCCGCCANCGCGACGCCAATGGATATNGGTACTGACACNGGAGGAAGCATNAGATTACCNTCGCACTTTTGTGGCATTACCGGTATCAAACCAACGACCGGNCGAGTTCCCTGTACCGGGAACGCCTTACCATCTTCGGGCTTATATGCTCCCCTGACACAACCAGGACCAATGGCAAGATATGTTGACGATCTAAGTTTCATTCTCGATATCATCCAGGGACCTGACAACATAGACCCGCATTGCGTGCCCGGCACCACCTACGAATGGGAGGATGTAAAAGACGCACGGATTGCATACCACCTAGATAACGGAATCTGCACTCCGACCAATGCGATCGCATCGACACTCGCTGAGACCATTGATTTCATGAAGAGCGAGGGCTTTAGTCTATCTGAAGCCCGACCAACCGGATTGGAAATGGCTGGCTTCATTTTCCCAAGAGTAATTGCTGCGGACAGCGACATGTTATTAGCACTACTTGAGGATTGTCGGACGGAAACCATCTCACCGAATCTAAAGTCCAGCATCGCTCAGCCAAAGCAGAAACTTAGCGCCACAGATATCGCACAGACAATTAATCTTTGGCACAATTATCAGAGTTCAATGCTGGGATTCTTTGATGACTTTGACTTATTAATATGCCCTGTTAACGCTCGCACGGCGCTCAAACACAATGAGTACCAAGATCTCAACGCCTACAGTTACACCAGCGCCTATAATCTTACGGGCTGGCCCGGAGCCGTTGTCAGAGCGGGACAGGATGAACATAACCTACCGATTGGAGTACAGATAGTAGCGGCACCATTTCGCGAAGATCGCTGTCTGGCAATGGCAAAATGGCTGGAAACTAATCTCCCTTCGTTCGCGCCACCCACTATTTATGGGAGTCGAAATAAGCTATTGATGAAAACGTAAGCCCTTTGTCAGAGATTGTGGTCAACGCATAGACATAACCACTTTGCTAACAGTATGCTACACCGCCACCGTCGAGCATCATGACAGATGATGGGCTACTAGGAATTACTATGACACAGCTACGTCTTCTTGCACTAATTGGGATATTCGTCGCAAATGAATCGCTTGCGGCATCACTTCAGGATATCTATGAACTAGCCATCACCAACGACCCTGAATTGGCTGCAGCCGAGGCGACCTTCAAATCCCAGAGCGAAATCACAATTCAAAGACGGGCTGGACTATTGCCAAATATCCAGATCAGCGGCAATTCAAACGTCGGCGAACGTTGGATTCTAAATACCGGCTTTCCATCAGAAGCATCCGGTTCTCATGGATGGAATGCCTCATTATCCCAGCCGCTTTTCCGCGTTGATACATGGTATCGATTCCGTCAGGGCAAAGACATCAAAGCCCAGGCGAGTGCTAGTTTCGCTGCTGCGCAACAGGCACTTATCGTAAGAGTCACCGAAAGCTATTTGAATATACTCGAAGCACAGGCTCTACTCACCTCGGCTCGATCAGATAGAGACGCCTCCCAACGGCAGCTAGAGCAAGTACAACAGCGCTTCGACGTCGGGTTAGTCGCAATTACGGATGTCCTTGAGGCGCAAGCAGCCTACGATGACGCCATAGTAACGGTTATCGAGCAGGAAGGTGCGCAAAATACGAGTTTCGAGGCACTACTGCGGTTAACAGGAAATCCGATTTCGGAGATCTCTGGTATTGTCGATAAAATGCCGATCAATCCCCCGGAACCAAACAATGTAGACGCTTGGATCGAGAAGGCGCTAGTCAACAATTACGCACTTATTGCCGCCCGAGAAGGACTTAAAGCGTCGCAGAAGGAGGTTAAGATAGCCAGAGCAGGTCACTATCCGACGATCAACGCGACTGCGGGATGGTCACACAATGTATCAAAAGGAAGAAGCTTTCTCGGTACTAAAACTGACAATCGTTCCTATGGTGTAAGCATCAACATTCCGGTTTACCAGGGTGGTCAGGTCCGATCAGTTATACGGCAGGCTCAATACAGCCTTGATGCAGAACAACAAAACTTCGACTTTCAACAAAGGACTGTCGTGGAGAATACGCGTAATTTATTTACCGCAATCAACACAGACGTCGCGCGAGTTAGGGCAAGGCGACGCAGCATTGAATCTAGCCAAAGTGCGTTGGATGCCACGAGAACGGGATACGAAGTAGGAACGCGAAACATCGTCGAAGTACTGCAGGCTCAGCGGCAGCTGTACTTGGCCCAGTTTCAATACGCCAGCGCCCGTTATCAGTATGTGCGCAACAATCTACGTCTAAAAGAAATAGTAGGCTCTCTCTCTCCAGACGATGTCTACGCGCTCAGCAAGTATATTGCGCCCAAAGCGACTGTGAAAAGGTTTACCCAATCGCTCCTATGAACAAACTTGAACTGATTTGTATTTGAATGATCTAAGTAACATTATCAGCTAATAGAAGATCTCAGGGCTTGATCATGTTGAAGTGGGTACTTGTAATAACACTAGCGATTTCTGTTAGCTGCGTAGTGCTCATCACTACAGGTAATGGGGACGACCCCCCCCCAGCATCCAACATCATGCTGACCGGTGATGAAAACAACAACATCAAAATCTTCAGCGACGTCAGCCCTTCCGTTGTTTATGTCACCAATACCCAAGTCGTCAGGCGACGATTTTCCTTCAATGCTATGGAAGTACCCAGTGGTTCTGGAACAGGTTTCGTTTGGGACGATAGTGGATTGATCGTCACCAACTACCACGTCATTCACCGAGCGCACAAAGTATTAATCACATTACACAATGGTGAAACCTATGAAGCGGAAGTCGTCGGTCTTGCACCGGATAAAGATATTGCGCTTCTGCGAATAGATGCATCCAGCGAGGATTTGAAACCCATACCCCTGGGAAACTCTTCTGAACTTGCCGTCGGCAGGAAAGTCCTGGCTATCGGAAATCCTTTTGAACTGGACACTACGTTGACGGTAGGTGTTGTGAGTGCCCTTGGGCGTGAAATCAAGTCACTGGACAATCGGACAATCAAAAATGTGATTCAAACGGATGCTGCTATCAATCCTGGTAATTCAGGCGGACCACTACTTAATTCCATGGGTCAGCTAATTGGCGTAAACACGTCGATCATAAGCCCCAGTGGCGCCAACGCCGGTATTGGTTTCGCTATTCCCGTGAACACGATAAAGCTGATCGTTCCCCAGCTGCTGGATTATGGACGACCTTACAGGCCTATCCTAGGGATCGAGGTGCTATCGGAATACTGGAAGCGTCGTTTAGGCATAAACGTTAAAGGCGTAGCGATCAGCGAGGTTCAACAAGGTCTACCAGCAGACCGCGTCGGCATGATTGGGCTACAGGAAGATGGAAGGCGTAACATTTATTTGGGTGACATCATCATCGCGATCGACGACGAACCGGTGATCAATGAAGATACTTTGCTGTCCCTACTAGAGAATTATCAACCTGGGGACGAGGTCAAGGTAACCACCATTAGAGACGAGGAGATCGAAAACTATAGGCTGAAACTGGCTGAACCTCCAAACTAGTTTCTGTCCGCATAACCCTGATGGTTACAACTCTTCGATGTCCTAGCGAATAAGTTCACCACCAACCTATAACAGAATCTCCTAGATATTGGCCTGAAGCTGCTGCGATAGACTGCAGTTAGCAGAGAGCAACACCATAATCCAAACCGATCTGTAATGGACATCCTGATAATCTAACTCCATTACTGCAACGGAAGTCATCAAAGTTATTCGCAATCTGGTTACCTCTATTTTAATGTCCAGATTCGCCCATTTCTGCGCCGCTACACGTCCGAAAAGTCCGCAAACGAGGCATCAATCAATCCAATAAGATCGCGTCAAGATTGTCTAGGGCATGGGGAATACTGATTGAAAAAGACTCTCGCCGACTTCACCATACCAAAAAAAAGTAGCACACCATCAAGGATTACGCGCAGAATGTGATGTGCATTCACAACAAGAGAAAACTACTCGGGGTCTCGCGTAACCATCGTAGACGACGTAATAACCAATACCGCCCCCGTTCGGGGGTTATTTCGATGACTGGCGAGTTCTGGGGCTTCATCCGTCGGCATCGTTTGTCTGGCTCGGACCCCATCACGTCACTAACCAGCTATGTTAAAGTCTCGCTTCATTCGCAAGGATTCAACAGTTATGAAGTGGGAATTAGTCGACCTGGACGCCAACTTTATTTCCGGTGTTGTTCCTCCGAAAGGCGCAAAAGATAGTTTTCATATTGTGATCTCAGATGACGAGGTCCTGACCATCGATGACGTTCACCCATGGAGACCACTCAACCAGGATGAGTGGCGCTGGCTCGGCGTCGAATCAATAGCAGACCATTACCTGGGTCACATTCATGGCATCCCTATTTACGCGAATGAGATAGACCCCGACGCGAACAATCCGGTGGGATACGAATTCGATACGCTATGGGCTTTTCTGAACCAGGTCGAGCAGCCCGTTTTCTACCTAGTAGGTCGAGCCAAGCAGATAGTAGAGTGGCACCGCAATCATCATTTTTGTGGACAATGCGGCAACGTGACAGAAAGCTCCAATTTTGACCGATCGCGCAAATGTCCTTCCTGTAAACAGATGTTCTACCCACGCCTTTCACCATCAATTATTGTACTGATAAATAAGGGTGAAGATATCCTGCTGGCCAAAAACGCAAACAGCCGAACCAATTTCTACAGCACCCTCGCTGGATTTGTTGAGCCCGGAGAATCTATCGAGGAAACGGTACATCGAGAAGTCATGGAAGAAGTTGGTATCCGTGTTAAGAATCTTAAATATTTCACCAGTCAGTCATGGCCTTTCCCCAATTCTCTTATGCTTGGCTTCCATGCCGAGTACGAAAGCGGCGATATCGTACTGCAACCTGACGAGATTGCTGATGCCCAATGGTTTCACTACACAGATCTACCTCACAGACCTACCATGGTCGCCATATCGGGCTGGTTGATTAATGACTTTATCCGCAGGGTTTCACAGTAACCCCTGTGAACCATCCCTACGCCACCCTCACCCCTGACGTCGTTATGGATGCCGTCGAAAGCACCGGTTACAAATGCGATGCGCGCATACTAGAACTTAACAGCTACGAAAACCGCGTATACCAGGTAGGTATCGAGGACCAGGAACCTATCATCGTAAAGTTTTATCGCCATGATCGCTGGAGCGATGAGCAGATTATCGAAGAACACGTTTTTACGCAGGAACTACTGGACAACGAAATTACTTCCGTTCCTCCACTTCTTATTGATGACAAAACCCTGATCATCCACGATGGTTTTCGTTTTTCTCTCTACGAACGACGTGGTGGCAGAGCACCTGAGCTGGACGATCCTCAAAGCCTCGAGGTTCTGGGCAGATACATCGGCAGAATTCATAGGGTGGGCAGCAGTCGTCTTTTCGAGCGTCGGCCCACTATTACGGCAGATGAGTATGGTTATGCGGCACGAGATTATCTGCTCGCCAATGATTTTATCCCTGAGGACATTAGAGACGCTTACGAATCGGTCGCGACTGGATTGCTGAACGACATGCACAATATTTTAAATGAGTCCTTCGAGAAGATTCGGCTGCACGGCGACTGCCATATGGGCAACGTCCTATGGCGAGATGCAACGCCACATTTCGTGGATTTCGACGATTCAAGAAACGGTCCAGCTATTCAGGATCTATGGATGATGCTCTCCGGAGAAGGGGGAGCACAGAGCGAACAAATGAGGCACATTCTGATCGGGTATCGGGATTTTGCAGAGTTCAATTTCAGTCAGTTACGCCTGATTGAACCCTTACGCACCCTGCGCATGATGTATCACTCAGCTTGGATTGCAAGGCGCTGGGACGATCCGGCTTTCCCACGGGCATTTCCGTTTTTCAACACAGCGCGATACTGGTCGGAGCATGTTCTTGAGCTACGTGAACAATGGGCGAAACTTTCGGAACCAGTATTGCAGGTTTATATCTGAGCCTTATTTCTAACCGGGTTAGCATACATCTGCAAGAAATGTGGCCTTGCCGCATCCGGGCAAGCCAATAACCTTTGTTTGAACTGCTCCGAGCCCGCATCGCTCTCGGTGGGAGAGTCCAGCTGGGAAAATGCCCATTGGTTAATAGGAAACAATTCCAGATTTTCCCGCACCTGACGATCCACCTCCTGTGCCACCTCATCTGCAGAGGAAAACTCGCCTTTTAATGGCGTTCCGACCTTTAGTTTCACCCGACCCTTATATCCACCAAGACCTCGAACCAGATTCGCCAAATCTTCGCCTTTCGGCTTCTCGTAGCTGCCGATTCTGGCAATCTCAGCTAGCTCCACAGCCTTTTGTACGTCGCAGGGATCATATTCGTAGGAGATCGACGTCGGCACAATATTAAGGCGCTGTATCAACTCCGAAAAATCCGTTTTCCGTTCAGCCAAAGCAAACATCTTAATGATAGCGGGATCTGTTATGTCCATCCCATCTTTCGCTCGACCTTCACTCTGCGCAATCCAGATAGAGTGTCCATCTTTCAACGATTGGTGAATATAGCGAGATGACTGAAGGAGCGCCGCATAGACCTTCTTAGGCCCTTCTTCTGACCGTTTGATAAAGAAGCTTTTGTTGAGCTTCATCAGATCCGTCGCAGAAGCCACCTGCACAAGGTTATCGCCTACCGCGATTCGTACCGTATCGAATCCAGAGACATAGAGGGCATAATCAAGCAACATGGAATCCCCTGCTATGTCTCGATGATTACCAACGAATAAGTAAGATTGATCTGGGACAAGACTCTCAATGCCAGAGTATTCAAACCCATCAGTCGTCTCTCTGATGATGCGATTCACGTAATGGTAAACAACATCCTGAAAGCCTCTAACTGAATCTACAGACCCAAGTTTATATCTGAGGTACAAACTGATGGGCAGACGCGCCAAAGCGGGCGTTACCCGTGACATTCGCGGATACCTCCAGCGCGCCAGGAAATTGAGCAAATCCACATCATTCAAAAGGCGCTTCAATATATCCGAGACCTCACTGTCAGCGTACGGTCTTATGTCTTCGTATTCGTATTCGTTATTCGTTGACATCAACTATCCAAAGATCAGAAAAAAACCTGTCAGGGTCATTAGCCCCACAACCAGTCTTCGTACTATATTATCCGGAATACGCATAAGATTTCTGGTAGTCACTTCCGTTACCACAATAACNACAGGCACAGATATCAGCGCGGTAANCAGAATACTCGTAGTCATCTGACCTGCAACGGTAATCATGATAGTCCGTACGACACATGACACAATCAAGACTGCGAGAAGTGTTGCACGAATCACATCGACATTAATGGGCTGTCTATAAAGATGGTAGGCCCACGCAGACCCTCCGGAGCTGAATAGTCCACCGATGACGCCACCCAGCACGCCAAAAGCTAAGGTCAACGCCCCGCCTGAGCGATTTCTATAAAGCGCTGGTTTTAGCAACAGAAGTATTCCCACCACAATCACCACGAATCCCAATAACACGCGCAGCATAAAGTAGTGCACTTCACTAAGGTAAGTAAGGAGTGCCACACCGATCAACAAACCTGGCAGCAGTGCTATACACAAATACGTAAGGTAGTNCCTGTCAATGTTTCTATANCTGGNACGCAGTGCAACGGATGAATTAACGAGCGAGATCAAACTAATTACTGCCGCAGAAAATGCGATTAGTTCCAGTTTCAGGATTGTCGCACCTACGATAATCACTAGGCCCAATGCAAAACCTGAGATGGTCTGCACAAACGCACCAAGCACAACGAGCAAAAGAAAGCTTACAGTGTTAAATTCCAGCAACTGTTTCCCTGGCGCTAGTGCGCTATAAGTTAATGGATATTCTAAGTGGACTTAACAGATAAGCAATGCAGACTAACGTAACTACCCCACGAGGGGCACCCTTTTAATGTTGTGGGTGAAGACGGCACATATACTATTCGTCATAGCCTGGATGGCAGGCCTGTTTTATCTGCCACGCTTATTCGTCCACTATGTTGAGGGAAAAGCCGCCGGTGAAGATACCCGGCGACTAGTCATAATGGCGAAAAATTTAGTACGGTTCGCGGCCATCATGGGTTTAATTGCCTCCATCTTTGGTAGCTGGCTCTGGCTCGGCTATGGCCTGTCAGGGCTGTGGTTAAACGCCAAATTAGTTTTCGTCGTCGTCCTCATTGGTTATCACATCCAGTGCTATCGTTACACAAAGCAGCTTGAGCTCGACCTTATCGTCCATAACTCTTTGTTTTTTAGAATATTTAACGAGTCCGCTCTGTTTATTGTGGTACCTATTCTGATCCTGGTTGTCGTTAAACCTTTCTAACAGAAAAAACGACGGGACTCTGGACGACCGCCGTATGAACAACTGAACACANCAGGAAAAATCGACATGCAATACCTGAAAACAAAAATTATCGCCGCTTCGCTTATCGCCGGGATCACGGCGCCGGCAATCGCACACGAGCGCCCTGCAGAACTTGATAGCGACGAAGATGGCCTCATCAGCAGAGATGAATTCAGGCTACCTAATGATCGGCGCCGACAACGAATGGATATTAACGGCGACGGCTCTATCTCCCAAGAGGAAGTAGTACAACACCATGCAGAAGCCGATGCGCGCCAGGATGAGCGTACAGCCAAGAGACGGGAAAAGGCAGCGGAACGCTTCAATGAAATTGATGTTGATGGCGACGGTTCCGTTACCACGCAGGAAGCCGAAGACCATGCTTTCACCAAGCTCGATAAAGATCGCGATGGCTATATTTCGCGTCAGGAACTACGCCAAAAGGCGCNAAANAAAGCNCGCCAAGAAAGNCGANAAANAATGCAGCGTCATNGCAAGAGGGGCGGCCTTGGTGACCGTGGAGGGTTCCTACGCGACTAGGTGACTTNNCCCTATCGNGTNNGANTTNCGCATGTTTTATCAAGAGCANTTGCAGNATGAACGGTTTCAACANGTAAACTCTCNGGATGGTATCCGAGGCANAATTAGTCCAACAGATGAGCGCGGGAGACGAGAACGCCTATCGAACTCTCCTAGACCGACATCTCGCCTCGATTACCACCTACGTTGGACGCATGATGCACGGNAACGCTGATGCGCAAGANATAGTGCAGGAGACTTTCCTGCGATTGTGGACTNANGGGTCANNTTTCAATGCTGAAGCNGCNAAGTTAACCACCTGGCTCCACAACATTGCTCACAACCTATGTGTCGATCACTTTCGAAAATACAACAGACTGCTATTAGAGGATGTGGAGGATGAGCCAGATGAACATAGTGAACTGATTAGCCAGCTGCAAAACTTAGAGAGCGCACGTCAGATCGGTGAGTGTCTGATGCAGTTACCAGAACGACAGCGAAGCGCAATTATCATGTGTCACTATCAAGGAATGTCCAACAGGGATGCGGCCACTATACTTAAGATGTCCGTCGATGCGCTAGAATCACTAATGGCAAGAGGCAGGCGAAAATTANGCAAACTACTCATGGGCAACCTATGAATCACAAACGCTTAGTGCAGATTATCGAAGCCTATGGGACACGCACGGAACAGTGGCCTGCAGAAGAGCGGGATGCAGCGGTTAAACAGTTAAGCCATGATCCTGAAGCACGACAACTGCTTAACAGTCTGAGTATTATCGACATCGCACTGGATAGTTCTGAAGCGACTGTAATACCAAACCTCCGAGACAAGATTCTGAGTAATCTACCACAGCGTCTATGGATTGATCGGTGCCTAGAATGGTTGTTGCCATCTGTCGATGAGTTGCTGGCTTATTTTTGGAGACCGGTATTGGCGGCAAGTCTTCCTCTTATTACGGGTTTTTTGCTCGGTGGTAGTCTGTTTACCGTAGAAGTCGCAGAATCGTGGGAAGACGAAATCGTACTCATCGCTCTTGACGAAACGAGGCTTGGAGAGGTTAATGAATAAGAGTCGCTGGCTCACATTGACGCTGATTTTGTCTTTGGCCACAAACCTCCTGATCGCCGGTATTTTCATTGGCCGCTCGATGTCTAGGGGTGAGGGTGCTATTTACTTGCCACCAAATTTAGGCTGGATGATCCGTCATATGGACCAGCCGACCAGACAGGCTNTTCGAGGTAAGATTGAAGAACACTCGCTTGCNATCAAGCCCATTCGTCAAGAAATGCGTAAAACGCAGCGTGCNTTCGATCGATTGCTGGTCGAGCCGGAGCCAGACGTTGTAGCGCTAAAAGAAACTCTTACCCGGCTACGTTCTGCTTCGGACGAATATCAGCAAGAAACCCACAGCATAATGCTAAAACTGATCCCTGAACTTAACGAAGAACAGCGGCACCGCGTGTCGAAAATGCTCAGGCGCGGACCAGACCAACCGCATCGGCGGCATCAAAACTAAACTGTCTACTATCATAACAACCGCGCTTAAGCGACTCATAAACGAGTCTCTTACTCTCACGGAAGACGGCTTTTTCCACGCTGATTACGACCCTCAATGGCCATCTCAATGCCAATCNACCGAAGGAAAATGGAAACCAGTCCCGCAGGAAAATCCAGTCAATCTTGGTGGACTGGCCAACGCATTGGACACGGTAATTCATCCTGACATTTGTACTTACTACAGTACCTTTTGGTCCGGAAGTATCGAAACCAAAAGCGAGGAAGGCCACGTCAGTCTGATTCAACTGTGGAACCAGGATGATTTTAATCGTCTTATCGAGAATCTTGTCGGTCACGCGCTGATGAAGCGTCGCAGCGGACATCCGCTGACCATATTTTTCGCCACTGCAGAGCCCAATACGGAGTTGTTTCTAAGTGTCNACAATGAAACCGGGCACGTATTGCTCGAAGAACCAGGACAAGCGCCACTTCGAACGGTTGATGAGAGCTTGNCGACCTTTCTCAACAGACTGACACCAGTATCTTCCCTGCCCAATATATATTAATAAGACTCTGCATAAGTATCTGCAACTTATGTAGAATCCCCACCGCGTCACTATTTTCTTGAGCAAATCAATGGATCAGATAACGTTACAACCAGTAAACGCGATTTCTGGTGAGATCACGCTACCCGGTTCAAAGAGCCTCACCAATCGCGCCTTGTTACTCGCCGGGCTTGCTACCGGTGAAACACGTATCGTAAACCTACTATCGAGCGCCGATACCGAACACATGATTACTGCTCTTCGACAGCTTGGTGTTGAGATCAAAGAGGAAACCGCTAACGCCACTGTCGTTGGCAATGCAGGTCTGTTCTCAAAACCAGAGAAAAAGTCGTTTTTCCTAGGTAATGCCGGTACGGCGATCAGACCACTTACCGCGATGCTAAATATGATCCCGGGAAGATTCATCGTCGATGGTGACGAGTACATGCGAGAACGTCCTATTGCCCATCTAGGAGATGCCCTTACACAACTCGGTGCCTCAATCGAGTATTTAAACGAAGACGGGTTTCCGCCAATTGCTTTTGAAGGCGGCCATATTGAAGGCGGCGAAGTAAATATTGCCGGTCACATTTCTAGTCAGTACCTAACAGCACTACTTCTGTCCTTGCCGCTCGCTGAGAAAGACAGCACGATCAAAGTCATTGGCGAGCAGGTGTCAAAGCCATACCTCGATATTACGCTCGGCATCATGAAGAGTTTCGGTGTCACGGTGGAAAATGATCAGTATCAGAAATTCCTGGTCCAAGGACAGCAAAATTATGTATCACCTGGTGAATATCTGGTTGAAGGTGACGCATCATCAGCATCCTATTTTTTCGCTGCCGCGGCCATCAACGGAAAAGTAACCGTCAGGGGTTTGGGTCAACACTCGGTCCAAGGCGACATCCAGTTTCTCGATACGATAGANNAAATGGGTGCCAAGGTTGAGCGACACGATCAACATATAGTNGTTCGACAGGGTAATCTCCAGGGAATCGATGTCGACCTTAACCACATCCCCGATGCGGCAATGACCATCGCCATCATGGCGCTCTTTGCAAAGGGAAAGACGCGTATTCGAAACGTCTATAACTGGCGAGTTAAGGAAACCGACCGAATGACAGCCATCGAAACAGAACTTCGTAAACTTGGCGCTAATGTGGTCACCACAAAAGATTCAATCACGATCGAGCCTCCAGCCAAGCTGGTCAGCGCTGAAATTGACACCTATGGCGATCATAGAATTGCAATGGGATTTTCTCTCGCTGCATTGGGGGACACACCGATTACTATCAACGACCCGGATTGCACAAACAAAACTTTCCCAAATTACTTTGCGGAGTTTTCTTCAGTCTGCCATTGATTCGCTTTGCCCTCAGCGACGGATTACCATGGATTCTAGATTGAGAAGAAAGGCCTTTGCCGNAAGGCCACCCCCAAAACCTTTGAGGCTGTCGTCGGAACCTATCACCCGATGGCAGGGAACAACAATGAGAAGTGGATTACTGCCGTTGGCTGCACCGACAGCACGTACTGCCCTCGAATTGCCAATCATATTGGCAATGTCCATATAGCTCCGGGTCTCCCCATAAGGTATACCCAGTAGAGCATCCCAGACCGACTTCTGAAAAGATGTGCCTTCAGCCACTAATTTCAGGTCAAAGTTCCGTCGCGAACCGGAAAAATATTCCCCAAGCTGGGTTTTAACTTCGCCAAAACTTTCNTCCTGTCGAACCCAGCCTCTACCGGGGTCGATTCTGCCCTTCTCCCAGGGAAACGAAAGATAATTTAGCGTTTCACCATCTCCCGCCAACAGTAGTGAACCAATGGGTGACTCCCAGTCAGTATATTTCATCAAAATCACATCGAGTAATACCACAGATGCATATGCGCGTATGCTCGCCGTGGACGCTAGGCATCAGTTCGCTCAAGTNAAGCCCTATCTCCATAGATATTCAGATACATCTTGACGATCTTTTTTATAACTAGGTCTGTCCCGATGAAAGTATCAGGATTGTTAGATGGAAGCACAAGAATATATTGTTGCCACCCACAAACCAATGCCAGGGAAATGGTAATACTTGTAGCTCTCGGTANTCGTACCGAGCANACTGATCGACAGTAAGTNGTTGTCATTTTGACACCCAGAAAAAAGTAAGCATCGGATCGCTGGATTGTCTTGCTTTTTTAAACGCATGATGNTCAATTAACATGTCCAACAACGTTTATACTGCAGCCACCGGTAACTCGATACCAGTAATACTAGTACCGGCGTCATAATCATACTAGCCAGAATCGGACCTGGTATTGCGATGCATAGAACATTGGGTTTAATAGATAACCCCGAAGGTTTGCTGAGGGGCAAAAAAGATGTCGTTCGATTCGAGTACCTGCACGACCAGTCCTATCTATATAAACCACCTCTTGAACTTACCATCATATGTCAAAACCAAAGCAGCGGCCTGCACGGCCTCATCATGCCATNCGATCAGGTGCCGGACGAAATAGTCGGAGCAACATTGGAAGGAATTGCGGCACAGCTTCATGCTCCAATTGTTAACTTCACCTCACCTCTACCCCTTTCACCCATTAGGATTCCTAAACCCTGGGGCGAGGAAATCTGGTACACAGCGATGGAGAAACGCGGCGTCTGCACAATGGCGAACATTCCCATCCCTTGGATTCTTGATACATTCCCGAAAACCTTATCAGGGCAGAATTATGCGCCACCCATTTTGCTCAAGGTGCTGAAACCATTGGCAGATCCAGTAAAGGGAGANCTGTATTTCGAGGCCCATGCAGAGAAGAAAGAGNTTTACNTAGTAANGGAAGTCGACCAAGACGCCTGGCCAGATGGAAAAGGGAAGATTCGTTTCGGATTCGACCGTGTAAAACGAGACCATTATGGGTCAACCAAAGCCTTTGCTGCCGCCTATCTAAAAGCNGTACAGGATTATTGGCAAGTAAGATCAGCCCTGGACAGAGGAGAACGCATAGACAACGAAACTGAAGAAAGTCTACGCAGGGAGATGGAATCATTTACTTCGCTCCGAGANCTTGAACCCGGCGATGTTGTTCAGGTGCCTCCACTAACACCACACTCACTTCAACACGGCGTGACTGTAGTTGAATTCCAGACACCACACTATGAGCGGTACATTCTGTCATTTGGTCAGAAGGTCCTNACGCAGGATCATTGGGATACAGAAGANGCGCTCTCCAGCCTNAGTTTCGCAACAGATACTCCCCTCACTGGAAATCTGGATGATATCATCGCAGATTTCGATGAGTTCAGTGTAAAGCGCTTACGCCTGCAACCCGGCGAATCTATCGACCTGCCAGGCCAATCCTACGCAATTGTCATGTGCATAAAAGGTGAACTAAGAATTGCAGACACCTGTATTCCAGAATCTGCAGCTTACTTTCTGCCTGCCGAAAGTAACAAAACAATTCAAAGTTACACCAACAGCGTATTGCTCCTGGCGGCGCCAAATTGATCAGGGCAGCAATTCTTTAACCGTGTCCTGCTCTTCTTTTAATTCGGTCTCAGTATCTGTCATTTTCTGACGGCTGAAATCAGAGATCTCAAGNCCTTGGACAATGGACCAGTCTCCTCCTTCACAGACGCAGGGGAACGAATAGATCAAGCCCTCATCAATACCATAGCTACCATCNGAGTNAACACCCATGCTGACTCTCTCGCCACNCGTTCCGTGGACCCAGTCTCGNACGTGATCAATAGCNGCATTGGCAGCCGATGCAGCGCTTGATAGCCCNCGAGCACTAATAACGGCAGCGCCACGCTGTTGTACNGTTGGAATAAAATCGTTCTCGATCCAATTATGATCCACTAGCTCCATCGCCGCTTTACCGCCAACTGTTGCATGGTTTATATCTGGATACTGAGTCGCGGAGTGATTTCCCCAGATGGTCATCCCCTTAATCTCGTTCACATGAGTATCTGTTTTCTGCGCCAACTGTGTTAGCGCACGATTGTGATCTAACCTCGTCATAGCTGTAAATCGCTTGGGATCGATGTCCGGTGCATTTCTTTGGGCAATTAGGCTATTGGTATTCGCCGGATTACCCACAACTAGGACTTTTATATCTTCCGATGCATTGTCGTTCAAAGCTTTCCCCTGGATAGAAAAGATTTGTGCGTTAGCTTCCAGCAAATCTTTTCGCTCCATTCCAGGGCCTCGCGGCCTGGAACCAACTAGTAAGGCAATCTGGGTTCCTGAGAAGGCAACGTAAGGGTCATCAGTTGCGAAGATTTCCTGGACAAGCGGAAACGCACAATCATCTAACTCCATAACCACCCCCCCAAGCGCCTCCATTGCCGGAGGAATCTCAAGTAGCTGCAAGACTATCGGTTGATCTGTCCCAAGCATCTGTCCAGATGCAATCCTGAACAACAACGAATAGCTAATCTGGCCGGCAGCACCCGTGACTGCTACCTTTATTGGTTCTTTCATTTACGCATTTCCTTTTAATCTCGATACATCGGAGTGAAGGCGCAGGTTAATACCAATACACCGCTGTGACAACCAACAAGTATCAGGTCGTTAAGTTAATGAATTCGGCCTTCACTATTATAAACCTATAAGTTATTAATTCATTTAAATCAATAACTTATAGGCATAAAAATCGGCGTGCGTCGTGTTGCAACTCTTGACTTTAATTGCTCGAATGGTATCGTGGCTGGTCCACTTCACGTACATAAACCGGTATATTGGCGCGGATTAAAAGAGTAATTCGCACCTATATCTCGGTGATGATATTTGCAGTGTTACCTGAGGGATATAATGAAAAACAAGACAATCCACGCACGTCTTGACGAGAAAATTGGCTATCCGAACGCAATCGGGTTGTACGATCCACAATCTGAAAAGGATTCCTGCGGCGTTGGCTTCGTGGCCAACATAAAAGGTATTCCAAGCCATCAGATTATGCTTGATGCCTACCACATCAATTCCCGCATGGATCACCGCGGTGGTTGCGGTTTTGAAGAGAATACCGGCGATGGCGCAGGGATACTTACCGCACTCCCTCATGCTTATTTTCAAAAGATCGCTGGAGAAATGCCTATCTCTTTGCCGGAGAAAGGACAATATGCAGTCGGCAACATCTTTCTACCTCAGCTCGATGAAGAACGGAGAATCTGCAAAAAAACAATCGAAAAGGTCATAAATGAAGAGGGGCAGAACTTCCTAGGTTGGCGAATAGTCCCAATAGACCCCGAGACTGCAGAGGTAGGTCCAGCTGCAAAGAGTGCCATGCCAATCATTGAACAGTTGTTCATCGGGTCTACTGCATCTGACCCAGAAGCATTTGAGCGGTCTCTTTACGTAATCCGAAAAAGCTTCACTCGAATATTGCGAAATGAATCTAATCTAAATCAGGCCAATCAGCTCTACGCTTGCAGCCTGTCAGGCAAAGTAATAGTCTACAAAGGAATGCTGACACCAAGTCAGTTATTCCCTTTTTATTCTGATCTTGAAGATTCAGATTACGAAACCCACCTGGCTATGGTCCACTCAAGGTTCTCTACNAATACCTTCCCATCTTGGGACCGCGCCCANCCCAATCGATTCATGTCNCATAACGGGGAAATCAACACCCTACGCGGTAATGTGAACTTGATGACTGCTCGCCAAGGTGTNGCGCAATCAAAAGCGTTCGCAGACATCNACAAGCTNTTTCCGATTGTAGAACCCGANTGTTCAGACTCCGGGACCTTCGACAACGTTCTCGAATTCCTGCTAATGTCGGGCAGAACGCTGCAAGAAGCCGTGATGATCATGATTCCGGAAGCCTGGCAAGCTGATNAGAATATGTCGGACGAGAANCGAAGCTTCTATGAATACAATTCAGCGATGATGGAACCTTGGGATGGTCCCGCTTCAATCGCATTTACCGACGGCAAGTATATTGGCGCAGTACTGGANCGAAATGGCCTCAGACCTTCCCGTTACTACCTGACTCATGATGACAAAGTTATCATGGCTTCAGAAGTGGGCGTCTTGCCCGTTGACCCTAGCAATGTAAAAGCAAAAGGNAGACTGCAGCCAGGCAAGATGTTCCTCGTTGACTTTGAGCAAGGTCGANTGATTCCCGATGAAGAATTAAAGGCAGAGTTCGCAAGCCGTCGGCCATATGGCGAATGGTTGGCAAAACAAAAACTGCACCTGAGTGATATTCCACTGGTAANTGAGGAGCAAAGATTTGACCCTGACTCATTGCTTTCGCGAATGCAGNCATTTGGCTATACCGCAGAAACCATGCAGTTCATGCTGCTGCCTCTTGTCACAGAAGCGAGAGATCCACTGGGATCCATGGGTAATGACTCGGCCCTCGCATGTCTTTCCGACAAGTCTCGCATGCTTTACGACTACTTCAAACAATTGTTCGCCCAAGTAACCAATCCTCCGATCGACTCGATTCGGGAAGAAGTAGTCATGTCGCTTGAGTGTTTTATTGGGCCTGAGGGGAACCTTCTCGACACAACCGAACAACAGGCCCATAGGCTATGTGTTCCGCATCCCATATTGTCTAACGAAGAGCTAAATGCGCTTCGAGAGATGGACTATCACGGCTGGCGGACCCAAGTTATCGACATTACTTTCGACAAGTCTGGTGGCGAAGCAGAGATGCACAAAACTTTCGACAGGATTTGTAAAGAATCATCGGAGGCGATCGCGAACGGTTATTCGCTCATCATCTTGTCTGATCGAAACATTGGCCCAGACCGCATAGCTATTAGTTCACTGGCAGCTTGTGGTGCCGTACATCATCATCTNGTGCGTGAACATCAGCGAACGCAGATCGGCATCATCGTGGAAACGGGCGAAGCCCGCGAGGTCCATCACCATTGCTTGCTAATTGGCTTCGGTGCTGATGCTATCAACCCCTATGTCGCNTTTGAGGCACTNTGGCAATCGCAACTCGANAATCTGTTGGACGCGAANGAATATCCCGACATACCGACGATTGTCGAGGCTTACAGAAAAGGTGTTGCGAAAGGTATGCTCAAAGTAATGGCAAAAATGGGCATCTCCACNTTGCAGTCCTATAAAGGNGCTCAAATATTCGAGGTGGTAGGCCTAGCCGATGACATTGTTGATCGCTGTTTCTCAGGCACTGCCAGCCGCATTCAGGGNGTTAACTTCAAGGTGCTATGCGAGGAAATGAACCGGCGACATGAGTTAGGTTATCCGTCGCGAGAAACAAACATCATCCCGGTACTGCCCAATCCTGGAGACATACACTGGCGCAAAGGCGGTGACACACATATGTGGGATCCAACCGCCATCGCGAACCTACAGCTAGCTGCAAGAACCAACAGTAGCGATGCATACTGGCAGTTCGCCGAGCACGCAAATAATGTCGCGACCAGAAACGCTACCCTGCGAGGACTGTTCAAGTTCAAGGAAGGAACACCGGTCCCCCTAGAAGAGATTGAGCCTGCCAAGGAGATTGTAAAACGCTTCTGTACCGGTGCCATGTCCTTTGGCTCCATTTCAGCTGAAAGCCACGAAGCACTNGCGGTTGCAATGAATCGAATCGGCGGCAAATCAAATACCGGAGAAGGCGGCGAAGATCCAGAGCGATTCACTCCACTTTCTAATGGAGACTCAAANCGCTCCGCAATCAAACANGTTGCCTCTGGTCGGTTTGGCGTGACTATCTGGTACCTTGCAAACTCCGATGAGCTTCAAATAAAAATTGTTCAGGGTGCGAAACCCGGAGAAGGGGGGGAGCTACCCGGCGGTAAAGTTGATAATTTTATCGCTAAAATCCGTCACTCTACGCCTGGAGTTGGTCTGATCAGCCCTCCTCCACATCACGATATATATTCGATTGAAGATATAGCCCAGCTGATACATGACCTCAAGAACTCTAATCCAAAAGCACGCATCAGCGTAAAGCTTGGTTCAGAAATTGGCGTAGGTACCATAGCTGCAGGGGTCACGAAGGCAAAAACAGATCATCTTGTCATCGCTGGTCACGACGGTGGTACAGGAGCATCACCGATAACCTCGATAAAGCATGCAGGACTGCCCTGGGAACTCGGGCTGGCCGAGACGCATCAAACTCTTGTGATGAACAATCTGCGTTCGCGTGTCGTACTTCAGACCGATGGACAAATCAAAACTGGACGGGACGTCGCCATCGCNGTATTACTCGGCGCAGAAGAAATGGGATTCGCAACAGCACCGCTAGTNTCGTTAGGATGCATCATGATGCGNAAATGCCATTTGAATACCTGCCCGGTCGGAATCGCTACCCAAGATCCGGAATTAAGAAAGAAATTCAGCGGCAGCCCTGAGCACGTGGTTAACTATTTATTTATGGTCGCCGAAGAACTCCGACAGATCATGGCGCAGCTAGGATTCAAAACTGTCAATGAAATGATCGGCAGAGTCGATATGCTGAGNACCGATGATGCAATCGATCATTGGAAGGCAAAGGGACTTGATCTAAGCAGCATACTTACACCAGCAGAAATAATTTANGAAGGTACCGAGGTATACCAGACAATCGAGCAGGATCACGGCCTAGATAAAGCATTGGATGTCGAACTCATTAAGCTGGCTCAACCAGCAATCAACGATGGTCAGAAGGTCGATATCGAACTNCCGATAATTAACATTAATCGTACAGTGGGAACCATGCTATCCCACGAGGTGGCCAAGGCAACAAAAGGCGCACTTCTTCCTCATGACACCATCAATATCAAGCTAAATGGATCGGCCGGGCAAAGCGTCGGTGCGTGGTTGGCAACCGGAATAACGCTGAAGATAGAAGGNGATGCGAACGATTACGTTGGCAAGGGCCTGTCCGGCGGTAAACTGATTATCTATCCACCAAAAGATAGCTCATTTGTCCCAGAGGAGAACGTCCTAATTGGTAACGTAGCCCTCTACGGCGCAACCGGTGGTGAAGCATATTTTCGAGGTATAGCAGCTGAACGATTTTGTGTNCGAAACAGTGGCGCTAACGCAGTTGTGGAAGGTGTCGGTGATCATGGCTGCGAGTATATGACCGGTGGCCGCGTGGTAGTTCTGGGTGAAACTGGTCGGAATTTCGGTGCAGGCATGAGCGGCGGGGTCGCTTACGTATGGGACAGGGTAGGTGTGTTTGCATCTAGGTGTAATACCGGCACACTTGAGTTAGAACGTCTGGAGCTGGATTCTGATATCAGTGAATGCAAGCAGATGATCGAGAAGCACTTGGAATACACCGGGTCCACAGTAGCGGAAACAATTCTCGCTAACTGGCANAACGATCTGTCAAGTTTCGTCAANGTCATGCCAACCGACTACAAACGCGCGCTTCTTGAAGCGGCTGCCGCGTAACTATAATAATCGACAAGAGCAAGCATGGGAAAGCCAACAGGATTCAAGGAATTCGAACGAAAAGCTGAACCCTATCGGGATGAGCATGAAAGGCTAGTGGACTACAAAGAAATCTACACGCCTCACAACAATGAACATCTCACTACTCAGGGTGCACGATGCATGGACTGTGGGGTGCCCTTTTGCCAGTCAAATGACGGCTGTCCNATTCACAATCTGATCCCCGAATGGAANGATCTGGTATATCGTGGTCGATGGCGAGATGCCCTCGACCGACTTCACAAAACAAACAATTTTCCTGAATTCACCGGTCGTGTATGTCCTGCCCCATGCGANGGGGCGTGCGTACTAGGGATCACGAGTCCACCTGTAACAATTAAGAACATAGAAAATTCTATTATTGATCGCGGTTTTGCCGAGGGCTGGGTNACTGCACAACCGCCCGAGAAACGAACCGGTAAATCNGTCACAGTNGTNGGCTCTGGGCCATCGGGCCTTGCTGCGGCTGCCCAGCTTAATCGCGCTGGACACAAGGTAACCGTCTACGAAAGAGCCGACCGTGTCGGTGGTTTGTTGATGTACGGAATACCCAACATGAAACTTGATAAACAGGTTGTCGAACGCCGAATCGGACTAATGCGAGAAGAAGGCATTGAGTTCAAAGTCAATGCAGACGTTGGNNACAATGTNGACATTCGACAACTCATCGATGGTAACGACGCAGTCTTGCTAGCTATCGGCGCAACAGAGGCAAGGGATTTACCGATACCAAACAGGGAAGGACCCGGCGTTCATATGGCGATGGAGTTTCTTACACTCAATACCAAGAGTCTACTAGATTCCAACCACGAGGATGGAAACTACATTTCCGCTAAGGACAAAGACGTTATTGTTATTGGCGGTGGAGACACGGGAACAGACTGTATTGGAACTTCTATGCGGCACGGCTGTAAGTCTCTTGTGAATTTTGAATTACTGCCAAAGCCCCCTCTCGAACGAGCACCAAACAATCCGTGGCCTCTCTACCCGAGAATCTACAGAGTAGATTACGGCCATGCAGAGGTTGCTGCTAAGTTTGGTGATGATCCACGGGTTTACTCGATCATGAGTCAGGAGTTCGTTCGANANGCTGATGGAAAACTGCTGGGTATCAAGACCACCAATGTAAACGACAAACTGGAGCCAATACCNGGGACAGAAAAAACCTGGAATGCGGACCTCATCTTCCTATCGATGGGTTTCCTGCGGCCAGAACACTACATCAACGATTCCCTNGGCTTGGAACTTGATGAACGAGGCAATTTTAATGCCGACAAGCTGAGATTTCGCACCAGCATGGAGAAAGTCTATGCCGCAGCGGACTGCCGTCGAGGCCAGGACCTTGTAGTTCGTGCCATTAATGAGGGACGTGAAGCAGCCCGGGAAATTGATCGGGACCTTATGGGATCATCNCAGCTACCCTAGCTCNGCAAGTTTCTCGCCAGCCTCAAGCGTTTCCCGAAGCACTGACTCATCAACACCTTCAACAAGTTCCGCCGTACCGATCTCATTTAGCAGGATAAAACGTAATCCCGAATCCGTTGCTTTCTTGTCTACCAACATGCTCCGCAGAAACTCATCTGCAGTCAGTTCTGGTGGCGGTGTAGTGGGTAGTCCAGCCGCACTTACCACTCGTTTCACGCGTGCCGCTGATGTTGGAGAAATTCGATCCAAGCGTGCCGAAAGATCAGCAGCCATCACAAGCCCCGTGCCAACCGCTTCTCCATGCAGCCANGATCCGTAACCCATAGANTGTTCGATTGCATGCCCNAAGGTATGNCCAAGATTCAATAATGCTCTCAGACCAGCTTCCTTCTCATCCTGAGCAACGATAGAGGCTTTAATCTGGCAACTTCTGCGCACGGCTTCGGTAATTACCCCAACATCGATCTCCAACAGTTCCGNCATGTGCTTCTCAATCCAAGAAAAATAGTCGCTATCAGCCAATGCGCCATGCTTGATAACTTCGGCAAAGCCGGCAGAAAGCTCTCTCGCTGGGAGAGTCTTCAAAGTATTGATATCTATGTATACCGATTTGGGCTGATGGAACGCTCCGATCATGTTCTTACCTAGCGGATGATTAACGGCAGTTTTTCCTCCCACGGAAGAATCTACCTGNGCCAGCAAGGTTGTTGGGATCTGAAGAAAATCCACACCCCGCTGATAGGTAGCAGCAACGAATCCCGTCACATCACCGACAACACCTCCGCCTAAAGCAACCAAGGTGGTCGATCGGTTATGACGTTTACTCAGCAACTCACCAACAATTGCCTCGCAGCTTGCAAGATTCTTATAAGACTCCCCGTCCGGCAAAACATAAGTGTCGACTNGACATCTGCGAAATGCCTGCTCGACGGACTCAAGATACAAAGGCGCTATTGATTCATTCGTAACAATAAATACATTGGAACCAGATACTTTCTCACTGAGAAAATCCCCATCGTCCAAAATACCTACACCAATATATATGGAGTAAGCGTTATAACCCAGATCAAGCTCTACTGTTTCCATCATTCGCTTTTTTCGATGAGNCCNTGATCAACCAGATTATCNATTATGCTGGAAACCACCCTTTTNCCGCNAGACTNACCAACAAATATCTTGATATGACAGACATCGTTGTANAGNGGATCACGTACCGCTTTCATCTTGGTGAGCACGTCCNAATGATTTACGTTCTGCAATANNGGTCTTTTCTTNTCTTTCTTNGTACGCATAAGCTGTATGTCNAGAGAAGTATCGAGGAAAACTACAACGCCGCGGGATTTCAGNTGCTGACGATTCTTATCAGACAAAACGCATCCGCCACCTGTTGATATCAATACATCNGNTAGATGAGTTAGCTCCTCCAGNACTTTGGCTTCCCTCTCTCGAAACCCTGCTTCACCCTCCACCTCGAAGATCCAGGGAATGTCAGCGCCCGCCCGTTTCTCGATCTCATGATCGGAGTCAATAAATTCTAACGACAGTTCGCGGGCAAGTTGTTTCCCTATAGTAGTTTTGCCCACGCCCATGGGGCCAACTAGGAACAGACTACGAAATACTTTATTGTTGAGGCGCATAGATAGCACCTAATTATGAAGGTCAGATTGACATTGTGCCATACGAAGCTAACCGCTAACGATTGATTACACTATCCCGAATCAGTCGAGACATATTGAAGAACAGCATCTCCTGCTCATCAGACTCAGTATTTCTACGGAAAAACTGGCCTAAATATGACGTATCACCCAAGAATGGTTTTTTCGTTACGGAACGAGTGGCCAGCGTCGTGAAAATATCACCCAATACGATGGTATCGCCACTGTTTACCGGGACCTATGCCTGAATATTGTTGGTATTAATACTGGGAAAGCCATTAAGCAACGCACCAACTGTATCCAGACTAACCTAAAGTTCAATCAAGTAAACATTCCCAATCTACAATACCTGCGGAAAACCCTGTTGATTCAGTAACCCCGACACTAAGATTAATGACCAAATGATCAGGACTGGAACTAAAAGCATAATTTACTACTCCATATATGCACTAAAGTACGATATATGTAATACCACATTAATTACTAGCTTTAGCTTCCGCACTAATAGTTCAAATAAAAAATGCCATAAAACGTTCATTTTTAGAAAATTTTCTGTTATTACCGCTTCTAAAGCGTCTCCCACACCAAAACAAAGCAAAAAACCCAAGGGGAGCCATTATAATAATTAGTTCGCAGGATTGAATGCCAGATTCTAGCAACCATAGGCATTTAACTAATAACTAGTCTTTAACTTAGGTGCGCTAATAAATGCTGAGAGCTGTGACTAGGCGTCTAATGTGGATTGTAGCCGCTATGGCGAGTGGAGCTGTACTTCTACTTTCAGCGGCTTTCTTATACCTAAACCCTCAGGTTCCAGACACCGAAACCTTCAGCAACGTCACCATCCGAGCGCCACTACGAATCTATTCAAGCGATGGGAAACTCATTCAGGAATTCGGTGAACGCCTCATTCCTATCACCTTTGATCAGATTCCTCCGCTCTACATTCGGGCGATTCTGGATACTGAAGATAAGCGATTCTTCGAACATGGTGGTATAGATGTCGTAACCTTGCTGAACGCAACCTGGCAACTGGTGCGTAATCGCGGGAACATTCAGACGGGTGCCAGCACTATCACCATGCAACTCGTTAAAAACATTTCAGGTGATTCACAGGTGAGTTTCATCCGAAAGTTCAAAGAGATGCTCTTGGCAATCAAAATAGAGCGAGAGTTGAACAAAGAAGAGATCCTCACCCTCTACTTAAACATCATTCCTTTTGGGAAGCACTCCTTTGGCGTTCAGGCAGCTGCTAACACATATTATGGAAAGAACGTGGATCAGCTTAGCCTCGCCCAATTGGCTATGTTAGCTGGTATTCCCAAAAAGCCGGAAGCAGGCAATCCGATCAACGGACCTAACTGGGCACTGTCCCGGAGGAATCTTGTATTACGTCGAATGCTGGAGCAAGGAAGTGTGGATAAAGATGCTTACGATGAAGCTATCAACTCCCCAATTACCGCCAAAGTCTATCAACGGAAGATTGAACTTCCCTCATTATATGTAGCGGAAATGGTACGCAAGCGCGTACTAACTGAATTCGGACGTGGAGCATACAATCAGGGACTGAAAGCTTTCACAACTATCGATAGCGATATGCAAATCGCAGCAGAAATAGCCGTGCAACAGCAACTCATCGCCTATGATCGTCGTCACGGTTTTCGTGGTCCCGAGTATCGACAACTTCAGGGTACCGATGAATACCTTGCTGCTCCCGAATACGGCTATCCAACCAACTGGGTCAATACTCTGGAAAAAGCTACACCATCGGGTAACCAGATTCCGGGGATCGTGACCAGCGTCGACGAGACAAGTATCGATGTGCTCATTCAAGACCTGACCACCATCAATATTGACTGGGAGGATATGCAGTGGGCTCGGAGATATATCGACGTCAACACCCGCGATTACCCAGGCCCCGAACAGCCAAGCGACGTTGTTTCTGTAGGTGATCTCATTCGTATCGAATTTGCTGACGACCGCTGGAGACTGGGTCAGGAGCCTAGTATTCAAGGCGCACTAGTTGCCCTGTCGCCAAGAGATGGTGCCATTCGCGCTCTAGTTGGGGGCTTCGATTTCAACAGACTCCAGTTTAATCACGTCACTCAGGCAAAGAGACAACCGGGTTCAAACTTCAAACCGTTTTTCTATGCTGGTGCGCTGGAGAATGGACTAACAGCAGCGACAATCTATAACGATGCGCCATTCGTGCTCCCAGGGGGAGACCTTGAGGAAACGTACCGTCCGAAGAATTCTGGTGATCGATTCAGAGGCAACATTAGCATCCGGGAAGCGCTCTATCGTTCAATTAATTTGGTNTCCCTGCGCGTTATACTCGACTATGGTCCCNAAAANGCAATCGAGTATGTATCNCGATTCGGTTTCGATACGTCAAANTTTCCCTACGACGTGCAGCTAGCTTTCGGAGGTGGAACAATTGCNCTGACTCCCCTTGAAGTTGCAACCGCNTANGCCAGTTTTGCCAATGGNGGGTACAAGGTGAATCCCTACCTGATCGAGCGAATCGACTCGATAAACGACGATCTTACTCTGCGAGCCTCACCCAGCCAAGTGTGCACGGCCGATTGCAATGGGATCAACGTCGCGCCAAGAATCATTGAAGAACGCGTCGCTTATATCATGAACAATATTCTGGGTGACGCCATTCAGAAGGGTACCGGAACCAAGGTCATGCGAGCGCTAAAACGCGGGGATATCAAGGGTAAGACCGGAACAACCAATGATGCTGATATTTGGTTTTCCGGCTATACCACAGATCTCGTTGCTACAGCTTGGGCAGGATTCTCAGACAATAGTCCGGTTGGTAACAGAGAGTTTGGCTCAACCACGCCAATAGAGACCTGGATAGCGTTTATGGAGAAAGTACTCGCTCCGGAAGATGAAACTACACAACAAGCCGCGCCAGATGGTCTGGTCACTGTTCGCATTGACCGCCACACTGGCCTGCTCACCACACCTGATGATCCCGATGGAGAGTTTGAAATATTCCGAATTGAGCATGCTCCGGAAGAAGTGATAGACAGTACGCAATCCGATACTGATCAATCTCTTCAAGAGATTTTCTAGAAGGGTTGCGACCTACTTGGTTGAGCGGTTGCCGAAACGACGATTGAACCTATCGATTCGACCTGCCGAGTCAATCATCTTTTGCTGACCAGTATAAAAGGGGTGACACGCAGAACACACTTCCAGGTGAATATCCTCACCCACGGTGGAGCGTGTCTTAATGACATTGCCGCAACTGCAAGTTGCAGTAATATCTGAATATTCTGGGTGGATGTCCGCCTTCATTTTGCCTCCGTTAAACGCGCTGCTGTCCCTACTAGCAGGAGGCGCATCATACCAGACAAATCTAGATTCGCAAGAGAAGTCTTACGTAGTAGCATAGATCAAACAAGCTGCCCCTTACTTGCAATACATACCTAAGAATACGGACCTAAACCCGTTGCAACGCTATCTCGACATTGCCATCCAAGCACCACTGCGCAGAAGCTTTCACTACCTGCCTCCAGATGAATTTCCCTCAGACACACGCCCGGGTTGTCGCATTAGAGTACCGTTTGGTCACAAACAGGTTAACGGGATATTCCTAGGCTACACCAAAGAGATTTCCATGAATGAAGGTAAGCTAAGAAAGGCGATTAAGCTCCTAGACCTCGAGCCTGTTTTACCAAAAACGATTTTTGACCTCTGCATGTGGGCCAGCAATTATTACCACCATCCCGTTGGCGAAGTATTCGCGACAGCGATGCCAATACTACTTCGCCAGGGTCGACCTGCGACGAGAGAAATTGAACAATTTTTTCTCACCGATGTGGGCTTGCGCCTTAATGTTGAGTCATTAAGCAGAGCGCCCAGGCAACAAGAGGCATTTTCTCTTCTCAGCCGAAACGTAGACGGCGTCAGCCGGCAGGAACTGAAGCAGGTTTCAACCAATACACTGCGCAAGCTAATCGACAAAGGACTGATCGAATCGAGGATGTCGTTGCCCGGCCGGTTCAAAACCGATGCTATTAACCAACAGGGGATCAAACCGAATGCGGAGCAACAGGCTGCGATTGACGCAGTCGGCGAAGATGGAACCTATCTTCTGCAAGGCATCACCGGTAGCGGAAAAACAGAAGTCTACCTTCGATTGATCGAACGGATGCTCGAACAAGGCCGTCAATCGCTCGTCTTAGTGCCAGAGATAGGTCTTACCCCACAAACCGTGCAGCGTTTCCGTACTAGATTTAACGCACCTATTGCTGTCCTGCACTCCGGACTACCAGCTACGGCTCGATTGCGCGGTTGGCAAGACGCAGCCTCAGGAAATGCAGGTATTGTCATCGGTACACGCTCTGCAGTGTTCACTCCACTCGCCTATCCGGGTCTAATCGTTGTAGATGAAGAGCACGATACTTCATTCAAACAACACGAGGGCTTCAAATATTCAGCTCGCGACCTTGCAGTGCTTCGCGGGAATATGGAGAAGACGCCAGTATTACTTGGTTCGGCAACACCGTCGCTGCAAAGTCTCCACAACGCACAACAGGGAAAATACTCGCACCTATACCTTCGTCAACGACCCTTTGGGGTCGCTCCCGAAAACTATGAAATAATCAGCCTGAAACACCGGGAAACGCAAAGCGGGTTTTCTAGTCTACTTGTAAAGCTGATGCATCAACACTTAGCAAACAACGGCCAGGTGCTAGTGTTCCTCAACAGACGAGGCTATGCGCCGGCATTGCTATGCCCTGAGTGCCACTGGATGGCAAGCTGTGCAAGATGTGACGCTCGACTTACGTACCACCTGTCCAGAAACTGTCTCATTTGCCATCACTGTGGATCTGAGAGTTTACTACCGACACACTGCGAACAGTGTCAAAGCCACTCACTACTAATGTTGGGACTTGGCACTCAACGTATTGAAGAACACCTAAATGAGTTGTTTCCCAATATCAGAGTGATGCGAATTGATCGAGACAGTACCAGACTCAAAGGATCCTTCGACTCCCTGCTGAATGAAATAAACGAAGGGAATCCTGCGATCCTAGTAGGCACCCAGATGCTCTCGAAGGGCCATCACTTCAGCAATGTGACTCTATCTGTCATGGTGGAGATAGATTCGAGCTTCTACAGCACTGATTTCAAGGCAATCGAACACATGGGTCAGCTAATTCTGCAAGTCGGGGGACGTTCCGGCCGCGCAAAGAAAACTGGAACAGTTGCCATCCAAACACACTTTCCCGATCAACCGGCCCTGAAGCAACTTATTTTCGAAGGCTACGAAGCTTTTGCAGAAACGATACTGAGTGAGAGACAGAAAACGGGGTTACCACCCTTTAGCTATCAAGCAATCTTTAGAGCCGAGAGCACATCATCCTCACTACCACTAACCTTTCTAACCGAGGTGGCAAATTCCAAGGCAACCCGATCGTCGGTAGATATATTCGGGCCATTTCCCTCCAGTATGGAAAAACGCCAGGGACGTTTTAGGGCAATACTACTTTTATCAAGCAACTCCAGACAGCAATTGCATGCAGAGCTTAGTTCAAGAATTGGAAATATCGAGCAGTTAAAGCTAGGCAAAAAAGTGCGTTGGTCGGTAGACGTTGATCCGATAGACTTGCTTTAGCACGCATATTTATAACTCGCCATATGTCACAGGATTTCGCAAAGCGCCATTCCACAACTAATCAAAGTGCTAGACCACTTTCTCAGTTCAGTTTTTTTATCACTGGGTTTATCGCAGGGGTCTTCGTGTCCTTTCTAGTCTATCTGTGGCAGGCCATCCCAGATGACCCCGAGACGCAAAAAATCCCAAAGCCAGACACGACAACCAAAGTCGAAGAGATGCAATGGGATTTTTATGAGATTTTCCCAAAATCCGAAGTACCCATTATCGAAGAATATGAGGGTGGCGAGCAAGTGAAGNTTGAGGATAGCTTTGCGTACATTCTTCAAGCAGGTTCGTTCAAGACTGTGAATGACGCAAACGAAATGCGAGCCGAACTCTTACTAATGGGACTTGACGCCTTCATTCGAGAAGTTGAAGTCGAGGGTGAAACCTGGCATCGGGTAATTGTGGGACCGCTGGGAACTGATCTAGCACTAAATAGAGCGCAGGACAAACTCGCTCAAGCGCAGATTGAGTCACTACCCCTGCGAATCAACAGATAAGAGACACGATCCTCCAACCTTGAAAACAGCTTTTGAAGCCCCATCTTAGATNCATTANCGTAATCAAAAGAAACANCTGTGGATCAATTCAAAGGGACAACCATNATTTCCGTTCGTCGTNAGAATACCGTTGTAGTGGGTGGCGATGGCCAAGTCACCATGGGTGATACGGTGATGAAGGGTAATGCACGGAAGGTAAGAAGACTTTACAAAGACCAAGTGATTGCCGGATTCGCTGGCGGAACCGCCGATGCGTTTACACTGTTTGAGCGTTTTGAGGGTCAGTTGGAGAAACACCAGGGCAATCTAGTTCGCTCTGCTGTTGANCTCGCTAAGGACTGGAGAACAGACAGGGCACTTAGGCGTCTGGAAGCCCTNCTNATCNTCGCCGATAAGNANGATTCGCTCCTAGTCACAGGCAATGGCGATGTCATTGAACCCAATGACGGAATCCTTGCAATTGGATCTGGGGGCCAGTACGCCAAATNCGCTGCCCTAGCGCTCGTGGAGAACACCACACTCGGCGCGANCGAAATAGTGCAGCAAAGTCTTTCCATNGCCGCCGAAATTTGCATCTACACCAACCATGACACCACCATCGAAGAGATTGACTACTAATCTATGTCAAATATGACGCCACGAGAGATCGTTCACGATCTCGANAAACANATCATCGGCCAATCCGACGCCAAGCGCGCCGTCGCCATTGCGCTTCGAAACCGTTGGCGTAGGCTACAACTCGATGAACATTTTCGCTCGGAGATATCACCAAAAAATATTCTCATGATTGGCCCCACTGGGGTCGGAAAAACAGAAATCGCGCGTCGTCTCGCGAAACTGGCCAATGCTCCTTTCATAAAGGTCGAAGCAACTAAATTCACCGAAGTCGGCTACGTTGGACGTGACGTTGAGTCAATCATCCGTGACCTAGTCGAGGCAGCGATCAAGTTGTTACGTGATGCCCAGATACAGATTGCCCAACCAAGGGCCGCGGATACGGCAGAAGATAGAGTATTGGACGCCATCCTCCCAGCAGCACGTGGAGAGCAAGACAAAGACACGACCACCCGTCAGGTCTTTAGAAAGAAGCTTCGTGAAGGGGAATTGGACGATCAGGAAATAGAAATAGAGATAGAAACNCCCAAAGTCAGCATGGAGATNATGGCTCCACCCGGTATGGAGGANATGACGAGCCAGTTACAAGATATGTTTTCATCCATGNCACCGGCAAAATCAAAAGCGAAGAAACTCAAAGTTAAGGANGCNCTAAAAAGGNTAACCGATGAAGAAGCTGCAAAGTTAATTAACGAAGACGACCTGCGNAGCCAAGCGGTTGAGGCAGTGGAGCAAACAGGAATTGTGTTTATCGATGAGATGGATAAGATTGCCAAGCGCGCCGATCATGGCGGTGCCGACGTCTCTCGTGAAGGCGTACAGCGAGACCTTCTGCCGTTAATTGAAGGTAGCAACGTATCGACTAAGTANGGCANGATTCGTACNGACCACATTCTATTTATTGCGTCTGGCGCTTTTCATCTNAGCAAGCCATCGGACCTAATTCCCGAACTGCAGGGCCGACTGCCCATCCGAGTCGAACTCAATGCACTTGGCGCGAAAGATTTCGAGCGAATTTTAACNGAACCCGACGCTTCACTTACTGAGCAGTATCACGCACTCATGCAAACCGAAGGGTTGGAGCTTGAGTTCAATAACGANGGTATTTCACGGATCGCGCAAATAGCNTGGCAGGTAAATGAAGCAACCGAGAATATTGGGGCGAGACGGTTACATACGGTGATGGAAAGACTTCTGGAGGAAATCTCTTTTGATGCGGGTGCTGAAACTCAAACGGTGACTATTGATGCGGACTATGTAAACAGCCATCTTGAGAACCTTGCCGGAGATGAAGATCTCAGTCGATATATTCTATAACTCACATGATTCCCTCNTCGATAAATATTCATAAGAAATCGGCTNTATTAGAACTGGTCTATGACGACCAGTCATACACCCTGACGGCAGAGTATCTTCGTGTGTTCTCGCCTTCTGCTGAAGTCCAGGGACATGGCCCCAGTCAAGCCGTACTTCAGCACGGNAAAAAAGATATACAGTTCAAAGATATAGAACCTCAGGGTAATTACGCGCTAAAGCTCATATTTTCCGATAGCCATGACTCAGGTATCTACTCTTGGGATTACCTGTATGAGCTTGCAACAAACTATCAAATCAATTGGACTGACTACGAGCAGCGCCTTAAAGATGAGGGGAAAAGCCGAGACTCTCAGTTCATCGCTGTTCAAAAAATATAGATAATCACTAGTAGTGGAACGACCACTGGTTGTTCAGCATCGCCCTGATCTGTAATCTGGGCTGCATAAACGTTTCTGGCCTCCCAATGACAGAAAAAACAACCCATTTTGGCTTTCGAGAAGTCCCTTTCGGGGAGAAAGCANCAAAAGTGGCAGAGGTTTTCCGCTCGGTCGCGAGCCATTACGACGTCATGAATGACCTGATGTCGCTAGGTACCCATCGGCTCATGAAAGCGGTTGCGATAGAACACACCGCGGCAAGGGCCGGTCAGACAATACTGGATCTTGCCGGCGGAACTGGTGATTTTTCGAGGAAGCTTTCACCCATCGTTGGAGACGAAGGACACGTCATCCTGTGCGACATCAATGACGCAATGCTAACTCAGGGGAGAGACAGACTTGTTGATGCCGGGACCACAAAGAACGTTACCTTCATTCAGGCAGATGCTGAGCACCTGCCATTCCCTAAAGACACCTTCTCAGCGATTACTATCGGCTTCGGGTTACGTAATTTTACCGACAAACAGGCAGCGCTTGCTTCATGCCTAGACGTCCTCGCACCAGGCGGAAGACTAGTCATCCTCGAGTTTTCAACGCCCACAAATCCTCTTGTCAAAAAGTTTTACGATGGTTACTCAGCATTTTGGCCGCGACTTGGCAAAGTCGTAACCGGTAACAACGATAGCTACCAATACTTGGTGGAATCGATAAAAATGCATCCCTCGCAAGAAGAACTCAGCAAGATGATGACCGATGCTGGTTATCGAAGAGTAAACTGTCATAACCTTCTCGATGGTGTCGCTGCCATCCATGTAGGACAAAAGGGAACTGATGAAACTAGTTAGAATCGTTAGCATCTTTGTAAAAATTACTAGGCATCGGCTGGACCGACTAGTTCCAGCTCATTTACGTTTACCACTGTGGTTAACTGTTATTGTCGCAAGTCTTCGAGTTTTTCCAGAGCCTGCGGAGTCCCCTGCCGTATCACTGAGGCTCGCCATAGAAAGCCTCGGCCCGATCTTTATTAAGTTTGGCCAAATCCTTTCCACCCGGCGCGACCTGTTCAGTGAGGAACTCATCTCCGAACTGGAGAAACTGCAGGATCAGGTACCCCCGTTTCCAACTAACCTTGCACGGCAGATTATCGAGACAGAACTCGATGCTTCAATCTCAGATATCTTTGCCAAGTTCAGCGACAGGCCTCTCGCATCGGCCTCGGTAGCCCAGATCCATGAGGCAATACTGACAACCGGCGAAGAAGTTGTCATTAAAGTCATCCGCCCAGGCACAGAAGTAACGATCAAGCGCGACATCGATGTCATGTTGCTTTTAGCTAGGACTATCGAGCGTTTCTGGAGCGAAGGCAAAAGACTACATCCTGTTGACGTCGTCTCAGATTATGAACATACGATACTGAATGAACTCAATTTGCAACTCGAAGCTGCCAACACCTCAACGCTGCGCGAAAATTGGCTGGATAGTAACGAGCTCTACGTACCGAACGTATATTGGGATTATTGCTCACCACGCGTCATGGTCATGGAGAGAATATATGGCGCACGAGCAACCGACCTTGAATTACTACGCGATAAAAACGTCGATCTGCAGAAGCTTGCGCATCTCGGCGTAAACATATTCTTTACCCAAGTATTTGAGCACAATTTTTTTCACGCCGACATGCATCCTGGAAATGTATTCATCAATACCAGCGATCCCAAGAACCCTACTTACATCGCTCTTGATTGTGCAATCATTGGTTCGCTGACAGAAGAAGACAAGAACTACCTCGCCCAGAACCTGCTGGCCTTTTTCCATCAGGACTATGCAAAAGTTGCTGAGCTTCATGTTCAAAGCGGATGGGTTCCAGAAAACACCAACCTGAAAGATTTCGAAGCTGTGATACGCAGCGTATGTGCACCGATATTCCAAAGGCCGATTAAGGAAATTTCATTTGGCAAGGTCCTGGTAGGCCTCTTCAAGGCGGCAAGGCAATTTGAAATGGAGGTACAACCGCAACTAGTACTGCTGCAGAAAACCCTGCTAAACATCGAAGGGATGGGACGACAGATCTATCCAGATCTTGATCTCTGGGAGACGGCTGCTCCCTACATGGAAAACTGGATGCGGTCACGCTACGACGCTAGATCGCTATTTGAGAACCTGGGCGATAACATCCCCCGATGGATCCAACAAGTGCCTCAATTACCGGATCTTGCATTCGGGGCCTTAACCGAACTTAACTCGCTGAGAGATGGAACCAGCGAGCAGATTCGTTTGCTTAGAGATATCAAAAAGAAATTAGGACAACATGCACGAAAAGCCAGATATACGCGCATCGGTGGGGTTGCCCTGATCGCCGCTATTCTTGCCTCACTATTACCTCTAAGCGGTTACGCAACAACACCGGAGGTCCTCGTAGGTACTTCGATTCTGGGAAGTCTTGGTGTTTACTGGATGTATATCCAATCCTGATAAAGCTTTGAGTGCATCTATGTGAAAAACTGCGCCAACGCGTATACTTGAAATTTTAGAGCGATGTTTGAGTATGTCGCATCGCTAAAAGGAGGAACATATGTCATTTGGTATACCAGAACTTGCTATAATTCTAGTCATCGTGCTGCTGCTGTTTGGCACCACCAAACTAAAGTCACTTGGCTCTGACCTAGGATCTGCGATTAAGGGATTTCGCTCTGCTCTATCCCGCAATGATGAGACCACTAAAGAAATCGAGACCGAGCCAAAAGCCGAGACTAAAACCGACTAGTACTGATGTTCGATATCGGCTTTCCGGAGCTCTTGCTCATTAGCTTAGTAGCGCTACTCGTCATCGGTCCAGATGAACTTCCCAATGCAATACGTTCACTATCGTTATGGATCGGTAGGATCAGGCGCAGCTTTACAAAAATCAGACAAGGGATAGAAAACGAGATTGGCGCCGATGAAATTCGTGCGCAGCTTCACAACGAACAAATCATGCAGGAGATTGAAGCATCGAAGGCCTCAATCCAGGAAACGAAACAAGATCTCAATAACATGATTGGCGAGGTCAAAAACGATTTGTCTAACACGACAAACGAATCTGAAGAACATGTCGACCAAAAGCAGTCCAACTGAGGAAGAAGGTCAGCCCCTTATCGAGCATCTTGTTGAACTTCGTAACAGGATCCTGCACTCCATTGTCGCCATTGTCATAATTTTCTTCCCCCTGTTCTATTTTGCAAATGAGCTGTACACATTCATTTCTGAGCCACTACGTGAATTCCTTCCCGAAGGAACATCGATGATTGCGACTGAGGTGGCCTCGCCTTTCCTTACACCTTTTAAACTTAGCCTGGTGCTTTCACTGTTCGTTGCTATGCCTTATATCCTGCACCAGATCTGGGGCTTTGTCGCACCAGGACTCTACTCCAATGAAAAACGGGTAGCTTTACCTTTGCTACTTTCCAGTATCCTGCTGTTTTACGCCGGCATTGCCTTCGCCTTCTTCGTCGTCTTTCCACTGGTTTTCGCCTTCTTTACCAGCGTCGCCCCCGACGGGGTTGCCATCATGACCGACATCAACCGTTACCTGGATTTCGTCCTGAAGCTGTTCTTTGCTTTTGGACTTGCCTTCGAAATACCCATCGCGACTATGCTATTGATATGGACCGGCGCAACATCTACCGAGAGCCTGAAACGCAAACGACCCTACGTGATCATTGGTTGTTTTATCTTTGGAATGATTTTGACGCCGCCTGACGTGATCTCACAGATCCTACTTGCCATCCCAATGTGGGTACTGTTTGAATTAGGCATCATCTTTTCAACAGTGATTAAGCCCCGAAAAACGCCGAAGAGCTAGCTCTCTAACAGAAACGTGACAGGACCATCATTGGTGAGGCTAACCTGCATGTCTGCGCCGAACACGCCCGTCTGGATTACACACTGTTCTTTGGTAAGGCTCACGAAGACATCGTACAGCTCTTCTGCTAACACTGGGTCAGCAGCCGACGAGAATGAGGGTCGCGTACCCTTCTTGGTGGCAGCGACCAGCGTAAACTGCGAAACCACGAGCAGGGCCCCCTGCACATCCAACAGACTAAGATTCATATGCTTTTTCTGATCTGGAAAAACACGATAGTTCAGCACTCTGTTAACAAGACTTGAAACCATGTGGTGGGTATCTGCTTTTTCAATCCCAAGAAGGACCAACAAGCCTGTGTCTATTTCCCCAACAATCTTTTGATCTACTTCAACAGATGCGTGAGAAACGCGCTGAATCAGTGCTCGCATTACACGTCAAAATCAGCTTCAAAGCGAAGTGCCATATCGCGTGTCGCGCGAATCAAGGCATCGATGATNGCGGATTCCGTTGCAGAGTGACCGGCTTCTCGAATGATAAATAGTTGCGAATGAGGCCATGCCTCGTGAAGGGTATAGGCATTCTCCAGGGGCGCTACGGTATCGAATCTTCCGTGAACAATGATGCCGGGAATATCCTTCAGTACTGGGGCAAAATCAATTATCTGGTTTTTTTCCAAAAAGCATTCATTGGTAAGGTAGTGTGTACCAATACGACCTCGCACCAGAGATCGATGAGATGATGACAGATGCTTAATCAATCGTTGGTTTGGGTGTAACGTTGAACAATGGGCCTCCCACGCAGACCAGGCTTTCGCAGCAGACATTCTGGCTAGATCGTTAGGACCGGTAATGATTTCGTGGTATGCGGTCAGTAGATCGCTTCTATCTCCATTGGCTATCGGTGCAATATAGTCCTCCCAATGATCCGGGTAGAAACGACTTGCACCCTCTTGATAAAGCCAGTCAATGTCCTGCTTACGACCTAGCGAGACGCCGCGCAGCACTAGTCCGAGGAGCTTTTCTGGATAGGTCTCTGCATACACCAGCGACAAGGTGGAACCCCATCCCCCACCAAAAACGATCCAGCGGTCTATGCCAAGGAACTCACGGACCTTCTCGATATCGTTAACCAGATCAGTGGTTTCATTATTGCGGAGCTCTCCATGAGGAGTCGATCGACCTGCTCCACGCTGATCAAACAATACAATGCGATATTTTTCGGGGTTAAAAAAGCAGCGCGAATCGAACTCACAACCGGAACCGGGACCGGAATGGACAAACAAAACAGGAATACCCTCGTCTGTACCGCTTTCGTCGATGTAAAGTTCATGAATATCATCAACCTTAAGTTGATGCCGCTTAAAAGGTTTGATTTCCGGGTACAGAGATAACATCTATTCCAACCTCTTATCGATCACCGACCAGCCTGTTTTCTGCCCTGCTCCGTCAGGATCTTCTTGCGAATACGAATATGACTAGGGGTTATTTCGACCAGTTCATCGTCATTAATGAATTCTATCGCTTGCTCTAACGAATGATTAACCGGCGCAGAAAGAATGACATTTTCATCGCTGCCTGCCGCGCGAATATTAGTCAGCTGCTTACCCTTAAGCGGGTTCACCACAAGATCGTTACTCCTCTGATGTTCCCCAATTATCATTCCTTCATACACTTCATCACCGGGCGACAGGAATAGTCTACCCCGCGCCTGCAGATTAAACAGCGCAAATGCCAGACATTTTCCCTCCATCATGGATACCAGCACCCCGCTTGTGCGTTGCGCTAGGTCTTGACTCACCACTTTGTCATAATGGGAAAATACGCTACTCATGATGCCCGTGCCTGATGTCAGTGTGAGGAATGAGGACCGAAAACCAATCAGCCCCCGAGTAGGCACCACGTACTCCAGCCGCACGCGGCCAGTGCCATCCTGTGCCATATTGGCAATTATCGCCTTCCTACCACCTAGCTCCTCCATAATAGCGCCCTGATGTCCGCTTTCAATATCAACTACCAGGTCTTCCAACGGCTCCTGAGTAATACCGTCTATTTCTTTGTATATCACTTCCGGCCTGCCCACACCCAACTCATAGTTTTCACGACGCATGTTTTCAATGAGCACAGCGAGATGGAGCTCACCTCGGCCGGACACCTTAAATTTATCCGGACTATCCGTTTCGGAGACTCTAAGTGCTACATTGTGAAGGGCTTCCTGCTCAAGCCTTTCCTTAATGTTACGACTGGTGATATATCGCCCATCGCGACCTGCAAAAGGTGAATCGTTAACCTGAAAGGTCATGGAAATCGTCGGCTCATCCACNGTAAGCGGCGGCAGGGGTTNCACGCGGCCAGGCGTGCAGAGCGTGTCTGAGATCTGAAGCTCATCGATTCCCGACACCGATACGATATCTCCAGCCTGAGCACGCTTTACCTCAATACGTTCCAATCCCTGATAGTCCAGCACCTGCAATACGCGTCCACTTCGTTCAGCGCCTTGCTTATCCACNACGNTGACCTGATCACCCGAATTCAATTCACCACTCACGATTCTCCCGAGGCCAATTACACCAACATAACTGTTGTAGTCCAGTGCACTAATCTGCATCCGCAGTGGGCCGTCAACGGTCACGTCNGGCCCAGGCACATAGTCGATTACTGTTTGCATNAGGCANTCCAAGGAGTCTTCTATGTGCTCCATTGATCTACCCGCACAACCCGTTAGCGCAGAACCATAGACCACCGGGAAATCGAGCTGCTCATTATTTGCACCAAGCTGATCGAACAGATCAAACACTTGGTCAACGACCCAGTCCGGCCTCACCCCTTCTCTGTCAATTTTATTCACCATAACAATAGGACAAAGATTATTTTCAAATGCCTTCCTGGTGACAAACCGCGTTTGCGGCATGGGTCCTTCCACAGCATCAACGAGCAGCAGCACGGAGTCCACCATGGATAGAATACGCTCTACCTCACCGCCAAAATCTGCGTGACCCGGAGTATCAATAATGTTGATACGATGCTCCTTCCAGTCGATGGCGGTATTTTTCGCTAGGATTGTAATCCCGCGTTCCCGTTCAATNTCATTCGAGTCCATTAGTCGTTCTTGCTGATCTTCCCCACGTTGCAACATTCCCGCCTGTTGCAGAACCTTATCAATCAACGTAGTTTTCCCATGATCGACATGGGCAATAATCGCAATATTCCGAAGCTTTTCTCTGCGCATGGTACTTTCTTAAGGAGCCGGTGGGCTAAGAAGCGCGGCATTATACCCAAGGAAGCTCTGATCAATTGCATTTTTTTAAAGGTCTTCCGCTATAATTCTATTTCCTGNCNAATGTTTTTCTAAATGTCACATACACCAAAAGCAGTAGCCCTCATCTCTGGCGGTCTGGATTCACTACTTGCCGCCAGGATCATCCAGGACCAGGGTGTCCAAATAGAAGGAATAAACTTCTACACAGGGTTCTGTGTAGAAGGACACACACATGCCATTCGCAACAAGGACAAAGGGAACGCCAAGCGAAACAATGCACTTTGGGTCGCCGAACAACTGGGTATTAAGCTGCATATCATGGAGGTCATTGAAGAGTACAAGGATGTCGTNCTAAATCCCAAACACGGGTACGGAAAGAACATGAACCCGTGTCTAGACTGTAAGATATTCATGGTTCATAAAGCGCAAGCCTGGGCATGGATGGAAGAAAACGAATTCGACTTCATTATTACCGGCGAGGTCATTGGCCAACGTCCCAAGTCTCAAAGAAAAGACAGCATGCCANTAATTGCTAGAGAGTCGGGCGCAGAAGATCGATTACTGCGCCCCCTGTGCGCAAAAAATCTGCCGGTTACGCTTCCCGAACGTGAAGGCTGGGTGAATCGTGATGAACTTTACGACTTCCATGGCCGAAATCGAAAACCACAGATCGCACTTGCCCATAAATTTGGTTTTACTGACTTCGCTCAACCCGCAGGAGGCTGCTGTTTTCTCACTGATCAGNCCTACTCCTCCAAGCTAAAGGATCTATGGAGTGCACGCGGTGAACGTAACTATGAACTGGACGACATAATGTTGCTCAAAGTAGGGCGACACATCCGTCCTAAACCATACTACAAGCTNATCATCGGTCGCGAAGANGGTGAGAANAATTACTTGTCAGGATATTTCAACGAATTCACGAATATAAAGACGATATCCCATAAGGGTCCTCTGGCTCTCATTGACGGAACGGTGAATAAGACGGACATGGAGGAGGCAGCCGCNATCGTCGCTCGCTACAGTCAGGGAAGGGANGCTGACACCGTCGAAGTAGAGATAACAGACTGCAATGGTGCCGCCGAACGTCTNAGCGTTCAACCCATGNCATCAATAGAAGTTGAGCAGTCATGGCATGTCTGACTTCGAACTCGATGCTCGCCGATTGCTATGCCCAATGCCAGTTATCCGAACTCAGGATAGAATCAAGGAGNTGACNTCAGGCGACCAGCTNACCGTCCACTGCACCGACCCTGGTGCACTAGAAGATATCCCTGCCTGGTGTCGTATAAATGGCCACAAGGTCATCTCATCTATCNGGGAAGATAGCGAAATTCACATTACAATCCACGTTGGTGCCGAATAATACGCACTAATTTAGTGCATTATAATCGAAAGGTAATATATTGGTGCACTTTTCGAAGAGGAATCTGCTCGAAACCCCTATTTTCAAGGGTTTATTATTATTTACCGATGGCATATTCTTTGCTGACCCTATATTGCACCATATTTGACACCACAGTCTTGGGAGGACTAATCAATGTCAGAGAAAACTCTGAGCCTAATAAAAGAAACTGACGCCAAGTGGGTCGATCTTCGATTTACCGATTCACGCGGGAAAGAACAACATGTAACCAACTCTGTATCGCAAATCGACGAAGACTTCTTCGAGAAAGGCGCAATGTTTGATGGTTCCTCTATCGCTGGATGGAAGGCAATTAATGANTCCGATATGATTCTTATGCCAGACGACGANACCGCTGTGGTGGATCCCTTTACCGAAGAGACTACTGTAAACCTGCGTTGCGATATCCTGGAACCAAGCACACTACAGGGCTATGAACGAGACCCTCGATCCNTGGGTAAACGNGCTGAAGCCTACCTAAGTTCGACTNGTATTGGTGACACTGCGTATTTTGGTCCCGAAGCCGAATTCTTCATTTTTGACGATGTGAAGTACAAAGCGGACATGAGTGGCGCAAGCTACGAGATTCAGTCCCAGGAAGCTGCCTGGATGACAAATGCCGACTTTGAAGGCGGTAATCTGGGACATCGTCCCGGTATCAAAGGCGGNTATTTCCNAGTACCACCTGTCGATTCCTATCTCGATCTTAGGAATGCCATGTGTGCCGCCATGCAGGCTATGGGGTTGACGATTGAATTACATCACCATGAAGTTGGCACCGCTGGTCAAGGCGAAATCAGTACTCGATTCAATTCGCTGGTTAAACAGGGCGACGAATTACAGATCTACAAGTACTGTGTACACAACGTTGCCTACGCCTATGGCAAGACAGCAACGTTCATGCCAAAGCCTCTGGTAGGTGATAATGGAAACGGCATGCATTGCCACCAGTCTATCTGGAAAGATGGTACCAACATCTTTGCCGGTGACGGNTACGGCAATTTGTCACAAGAAGCACTTTGGTACATCGGGGGTATTATCAAGCACGCCCGGGCAATCAATGCTTTCTCCAATGCCAGCACTAACTCCTACAAACGATTAGTCCCAGGATTCGAGGCTCCCCTGCTACTTGTTTACTCAGCAAGAAATCGGTCCGCATCCATCCGTATCCCNTATGTNCAGGGTGGAAGCCCGAATGGCGTTAGGGTCGAAGTCCGTTTTGGTGATCCTACAGCNAATCCTTATCTGATGTTTTCTGCCATGTTAATGGCTGGCCTTGACGGAATCGCCAACAAGATTGAGCCAGTGGGACCAATTGATAAAGATCTNTATGACCTGCCNGCAGAAGAGATCAAAGACATCCCAACCGTTGCGTCTTCTTTNGACATGGCGCTTNCATCACTTGATGCAGACCGTNANTTCCTCANACAAGGTGATGTATTCACAAACGGCATGATNGACGGCTATATCGAACTNAAACANGAAGAGGTCGAATTATTGAACTCCACCACCCATCCCGTTGANTTCGAAATGTACTACAGCGTGTAATTATCTNGCTAAGCNCTCAAAAAGGTCCCTCAANGAGGGACNTTTTTGAGTNCAATTNGTCTCTCAATCAGCNCATGACTAACATCGGCAANCTATCANNCCNNCTTNTCGNCTCGTTCGAAGCCTTCGCNNCNACNATATAAAAGTNAGAGGATGAANNNGGGNNTCCTGNGTTTAGNGANCGCGCAGATNAAAACTCCTAGAAAGTGAAACTNAAAGAGCCAACGACCTNCAAGAATTACCACCCCGCAACACCCCTTCGNCCAAGTACAACTAAATCTGAAGATGAAACCNAGCANNNATANACTAATCTAGTTATNACNGATTCNNCCAACGATAGCGCGGCACGAAATAACACTGGAANACTTGAGTTAAGCTNCGAGGAGNNGNCTGANAATCAGGCTGAGCATANANTNNAACTNCTNATGAATGGNAANNCCNTTNAAGCGCTTACCGAANCCGGAAGCGTAGTGCTAGGAAACGTAGATCGCAGAACTAGTGTATTTAAGCTTCCGATTTCCAACGCGAAGAGAGCCGCCACCCTTGCCTTTGGGCTAACGACGACTATCACAGTACCCATCGAATAAACGACATACTAACCCACACAGAAACACCGCTAAACTTTACAATCAGATTATTATGCACCATTTTGGTGCATATGAAGGCGATCTGATTTACAATAACACTCGTAAGTTATTGACTCTCAATGGATTACGCTTTTGGTGCAGTTCTTGCTTGAGACCTACATAAAACCTAGTAACCGAATAGCTTACGAGCACAAAGTTGAACGTGGCGCCCAACATGGCTGAGAACATTCTTAACAATCTCTGTACCGCAGTGATTTCACTCGATCACGAGTTAAAGGTTTGCTTTATTAACCAATCAGCGGAAAGTCTGCTGGAAATCTCCGCTAACAAGAGTCTAGACAAACCTTTGGCAGAGCTGGGATGGGGCTTTGATCAATACATGTCAATCTTCTATGACGCCATCCAGTCAGGGCAACCATATACGCAAAGGATGGCTGAATTCACATTGACACCCGGAACACACCTAACCCTCGACTTTACTATCTCTCCCATCAGCGAAGGAGAATGGCCACGCCTGCTATTGGAAATGCACCCACTCGATCGCTATCTGCGTATAGATCGAGATGCAGCACTAAATGAACGACAGGAAATCTCCAGACAGATGATTCGCGGCTTGGCACATGAGGTTAAGAATCCGCTGGGTGGAATCAGAGGCTCAGCACAGCTACTGGAAAAACAGCTAGTGACGGACGAACTCAAAGAATATACCAAGATCATTATTGATGAGACTGATCGTCTTACTCATCTGGTCGATCAAATGTTGGGGCCTACAAGAATTCCAAAACCGGAATCTACTAATATCCATGTGCTTCTAGAACGGGTCAGGAGGTTAATCGAGCTAGAGTACCCAGGCGTAGACACCATTAAGGATTACGATCCTTCCATCCCTGAGGTTCTCGTCGATCCTGAAATGTATCTTCAGGCGCTAATAAATATTTTGAGAAACGCTATGCAAAGCATGGTCGATACACCGGATCCAAAACTCACCATCACGACACGTATCGAACGTCAGTTCACCATAAACGCGATCAGACATAAAACAGTAGTGCGCATCGACATAACCGACAACGGTTGCGGTATTCCACCCGAGTTAAAGGAAAACCTATTTTACCCAATGATCAGCGGTCGCCCTGACGGAACAGGACTCGGACTACCATTAGTTCATGCCGTGATCCACCAGCACAGTGGGCACATTGAGTTCGATAGCGAACCGGGCGCCACTATATTCCGCATATTTATTCCATTTGGAGCAGTACAATCATGAGCAACAAAGTCTGGGTAGTGGATGACGAGAGATCGATTCGCTGGGTATTGGAGAAAGCACTGAGCCAAGACGGTTTGTCGGTAACCTGTTTCGAGAACGGTGGTTCAATGTTAAATCAGCTTGAAGGGAATCAGCCTGACGTCATTCTCAGTGACATTAGAATGCCTGGCATCGATGGGCTTGAGCTCCTCGGAGACATAAAGGAAAAATATCCCGATCTCCCGGTTATCATCATGACCGCCCATTCGGATCTTGACAGCCATGTGTCTTCATTTCAAACCGGCGCTTTCGAGTACATCCCCAAGCCCTTTGAAGTAGATGAAGCTGTCGCCATCGTCAAACGTGCGCTTTCCCATCAACAAAAGACAGAACAAGCTAAACCCGCCATACCGCAGATGAACGATGAGATCATTGGCAAAGCACCCGCCATGCAGGAAGTCTTTAGGGCAATTGGGAGACTCTCCAAATCCAACGTAACTGTACTAATTAATGGTCAATCGGGTACGGGTAAAGAGCTTGTCGCACGCGCTTTGCATCAGCATAGCCCGCGCGCAGGTCAAACCTTCATTCCGCTAAACATGGCTGCAATACCTAACGACCTGATTGAATCTGAGCTATTTGGTCACGAGAAAGGCGCATTCACGGGAGCGGACCAGATGCGATCCGGCCGTTTCGAGCAGGCGAACGGCGGGACCTTATTCCTCGATGAAATCGGCGATATGCCTGCCGCGACTCAGACGCGACTCCTGCGAGTTTTATCTGATGGAGAATTCTATCGCGTAGGCGGTCATCAGCCTCTGCAGGTGGATGTGCGAATCATTGCAGCGACACACCAGAACCTAGAGGAACTCGTCGCCCAGAACAAGTTTCGAGAGGACCTATTTCATCGCCTTAATGTGATTCGCATCCACATCCCTACTCTCGCGGAACGTCGTGAGGATATTCCTTTGTTGATTAACCACTATCTGCTTGAAGCTTCACATGAGCTGAATGAAGACACGAAAACCATCAACAGCGAAACCATGTCGTACCTTTGTGGGCTGCCCTGGCCTGGTAATGTGCGTCAGCTGGAAAACTTATGTCGCTGGATTACGGTGATGGCAAGTAGCAGGGAGGTCATGTTGGAAGACCTGCCTCCAGAGCTTCACACCACCGACCCCCAACCAAGTGTCAGCGACGATTGGGAGAAGACACTAAGCACCTGGTCTTGTAGAAAACTAGCGCAACTCCAACCCGGTGACGAGGGATTGCTAGCCGACGCACTGCCCAAGTTCGAGCGTATTATGATTCAAACTGCCCTGAAACAAACCGGAGGCAGAAAAAGAGATGCATCAATTCTCCTCGGATGGGGGAGAAATACGCTAACCAGAAAGATCAACGAGTTGGATCTGGAAAACGAGAGCCTGTCAGACTAGACGGACCAAAACAAGGCCCTTAAAAAAGCCTGAAGAGAGCGTACCACTAGGACTCATTGAATGTTTCCTACTCAGGTAATACATATTTGTATGTTCCTAGTAGGGCGCCAGCTCACTGCTGCATCACTTTTCTAATTTTAATATAGTGAGTTATAGGTAATCAGGATATTTTGTTGATTGATAGGATTTACTACGAAAATGACAAAAACTTTAGTGTCACGGAAAACTTCGTCACTCTCTTTGCCAGGATAAAGCCCGATGATTAACCTCGCTCTGTTCGAGCCGGAAATCCCGCCTAACACTGGCAATATCATGCGCCTATGTGCGAACACCGGATGCGCCCTGCATCTTATAGAACCACTGGGATTCAAGCTTGATGATAAACAATTGCGGCGCGCCGGACTGGACTACAGAGAGTTCGCTGACGTAAAGACCTATGAGTCCTATGATGCCATGTTGCGGGCACTCAAGCCCAACAACATCTATCTATTCACCACCAAAGGTTCTAGACCGCATTCGGATGTCGACTTTAGAAGTGATGACTTACTAGTCTTTGGTCCTGAAACTCGGGGTCTGCCTGATCAAATACTGCAATCTGTCGACAGGCAGCAACGGGTAAGAATTCCAATGTTGGATCAAAGTCGAAGTCTTAATCTCTCTAATGCAGCAGCGGTTGCCGTATATGAAGCCTGGCGCCAGCTAGGCTACCAAGCTGGCTACTGAATTTTATCTTCCTTACGGGCTTGTTCTACGAGGCTTTGCTGGTAAATCGCGTCGAAGTTTACCGGGCTCAGCATTAACGGAGGAAAACTTCCTTTCACCACAAGAGAATCTATGACCTCTCGTGCATAAGGAAAAAGAACATTGGGACAGAAGCTGCCAAGGGTATGCAGTCGCGCGTTTTCCTCAAGTCCGTCCACGAGAAAAACCCCCGCCTGCTGAACCTCCACCAGATACATCAACTCATCGTCTTCAGTAGATACGGTCACTGTCATACGGAGTANGACCTGATAGAGACTATTCTCGATCAAATCATGNCGCGAGTTTAGCTCCAGATTGACCTTGGGCTTCCACTGCTCTCTGAANCCATGAGGTGATTTAGGCGATTCGAACGAAGNATCCTTTAAGTAAATACGCTGAAGAGCGAATTGTNCCTTCCCTTGTTCTTCTGCCATANCGTTTAATTTCACACGCCCAAAAGAGCATCAAGTCTACCCTTTCGCTCNAGCGCGTAGAGCTCATCACATCCACCCACGTGCTTATCGCCAATCCAGATCTGTGGAACTGTGAATTGTTTAGACTTCTTCATCATTTCTTTGCGCTTTTCCATGTCACGGTCAACCGCGATATCAGTATATTCAACACCTTTACTAGTGAGAAGGCTTTTTGCCCGCAAACAAAACGGACAAAACCGAGTGCTGTATATGAAAACTTTCTCGCTCATATTTAGACACCATCANCCGTAAGTGCTTCGAATTTCAAGCCCTCGCNACTACGCTTTCACGACAGGCAGATTGCTNGCCGACCACTCAGACATCCCACCNGCTAGACGCCGCAGATCAGTGAAACCCTGCGCCTTAAGCTTACGGCCTGCGGAACTCGAATGCTGACCCATTTTACAAACTAGCACCAAAGGTTTCTCTTTATAGCCTTCAAGCTCTCCTATCCTAGAATCTACCGATGCATAAGGCATATTAATAGCACCAGCAATGTGTCCAGCACTGTATTCCTTATTGTCCCGAATATCGAGAATGACCGCGCCTTCCCGGTTGACCAGCGTGACCAGATTCGAAGTACTGATCGCTGCCCCACCCTGCTTGCCTTCGTTGACGAAAAATGCAAACAGCAAAAACACGAACACCCCAACAAGAATGAAGTGATTACCTATAAATTCAAAAAACTGATCCATGATGCTGAAGAGATTTTAAAGTCGCGCAGTATACAGCAATCCTGTGAATAGCCGGTGAACTATCGACAAGATCTTTGTAGAATCTCNATTTACTCTCAGCGTGAATTGACCATGACCACACCCTATGTTCTTATNGTACTTGATGGCTGGGGCCATCGTGACGGGGGTCAGGATAATGCAATTGCCNTCGCCAAAACGCCAACATGGGATCACGTCTGGCAGAACAGGCCCCACAGCCTGATTTCCGCATCTGGATTCGACGTGGGCTTGCCGGATGGCCAGATGGGCAACTCCGAGGTTGGACATATGAACCTTGGCACTGGTCGTGTAGTTGATCAGGATTTCACACGCATCAACAAGTCCATAGAGGATGGCCGTTTCAACAACAACGAAACGTTGCTCGGACTAGTCTCTCAACTNCAGCGGTCACGAAAGAGTCTCCATATATTCGGGTTATTATCACCAGGTGGGGTACATAGCCACGAATTGCAGATTAAGGCCGCTATCGATCTTGCTTTCGACCATGGCGTCAGCAAAGTATACCTGCATGCTTTCCTAGATGGTCGAGATGTACCGCCGAGTTCTGCCAAAGCCTCACTCNTTGCGGCCGAAAAGTGGATACGAGATCGCGGCACTGGTGGCATCGCCACAATAATGGGACGGTTCTATGCCATGGACCGAGATCAGCGTTGGGATCGCACAGAACAGGCATTTAACGCGGTCACCGAAGCACACGCCGTTTTTAACGGAACTAATGCACTATCAGCGCTTCAGGCTGCCTANGATAGAGGNGAGACAGATGAATTTGTNCAACCNACCACAATCAACGTGGACGGTGCTTCGGTTCGTATGGATAGTGGTGACGCAGTTCTCTTCATGAACTTTCGCGCTGATAGAGCACGACAGTTAACCAGAAGCTTCGTGAGCAGCGAATTCAAAGATTTTGATCATTCGTCACTACCGCTACTTTCGCAATTTGTTACTCTCACTCAATATGCTGAGGATATTGAAACGGATATAGCATTCGAACCAGCAAGCCTAAACAATGGATTGGGGGAATACCTCAGCGACCTCGGAAAAACACAGTTGCGCCTAGCCGAGACTGAGAAATACGCGCATGTAACGTTCTTTTTTTCCGGCGGAATTGAAACTCCCTTCCCCTTAGAAGAAAGGGTCCTAGTGCCCTCTCCNAAAGTTGAGACNTACGATCATCAGCCAACCATGAGNGCACCGCAGGTTACCAATGAATTGGTAACNGCCATCCTGTCGGAAAAATACGANCTCGTCGTCTGCAACTACGCAAATGNCGATATGGTAGGACATACCGGCAATCTTAAAGCTGCNGTGGCAGCCGTTGAGTGTATCGACAATTGTTTGAGCAAAATCATAGACNCAGTCCAACGAATATCTGGGCACTGCCTGATTACCGCGGATCATGGAAACGTTGAACAGATGAACGATGCGACAACGGGTCAGGCGCATACCGCACATACAAACGGACTCGTTCCACTGGTTTATATTGGCGACAAAGACCTGACACTAACGACCGGGACACTATGCGATGTTGCACCTACAATGCTCGACCTTATGAGCCTACCAAAACCAACGGAAATGACTGGAGAATCCCTTATAGAGGCCACTGCCTGATGACCAAATTACTGTTCCTGTTCACCATGCTTTCAATATTGNCACCCCAGACTTGCATCGCCCAGAGCCAAGAAGCANTGGAACTTAAGACGCAAATCNAGGCAACGGAATCAGAGATTCAGAAACACAAGGAATTACTCCAGAACACGAAAGATAAGCATTCTGACCTGGAAAACGATCTTGGAAAGTCGGAGAAAAACATCAATGAATTACAGAAAACAATTGACTTGATTGAAGCTGAATTAAAGATCGGGAAAGAAAAANTATCTCGTCTAGAGANCCANCNGCANGAACTTCAGCGCCAAAAAACAGANCAACAACNTTACATAGAGAAGCAAATTCAGGCNGCCCACAAGANAGGNAAGCAAGAATATCTTAAGNTGGTCCTCAATCAGGAAGACCCNAACGAAATTTCCAGAGTGCTGACCTANTACGACTACCTCAACATAGCNCGTGCANAAGAGGTCGAANGATTTCGCTCCACTTTGGCGNAGCTGGAAACTGTGACTGAAAGCATCGCAAAGGAAANNACGCNGCTACANGNNAATCNNGATACCCTCGACNGNCAACGCGGTGAGCTGCAGAAAGAGAAAGACCGTAAACTCGTCGCACTGAGATCATTGAACCGTCGTATTAAAGAAACCGGTAGTGAGCTCACTAAACTGGCAAGAGACCGACAGCGCCTCGAGCAACTCCTGGATAGAATTAACATTACCGAAATGTCTGTGCCTGAAGACTCAGTTCCCTTTAAAAAGATGAGAGGTCAACTGTTACTCCCGGTGGCTGGCAATATAAGCCAGCCATTTGGAGCAGACCGCAATGCCGGGAAGACGCGATGGGGTGGAGTATTCATTGACGCACCCGAGGGCGAACCAGTTTATGCAGTTCACTATGGTCGCGTAGTTTTCGCTGACTGGCTAAGAGGGTTTGGCTTACTACTGATAGTCAACCATGGAGAGGGATATATGAGTCTTTACGGTCATAACCAAGCTATTAACCGTGAAACAGGCGACTGGGTGCTGGCCGGTGAAACCATTGCAACTGTTGGCGATACTGGCGGTCAAAATAAAACTGGTGTGTATTTCGAAATAAGGATTGATGGAACTCCTTCCGATCCACAAAGGTGGTGTCAGTCTCGAGCCGATCGCGCAGCGTAATGAGATGTGTCGTAACTAAAAAGGAACAACATGTATAACTCAAGAACAATCTGGATCACACTATTGCTATCCATTTCAGTGGTCGGGATATCCGCAGAGGATGTCAAAGTTACTTCCGATCCGAACACTGCGCCGGATACAGAAATCTCTTCCGAAACAGAAGCCACGTTTGATATAGACTCAACTCCCGATACTGAGGAAACAACAGAGCGCATAACGTTCGCACCAAACGAGGAACCAAACAAGAATGCTGATGAAAAATCAAAACTAAAGGCGCGGTTACCTCTCAATGAACTAAGAATTTTCGCAGAGGTATTCAATCGCGTCAGCGCCCACTACGTAGAAGAAATTGACGATCGCACCCTGCTGGAAAGCGCAATATCGGGCATGCTATCTCAACTTGACCCTCATTCTGCCTACCTGGACAAAGAATCATTCACTAGCCTTCAGGAAACTACCACAGGTAACTACGGTGGCCTCGGTCTGGAAGTAGGTCTGGAAGACGGCTTCGTCAAAGTCATCACCCCCATGGATGACACACCAGCAGATAAGGCTGGTATAGAGTCCGGGGATCTCATAATGCAGTTGAATGAAAAGCCCATCAGAGGCATGAGCCTTCCCGAAGCCATCGATTCAATGCGCGGGGAACCAGGTAGTGAAATAAAGCTGATGATACTGCGAGAGGGTGACTCGACACCAAGTGAGGTTACGCTAGTTCGCGAAGTAATCAAGGTACCTAGCGTTCGACAACGTTTCCTGGAAGAGGGATACGGATATGTACGAATCGCGCAATTTCAAAGTCGTACAGGAAGTGAAGTCGCTGAAGCTGTCAACGAGCTAGTCGAAGAAGAAGGTGCTCTTAAAGGTTTGGTAATTGACCTTAGGAACAACCCAGGTGGCATACTGCAATCCGCGGTTGAAGTCTCGGACATTTTTGTGGACAACGGCTTGATCGTTTATACCACGGGGCGAATCTCGAATTCAGAACTACGATTTAACGCCACTACACCTGATAAGATCGAGGGTGTTCCAATTGTGGTGCTGGTAAACNAGGGAACAGCCTCCGCTTCCGAAATCGTCGCTGGAGCTCTGCAAGATCATGGACGAGCGATCATCATGGGCACCAGTACTTTTGGTAAAGGTAGCGTGCAAACCATTTTGCCTTTAAACAATGAGAAAGCTATCAAGCTCACGACTGCGCTTTACTACACACCCAATGGTCGATCTATACAGGCAGAAGGCATAATCCCTGACATCTGGGTAGATCGGTCGACGGTTACGCGCATTAAAAGANGCCCTTGGCGACCGATCGAAAAGAACCTGCCAAAACACCTGGAAAACAACAACGAGGAAAGCGTGGAGAAAACCAGAGATCGCGCTAATCTGGAGCTAGCTAGGCAGGACTATCAACTTAATGAAGCTCTGACATTGCTCAAGGGACTGAATATATTCCGCAAATCGATACCCCAGGGATAATGTGCGATTGATTGACTTTCGCTGAGTCAACGCACTACTTGGGGTATCCCTAGTGAGCTTAGGGCGGGCCCAACCCTAACATATCGACACAAGAATAAGACCGCGCGTATTACCGCCATCATAATTGATGATATGAGATATAACATTCACCGTGGATGGTAGGCAATAGCCATCCCCGCCTCGCTAACCTTCACGGTACTACCCAACAGCACCCGCCAGCTCGATAGTAAGTATGGTTCATGGGAAGCATTGGAGAGCGAAATATGTATTTTATCGACTCATGAACCACTACAAAGACCCTTACTCTCAACGTAGCAAAGTCAAACAACCTAAGAGCAGCAGGTCGGGACGTGTTTCTGGATAATGAACCGATCTTCGAGGCAATCAACCGGTCCTTCNAGTCNCTNATGAGAATCGCGCAGCGCAGAGGAAGTGCTATTACCATTGGACACCCTACCCAACAACACTTGAGTCTAGGAATTTGGAAAACCAAAAATAGAAGGTATGAAGATACTGACAATTTAAGATCTGATTATGCGTCACCAGATTCATGGAAGTCAGCCACAGTAGCAAACACTTGCATCAGACTAATCCCAAACCTTCGTTAGCGCAATCGCTTCCTGCAGGTCGAGGGTACCTTCATATAGCGCGCGACCAGTAATGACGCCCATTATGTCACCGAAGACCTTATCGTCCTCTTCTAACAACACCTCAATATCCTTAATGTCGGTCACGCCACCAGAGGCAATAACCGGTACGTTCACCGCACTGGCAAGATATTTTGTCGAATGCAGGTTAATACCACCCATCATGCCGTCCTTACCAATGTCAGTATAAACAATGGCAGCAATGCCATCTGCCTCAAACAGCATTGCTAGGCTCTTAACAGTAATATCTGTCACCTCGGTCCAACCTTTGGTAGCAACCATGCCGTGCAGGCCATCCAGTCCGACAATGATATGGCCTGGAAAGCGTTTACACATCTCGCCAACGAATTCAGGCTCCTCAACCGCTCGCGTACCAATAATGAGGTAATTCACATTAGCTGCAAGATAGGCCTCAATCACTTCCGGGCTTCTGATCCCGCCGCCAAGCTGAATAGTTAAAGAAGGATGATTTTGTGCAATCGTCGCGATGGCCTTCTGATTAACCGGCGCGCCTTCGAACGCACCGTCTAGGTCAACCAAATGCAGTCGCTCTGCTCCTTGGGATACCCAGTGATCTGCCATCCCAATAGGATCTTCAGAGTAGGTCGTTGTCTGCTCCAACTGGCCCTGCTTAAGGTTGACGACTTTGCCATCCTTGAAATCGATGGCAGGAATGACCTGCATGACTAAAGTGAACCCTTAGTAGACGGCGTGACACCAACTATTTTAGGATCAAGCTCAAGCGCCATCCTCAGCGCTCTNCCAAAAGCCTTGAAAACAGTTTCGATCTGGTGATGCGCGTTATCGCCCTTGAGGTTATCGATGTGCAAGGTAACGAGGCCGTGGTTAACAAAACCCTGGAAAAACTCGTGGAACAGATCAACGTCAAAATCACCAACTTTTGGCCGATCAAAACTGACGTCATAGCTCAAACCGGGCCTACCGGAAAAATCCACGACCACACGTGAAAGTGCTTCATCTAGCGGAACATAAGCATGGCCATAACGACGAATACCTTTTTTATCGCCNATCGCACGAACAATTGCCTGACCCAACGTTATGCCAATATCCTCCACGGTGTGATGCGCATCTATTTCCAAATCACCATCCGCACGAATATCCATATCAATCAGCCCGTGTCGGGCGACTTGATCAAGCATGTGCTCCAGAAATGGAATACCGGTCTCTAANGTCCGCTGACCATTACCGTCAAGATTAATCTCGACACTGATCTTNGTCTCAAGTGTGTNCCTTTCGACTTTAGCTGTACGCATAACTAGTCTCTGNCCACAANGTTCCCATTTTNACCGAAAAGAAAACGACAATCCAAAGGAAACAGTTTTCCCGTGTTCTAGGGCAAGGCATTATACTCCCGATTATCGACTAGGCCAGCGCGCTGCCATAGGGAAGATAACGATTGTCGGTATTAGTTTTGATCCATTTACGCAGCTCCGGATCAAATCCGTCACGATCTTTGAGGATCCTAACGAGATAGATCACCGGGTTTTTCTTACCCGCTTCCCAACCGGGAAGCTGCATTTCCGCCAGGGTGAAAAACCGTATTAAGTCNGCCAGCACATCATCACTCAGGTTCTTAGCCGTCCTGAACGCATCAGCTTCTTGGTGCATCAGTTGCATCTTGTCTTTGACCCAGAGTTCGTCCAACTGCTCAGCTAAGGTTTCACCCCTTCGGTAAACCCCAGCCAATTCCTGAAGAAGCGCCTCGTCAATCGACAATGGCTTTTGTGGCTCCCAGACATCAATCGCCATTACATAACCTACTGTAGCTTCGGCGCAATAACGCCCAGCTCGATCGAAGTTTCGATTACATCGCGAATGGTTTCCTCAACCGGCCGGATCGTCGCGCCAAGCACAGCCTTGGCTTTCTTACAGTCATTAAATACCTTGTTCTCAATCATGATTGGGTCACCCTTACTGGTTACTGTAGCAGGTTCCCCTGTACCAAAATTAGGAAATAATTGCTTTATCATATCGGCAACTTCTGTCCCGAAGCGCATAGCTGAGCGACCACCTGTACCGTGCATGATATAACGAGGACCACCATGTGACCCNTGGTGATCTGCCGACGACTCCGCTGCAAGGCGGTGAGCCTTTACCAAATCGCGCACGTCAATGATGTTGTAGTACCTGTCATATCTATCGGGAAAGTTTGGCTCCTNACCTGCTGCGAGTCGACCAATTTGTTCAATCCATTGNCCCACCTGCGCTTTAAANAGTATCGGTCCACAAATCATCGCTGGATTCATCGAAATCACATCCCACTGAGCGCTCGCTTTAGCCGCCTCTCTGACTAGGTGCTCAGTGTCAACTTTACTGCGGCCATAGGCATAAGCTTCCCACTCGTCGGGATCGACATCGTCCGACGCCCAATCGGTCTCGGTCCATTCGTATCCATCGGGAACAGGTTTACTACTGGAAACCGCCGCCATCGAACTGGTATAAATCAGACGCTGTACACTGCCACTGGCATTTATCGCTTCGATCACATTTTGCGTACCCGCCATCCCACCTTTGTACACGTCGTCCTGAATATCGCCACTACCAAGGGGTTGTGACTTACCGTCAGCTGAATTCCCCAATACCGCAGCCGCGTGAAAAACGCCTCCACAGCCTTTGAATGCATTGTGATAAGAACCGGGTGTGAAGAGATCACAACCATCGACAATCTCTACATTAGGCAATCTTTCCAGATATTGAACGCAATCCTGACCTCGCCATGAACTGGCGTCACGGATACACGCGCGAACCTGATAACCATGCAGGATCAATTCCCGAACCAAATGCGCTCCAGTAAATCCGGAACATCCGGTAACAGCGACCGGACTGTTTTTATAAGAAATTGCGGACATCGTTCAGCTTCCTCAAAATTGAACGAGTGATTGTATATTTTTCTTGAACCAAGAGCGACGAACAGAGAACACGTGAATTAACTACAACTGCACTANGCGAGTAACATAAAAAACCTACTTCAGNTAAGTCCGTTATACGCCTCTAATCGTTCTGCATTTCCNCGATACCTGCCTCAATCCGCGCGCTCTTCATCTCATCGACCCACCAAAGATGTGGAAAACCAGTCCAGTTCATGTGTTCCCGGCCGAGTGGCGGATGGCCAAATCGATCCCAGTAAACTATATGCCGAGAAATAGGATGGCCATCGGGAATAAGATAGAAGTTCCATAACAGNACCCGATCAAGCGCACGTCCCGCCGTATTCATTGCTTCCTCAGTACTCGCCCTCGCGATCTTCTCAATCAAAAAGTCAATGGCNGGATTTTTTATACCGGCGTAGTTCGTCATATTTGGNGGATCCGCATTTTTTGTCGCAAACTGACTACGCATGCGATCCGGAAACGGAACCCGGTAGGTATAAAACTTACGAATTGTCAGATCGTAGTTGTANGTCCTTAGGCGATTCATCATGATGTTGCTCTCAACTTTACGCAAGACCGCGTCGATTCCAAGCCGGTCCAAGTTATCGACAAACGGGGTTAAGGTGCGTTCAAACAGCTGGGTGTCGATCACGAATTGGAAAGTAAGGGGTTCTCCTGTGACCTCATTGACCCGCTTAAAATCCTTAACTACCCAACCCGATTCACGCAACAGCTCTTCTGCACGCTGCAGACCATCTCTGTTNCGACCGAACGATTGACTGCGTGGNAGGTCTACAGGNCGGGTGAACACTCGCTCAGGGATTTCCTCTCGGAGAGGCTCTAGGAGNGCAAGCTCTGCCGATGAAGGCAGACCCTTTGCCTGCAGGCCTGAGCGCATGAAGTAAGAGTTATTTCGATCCATGCCCTCATGCCAGAATACTCGATTAGCCCACTCAAAGTTGTAGGCAAGAGTCAGCGCTTCTCGGACACGAATGTCATCGAACGGAGGCCGCCTNGTGTTGAATACCACGCCATAGTGCATCCCATAGGCCTCACCCATAGCATAGGACTCCTTCTTAAACAGCCCCTGCCTAAGGCCCACAAAGTCATAGGCCGTGGCAAACGTCTTCTCATCCTGATCGCGATAGTAGTCAAATACGCCAGCGCGGAGGGCCTGCAACATCACATTTTTGTCGAAGAAATAGAAGAATTCATGCCGGTCAAAGTTGAACTTACCCACATTTACGTTAAGGTCTTTTCCCCAGTAGTCCTTTACCCGTTCATGAACCACCTTGTGCCCGATATCAACCTCGATGACACGGTAAGGGCCATTACCTAAATGAGGCTCCAGCGTCGTTTCCTCGATCTTTCTATCCTGCCAATAGTGCTTCGGNAGCGTTGTAAAGCGAGTGGACTGGATAATGAGCTGCGGAGTTTTCTCTACCGTATCGCTAAAGTGGAAGGTAAATGTTCTAGGACCGACTTTTTCAAGCCGCACAAAGTCTGCGTAAGCAATCCGCCAGGTAATACCCGCCTTATTCTTAATCATGTCAAACGTCCACTCGACGTCTTCCATGGTGACCGGGACACCATCGTGCCAGTACGCATTCTCGCGNAGCGTGTAGGTGACCCAGCTATAGTCTTCTGCCACTTCAATGCTCTCCGCGAGAGCACCGTAATACGAAGACAACTCATCCTCAGATTTTTTCATTAGAGGCTCATGAGTCATAGTGCTGATCCGGGGGTCCATACTCACGGCCAGTACACCCTTATCGACGTAAGGATTTAAATTGGTAAACGTAAATACTTCCGCCTGTTTCACCGTGCCACCCTTGGGAGCATTTGGATTGACATAATCAAAGTGCTTCATATCTTTCGGATATTTNAGATCGCCGAAATAGGCAAATCCGTGACTTGGACCCTTTGCAGAGGCACAAACAGAGAAGACAAGGATAAGCGCTATCCCTAACCAGCGTTGAATCATACTTAGAGGTACCTCAGATAACTTTCAGGATCTTTCAGAAATGCCTTGGTGATTGCCACGTGTTGCACATGTCCCCAGGAAACCTTCTCAATGGAGAATGCATCAAAGCTCAAGATTTCCGCATCGGGTAAAGCCATTAGTATGGGTGAATGGGCGGCAATAATAAACTATCAGCTCTGATTGACTTTCTCTTTCAGCATAGACAACAAACTAAATTGATGAATGGGCGACAACGGTGTTTCGGGCCCTTCCATCAAATAGATGGTCATCCTCCAGCACCCGTTCGCTCAAATAGTCGCAATGTTACTTGGCTTGTAACTACATGAGTGAACGGTGAATATTTTCTAGGTTTAAGTGTTCATAAGATATATAACCATGTGGCTGGTCGAACAGATACACTATGAATAAAAAGACATGAATAGAACCGGTCGCAGACTTGCCATCTGGGGATTGATTATTGGACTGAATGTTTTGGTCTTTCTGATAATTTTTTCTCCGGGTCAATTTGGTCCCCTATATGAGGAGAAATGCAGTAACTGCCACGGCAAGGATTTAACAGGCGCCCCACTAGGACCTCCCCTAGTTGGGGTCAACCTACAGCATGGCGACACAGTCGAGGCAATTAGCCGCGTCATCGCAAGCGGCGCGAGCGGGATGCCAGCATTTGCTGAAACGCTTGATGAAGCGGAGATCCAAAGCCTGGCAATCTATGTTGCCGAGCAGCGAGCAGGTTTCTCACAGATAGACCTAAAAATCAGCACGCCACTGGTCATACCTGACAAATGGATAGAAAGTGAGTTACATGAATTCCGAGTAGAGCCTGTGGCAACAGGTCTGGACCCACTGCCATTCTCGATCGCCCCTATGCCAGATGGGCGAATACTACTCACGGAAAGAGGCAAAGGTTTGAGCATTTTGAGTCAGGATGGCACGCAGTCCGCGCTGTTACCGGGCGCACCGACCGGATTTGACGATGCCATTGGTATTTCGTTTTCAGGTTTGAAGTTTGGCTTGGGTTGGATGATGGATGTGGCGCTGCATCCAGACTATGCGGAAAACGGTTGGATCTATCTACAATATGGCGATCGGTGCAGTCGATGCAATGAGGCAAGCAAGAACGGCAAGGACGTCGCCATGAATAAGTTAGTTCGTGGCCGGATCAAGGACGGTAGATGGGTGGATCAACAGACAATCTGGCAATCCGACAAGGAATTTTATACACAGACGACCGACATGAGCGCAGGTGGAAGGATCGCATTCGATGATGATGGCCATGTCTTTATAAGCGTTGGCTTTAAAGCACCCAGCAATTACATAGGTATCCAGGACCTATCGACCCCATGGGGCAAGACCCACCGGGTATTAGATGATGGTCGTGTGCCTCCGGACAATCCATTCGCGAACACGCCAAAAGCACTGGATTCGATTTGGACTTTTGGACATCGCAGTCCACAGGGCCTAGAGTTCAACAAACAAACCGGGGAACTATGGAGCACAGAAATGGGACCCAGAGGTGGCGACGAGGTTAACCTGCTCCTGCCTGGCAGAAACTACGGCTGGCCATTAACGTCAAAGGGACTGAACTACGATGGATCACCTGTGGCGTACGGTACCCAGCTAGGTTTATCAGTCGACGCACTGGATATTGAACAACCAGTGATTGATCTTACACCCTCTCCCGCTGTATCCAGTTTCATCATTTACGAAGGTGACGCCTTCCCCAAATGGAGGCAAAACCTTATCGTTGGATCGCTTAAGGCTACAACCCTATATCGAATGGTTCTGAAAGATGGAGTGCTGATCCACCGGGAAATATTGTTGGGCGAACTTGGCAGAATCAGAGATGTCGACTTAGATACTGAAGGCAACATATACTTGCTACTTGAGCATGCCAAAGGAAGTCAGGTCGTTCGCCTGACCACCGATTGAGTCACTATCGAGCAAGTTACAAAAGGAGAATAACAATGGAACAACCGGAGGAAGTCAATCCCTGGATTTCAATATGGACAGAACCTCGAGTAACCATGCGACAGATACTGAATCGGGATTCTACACTTCTGTTGTTGATACTGGCGGGTCTGGTTGGAATCGCCGAGGCTCTNATTCGAAACCCCGCACTAGCGTACGGCATAGCATACAGCAGCATTGAAATGTTCATGGTTCTAGTCGTCATAGCTGCTGTTCTGGGCGTGCTAGTCCTCTACGTAGGTGCATATCTGACTAGATGGACCGGTGGCTGGCTNGGCGGAACNGCGACNCTGGTTTCAATACGANCAGCCTATGCNTGGTCCAGCCTNCCGAAAATCCTCTCCGCCATTGTACTACTGGCCTCATGGGNCGCTNCCGCACTAATGCCAGGACCAATTGCAGGNTTNGATGTTGCCGTTATGCTACTGATTATTACGCTAGCTGTCTGGGGAGTAGTGTTACATTGCCACTGCCTTGGTGAGGTACAGGGGTTCTCCGCCTGGAAAGGACTCGCCAACTCGATTCTCGCGCTGCTGATAGGTATAGTCCCNATCNTTCTNCTGATTTGGCTACTTGGGCGGTTTGGNTTCTTTAAGATGCTAGGATAGCGCCAAATATTGACGCTTTTCGGTCAGAAAGTTGACGGACATCACAGAAATTACCCCAGAAACATAATAAATTTGTCTTGACCTGAACGTTGCCAGTAGTCTACTTGTACGCGAGTTAACCTGACGAGAATCCCCCCTCTCTCCTCAATAAGATTCTCTAGGGGCCTCGCTCTCGATCTCCTTATCCATTTTTATGGATTCCTTCACCACATATGAAATCNTAGAGNTTCGCCACGTTCATCTGCATGACCCTGGGAGCCCAGTGTTCAATGCCAATNTCCATCGGGTATCGATCTGTCATNCCGGTCAGTTCCTTGATCGCAACNTCCTTTTCCATACCACGATTCATTGCCTGAGAGACGTAATCTAACCATTCCTCTATAAAAGCTGACTGTTCACTTAGCACCGACTTGTTGCAGACAGGACCATGACCGGGCACAAAAATCTCCTCATCAAGATCTCGAAGCGAGCCTAAGGAATGCTGCCACTGTTCGGGGTTAGCTTCCTGCAAAAAGGTCTGGCAGCCATTGAAGATGTTATCGCTGGTCCAGACAACGCCTTCTTCTTTGATAAGGATCGCTGCCTGATAAGCGGTATGCCCAGGCATGTGAATCATCTCGAAGGTGTGATTACCCACATGCAACGCCATAACAGTATCAAAAGTCACTACCGGCGCGTTTGCGCGGTAGTCCTTCATCAGACTCAGCTCATCGTCGCCAAGTCCCAACTGGGACCTCAACATGTTATCGAAATCGGTGGCGAGAATTCGCTCTCGCACGCCCGCATGCGCAACTACCGGCGCGTCGAAAAATGCGTTGCCCGTCCAGTGATCTCCATGAGGTTCGGTATTGATGATGTATCGAAGCGGCAGATTCAGACTGGCAAGCTTTGTGTGGAGCTTCACGGCATCGCTGGGTAGTTGAGGACTATCGAGCATCACGATGCCATCTGATGTGACCACATAACCGTAGTTACATCCTCTAACACCCGTCTCTACCCATGCGTTACTCGATAACTGCTGCATCAGAATCTCCTATTCGGGCAGGTGCAACCGGGTGCAAACTGGATACGCCTGCGTTGTCAGTGTCTGCCTTCGCCTGAAGTTAGCCGTCGCCGAGGAATCAGCATTGCGGGATGCTTCCCATGCGGTCAGATTGGTGTACCAGGTAATCAGCAACATGGTGCAATTCTCAGCACTTGGGTCGGCTTCCACCCAAAGCCCTTGAGCTTCAACACCGAAATCACGCTCAAAGGTGGTCCATGCCTGCCTAGAGAGATCGGCGATTTCTTCAACGTCATTCTTATTAGCAACGCTGAACCAGCGAAACACATAAATACCAGCGCGAGTTCGCGGCACATGCTCGGTTGGTCTGACGGTTGGCGTCAACACGATTGAATCCATAACTGTCAGCGACTTACCGATCTGAGGCACAGGATCGTCAACATGATCGTCCGACATCAACACACAATACAATTCATTACTGGCAAGCCCAAAGAGTCCATTGAAGACGCCATAAATTCGATGTTGATCACTCTCAATGGCAGATCTCGTTTCTTCTAGCGCCTGCACGAGATTAATGGCACTTGGACTCGCCTGATCTTTGAGCTTAATGACCCGGTAGCGCATTAGTTATCCTCCGCACAAGAGAGGAAAATATCTTAGCCTTTGCCCCTCAGACAAGAAAGTAATCATTAGCTCCCCACTTGCACTTGCACTTGCACTTGCACATCCCCAATCCCAAGTGTACTTTCCTACGCTCAATATAGAACTTTCAGGATCCAGTCAATGGAATTAGCAGGCAAAGTCGCAGTCATCACCGGGGGCAGTGGCGGTATCGGACGCGCTATGGCAGAGGCTTTCTTAGCTGCAGGTGCACGCGGCATCATGTTAGCAGACATCGATGCTGATTTGGTTGAGTCCACAGCAGCAGAGCTAGGCTGCGATGGTATGGCATGTGATGTGACGGATGAGCCTCAGATCCAGTCGCTCGTGGCAGCCGCAGAGGGGAAGTTTGGTCAGATCGATCTCTTCTGCTCCAACGCAGGTAAAGGTCAACAGGGTACGCTAACAGATATACTAGACGAGGAGTGGCAGGAACAGTGGGACGTCCATGTTATGGCGCATGTCTATGCAGCAAGGGCAGTGCTGCCCGGAATGATAGAACGGGGTGAAGGATACCTATTGAATACGGCCTCAGCTGCAGGGTTGTTGGCAGCGATGAGCGCCGGGGCCTACTCTGTGACCAAGGCGGCCTGCGTCAAGCTGGCTGAGTTCCTAGCGATTACTCATGGCGATGACGGTATCCGTGTTTCTGTGCTCTGCCCGCAGGGCGTTAACACAGCAATGGGTCCCAAAAGTCTTGGCGATGGCCAGACCGATGGCATCCTTGAACCCGAAGAGCTCGCCGCAGTAGTTGTCGATTCGATTCGTGAAGAGCGCTTTCACGTGCTACCGCACCCGGAAGTTGAAGAATACGTGCGTCGTAAGGGCAACGATATTGATCGCTGGCTAAACGGTATGCGCCGTTTGCGCAGAATTTCGTCGGAAACCAAGGTCACGGAAGACACAGAGGACTAGAGTTCCGCGCAATTGGCCGCTTCCGCGTGTAGTATTCAGTATTTTACACAACGTTCGAGAGCGCAATGGAATTTCAATTTACCGACGAACAAGAGCAGTTCCGTGAGTTTGTTCGTCGATTCTTCAACGACACGACGCCAACCACAGAAGTGCGGCGCATTATGGAAAGCNAAAGCGGTTTCGATGAAGGAATCTGGCACCGACTCGCGAGCGAGCTTTCTCTTACNGGTATAAGCATCCCNGANGCCTACGGCGGCTCAGGATTTGGCATCGTTGAGCTGGGCATCGCCATGGAAGAGATGGGCCGATGTCTGTATCCCTCGCCGTACCTTGCATCCTGTGTGCTCGCAGCCAAAGCACTTGAGTTCGTCGCAAGCGAAACGCAAAGATCTGAGTTACTGCCTGCAATAGCCGCTGGGGAACAGGTTGCGACTCTGGCCTTTCTTGAAAATGAAGGGGCGCCTGTGGTCACCGATGTTAGTTGCACAGCAACGCAAAGCGGTGACGAGTTCGAGCTAACCGGTAACAAGCATTTTGTTCTCGATGCAATGGTTGCGGACTATCTACTGGTAACAGCTATGACTGAAAAGGGTCTTTCCTTATTTCAGGTAGACCGCACAGCACCAGGTCTGAACGTCAGGGCACTTAAAGTCATCGACCCGACACGCCGTGTTTCAAAAGTTGAGTTAGTCAATACTCCCGGGGTTCTTGTCGGGGCNGANGGCGCCGCCCAAGAAGGCTTAGAGAGAGCGCTCAATATCGCGTTTATCGCNCTTGCGAATGAGTCTGTGGGTGGGGCTGAGCGACTATTTCAAGACACGTTGGAATACACCAAACTGCGGCGTCAGTTCGGTCGCACCATCGCATCTTTTCAGGCGATTAAACACCGGATGACGGAATACCTGCTCTCTGTTGAACTTGCCAAATCCGCAGCCTATTACACGGCAGAAGCGGCAGACGTCGGCGAAGAAGATTTAGCGAAACTCGCCAGCATCGCCAAAGCCAGCGCGTCGGAGGCATACCTAAAAGCAGGCGTTGAATCGATACAGCTGCATGGTGGAATCGGTTTTACCTGGGAGAACGATACGCACCTCTGGTTCAAGCGCGCCAAGAGCTCAGAAGTTTTTCTCGGCAACCCCTCCTGGCATCGGGCTCGATTGATCGAGCGCATGGTTAAGGAACAGGCAGCATGATCAACGAACAATCTGTACGCAAAGAAGTGCGCACCTGGCTTGAAGAAAACTGGGACCCAAACCTATCGTTAATCGAATGGCGAATCAAACTCACAGACACAGGCTGGGGCATGCCGGACTGGCCAGAGGAATGGTACGGCAAAGGCTATCCTTCCCTTCTGGCATCAGCGGTAGAAGAAGAATTTATGCGCTTCGGCGCCGTTGGCGTAGCCAAGGCAGGTATTCGCCTTCTGGCTGGCGCAACTCTGCTGGAACATGGCAGCGAAGCGCAGAAGAAACAATTTCTGCGTCGCATCCTCACCGGTGAAGATACCTGGTGTCAGCTGTTCAGCGAACCCGGCAGTGGTTCTGATCTGGCCGGATCAACCACGCGGGCAGTCAAAGAAGGTGATCACTGGATCATCAACGGGCAGAAGGTCTGGACCACCAGCGCACATCACGCCAACTGGGGATTGCTGCTGGCAAGAACCGACTGGGAAGCTCCAAAACATAAAGGTCTGACTTATTTCGTTCTTGATATGCATCAGGAAGGTGTAGTGACCAAACAGCTTCGCCANATGAACCACCATGCGTCGTTCAATGAAGTCTTTATGACTGATGCAGTCGTTGAGGCGGATCATCAGGTTGGTGAACTGGGGCAAGGATGGGGTGTTGCGTTAACCACCCTCGCCCATGAAAGGCGTCGTGGCGACGGGTTGCAACCCATGGCCTCGGCAAGAGACACAGAGATTGATCGCTCTGGACCCATCTATGAAGAAGAACGTGCCGAGAATGCCGTGATGATGGCNCCTTATGTCTGGTATCCACAGCGTTCCGGTCGCGTCGACCTTGCGCTGCCTAGAGCAATTGAAACCGGCAGTATCGATAACCCCGCCGTGGTTGAAGAACTTGCCAAGCTACATATTCTTGCCAGCTCGGCTGAATGGACTGCACGNCGTGCCCGCGCAGCACANCAGTCTGGCAAACCGCAAGGNCCTGAAAGTTCCCTNGGCAAGCTNGCGGCAAGTAACGTGGCACGTGCTGCAGCAAGAGTACACACCGCAATCTCCGGCAGTGACTCCATGCTGATGGATGAAGACAGCCCGAGAGATGGCATTATCGGCGAGATTCTTATCTCTGTTCCAGCTATCTCGATTGCTGGCGGAACCGATGAAATTCAACGCAACATTATCGCGGAACGCGTCCTCGATATGCCCAAGGAAGCAAGGTCGGACACCGGCCCGTTTAAAGACGTACTGAAGAACTAAAGGTACTCCAATGAATAGGTTCGAAGATAAGAGTGTGGTCGTAACCGGCGCAGCGTCAGGCTTTGGCGTTGCCATCACCAGAAAATTTGCGGCCGAAGGTGCGAACGTACTACTGGCCGATATTGATCTTGAAGGCGCAGAAAGAGTAGCTTCGGAGCTACCCAGCGCGGTCGCCATCCGGGTCGATGTGGCAGATGAACAAGACAACATCGCCATGGTGCAGGCNGCGGTCGATAACTTCGGTAAGATTGATGTCATGTGTTGCAATGCCGGCGTTCCTCATCGCGGCGCCTATATGACGCGTATGGACGTGGACGACTTTGACCGCATGTGGACAATCAACGTACGCAGCATATTCCTCGCGACAAAATACAGTNTTGAANATATGCCCGCCGGTAGTAGCATCATCAGCACCGCCTCCATCGCAGGCAAACGACCGCGCAAAGGCCTAACACCCTACAACGCATCTAAAGGTGCAGTGATTACGCTAACCAAAAGTATGGCCCTGGAACTTGCTCCTAACATCAGGGCCAACTGCGTCTGTCCGGTTTCATCACCAACGGGATTCGATTTAACGTCCACCGGCAAGGAAGAACTGTCAGAAGACATGGAGAAGATGGTGATCGATGGCATCCCCCTGGGGCGCAGAGCCATGCCGGAGGATGTTGCAGACGCCTATGCTTTTCTCGCGTCCGATGAAGCCAGGTTCCTCACCGGCGTCGCGCTGGATATTGACGGCGGAAGGTCAATCTAGCTTCTCACTCCGGCANTACAAACCCGGGAATGATAGCCTGCATGGCGAGTTCCGGACGATTTTTTCTGGCCTCGATGTAAACAGGATTCTGCCAATAGTCGACCAGTGTNTGCACGCTCGGGTGTGCGCGCACGATGACACCGCCCGGAAACGGCCACTCGCCTTCCAACAGGCGTAACTCTTGCGCTGAAGTAACTTGCGCAATCAACTGCGGCTTGTAGCCCCGGTCTATCCNACCTGCGATCTCGCTGTATTTCTTCAGGTCATAGCCTTCAAATTCACTTGCAGCCGGAGGACAGGTAANGGAATAGGCAAGCACGCCGTCAGCCGGCGNCTCTCCCNGCTCATCGAGAGGGGTGCCTTCAAGTACAGCAACAAAATGNAGCGTACCCGACTTTAGCTGTTGTCTTATCTTTATCGCCTTCTGATACTCTTCAGAGAACCAGAATGTTTCGAGCCCTTCTAACGATGGAAAACGCTCGATCGCAATAGCCTGATAGGGGTATGAACCTTCAAGCACTTCCATTTTATTAGCGGGGTCTGTACTGCCAGTCGCAACCATTCCTATGGTTACTCCCGCTCGTTCCATCGCCTTCTCGCCAAGTTCCTGATATTTCTGGGTACCCTCAATATCTTCCTGATCCGGCTCACCGGACCTGGTCATGCCCACCAAAAGATACGCCGATCTGGCATCACTCATAACTGCTCCTTAAATACTATTACGACTTAAATTATGCGTCATTCTACTTTACTAACACTACGCGGCGACTCACCACTGATTCGTCGCTGCTATGTCCCAGGCCTGGATCGACTCCACCATCATTGAACCACCCCTGGTAAAGAGTGCGACGCCGGTGCTGTCATCACGAGTTGGATAAACACTTTGGGTGACGCATTGCCGCTTATTGGCGAAGATTTCGATAACAGAGCGGTCGATAAAGATACGCAGTTCCAATTTCTCGGCAGGTTTAAGCTCAAGCGGTGCAACCTGTTTCGTAACAACCGGGTTTTCTCTACCGAAGAGCATGGTGTAGTAATAATACTCAATGGATTTATCCAACGTCGACTTCTCAACATCAACGGAGAGCTCACCGGTTGAGGAAGAATACTCAATCAGGGTTTGTTCTTCGGCGTTCGGAGATGCACAAACCTTAAGGCCAACGACATCCGCGTCCTGTCGGTCGATGGTCAACTCAATCTCCAACGTATTACCAGCAATGCTATCGAGACACACATCGTTATCGGCGCTAACCTCGATGTTGAGTTCCTGCCTTTCTCTAAGACGCAAACGCTCCAACTCTTCCACCGGCTCAATAAGTAGTGTGCCGTCATCACCGAGCGATAACACTCGGGGTAGCGACATAAAGCCACTCCACCCATAACTCGGCGGATTGGTGAACTCGGTAATGTGAAGTGGCTCATTCCTTTCCAGAATCCATGCCCACATGATGCGGCGACCCTTATCGTCCAACAAAGACTCCGGCGCAAAGCAGGTGCCTCCCGGGAAGTTCATGCGTTGATGCACCTCTGGATGAAACTGGTTGTCTCGCCACTCACCAAGGTAGATACGCGCGCCTCGGTTATGGCTAATACAGAGCAGCGCGTACTTATCGCCCAGTTTAAAAAAGTCAGGGCAAGATACATCCTCTCTCTCGCCAACATCAGGCATATTGTTGGCTAGAAACGGACCCACATATTCCCAATCTTCTAGGTTCTGTGCCCTAAACAGCGCCGGGTTCGGCCCGCCAAAGATCGCCAGATGCTCACCATTTTCAGTCCAACCATGCGGATCCCAGGAGCTATAAAGCTTTCCCTCCGTGCTGTCTTTTGCCGGAATCGGGATGATCGGATTTGACTCTAGTTTCACCCAGTCATCCAGCTCGGGATCAGAACAGGTCGCGATACAGTTTCCAGCACCAACCCCGTGATACAACATGGTGACTTCACCCTGATTGTTAATAAAACAATTGCCACTGAATATGGAGCGATCCGGGTCACCCGGCTCTATCGCAGGTTTGTGAAATCGCCAGTGCAACAGGTCAACACTTGAGGCATGCCCCCAAACGTCGAAATTACGCTCATCCTTTGAATGACCGACGGAGCGATCATCATTTTGGTAGATGTAGCAAAGATGGTACTTGCCGTTCCAAAAGATAGTCCCGTTAGGATCGAACGGCATGCCACGTCCTTCGGGATTAGTAAAGTGGTAGGTAGGTCGGTGCGGGTCGTCGAGGAGAACATCGCGAAACTCCCGCTGCGCCTCTATCAGTTCGATCAAACGATCCTTATCAGGCTGGGAACTACTCACTACTGCTCTCCTTAATTTGTTTATGACTCAATCGCGGTGCGCTTGTTAAACTACCCGTTTTCACGCACAGAGGAGAAGTCTAGAGTGAAACCTGCTGTTGAGGCAAAGGTGAACATCATGTTTGAGCCAGCCAACCTACGAGACACTCAATACAATGGCTGGATTGCCGAGCGCATGCAGATAAATGTAGAGAAACGCCTGCTTACGCTAGACCTCGATATGATCCTCGAGCCGTTCGAGAATCGCCCTGGAAAACAGTGGTGGTCAGGTGAGCATATTGGTAAATACCTGCATGCAGCAACCTATGCGTGGTGGTTTACCGGAGATGATCGGCTGATGACGCGAATGGACCGCGCAGTAAAAAGACTCATCGATTCACAGCTACCCAACGGATACCTCGGAACATATAAAGAGGATGACCAGTTCGGTCAGGGAGACGGACTTGGTTGGGACTTCCCTGTNTGGGATGTCTGGACGCACAAATACAACCTGATCGGACTCCTCACTTATTACGAGGCTACCGAATATGAATCCGCACTCGAGGCAAGCATGCGAGCAGCAGACCTAATGTATAGCCTTTATGTGGTGCAAAACCGAAGCTTAAGGCTCGCTAGCGCCCACATGGGCATGGCCGCCACCAGTGTGCTTGAACCCATCGCCATGTTGTATCGACTTACTGGCGAACCACGTTACCTAAAGTTCTGTAACAGGATCGTTGACGCTTGGGAAGACGAAAGCGACCCTGAAACCTGGATGTATGACGACGGCTGCCACCTGCTAAACAGTCTTTTGGAACATGGCAACGTTTACAAGACTGCCAACCGAAAGGCTTATGAAATGCTGTCAAATTTGGTNGGTCTACTCGAATTCTATCGACTCAACCCTGACGAGCGTTTCTTCATCGCTTGCAAAAAAGCCTGGGACGACATCGTTAGCAAGCGACTCTACATTACCGGGACCGCTAGCTATCACGAACAATTCACACCAAACCACCGNCTACCTTNCGGTCAGGCGCTCGGCGANGGATGTGTAACAGTGACCTGGCTGCAATTAACACGACACCTTTTAGAACTCACCGGAGANAGTCAATACGCCGACGAGCTCGAGCGTACTATTTACAACGCACTACCAGCCGCACAGTCGCCGTTAACTGGTGAAGTAACCTATTTCTCTCCACTTATCGGTAAAAAGCATTACAACGGTCACGATGAAAAAATGGATCCGGCCATCTCCTGCTGTTCCAGTAGCATACCGCGAGGTCTGGCAATGATCCCCACGTTCGCCTCCGGCACCTTGAACGGCAAACCTGCGCTCCTGCAGTACATTCCAGGCAAGCACGTACTCAATCTTGCGCAACAAACGGTCACCCTGAACGTTACAGGAGACTACCCGCAGACCGGTGACTTCGAGATTGAAGTAGAGATCGATGAGGCCATGCAGTTTCCCATCATTTTACGTGTGCCGACCTGGGCCACGAAATTTGAAGCAACCATCGATGGCACTACCTATACACCCAAAGACTCTCGCATGATTGAAATAGAACGTAATTGGTCCTCTGGGGATAAGATTGAGGTGACTATTCCGCTGGAAATTCGCCGCGTAACCGATGGGGATAAAACCACTGAATCTATCGCCTTTGTCAGGGGCCCCCAGGTGCTTGCCACCGACACGGCAGTCGACGCCGAAGGCGGCATCCCTAAATCAGACTGGTGGGGTGAAACTATTTACACCGAAATCGCAAAACAGAACGGCGCAGATAAAGAGTTCAAGCTAGTCACCTTTGCAGACGCCGGACAAAATAAGGAAGAGTACGCTGCACTGCANNACGGCATTGAACCAAGCTAACTCACTTTCTCCCAGTCTCTTACAACACCGCNAATAACCTTTACAGACGNGTGACGTACAGGCCTTTCATTNACANGTTGTTCGTATCTCTCAGGATCTAGTCTTTGCAGCTTTTTCAGGAGATGCTGCCAATCACAAACAAGCTGCTTTTTAGTTTTCTCGATGATCGAAACATCGTAAATCGATGAAACTTTAACAGCGTCAAACTTGTACTCAAGTACTTTTCGATTCATCCAGAACGCATTACAAGTACTTGGTAACTGAAAAAACGGGTTCCAGCTGAGATCTAAAGCGAAAGAGCTATGGACGATTCGGGTAAAACCTNGTTTTTCCCTCAAGCACACTCTCGCGAGTAAACCCTCATAAAACACGGCAACCAGCCCTTTCGTGTCTATAANTTTTGGATGCACGGTCAAAGCCGTATCAGGCAAGTTTGCGCATCAAGTCAGCGTGTGAGTACATAATATTAGACTAGATCAGTTCGGCCGTTGGTATAGAATCGATGTAGGGGGACCCACTATGAGTATAATTACACCTATTAAAGACAAGGTTTTTGGCGCAGTCATCACCGACATCNCCTTGCGCGAGCTCAATGATGAAGAGGTCGTAACTATAAAGTCTTCATTTCTGGAGTACGGGTTTCTGGTTTTCCCGGAACAGTTCCTGACTTTGGACGAGAGCACAGCATTCGGAGAACTTTTCGGCGAGGTTCAATTCGGCGGCAGACATATCGCCAATCGAAAACCACTCGGTGATGGCTCCTTCGAAAACTTCGAACCCAGGGATCAGAACATGATGGGCATTCTGGGAAACCAAAACTGGCACGCCGATTCTACCTACATGCCGGTTAGTGCAAAGTGTGGNATTCTCACNGCGGTGNCAGTACCAGACGAAGGTGGAGAAACAGAATTTGCCGATATGCGCGCGGGCTATGCCGCGCTGGATGACGCAACGAAGGAACGTGCAGAAAGCCTTAGCGCCTACCACTCCACCCAGATTTCGCAGGCATACGACAACGGTTACTTTCCGCCAAAGGACACAGAAACTATCTTCCATGGCGAGGCGTACCTTAGGCCGCTCGTTAAAACTCATCCCGAAACCGGNGNAAAAAANCTCTTCATTGGCCGCCACGCGTTCAANATCCCAGGATTGGAACGNAACGAGAGCCGCGAGTTGCTGAAGANCNTGGTGGAGTTTGTGGTATCTGACCCTTCGCGCACNTACTGCCACGACTGGCAAGTAGGAGANACNATAATTTGGGACAACCGCTCACTCCTGCACCGCGCAAGGCCGTATGACTATCGTCAACCACGGGTTCTGATCGGCACCAGAATAGCGGGTGATCCTAAATCAGAACTCGCTTCTTGTCCCGACGACTCCGAGGCAAAAGCGGGTCGAGATGCAGTTACTACTGAACTAGAACTTCTGCGTGAGGAGAACGATGGCAAAGGATTTCAGTGGCAAAAGCAACTTGGCTACTAGGAGAAGTTTTGAGNAGCAGACCAAACATTGTCATTATCCTGGCGGACGATCTGGGATTTTCAGACCTCAGATGTTACGGCGGAGAGATCGAAACACCGAACCTCGACCGTCTCGCAGAACAAGGGCAGCGATTCACCCACTTCTATACCAACGCCAAATGTTCCCCAGCTCGCGCATCTCTGCTAACCGGACTCTATCCTTACCAAGTCACTGAGAAAGCAGATGGCGGCACACTTCACGCCCGAAACAACATTACCATTGCCGAGTTACTTAAGCTGGGGGGCTACCGCACCCTGGCATCAGGTAAGTGGCACAATGGGGAAAGCCAAGAACGCAGACCCTTAGCACGGGGCTTCGAACGGTACTGGGGTTTAATTAGCGGGTGCAGCAACTACTTCAATCCCGGTGAGCGGCGTGACGGAGAAGCGGAACCTAGCCGAAAATCTGAAGATGACATCCGTGCCTGGTGTGATCAGGACACGGTCATTCATCCCTTTACTCCTGAAGATCCTGACTTTTATACGACGGATGCAATTGCTGACTATGCAATTAGATTCCTCGATGAATGTGCTGCTGGCGACGACCCATTCTTTCTTTATCTGCCACACTGCGCACCGCATTTTCCCCTTCAGGCATGGCCCGAGGATATTAAGAAATACCGGGACCGATACGCTGTTGGCTGGTCTGAAATCCGTCAACGCCGCTACCAGCGACTACTGGAATTGGGTCTGATCGATTCCCGTTGGGGGCTACCCGCAGCCGACGAGCGCGCCGAGCTATCCTATGCGAACCTAGGTGAGCACGCCGTTGAAGCAATGGCAGTGTATGCAGCCATGGTGGATCGGCTCGATCAATCTATCGGGCGCGTACTCGATAAGATTCGAGACCTAGGTAAGGAAGAGAACACGCTAGTGCTATTCTTGTCCGACAATGGTGGCTGCGCAGAAGAAATTCACAATACGCCACACTTACCACCTGGCGCAGTCGATTCATATCAAACGGTGGGAGCTGCTTGGGCGAACGCCAGCAACACTCCCTTTAGACTTTTTAAAGATTTCGATCATGAGGGAGGCGTNGCTACACCTTTGATCGCTAGCTGGCCCGAAAAAATGAAAGGTGGTCAGATCATCAAGGACATCGGCCACGTGATTGATTTGCTGCCGACATGCGCTGATCTTGCGGGCATCGAGGTGCCTTCCAGTTACGGGAATCGCGAGGTGCTTCCGCCGGAGGGCCAAAGTCTGGCAGCGATTTTCCGTGAAGAAAACTTTACCGCAGAAGATCGTGAAATCTATTGGAAAATCGGTGGCGCAAGAGCGATGCGCGAAGGTAAATGGAAAATTGTCACTGAAGGTCCCAAGCGGGATCAGGCAGGTATCCCCATCCAGGCTGGCAAAGAGGCCTGGGAGTTATACGACATGGAAGCGGACCGCTGCGAACTTTACGATCTAGCGGGCAGATACCCAGATCGTGTAGAGTCCATGTCCAGAAAATGGGATACCTGGTACGCAAGATGTCTTGCTGATACCGGGGTCAGCTAACGTATCTCGATATACGTAATATCCATAATTGGATGGAGTAATTTTTATGGTTCGTTTATCTGATCTGCACCAAGCCGAAGCTGGTCATATGCGGCGTACTACTGAGAGAATGCATCCGCAGGATCCTGCACCATAGATAAAACCAAAGCNACTGNTTGAATCTGCCATTGCACTCATCCCTAGTATCGCTCANGTGATTATCCAGGGGATCGAGGCNAAGACCACGCATCGTGATTGGTCACTGAGCTTGCAGCCAGAACCGAGTTTGAGAAGTTAGCCATATTCTATGCAGGTGCCACGCCAGATAATATTGATAGTATCNATACCACCAAAAATGCTGGACTCAAATCGAACCAGGAGCCAGACTTCTAGGGCTTGTATTACTTCTTTCTAAGTCGGCAGGTCACGTGATGCAGTTTCGAATATTACTACTGGCAATTCTCGTCTTGGTCTTATCAAGACCGGGCTGGACTCAAAATATTGAGCAATCGAAAGCCAAACCAAATATTCTGATCATCCTCGCCGATGATCTCCACTGGCGTGACCTGGGAGCCACTGGGAACGCAGATATCTATTCGCCAAATATCGACCAACTGGCTCAAGACGGCATGCGACTGGAGGGTTTCTTTGCTTCCTCAGCCGTTTGCTCGCCGCTTCGGCATGCACTTTATACAGGCTTGTATCCGTTTCGCAGTGGCGCTTACCCGAATCACACTATGGTCGATCCAGAAACGCGTAGCGTTTTTCATCACCTCAAAGACCTAGGATATCGGGTTGGGCTGCGCGGCAAGCAACACATCAGTCCAGCGGTTGCGTTTCCTTTCGAAGACCTTTCGACCAGAGACAATATCGACGAGGCAGCAGACTTTATTAATCGAGACAAGCAGCAACCCTGGTTCATGGTGTTCGCCTCGAACCATCCTCACTCGCCGTGGCATAGTGGGCCACGGGAACTCTACGACGCGGAAAAACTGACTCTGCCCTCCTGGCTTCACGACAACGAAGTCACACGCAACGCCTTAGCGGATTATTACGCCGAGGTTAGCGCACTGGATGAACAGGTTGGTAGCTTGCTCGAAATTATAGACGCGGCCGGACAGGTGTCCGAAACCATAGTCTGGTTCTTCAGCGAACAGGGCAGTCAAATGCCCTACGGCGGTAAATGGAGCCTTTATGACAATGGCATACGCGTAGCTGGTTTTGTCCGTTGGCCCGGGCGTATCACATCTGGCAGTTCAACCGACGCGTTGCTTCAGTACATTGATGTCGCACCTACCCTGGTCGAGATTGCTGGTGGAAACCCCCAGGAATCGGATACAGGCCATGCCGGCACAAAANATGGCGGACGCGGATTTGATGGACGGAGCTTTCTACCAGTGCTGGATCGAGAGCGGGGAACGCACCGCCAATACGTCTTTTCTCAACATACCACGGTTGGTGTGTTCGGCTACCAGGAACCCTATCCAAGCCGTGCAGTGCGTGACGAACGCTACAAACTGATCCGCAACCTGGCTTCCGACAATGAATTCTGGATCAATGGAATTCATAAAAAACCGGTTTATAAGTCCTGGCAGGAAGACAGTAAAAAGAACCCGGGACTAGCGCAGCACGTTGAGTTTCTATCCCATCGGCCCGCCGCAGAATTGTATGACGTCGAGAATGATCCCTTTGAGCAGAACAATCTGGCTGGTCACTCCGAATATTACGAAGTTGAATCCAGACTGGCAAAGGCGCTGAACAAATGGATGCAACAGCAGGGCGATCTNGGTCTGGAAACAGAACTCAAAGCAAGATCACGCCAACCCTCGAGTCATCAGAAACGACTGCGGGAGAAGGTGCGTGCCGGCATGTTAAATCCTGCCGATGTGAAGAAGTGAGCAAATTCACATCGGGTGGATGCGTCTTACTTGTCGCGGAATATTAACCAATATGCTTGAATAATCGCAGGTGTNCACCTGAAAATACACAACACAACTTTGANAATAAGGTGCTTGCCAGTACTTCCGTTGAGAAATACTGNAATCCGCGACAANANAATTANCAATATTATTTGAACCATCTTGTTACCCATGGTTTGTCCAAAACAATATTTGGAGCGGGCGACGAGGGTCGAACTCGCGACAACCAGCTTGGGAAGCTGGGACTCTACCAACTGAGCTACACCCGCTTTGGAACTATCCTGCCAAAAAACNNNTCCAAGTGCAGCAATATAGGTGTGATTTNTTTATACGCCGNAGCAATCATATAATCCCTGCTTTAATTCGAGGACTACTNAATGGCAAACTTTGGCGTTTCGATCTTCCCTACCGACAAGGCGATACAGCCCATTGAACTGGCACTCGCGCTTGAAGAGCGCNGCTTTGACTACCTGTTCGTACCGGAGCATACACACATCCCTGTTTCCCGAAAGACACCCTTCCCTGGTGGCGGTGACCTGCCGGAACAATACTGGCGTGCCCATGACCCCTTCGTTGCACTGACTGCTGCGGCGTCAGTAACCAAGAAGCTAAAGGTTGGCACAGGGATATGTCTGGTCATTGAACGTGACCCAATCACGCTTGCCAAGGAATGTGCATCACTCGACTACATATCCAACGGCCGATTCATTCTTGGTATTGGAGCCGGATGGAATNAGGAAGAAATGGAGAATCACGGTGCGGACTACAAAAACCGTTGGAAGATCGTGCGCGAAAAGGTCCTCGCCATGAAGGAGATCTGGACTAAAGATGAAGCAGAGTTCCACGGCGAATTTGTCGACTTCGACCCGATATGGTCCTGGCCCAAACCAAAACAAATGGGTGGCCCACCCATGTGGATGGGNGCCAATTCCAAGTGGGTGTTTGATCGCGTAGCTGAGTACTGCGATGGCTGGATGCCAATTGGCGGTCCGGGCAGCGGTAATATCGCCAGACTGAACGAGGCCTGTGAAAAAGCGGGCAGGAGTCCNGNANACATTACGCTCGCGCTATTCGGTGCACCGAGCGACNAGGNTCAACTAAAAGGTCGCATGGAGCAGGGATTCACCGAATTCATNCTTGGTCTTCCTCAGGCTGAAGCGGATCGCGTGCTNCCCGTCTTGGATAGGTACGCAGAACTAATAGAAAAGGTACGATAACAAACGTGACTATTCATGAAGATGCGTTAGCGNATGTCAAAAANAACGCNCNNNCNGGCGGCGTTCCTGCAATGCTGGCAGCGCTTGACGATTATGGGATNAATCGCGAATTTCTCATGAACGTTGGACCCGAGAAGGGTCCGATTCTTCAGGAAAGAATACGCAACCTTCCCGCTGGCGCTTCGGTATTGGAATGTGGATGTTTTTGCGGTTATTCCAGCATATTGATCGGTAGCGTATTGCCACAGGACGATAAGCTGACTGGCATAGAGGTGAATAGTGATAGCGTCGATGTTGCGCGGCAGATGATTGAATACGCTCGCCTAAGCGATCGCGTGGAAATTATTTTCGGGTCATCCTCAGATGTTATCCCAACCCTCGAAGGACCCTTCGATCTCATTTTTCTCGATCACTGGAAAGATCTCTACAAGCCCGATCTGTTAGCGCTTGAAGACAACGATCTGCTCAAACCTGGCAGCATTGTATTCGCNGATAACGTGGGTCCGCACTTTAATCCGGAAGAGTATCTAGACTACGTGCGCAACTGCGGACATTACGAAACACAATACGTTGAATCCCATATTGAATATCGAGATGATGAAGACGGTGTAGAAATATCAGTCTTCACTGGATAACTGCACTAGGTCNCCAGCAGTAACAAGAGNACGCCCACCACTAGTATTGTCATGCCGNAAAACTCTTTTCTGTTCGGCACTTCCTTAAAAAACAGAATGGATATGAGCACCGTAATNATCAGTTCTATCTGACCCAAAGTCTTAACGTAGGCTGCNCGCTCCAGCGTGAATGCCGTAAACCACGCCGCCGAACCCACAATACTAGTTACGCCAACAAATAAACTAAGGCGCCACCGTCGGAGGATAGATACAAACTCCCCAGCATCGCGCAGCCATACCCACACAACGCAGATCACGGTCTGTAGCCCAACCATGGAAACCAGAGTAACCGCTGCCGCCAGCATAGGCTCAACACCAAGAGACAAACTGGCAGAACGAATGAGTAGTGAGGTCAACGAGAAGCCAAGCCCTGCACTTAGTCCTAACGCTGCCGAATTATTCCATAAACTTCCCTGCGTACCCGTTTTCGCAATGCTTACAATAACGAGACCCAAAGCACTCAAAGTAATCGCGAGCCAGCCAAGCGCCGACACTGTATCTGCAAAAAAAATGGCACCGATGATCGCCGTCATTAAGATCTCACAGCGNACATACGCACTGCCAACGGCAAAGTTTCTCATCATAAACAGACGAATCATCAGGATGGTCGAGAGAATTTGCAGTACGCCGCCGATGAGTATCTTCAGCGCAAACGTTAAGTCGAGAGTGTGGGGGCACTGGTCCGCCACTGACCAAAAAACTGCGAGGTAGATCAGCGCAAAGGGTAATCCAAAAAGATAACGGACCAATGTCGCCGCAAGCGGCGACATGTCATTAGCCAGGTGTTTTTGGCCTGCTGTTCGCACCGCTTGGATCGATGCGGCCAGCAGTGTCCATAAGACCCAGGGTTCAAACAACTGAAAGAAAGGTCAAAACAGAGCGCTACAGCACCTCGAGAATGGCGTCAGCGGAACTTACTTCGTAGGCACCACCCTGCTCAAGATTAAGCGTGGTGATCTTGCCATCTTCTGCTACGAGAGAATATCGCATCGATCGGGTTCCAAGCCCAAAACCACTGCCGTCCATGGTTACGCCCAATGCNTTCGCCAGCTCACAATTACCGTCACCAACCATCATGATCTCTTCCGCATTACCCGCCTTGCCCCAAGCGTCCATCACAAACGCATCGTTCACTGAGATACACACGATTGTATCNACGCCCTTTTCCTTGATTTTATCTGCATTAGCAACGAAACCAGGCAGATGGGCATTACTACATGTAGGCGTAAATGCACCGGGTACNGCAAACATAACAACCTTCTTGCCAGAGAAGACATCTGCTGTGCTTATGTCCTCGGGTCCATTTTCTCCCATGATTTTCAGAGTAACGTCAGGGATGCTATCTCCAACTTGAACTGCCATTTTTAGGCTCCTATTTTTTTCATATTTCGTAAATATTAGTGTTAGTAACTCAGGGTTACAGGGAACGAAAGTCTCTCGTGAAGCGAGCGGGGTTGCAAGCAAAATCAACGGATTAGCAGCAGAATANNGCCANGCTANAGAGAATNTTATGNATGATCGAGCAGGAGTCCAATGAGGGCAAAAAAACACCGNCTACTACAGAAACTCAATGCAAACTCCATTACCAACGCCATTTGAATTCAAAAACTCAAGANAGAGTTAATTTTTNCATGTTTGCAGTGCCGTCCCAGCAAACGTATATTCTACNCNCNTAACTCTCTCAAAAACCTAAGGATTCCCGATGCAAATTAACCGTGTTCACCACACAGTAGTACGAGTAAAGGACTTTGACGCCGGAATAGAAACCTGGCGTGATAAGCTAGGCTTGGAGCTGGACCGCACCGCAGAATCTAAAGAGCTTGGTCTGAAGCAGGCTTTTTTTAATCTTGGCGACGGTAGTTTTATCGAAGTCGTCGCGCCAACCAGTAACGATTCAGCAGTTGGTAAAGCAGTAGATGCCCGTGGTGAAGGCGTACACACCATTGCCATGGAAGTCGACGATCTTGACGCAACGGTCGCAGAACTTGAAGCCAATGGCGTACAGCTCATCGGCGTTGGCGGGCCTCAGGTATTTATTCACCCCAAGGCTGCTAACGGTATTCTTGTACAACTAACTCCTAAGGCATAAACCACCATGGATTTATCTTTCGGACCCGAATACGAGGACTTTCGCGCTAAGGTCCGTAAATTCGTCGAAGACAATAAAGACGCCCAACCCAAGGGCCGCGATTACCAAAGTTCTACGGCACAAGCGTGGCAGAAGAAACTGATCGAAAACGGTTATGCGGCACGTACGATTCCAAAAAAGTATGGTGGCTACGGTGCCGAACCGGACATTATCCAGTCACGTATTATCGCCGAAGAGTTTGGCCGCGTGCAGATGAATACCGGCATGGCCGGTCAGGGCGTCACCATGCTGACGCCGATCCTGCTGGAAATAGGTACGGAAGAACAACGCGAGCAGATTATCAGGCCCACAATCTACGGTGAAATGAAATGGTGTCAGGGCTATTCAGAGCCCGGGGCTGGCAGCGATCTTGCCAGTCTATCCACCCGAGCCGAACTCAATGGCGACGAATGGGTAATCAATGGACAGAAGATATGGACCAGTGGTGCTCACACTGCCGACTGGATTTTCTGCCTCGTTCGCACCGAACCGGACGCTCCAAAGCATCACGGTATTTCATTTTTGCTGTTTAAGATGGATACACCAGGCATAGAAGTAAGGCCCTTGATCGACATGACCATGGACCCGAATTTCAACGAGGTATTTTTTACCGACGTACGGGTTCCGAAAGATCAGATCGTTGGTAAGCGAGGTGAAGGCTGGCAGGTTGCCAATGCCCTGCTTGGGTTCGAACGGGGCTCGCTTGCCCCACCAGATGCGGCCCAGGCAAGACTGAATGCGCTTATAGAAATGATGCACCAGGAAACGATTAACGGTGAGCGATTGATCGATAAACCACAATTCCGCGAAAGGTTGATGAAAATTCAGGGCCGCGTGATGGCAATGAGTTACAACGATATACGGCTGCTATCTTCCCGTATCAACAAGAATCAGGATACCTCGCTCGCATCAATGGTCGTCAAGTTCCAGGGTACGGAGCTGCGTCATGAGCTGGAGGGCCTGGCAATCGACGTCATGGGTGAAATCGGTCTATCTTTTGGCGATAGCCCTTATCTGCGCAGTGGCGGGTCCTGGCAGTATCAATATATGTATTACCTTGGTCTGATCATAGGCGGTGGCACCAACCAAATCCAGCGCAACATCATCAGTGAACGTGGACTTGGCATGCCGAGAGAGCCCAGACCTGAAGTTAAAGAAAAGTAGGGGTTCGATATGGAATTTGGATTATCAGAAGAACAAATACTGCTTCAGGACAGCGTTAATCGCTACCTCTCCGACGAGCTTCCTCTGGATGAAGTGCGCAAATTTACCGACGGTGATGAAAGCGATGCCAGGGTCTGGCAGGGCTTGTCCGAACTTGGTATTCCCGGGCTGCTGATCCCGGAAGCGCAGGGTGGTGTTGGGCTGAGTTACCTCGATGCCGCCATTGTCTCCGAGAGTCTGGGTTACCACGTGACCCCTGCCCCGTTCCTCTCATCTGCTATCATTGCGCCAGTCGCGCTTAAGGTAGCAGGTAATCAAGACGAGATACTATCCGGTATAGCTGATGGAAGTCGGCGGGTGGGTATCGCATTCGGAGAGGCAATCGGTGCCAGAGCAGACGCCGATGTTACCGTCAAAAACGGGAAGATTAGTGGCAAATCTTTGTTTGTACTGGACAGCGGCGCCGACGACTACCTAGTGGCGGACGCCAAGTTTAATCTCTATCTCGTTAGCGCCGGGGAAGTGGAGCGAACCAACCTGCCAACGGTAGACAGAACCAGATCGACCTGTCAGCTCGTATATGACAATGCGGATGCAGCGCTTGTCTCGAACGATGCAAATGTGTTTATCGAGGCGCTTGACGTTGGTCGTGCCATGCAGGCAGCCGACACGCTGGGTGCGGCACAATGCATGCTTGATCAATCAGTCGCCTATGCGATGCAGCGTGAGCAATTCAATCGCATCATCGCGTCCTTTCAGGCCGTAAAACACATGTGTGCAGATATGGCCGGGGCCCTGGAACCATGTCGCGCCATGGTATGGTATGCGGGTCACGCCCTGGACGAACTTCCCGATGAGAAACGCCTGGTCGCAAGCCATACTAAAGCGCATCTGCAGGAGGTTGGTCAGATGGTCGCCAAGAAGTCGACAGAAGTTCACGGCGGCATGGGATTCACGGACCTTGTTGGACTGCACTACTGGTTCAAACGAATTGGTGCGAACCGGCAACTACTCGGGTCACCAGAAATGCTCCGCGAGGAAGCAGCCAGGATTCAGGGGTTTGCTACATAGACTCTGGCTCTCAGGATGTTTCGTGGTACTACTCGCAGGCTGCGAAGTCGGTGTTGACCAGAGTAAGTTGGTTAAACCTAATTATGATCTTCTCGGCAAATGTGAGCGCCCGGAGTTTCCCCGGATAACAGCCATCGTTGATGATGCCTTGTGTGGCTTCATCAGCGTGTTCGAAGATCGCGAATCCAAATCGGGTCGCAAGATAGACCTCAACGTCATGCTGCTTCCCGCAACGACGTCTGTCGTCAAACCTGATCCTATTTTCTTTCTTGCTGGCGGTCCCGGTCAGTCTGCGGTGGATGTCGGCCCCTATCTTTTTGCCGTGCTGCGCGACCTGCGGAAGGAGCGGGATATCGTATTAATCGACCAGCGAGGAACAGGCGATTCCAATTCCCTTTCCTGCGTAGAAGAATCTCTGTATCTGGAGAACTTCGATCTCACAGTCGCCGAAGTTATGGCAAAGCAGGTGGATGAGCAACGCATCTGTCTGCAAAGACTCGACGCAGACCCGGCACTTTATACCACGCCAATTGCCATGGATGACCTGAATGAAGTGCGAGAAATACTGGGATATCAGAAGATCAATTTACTGGGCGGTTCATACGGAACCCGAGCGGCGCTCGTGTATATGCGGCGCCATCCCTACGCGGTTCGCAGCGCAATTCTAGACGGTGTGGTACCACTGACAATGGCAGTTCCTGCCAACATTGCGGTTGACGCCCAATCTTCGTTTGAACTACTCCTTGTAGACTGCCAGGCGCAACCAGCTTGCGCTGCCGCCTTTCCCAGTCTGGAATTACACTTCAGAGAACTAGTTCAGCGCCATCGTGATGAGGTTATCGAGGTGTGGGTTGCCCATCCGAGAACCGGGGAAAGAGTAAAAGGAAAGATAGACCCATTGATTTTCAGTCGCCTAGTTCACGCCATTATGTATGAGCGCACGATGACTTCTCTACTGCCGCTGGCTATAGAAGAAGCCTACAACGGCAATCTAGAACCACTGGGAACGCTGGGCTATGCCTTGGGTGGAGAAGAACCTCTGGTTAGCCTGGGCATGATGGCGTCGGTACTTTGCGCAGAGGACATGACTCTTGTTAACGAACCACATAATAGCAAGGACTTCGACAATCAGCTCTATAGACTGTTAAAGCCAATTTGTGAGTTCTGGCCTAAGGGTTCAATTCCAGAACGTTACTTCGAGGCGGTATCATCTGACATCCCAACGCTGCTTTTATCGGGTAAGCTTGACCCTGTCACCCCTCCTAAATACGGATGGGAAGCTGCCGCCACCCTTTCGAACTCTAAACACATCGTCGTCGCAGGCGTCGGACACGGTGTAATGATCCAGGGGTGCATGCCGGGCATTCTGTCAGACTTTTTCGATAGACCCAACCCGAAGGAAGTAAAAGCTGCTTGTACTGCCAATCTTGTTCGTCCGGACTTCTTTACTAGTCTTGCAGGTCCGACGACGCTGCAAGTCATCAAGGAAGGTCGTCAATGATTACCGCAGACGGTCTGGCCAAATCGTTTGGAGAAATCCAAGCGGTAAAAGAAGTGTCATTCACCGCCAAGAACGGTGAGGCCACCGGATTACTCGGACCCAATGGCTCAGGAAAATCTACCACGCTGCGCGTCATATATGGTCTGTTAAAGCAGGATACCGGCACCGCCAGCATCGATGGCGTCGACATCCTTGCCGAGACACGAAAGGCACAAGGCATGATGGGCGTACTAACAGATACCCATGCGCTCTATGTGCGCCTGACCGCAAGAGAACATATTCACTACTTTGGTCGCCTACATGGCGTCGATGAGAACAAGCTGGAAAACAACACAGACGAGCTATTGCGGCTACTGGACATGCAATCCATTGCAGACAGACGCGTCGAAGGATTTTCACAAGGTGAAAAAACCAAGGTCTGCCTCGCAAGAGCACTCATTCACGACCCTCCCAACGTATTGCTTGACGAACCGACCAATGGTCTAGATGTTATGACCACCAAATCGGTTCGCGACCTGATCTCAGAACTTAAGAACCGCAACATCTGCGTCACTTTCTCCAGTCATATGATGCACGAGGTAGCACGACTCTGTGATCACATCGTTATCATTTCTGAGGGAACAGTCGTTACAGCCGGGTCAGCAGAAGAAATCAGGGCAGCAGCGAAGGAAGATAATCTGGAAGAAGCATTCATTAAACTAGTTGAAGCGGTTATAGACTGATGGACACAAGAGCAATCGGTGTAGTATTCGGCAAGGAAGTCAAAGACGGGCGCCGCGATAAGCGCGCCGTGATGTCAGCATTTCTGTTTCCAGTGCTGGCCCCGATTCTTGTCTACGGCATGCTCAGTTTCATGATTTCGCTGAAGAACAAAGCAGAGCAGATCGTCGTGCCAGTGATAGGAATAGAGAATGCCCCTGCATTTATTCGTTGGCTTAAAGAACGTGATGTCAAGGTAGAACCGTTTGAAGGTGACCCCAAAGAAGCGGTGAAGAACAAGAAGAAAGAACTGGTCGTAGTGATTCCCGACAACTATGAAGAACGCTTCAGTGAAACAAAAACCGCGGTCATCAAAATCGTGAACGACGGCTCACGAGCAGACGCCCAGGCCGCGGTCGGTCGATTCTCCAGCCTAATCGGAAAATACAATAGCGAAATAGCCGCGCTACGTCTGATCGTACG